>NZ_CP194644.1:3050113-3660136 GCF_050990935.1 Streptomyces sp. L7 | reverse complement strand
AGCACCTGCTCCCCAGCAACGATGCCTTCGGCGCCAAGACCGGCTCTGGCGGCGAAGCCGGCCACCGCGGGCAGATCGGTCACGAGCGTCCGTGCGTGGTCGACGACCGCGCGGGCGATCGGATGCTCCGACGCAACCTCCAGCGCAGCCGCGATACGCAGCACGTCGAGTTCGTCGCGACCGAACGCGTCGACGGCGACGACACGCATCCGACCCTCCGTCACAGTGCCGGTCTTGTCCAGGACGACGGTGTCGATTGCCCCGGAGGCCTCGAGTGCGTCCGGGCCCTTGATCAGGATGCCGAGCTGGCTGCCTCGGCCGACACCGACCATCAACGCGGTCGGCGTCGCGAGGCCGAGAGCACACGGGCACGCGATGATGAGCACCGCGACGCCGTTGGTGATCGCCGTGTTGAACGACGCACCGCCGATCAGCCAGCCCGCGAAGACGAGAACCGCGAGGGCGACCACCGTGGGCACGAACACTGCAGTCACGCGGTCGACGTAGCGCTGCACGGACGCCTTCCGTCGTTGCGCATCCTCCGCGAGTGCCGCCATCTGGGCCAGCCGCGACCGCGCCCCGACAGCGTCCGCCCGCACGAAGAGCCGCCCCGACAGATTGAGCGTGCCGCCGATGACGGTCTCGCCGTCTCCGACCTCGGCCGGGACCGATTCGCCCGTCATCGCCGAGGTGTCCACAGTGGAGGTGCCATCCATGACCGTGCCGTCCGCTGCGATCCTCTCGCCCGGGCGCACGATGATCGTGTCGCCTACCCGCAGTTGCCCGATCGGGATGGTCCGCTCGACACCTGCTTCCGTGTCGATCACTGTGGCTTCCCGCGCAGCAAGGTCGCCGATCGCCTCCAGCACATCGGCTGCACGTCGCCGCGACCGGCTTTCGAAGTAGCGTCCGCCGAGCTGGAAGGTCACCATCCCGGCGGCGACGTCCAGATAGATCGAGTCGGCGCCGGCGGGCGTACGACCGAAGCCCAGCCAGTATCCCGGCTGATCGGAGGGGGCGACCAGCAGCGTCCACAGTGCCCACCCGAACGAGACCACCACCCCGAGTGACACGAGCGTGTCCATGCTGAGCGTGCCGTGTCGGAGGCCGCGCAGCGTCGCCCGGTGGAACGGCCACGCCGCCCAGGTCACGATCGGCAGGGCGAGCAGGACGCACAGCGCCTGCCAACCCGGGAAGCGCCACGCGGGCACAAGCGCGAGCAGGATCGTCAGATCGCAGAGCGGGATGGCCAGCAGAGCCGAGACGGCGAGCCTCCTCCGCAGCGACGACGTGCGCGTCTCCGCCGCGCGGGCACTCCAGGCGTCGTCTCCCGGCACGTGGACCGCGGCTGTATAGCCGGCCCCTTCGACGGCGGCGATCGCGGTCGAGGCGTCGCCCTCGCCGAGACCGCTCACCACCGCGCGCTCGGTGGCGAAATTGACAGAAGCCGTGACGCCGTCGAGCTTGTTGAGCTTGCGCTCGACGGCGTTGGCGCACGCGGTGCAGGTCATTCCGCCGATGTCGAGCTCGAGCCGTTTCTCGAGGGCGACCGGGGTGGTGGTGGTCATCGCGACTCCTCATCGGGAACAGGGACACGTGTGGATGCGGTGGCGCCGGTGGTCTGCCGGCGCTCCGCGAGCTTGGCGAGCATCTGGTTGTACGCCTCGTAGCTGTCGTCCAGTCCGGCGTCGAGGTGTCGGTCGGTGCGTGCCGCGAGCTTCGCGTCCTGGCGCGCCCACTGCGTGACCAGGGCGAGCACCACGATCACCAGCGGGACCTCGCCCGCGGACCAGGCGATCCCTCCCGCGACGTACTGATCGTTGTGCAGGCTGCCGATCCAGGACACGTCGAGGTAGTGGTAGTAGGTGCCCGCCAAGAGCGCGGTGCTGGTCATCACGATGACTCCGAAGAAGGCGTGGAAAGGCATCGCAGCCAGCACCAGACCGAGCTTTCCCAGGTGCGGGAGCGGGCGGGGCGGGGCGTCGACGCCGATCACGAGAGCGTAGAAGATGTACCCGATCAGCAAGTAATGGACGGTCATCGCCTGGTGCGCCCAGTGGTATCGCATCGCCCAGTCGAAGAACGGGGTCATGTAGATCGCGTAGTAGGAGCCGACGAAGACGACGAGCGCGTACAGCGGGTTGAATGCCAGGTGTGTCGCACGCGAGTGCAGCATCGCATTGATCCACTCGTGTGGGCCGGCGAAGTCGTCCTTGCGGTGCGCAGTCGTCGCACGCAGGAAGAGGGTGACCGGGCCTCCCAGCACGAGCAGGAGCGGCCCGAGCATGTTAAGGCTCATGTGCAGCCCCATGTGCACCGCGAAGGAGGCGGACGAGTACGGGCCGATGCCGCTGGAGGTGGTGATGACGACGCTTGCCCAGCCGAGGATCCACGAGATCGTGCGGCCAACCGGCCACGCGTCACCGCGGCGGCGCAGAGTGCGTACGCCGAGGAGGTAGACGAGCGTCCCAGCGACCGAGATGACGAGGAAGAGGATGTTGACCCGGCCGTCCAGGAACAGCGTGACCGGAGTCATCGGCGTGTCCACGTTGTAGCCCAGGAAGAGCTGCTGGGTGGAGGTGGGCACGAAGTAAACAGGCGGCGGGATGCGCAGCATGGCCGACGTGATGCCGAGCACCATCGAGCACGACACGAGGAGCGCGACCAGCTGCCCCCTCCGCAGACCGGTCCGAAGCTTGCGCGGTACGACGAACGCGCCGAGGACGAACACCATCGGAACCAGGAGCCGCAGGATGAACAGGATCCCGGTCGCCGATGTCACCGGCTCTCCCGCGCTCTGGACGTAGTAGAGGATGCTGTCGGCTGCGAGGGCGACGGCCCAGCACCATAACACGAGCGTGCGGAAGCGCTTCGCTGTACGCGGCCCGGGCGGCCCGACCGTCGACCAGCGCACCAGCATCGTCACCGTGGCGCCGAGCAGGATCCCGGTCGCCGGGGTTCCGAAGATCGCCGCATCGCCGGCGAAGTCATGGTTCGGGCCGACCAGCACCTGCCCCACCATGACCGGCGCCAGCATCCCCAGCGCCGCGATCGCGGCGAGGACGACCGTCGAGACCCACGAGCCGACGACGTTGGCTGCGATCAGGACCACCAGCGCGCACACCGCGGAGACGATCCACGCCCCCGGGAGGTAGCTCGCTGTGACCAGGTAGCCGAAGGCTCCCGGCTCGAGCAGCGTCGAGAGGCCTCGCCCGCTGGCGTCCGCTGCGTCGACCGGGATCAACAGGATGCTGCCCCCGAGCCAGACCGATGCGGCGATGCGGGTGAACCGGAGGTCGCGGTCGTTGACGATCGCGGTGCGGGATTTGCGCGCGACGACGAACGCGGCAACCACCAGGCTTCCCAATGCCACGGCCGTCGCCGCGTCAGTCACAAGCCGCAGCAGCGCGCTCGCATACGAGGTCGGCAGCCCCGGGTACTCGCGACTCAGCCACTCATAGGGGGCACTGCCCAACACCGCCACCGTCACGACGACGGAGACGAGCGGTATGGCGGCCGTCGCCCAGAGCAGGAGCGGGTGACGGGCAGCTGGACGGGCTGGCGCGTCAGTCATGCGCCAGTTCGTAGCCCGCTTCCTCGACGGCCTCGCGAACGCTGGCCAGGTCAAGCGGCGAACCGCTGACCACGACGAGGGTCGCCGAACCGGCGTCGGCGCGAACGGACTCCACACCGGGCAGGAGCGATACCTCGCTCTGCACGCGACGCTCGCAGTGCTCGCACGTCATCCCGACAACCTGGTAGCTGGTCTCCATCACGTTCCCTTCGATGCCGTGTCGATTCTACATCTTGTAAAATGGATGACGATTCCGCCCATCCGATTCCCTAATCGCTCCGAACACCTGGCATGAGATTCATACCGACAAAGGTCCACGGCATCCTCGACTACATCGTCGGAATCGCCCTCATCCTCGCTCCGTTCCTCTTCGGCTTCTCGCAGGTCGGAGGAGCGGCCGTCGTCATCCCGATCGTGCTCGGCGTCGGGTTGATCGTCTACAGCCTCTTCACCCGATACGAGTGGGGGCCGTTCAAGCTCATCCCGATGCCGGTCCACCTCGTGTTCGACATCGTGGCGAGCCTCTTCCTCGCCCTCTCGCCGTTCCTGTTCGGCTTCGTGAACAACACGCCGAACGTCTGGCTGCCGCACGTGATCGTTGGCATCGCCGTGATCCTGGTGGTGATCTTCTCCCAGCCCCAGCCGGGGCCCAGCGTGAGCGGCCACCGCGCCGAGGCTCAGGCGGCACAGCGGTAACGGCGCTCAGGCAGGTTCTTCCGGCCGTCCGATCGCTCCTCCTCGATCGGACGGCCGGAATCGTCTTCTCAGCCCCACACGCGATAGACCGCAGACGTCGCGTATTGAGCACCCGTGCCGAAGTCGACCGAGAGGGCGACCGTCCACTCACCGGCGACGGGTGCGATCGAATGGGCCACCCACTCGCCATTCCGTGTGCGTTCGAAGCGCAGCGTGACCCCGGCAACGGTAGTGGTGCCCAGCGTGCCCGTGATCGCATCCGCCGTGGCGGGCTGGCCGGAGGCGTCTTCGAGCTGCACGGTGATGGTCTGCGGGCCGACGTGGGTGGAGTCGACGGAGATGTGGGCGGTTCCGGTGCCGGCGGCCGCTGTGAGCGTCGTCGGTGGCCCATAAGTCGTCCGCGCCGGCGGCAACGCGACGAGAACAGTTGTGACGACCACGACGACAAGCGTGATGACCGCTTCCGTCGCCACGATCCGGCGCGCGCGGTGTCTCTCGCGCGCATCCCGCGGAGGACCGTTTCGCACCAGCAGCCGGTTCGAGACGAGGGCTGCCGTGATGGCGAGGGCGACCAAGACAAGTTTGATCAGGAGCGTGACGCCGTAGGCCGTGGCGGAGATGGACTGCAGCGGGTCGAGCTGCCGCCACGCTTGGTACTCGCCGGTGACGATCAGCACCGCGACGCACGCGAACGCGGCGACGGACCACCGTCGCTGGCGTGTCAACTCGTCCTGATCGCGACCGTGTGCGGGGATCACGAAGACGGCGAGGACGATCAGGCCTCCGACCCACAGCGCCATCGCGGCCAAATGGAGCGTGGTCACCGGCAGCGCTAGCCAGGCGTCATCCCCCGCAGCAGCATGGCCGTCGGCGGCGATCGAGCAGAGAACAGCCACACCGAGAACGGCCGACGCGACGGTACTCGCTCGACCACGGCCAGGGCGAACCACCCACGGTATGAGGACCACGAGCAGGACCAGCCGCACGAGTCCCGCGACACCGCCGACCTCCGCCAGAGCCGTTCCGATCCCGTCCAGCCGGAACACTCCGCCCCACCCGCTGCCGGTCGCGGCAGGGCCTGCGAGCAACAGTCGCAGGAGGGTGCCGCCGGCCAGCAACGACCAGCCCACCCAACGCAGCACGCTCGCACCGCGTCGGGAGCCCACAGAGGGCCAGAGCACCAAGCCCGCGAACGACACGCCGATCAGCAGCACGACACCGCCGTAGACCAGTCCTTGCGCTGACTCGGCGGCCACCTCAACGGGGTCGATCGGGGTGGGCGTGGTCGACCCTGCCGTCGCGGGGTCAGCGTTCAGGCCGAACCGGATGGCCCCGGTGACGACGTGACCGTCGGCCGACACCACCCGGTAGCTCGCGGTGTACGCCCCGTCGGCCAGGGCTTTCCGCAATGGGATCACCACGGTCTTCCCGGAGTCGGCCAGACGCGCCGGTCCAGAGTCGACGCGGACGCCGTGATCGGAGAGCGTGGCAGTCGCATCCGGCGGGAGCTGCACCGCCTCGTCGAAGGTGAACGTGACCTGCGCCGGCGCGGTGGCTACCCGTGATCCGTCCACGGGGCTGCTCGACTCCAGAACGGCATGCGCCGCCGCCGGGGACGCCGGGACGAGCAACTGCCAGATCAGGTAGAGCGCAGCGAAGGCGAGGGAGGCGGCGACGACGAGCCGACCGCCTCCCCGTCCGAGCCGCGACGAGGCCGGGGTCACTTCGTCTCGGCGGCCTTCCCACGGCCGCTTCGCACGAGCGCGATGATCGCCAGGACCAGGCCGAGCAGCCCGGCGACGAGACCGGCGATGCCGAGCCCACTGTTGTCGGACGATGACGACGACATCTCCATGCCGCCGGTCGCGCCGGGCGTGGCTGTCGCCGTACTCCCATTCGCACTGTCGGAGCTCGCGGTCGTGACGACGAGGGTCGGGGCCGGGTGCTCCGGCTCGGTCGAGCCCTGCTGGATCTCGTTCCAGTTCGCGACCGAACCGTCACTGTAGGTCTGGACGGCCGGGAAAGTCAGCTTCTGGACCTTCGGGATCGGTCCGACCGAGACGGCGAAGGTGTCGAACTCGCCCGGCTTGATCCCGGTGCCGGCGGCCGCCGTCCAGGTGACCGACGATACATACGTGTCGATCGTGTTGCCGTCGTCGTCCTTCTCGGGCTTCGCGAGCTTGCCCGTGGCGACCGCCGCCGTCCAACCGGCTTTCGGCTGAGTGGAGACGGTGATGATCGGGGTGTCCTTGGGGAAGCTGACGGCGAGCTTGACCGTGGAGGCGGTGTCCGACTCCGTCGGAACACGGAAGGTGAGGACGCCGTAGCCGCCTTCCGTGACGGGGCCGCCGACAACCACATGGGCGGAGGCCGGCCCGGCCACGGCCAGGACGAGAGCGGCGGAGGCGGCCGCCGCGAGGGTGCCGACGATGCCGAATCGGCGGCGACGGGATGCTGTCATTGCAGGTTTCCTTTCGAGGAGAACAGAGGGAGGAGAGTCATCACGACATCACGAGGAAGGAACCGCCCATCCCGATCGCCATGACCATGTTCAGCAGGGTTTGAACGAGCGGCGAGAGCGGAGCGGAGCCACGCCGCCCGCCCCGAGCGCGAGCGAGGTCGACGAGGAACCACACGGTCGCGGCCGCAAAGAGGGCGACGAATCCGAGAGTGACCGTCACGACCCATCCCGGCTGTCGCCACAGCCCGGCCATCGAATCCCGGGACATCTCCATTCCCGGCATCGCCATCCCACCGGAGTCGCGCATCCCGCCGGTCGAGCCGCCCATCGTCATGGTCATCAGGGCGCTCATCCAGACCATCGCAGCCATCATCGCCGCGTGATAGGCCAGCAGAAGAGGCCCCACGTGATGGCTGCCAGCCTCAGGGCCCGCATGCGTCCGCGGGCGGAATACGGCGAGTCCGACGTACCAGAGCGCGGCGACGGTGAACACGACGATCTGAAGAAGCGGTGGGACGCTCGTCGACCATGTCCACGGCATGATCGCCATCGACAGACTCATGAGCACGTGGGCTGAGTACGATCCCCGATCCGGCCAGGTGCGGGAGTGCACCAGCGCCACCAGGAAGATCACGCCGGTGCCGGCGAACCATGCAGAGAAGGTCCAAGCCAGGGCGGGTTCCGCGATCACGCGATTTACTCTACATGATGTAGAGTCGCGTCGCGTCGCCTAATGGGTCTCCGTATCGATGCGGGACGGTGCCTGCGCGGCGTCGTGCGCGGGTCGCGGGATGAAGGAGTACCACCACAGCTTCAGCGACGCGGTGACGCGGTTCTCGTCGGCGCGGGTGAGCTCCTGGGGCACGAGGAGTGCGGCGAGGGCGGTTGTGACGGGTACGGCGAGCACCAGGCCGATCGCGCTGCACAGGGTCCGGACGACTTCGGCGGCGAGGTCCTCCTGCGACAGCAGGCTGACCGCCGGCCGGTTGTAGAGGTAGATGACGATCAGGGTCACCATGGCGGCCCCCGCGTAGGCGAACACGATGGTGTAGATCGTGGAGGCGATGTGGTCGCGGCCGATGCGCATCGCCCGGGTGAACAACTCTCGGCGGGACAGCAGAGGGGAGGCCGCGCGCAGCTCCCACACCGCCGACGCCTGGGTCACGGTGACGTCGTTGAGGACGCCGAGGCCGGCGATGACGATCGCGCAGGTGAGGACGCCGCGGAAGTCGATCTGCGTCGACCCGGCCAGCATCCCGCCGACGTCCCCGGTGACGCCCGTCAGGTGGGTGGTGCCGACCGAGAGTTGCGCCAGACCTGCGGTCAGCACGATGCCGAAGAGGGTACCCAGCAGAGCCACGCTCGTGCGCATGGAAGGGCCGTGCGCGAGGTAGAGGACCACGAACATGATCGTCGAGGACCCGACGACCGCGACGGCCAGTCCGGGCTGACCGGAGACAAGGGCAGGGAGCACGAAGCCCACGAGCACGAACCCGCTGAAGCCCAGCGCCAGCAAAGCCATCAGGCCCCGGAGGAGCCCGACGGCGATGACGATGACCGCGAACAGAACCACCCAGGCCGTGAGCGATTGGTCGCGCACCACGCCGTTGACGGTGATGCCCTGTGCTTCGGTCGCGAGGGTCTGCGCGTCCAGGCCCGACGACGAGGCGTCGGCGGCCTTCGGCGGCACCACCAATTCGATCCGGTCGCCGACCCGCAGGCCGGCGCTCGAATACGGCCACAGCAGCGGCACGGTGACCGACTTCCCCTTCGAGGCGCCGTCGAGGAGCGTCACTTTCGCGAGTTGGCACGCGCGGGTGTCTCCGGGCGCGGAGGTCGATGCGGACCCCGAGGAGAAGTACCCCGGGCAGGTTTTCGACAGCGCGACGATCCGCCCGGTCGGAAAGGTTGTGCCCTTTGCCGCGAACTCGATCTTGGAGGACGCGGACGCGACCTTCCCATGATCCGGCCAAAGCAGCGCCAGGCCGGCCGCCGTCGCCAGCCCAGCCAGCACCAGCACGGCGGCGACGACATTCCGGAGGATCCGGCCTCGCGGCCCCGTCCGGAGGGACCCGCCATGCGAGTGAGCGTGCGCGTGCGCCATGAAACCTCCGGTCGGCTTGATCGGGGCGCCACTCTAGCGCCGCGGCCTGAACGAGTCGCTGAGAAGGATGCGAGAACACCCACGTTCCTCTCGAGAGCGGAAGCCTTCGTCACTTCGACGAGCACAAGGTACATACGCCGTGCACGGTGACCGGGTGCGCGCCACCGAAAAATCGGTCCAACGCCGCTTCGACCGTCACACCGGCGCCGACTTCCTCGGTGCGCCCGCAACCGTCGCAGACGAGAAGGTCCCGTTGCGAAACCCGGTAGACGGTCTCGCCCCCAACGAATGCTTCCTCGATTTGTCGATTCCGGGTGAGCGCATGCAACTCGCGATACACCGTCGCCAAGCCGATGCGTTCGCCGCTGCCACGCAAAGCGGTGTACAGCGACTGGGCAGAGATGGGCGATTCCAAAGCCGCGAGCGCGGAAAGGACCAGTGATCGGTATCGGTGCGCCCGCTGCCGAGATGGCGCAGCGCCATCAGCGGTGGGACCCATGAACGCCCCCTCCCTCTCGCTTCTTATAGATATTGAGAATTATTATCGTTACGATTAGCGTAATCGCAACCCCGTGTCGTAGCCTTGCCCTATTGAGAATACTTATCAATAGTGACGTAGATGGGACACGTTCCCCGGATTGGATGGATGTCAGTGCGCATCAACAAATTGGTAGCCGTCGGTGTTGCGGCCGCGGCGTTGACGGCGGCTCTGGCCGGTTGCTCGCAGTCCTCGAACGGGAGCACCGGCGGCGACGGCAAGATCGTCGTCGTCGGAGCGGAGAACGAGTACTCGGACGTCGCTGCGCAGATCGGTGGGAAGTACGTGGCGGCGACAGCGATCATGAGCGACCCGAACACGGATCCGCACACTTTCGAGGCCAGCGCGAGCGTTGCGAGCGCGCTGAGCACCGCGCAGCTGGTGGTGCAGAACGGTGTCGGCTATGACGACTTCATGGCCAAGCTCGAGAAGGCCTCGCCCGACAGGACGCGCACGGTGATCGTGGCCCAGGATGTCCTGGGCCTGCCGGACAGCACGGAAAACCCGCACCTCTGGTATGACCCGAAGACGATGCCCGCCGTCGCGAAAGTGATCGCTGCTGATCTGGGCAAGATCGAGCCTTCGCACACGAGCTACTTCCAGGCCCAGCTGACCGCATTCGACAATTCGCTGAAGACCTGGACGGACCAGCTGGCAGCGTTCAAGCAGAACCACGCCGGCGCGCCCGTCGCTGTGATTGAACCGGTGGTGGACTACATGCTGCAGGCTGCGGGTGTGGACATCAAGACGCCGTGGTCGCTGCAGGCGGCGATCATGAACGGCACCGATCCGTCGCCGCAGGACTCCGCGGCGCAGGATGCGCTCTTCACCGGCAAGGCCGTCAAAGTGTTCCTCTACAACCAGCAGGTGACCGATTCGGTGACCTCGCACTTCCTGTCTCTTGCCCGCTCGAACAACGTGCCTGTCGTGGGCGTGTACGAGACGATGCCGACCGGCTACCACTACCAGAAGTGGATGGAGGCCGAGGTGACCGCGCTCACGAACGCGATCACGAACGGCCAGTCCACCGAGAAGCTGTGACGGATTCGCGAACTGGGGATGTCCCGGGCGGGGTGCTCTCCGCCCGGGGAATCGGTGTCACTTTTTCCGGAAAGCAGATCCTCGACGGTGTGGACCTCGATGTCGCGCCCGGCGAGTTTGTAGGCCTGATCGGCGCGAACGGCGCGGGGAAGACGACGCTGCTGCGGGTCCTCCTCGGGGTGCTTCGCCCCGGTTCCGGTCGCATCGATCGCCCGGGACGTAGCGCACGCTCCGGCGGGGTGGGTTACCTTCCGCAGAAGGTCGCTCTGGATGCGGACGCACCACTGCGGGCCCGGGATGTCGTCGCGCTCGGACTGGACGGTGGCCGGCTCGGTTTGCCGCTGCGCCGTCGAAAGGTGCGCGCGCGCGTCGATGAGTCGCTCCGCGCGGTCGGCGCCGTTTCCTTCGCCGACCAGCGCATCGGCGAGCTCTCCGGTGGGCAGCAGCAGCGCGTGCTGCTGGCCCACGCGCTGATCAGCGATCCTGCCCTGCTGCTGCTGGACGAGCCGCTGGCGAATCTCGACCCGGCGAGCGCACAGGACATCGTCGAGCTGCTGGACGAACTGCGCCGCACGCGCCGGGTGGCGATCGTCATGACCGCGCACGACATGAACCTCCTCCTGCCGGTGATGGACCGTATCGTCTATCTCGCCGCCGGCCGGGCGGCCACTGGCTCCGTGGAAGAAGTGGTGCGGAGCGATGTCCTCACCCGTCTGTACGGGCGTCCCATCCGCGTGATCCGCGCCGAAGGCCGTGTCATGGTCATCGCCGACGGCACGGGCGGGGTCGCCGACGAAGTCCACCATGGGCCGTCTCGCCCTGCGGCGCTGCAACAGGAGCGCTCGTGAGAATGCTGGCCGCGGTTATATTGGGCGGCTTCTTCAGCAGTCCGACGGTCCATACCGCCCTCATCGTCGGGGGCTTCGTTGCTGCGATCGCCGGCGTGGTCGGTGTGTTCACCGTTGTTCGTGGTCAGTCCTTCGCGGGTCACGCACTGGCCGATCTCGGCGCGGTCGGCGGCTCGGCGGCCTTCCTCGTCGGCATCAGCCAGCTGTGGGGCTTCGTCTGCGCCGGGATCATCGCCGCCCTCCTCATGGAGGTCATCGGCGTGCAACGTCTCAAGGGGCGAGACGTCGCCACCGGCGTCGTCTTTGGCTTCGGGCTGGGCCTGACTGCCCTGTTCCTCTACTGGGACACCACGATCGGCGGCTCGAGCAACGCTGCGGTCTCGGTGCTCTTCGGGTCGCTGTTCGTCATCGACCCGGGCGTCATCCCTCTGGTGGTCGCCCTCAGTCTCGTCGCGCTGATGCTGATCGTGCTCGCCTACCGGTGGCTGCTGATGGAGTCGATCGACCACGACCTCGCGACCGCTCGCGGTGTGCCCGTCCGCCTGACCGGCATCCTGTTCCTCATCGCGCTCGCGCTCGCCGTCGAATTGTCCGCACTGACCATCGGCGCGATCCTGTCCACCGCCCTGCTCATCGGTCCGGCAGCGACCGCGCTGCTGCTCACACGCCGCTCCGGCCTCGCCGTGCTCCTCGCGTCCGGGCTCGCCGTCGCCACGACCTGGGTGGGCTGCTGGGTGTCGTACGAGAGCTACTACTGGATCGGCGGCCCCAACTGGCCCGTCAGCTTCTGCATCGTCGCCCTGGTGTTCTTCGTCTACCTCGCTGTCCGTATCAGCGTCCACTTCCGTTCCGTCCGGCGGGCACCACGCCCCGACGCCATGATCGCGGCTCCCGCTTCCGAGCCGGCACGGGTGGTGGGCTGATGTTCGCACCGTTCATGGTTAACGCCTGGGAGGCGGGCACGATCGTCGCCCTGATCGCCGGCATCGTCGGGTTCTTCGTGGTGCTGCGCGGCAACGCGTTCCTCGCCCACGCGGTCCCCCATGGGGCATTCGCCGGGGCGGCCGGCGCTGTCCTGGTCGGCATCGACCCGCTCATCGGGCTGGGCGTCTTCGCCGCCGGTGGAGCGCTGACCATCTCCGTGCTCGGGCGCCGAGCTCGCAGTGACGTCATCACGGCCCTGGCACTGGTGATGATGCTCGGCCTCGGAGCGCTGTTCCTCAGCCGCTCGACCGAATACTCCGCCGAGGTTTTCGCGCTGCTATTCGGCCAGATCCTCGGTGTCTCCACACTGGAGATCGTGCCGATGCTCGTGCTCGGAGCGCTCTGCGTGGCCGCGATCGCCGTGCTCTACCGCCCCTTGCTCACCGCGTCGGTCCTGCCCGACATGGCGCCATCCCGCGGAGTAAGCCCCCAAGCCATGTCGGTCGTCTTCGGTTTGATCCTCGCCTGCGCGACGACGATGAGCGTACCAATCGTAGGGGCTCTCCTTATGTTCGCGTTGCTCGTCGGGCCGCCGGCCGCGGCTCGGTTCCTCACCCGCCGCCCGGCCACCGCAATCGTGTTGTCCGTCGCCTTCGCCCTCGCGACGATCTGGGCATCCATCGCCCTCGCCTACATCAGCGACTGGCCAGTGGGCTTCTTCGTCACCGCCACCAGCGCACTGCTCTATCTGCTCGGGCGCAGCATTGCTTCGTGGCAGCGGCGGGGCCTGTCAGCGCTCGTCAGGAATTGAGCACTTTCGCTCGTGAGGAATTGAGCACTTCGTTGTGTGGTTAGTTTGCCGCGTTTTCGGCGCGGACGGAGGGTAGCGTCTCGATCTCGGTGTTTCGGAGTCGATAGCTGGAGCCCTTCAGTGTGACGACTTCGGCGTGGTGGACGATGCGGTCGATCATGGCCGCGGCGACGACTTGGTCGGAGAAGACGTCGCCCCAGCGGGCGAAGGGCATGTTGCTGGTCAGGATCAACGACGCGTGTTCGTAACGGGATGAGACGAGTTGGAAGAACAAGTTCGCGGCGTCCTGCTCGATCGGGATGTAGCCGACCTCGTCGACGATGATCAGCCCGTAACGGCGCAGCTTGGCCAGCTCAGCGCCGAGCTTGCCAACCGTGTGGGCGGCTTGCAGGCGGGTTACCCATTCGGTTGCGGTGCCGAACAGAACCCGGTGACCCAGGTGGGCGGCTCTGATCCCGAGCGCGATCGCCAGGTGTGTCTTGCCAGTCCCGGGCGGACCGATCAGGACGACGTTCTGCCCGCCCGCGAGAAAAGCCCCGCCGGCCAGGTGCAAGATCGTGTCGCGCTTCAGCGCGGGTTGGTGATCGAACACGTAGTCCTCGATCGTCTTGCGGGCGGGGAACCCGGCCGCCCGGATCCGCAGATCCGATCCGGAGGAGTCCCGGGCCGAAACCTCCCGATCCAGGACGGCAGCTAAGTATTCCTCGTGGGACCACCCGGCGTCGCGGGCCTGCTCGGCCAGCCGGGCAGCGTGCTCCTGGATGCGCGGCGCCTTCAGCGCCCGGGCGAGATGGTCGATCTGCTTGATCGCGGTGCTAGTCATGCGGTGTGCTCTTCCTGGTCGAGGGTGATGCCGAAGAAGGCGTCGTAGTCGGCCAGATCCCGCAGGATCCCGGCATCCTCGATCGTCTTCGGCCACGGTTGCTGGAACGCGACCCGCAGCCGGCCGGCGCTGCTGACGTGTTCGGGGTCGGTGATCCGTCCGGCGCGTCCCCAGCTGCGGGGATGGTCGGCGACCAGCCGACCGGCGAGACGCGCTTGGACCCGCTCCAAGTCGGCGCTGACATCGACCATCCGATCGATCGCCGCCGGGTCGACGGAGTAGTCATTGCCGAGCACGGGCGTGTAGTAGTCCCGGCCGACCCGGATCCGGTTGCGGAACCCGGCCTGCGGGTCCAACGGCGGCAACGCCAGCATCGACCTCCGGTCCAGCTCGATCAGCTGAGTCGGCCGGGTCTGGAGCGATCGGACCGTTCGTTGATTCGCTCTGGTCAGCCAGGTCGCCAGCTGGGCGTTGAAGTCGTCGGGGTGCTCGAACTGGCGGCCAGGCATGAACGAGGTCTCCAGGAACTGGTTCGCTCGTTCGACGATGCCCTTGGACTCCGGATCGAAGGGCTTGAGCTGAACAATCCGAGTGGCCAGCGTCCCGCAGAACCCGGTGACGCCCTCCGCGAGATGGTTGCGGCGGCCAATGCCGGCCTCGTTATCCCAGATCAGTCGTCGGGGAACGGCGCCCAGCTGCCCACTCAGCAGCGACCACATGCCGGCCAGCAGGTCCGGTGTCTTGCGGGTGGGTAGCATCCGGGCGGTGATGAACCGTGAATACGAGGCGACCATCACCAGCACCGGGAAGGACGCCCATTGGCCGGTCCCAGTCGGAATCCGCGCTGGCGGGAACCAGAGATCGCACTGGACCTGGTCGCCCGGGGAGTAGTCCAGCCGGTCGGCTGGGTCCTTCGGTGAATACTCCGGCCGCAGCAGGGCGACCCGTTTCCGGAACCACGACGGCGACCCTGCCCAACCGACTCGTTCGGCGATCACCGTCGCCGGCATCGTCGGGAACTCGGCCAGCAGCGACCGGACCCGCGGCTCGAGCTCGTCGAACGCCGACGGTCTCGGCGGCTGCTGATAGGTCGGCGGCGCTGGCGAGGCCAACGCCCTCGCCACCGTGTTCCGCGACAGCCCGAGCTGTCTGGCGATCTGCGCCTTCGGCACTCCCTCTGCCAAGTGCAGCCGCCGAATCAAGGCCCAATGCTCCAAGGTGATCACCCGTCCAATCTGGATCAGGTGCTCAATTCCTCACGAGCGTTTCTGCTCAATTCCTAACGAGCGCCGACAGGGCCGACCCGCCCGGGAGAAGAGCTCGAGCCACTGAAGGGGATCCGAGCGCTTGAAGGGGATCCGAGCGTTGCGCCGCTTGTGGTTCATTCGCTGCGTCCGTCCTTCAGCGTCAGCCGACGGCGTGCCTCGGACCTGGTCGGGATCGGGCTGGAATCGGTATTCGTGCCGGGTTCCGTGCGGATGAACCGATGACCTACGTGACCCGGTTCGAGCTCCTTGCTGCGCGATGTACAGGGGCAGATAGCCGGAGACGGATGTACTGCGGACCGCGGATCTCGGTCAGGATCGTGCCGCTGCGCGACCAAGAAGGCAACTAGGAGAAGCGGAACAAGGAGCACGCAAGGGAAACCCCAAAACGAGGAGATCTGAAAGCAGTGATGGAGACAGAAGACGGAAGGAGCACAAATGACACGACAAGAGCGATAGACATAAACAAGAGCGAATGCACGCAGGCACTTTCTGTGGAATGGGAGTATCCTGGGCGCCATGCGCGGGGGTGTGGCGCGGTGGAAACGAGGGGTTGCCTCACATGGGGTGAGGCAAGCGATCGCGTACGCGTTCGGCGGTGTCTGCGATTCCCACCTGACCGCGAAGACCGCGCAAGGGGTGCTCGCGGCAGCGGATTACGCGGGTGCGGTGATGACCCGGTACATCGTGGAGAACGGGTCCATCCGCGATGATCTGCTCACCCGGAAGCAGCTGCGCACCTGGGTCGATGGCGGCGACCCACTCACCGGTGAGCATCGCGGGTTCGAGATGTCCTCCCCGAACGCGGACCTGGTGCTGGATGCGACCATCAACGCGCCGAAGTCGTTCAGCATCGCGGCGATGCTGGACCCGGAGTTGAACGCGGCATACGAAGACCTCCAGGACCGACTAAGGGACCGGATCATCCACCTCTGGCAGGAAGAACTCAACGCACGGCGCGGGAAGGGCGGCTGCATCCGAGAAGACCTCGCTCGAGTCGAGGTGGTCGAGCTCAAGCATGAACGCTCCCGCTCACTGGACCCACACAAGCACCGGCACCTGTGGTTGAACGTGAAAGTCCAAGGTGGCGACGGGAAATGGTCCAACCTGGACACCCGGGTTGCGTTGCGGTTCCAAAACGTCATCAACGCCGAAGGCGACCTCGCCGCCCGCACCGACCCCGCATGGATCACCGCCCTCGCCGCGAAAGGGTTCACTCTCAACGAGGACGGTGAGATCGCCCAGTTGCAGCACCTGGTACGTCCCCTGTCGAAGCGGTCCGCGCAGATCGAAGCCAACAAGATTGCCCGCACCGCATGGTGGAAGCAACAGCACCCCGGACAGGAGCCTTCCCACGACGTGCTGAATCAGATCGACCGGTGGGCGTGGGCAGCCAACCGGCCGAACAAGCCCGGGCACCTCGACGAAGACAACTGGGCCGAGCTAATTCGGCAAGAGCTGAGTTCGGTGGACCCGACGATCAGACAAACCCCCTCCCCCGTTCGCCTTGCTGCGGTCTCGATCGACGACCTGGACCTGGAGCTTCTCGCGGCCAGAGCAATCGTTGACGCGGATGCACGTTCAACAGGCACGGGCGGCCGATTCAGCGACCTGGACATCCGGGCCGGCGCCATCCGCGCGATCGCGGCCTCGGGGGTTCTGGCCGAGCGCACTGAACTTGCCGCAACTGTTGACGCGGTCTCAGAGGCTGCTGCTCGCACTTACACGGTGACGTTGCTGAACGATCCTGACACGCCGAAGCACGTCAAGCATCGGATGGCCACCGCAACCGTTGTTCTGAAGACCACTCTTGCGAACCGGATCGACGC
The DNA here is from genome assembly GCF_050990935.1 of Streptomyces sp. L7. Taxonomy (GTDB): domain Bacteria; phylum Actinomycetota; class Actinomycetes; order Actinomycetales; family Microbacteriaceae; genus Leifsonia. The sequence goes on along the minus strand of NZ_CP194644.1, from coordinate 3,643,222 downwards.
GATGGCAGCACCCGGAGATGCCGTCTCGACCCGCGAGATCACGGCGATCGCTCACGCGCTCGACCCGGAGCGTGTCCTCGATGGCGACCAGGCAGATGGTGCTGCCGCCCTCGCCGGAACAGCCTCGATCGTCTCCATCACCGGGGCCGCGGGAACGGGTAAGACCACCATGCTCAAGGTCGCCGGAGCCGCGCTTCGCCGGCACGGACACAACATGATCATCGTCGCTCCGACCAAGAAGGCCTCTACCGTCGCCGGCCGAGAAACCAACAGCGCCGCCTCCTCCCTCCACCAGCTCCTCCACGACTACGGATGGCGTTGGACAACGAGCGCCTCTGGCAACACGGAGTGGACGCGACTGCTCCCCGGAGCTATCGACCCCACGACCGGAGCGGAGTATCGCGGCCCTCGAATCGCGATCCGACCAGGTGACCGGATCGTGGTCGATGAGGCCGGCATGCTCGACCTCGAAGCCGCAAACGCGCTTCTGGACGTCATCGAACGCACACGAGCAACTATCGCGGTGGTCGGCGACGACTACCAAGCCCTCCCTGTCGGACATTCCGGTGCCATGGCCCTGTTCCGATCCGCAGCCTTCGGCCGGATCGAACTCACAAATATCCATCGGTTCCGTGATCCCGATTGGGCCGACCTCACGCTGCGACTCCGCGACGCCGACGGCGCCGAAGAAGGACAGCGGATCGCAGGGGAGCTAATAGAAAAAGGGCATGTCACGTCCGTCACCACGGAGGTCGACGCCCGGCAGACGATGGTCGACGGATGGTTCGACGCGAGCGGACACGGGCAGACGATCGCCCTGGTGACCGCCACCCATGCCGAAGCGCAACAGATCAACGAAAGCATCCAAACTCAGCGCATCGCGTCCGGCGACCTCACCACCGACCGTCAGGTACTCGGTCAGGCCGATCAGCCGTGCTTTGTGGGCGACGTCGTTCAGACTCGACGCAACGACAACACGTCCGGGGTGGAGAACCGCCAGACCTGGATTATCAAGGCCATCACCAAAGACCACGTGCTTCTAACAAGTCTCACCGACTCGTCCCACCTCAGGAAGATCACCCACGAGTACGCCGGATCCCACCTGCACCTCGGATACGCCGGCACCGTCTACGGAGTCCAAGGGGAAACCACCGAACGATCCATCGTCGGCCCCGGCGTCGACGCAGCCGGCCTCTACGTCGGTCTCACCCGCGGCAGAGGAAGAAACGAAGCCGTCGTCATCGCGGGAACCGCACGGGCCGCGATCGCCGAACTAGGCGACACCATGCAGCGCCATCCGCGAGAAGAGACGCTCGAGAAGTCTCGGATCGCCTCCCGTCGCGAGCTCGCACGAGCATCCCGCACCGACCCGACACGAGCGTCGACCGCGAGCGAAGCTCCGTCGCCTTCCCTGCGCCTCTGACTTGGACGGTGGATTAGGCCGTCCTCAGCCCTGAGGCCACGACCGCAAGACCGGGTCGACTCGCGCCCGCCAAGGTTGCGTCGACAGCGTGGTACCAGAGGATCGCCACGCCCAGGGCGTCGGCCTGTTGCTGCGCCACCGGTCGAACTCCCCCTCGCACGAAGATCAACGCCTGCCGGCCATCGGAGGTCGCTAGCCTCGCAGCATTCTCCACCGCATCGATATCCAGGTTCCCCCGTCCGTTATCGACCCAGGCGAGGTACCGGGAACTGTAGAGGTCGCAGAGCTGCCGGGCAGGATCTTGCGCGGCGACAGTGTCCACTGCGCCCAGATAGATCATCCATTCGCGGCACAACTCGACCGCTTCATCAGCAGAGACACCAAACGGCCTTGGCGCCGGAGGCTCACGTTCCACCCCACCAGTCTGCCCGACGCCACGGTCACCCGGACTGAGGCAACAGCCGCCGTGTCAATACATCGAAGCCTTCGCTGAAGGCTGGCGCAATACACCACCTGAAGCGGGTCGAAACGCAAGGAAATGGATGGCGCTCGGGAGCCGGCAGACCCCGCTAGCCGGGTTAGAGGTCGACAGTCGCGGGGCCGTCGCCTTTGAAGTCTTCGTAGGACTGCAACACCGAATCGACGAGCGAGAAGGTATTGGTGTGCCCGTGAGAAGGCGGAAGCGCCGTCGCCCGCAACCTTGCGTGGTCGTATCGACCTTGGAGCGCAGACTCGTCGCCTGCAAGCGCTCCTTGATAGCCGGGGAGGAACTTGACGAGCTGAACTTCAGGACTAGTTCCCGGAGCCAAGTCCGCGAAATGGAGCAGCAGCCATAATTCGAAGTTGGGGGTGTTATCTACAAGCCGGACACCAGAAAGCTCGGAACTATCCGCCACGAGTTCAGCAACCCCGTCAGGTAGTCGATCGAACACGCACCAGACCTCGTCGTACGCCGCGCCCTGCTCGCGCGCGATTGTGGCGCGTTCACGGGCAAACCGGATGTTCTTGAGCGGATCGTCCGTGGGCATCGGTTCCAGGGCGATCGGATGGTGGTGCGTCTGTTGCTTGACCCACTGCACATACTCCTCATGAACAGGACGCTCATGCAGCACAAGAATGAACGACCTCGGTTCGCGACTAGGGGCCTTGCGAGCGAGGTCCTGGGCGGGGGAATCACGGTTCGAGCTCACCCGTTTCATCCCAGAGATCCAAGAACGCGTGCTGATCGATACGAGGTATCGCTGCGTACTTCCCATTGAGATAGTTGCGGCTGAACACCTCGTTCCGGCGTGGACTGAACTCCGAGAGAGCACGTAGCTCGCTCGCGCCAGCAAAGTCTTTCTCTACAGGAGAATGGAATTGCAACCTCGCTTACCAAGGGCGTTAAGGTCCTCGAGCGCGTGCGTGCACTGTACCCGTCGGAGACGCTCACAAACTCCGACGAAACCAGCCCCCGGAACAAGAGCTCGGTAATCACGCTCCTCCAGGTCGACGGGAAGCGGCTGATGTTCACCGGAGACGCCGGCATCCCTTCGCTCGAGGCGGCAGCGGACGAGTATGAGGCACACGTCGGAGCATTCAGCGCATACCCGCTCGACTTGTTCCAGGCACCTCACCACGGAAGCCATCGCAACGTCGGCCCGGACATCCTCGACCGGATTCTCGGACCGATCGACCACGGGTTCCGGAAGACCGACGCCTACATCAGCAGCGCGAAGAACTCCGAGAAGCACCCTCACCGAAGGTCACCAACGCGCTGGGACGACGTGGCGCGGGAGTGTATGTCACCGAGGGGAAGACCATCGCCTACTGGTCGCCCGGAACGAAGCGGGACGGCTGGGGTCCGATCACCGGGATTGGCCCCCTGGAGGAAGACGATTAGCGGCTTCGACAGCTACACCCTGCAGGCGAGGACTGCGCCAGCAGTGGTGCTGATGTTGCCGCTGCTGCTATTCGTCCTCTACCTCGTCAACACGCCGTGGGTCGGGATTAGCATCCCGGCCCTCGGTGTCGTCGGCATCATCTCCGTCGCGAACGAACTCGTCCGAGGCAGAGGGCGACTTCTGCAGGAGCGCCTCGTCTCCGAGTGGGATGGGCTGCCGACGACGCGGGCGCTGCGTCACCGCGACAGCGGGGACACCGAATCGCGTCGACGGCTGCGCGAAGCGATCTGCCAGCTGACCGGTGAGGATCTCCCCACCGCTGCGGAGGAGACTTCCAACCCAGAGCAGGCAGACACCCGGTACCGCGGGGCAATCGATCTGGCGATCAGTGTGATCCGCCGGGATGGGATAGACGCGTCCCTCGTCCGACACGAGAACGCTCGGTACGGCTTCCGAAGAAACACCCGTGCCGTGAAGGGTGTTGCGGTCGGAGTCATACTCGCTGGATTGGCGGTCAACGCCGTCGTGCTGTTCTTCACCTCCGTCCCACTCGTAGGTCTCGTCGTCGTTCTCGGCCACATTGCGTTGCTGTTGTTCTGGGCGTTCGCAGTCAATGACAACTGGGTCAAGGTCCAAGCAGAGACGTTCAGCAACCAGTTCGCTCGAACTGCGATCACGACAGCTCGAGCTGCACGTCCCGCTCGCTAGTTCCCTGCGTCGATTGCGATGGCCGCCTCGAGAGGCGGCCATCATCGTTTCGCCACCACGACCGACCCGACGGCTAGATGTAGTTCCCCGACACGTTGTGAACGCGTGACTTAGGCGAAGACCTCCGGAACGATGTGGGTTACCACACACCAATCGTTCTCGGAGGTCTTCGTGACTCACGCTAATGCACCGTTGACGCCGGAGGGGCGTCGTCGTCTTGCCGTCCTGGTCGTGGAGCGGGGCTGGCCGTTGCGGCGTGCTGCGGATCGGTTCCAGTGCTCGCCGGCCACGGCGAAGCGGTGGGCTGACCGTTACCGGGCTGGTTTGCCGTTGACTGATCGCAGCTGCCGTCCATCGACATCGCCGTCGCGGTTGAGTCGGCGCGTCGAGCGGCGGATCGTCGCGTTGCGCTTCACGCGCCGGTGGGGTCCGCATCGGATCGCGTATCACCTCGGCTTGCACCGTTCGACGGTCGGTCGGGTGTTGGCCCGTTACCGGATGCCATTGCTGACCCATCTTGACGCCAGCACCGGGTTACCGGTTCGCAGACCGAAACCGATCCGCTACGAGGTCGCCTCGCCGGGCCAGCTCGTCCACGTCGATATCAAGAAGCAGGGCCGCGTCCCCGACGGCGGAGGCTGGAGGGCACACGGCCGCGTCTCGGAGCAGAACCGCCGAGCGGGAGCCGCCCGCTCGCGCGCTGCCCGCAGAGGAGCGCCCGCCTCACGGGGCTACCGCTATCTGCACCACGCCGTCGATGACTACTCCCGGTTGGCCTACTCGGAGATTCTCGACGACGAGCGCAAAGAGACCGCGGCCGCGTTCTGGCTTCGCGCGAATGCGTTCTTCCAACATGCCGGAATCACCGTCACCGCCGTGATGACCGACAACGGAGCCTGCTACCGATCCAACGACTTCGCCGACGCGCTCGGCACCATCCAGCATCGCAAGACTCGCCCCTACCGACCGCAAACCAACGGCAAGGTCGAGCGGTTCAACCGCACTCTGGAAACCGAATGGGCTTACGCCATCGCCTACGCCGACGAAGACTCACGCGCGGCTGCCTACCTGCACTGGCTCCATCACTACAATCACCACCGACCCCACACCGGAATCGGCGGCTCAACACCCGCAGCCCGCGTTCACAACCTCACGGGGAACTACAGCTAGAGGTTCAGCAGATTATCAAATCCGGCTGACGAGGATGTCGGAACTCTGTGACCGCCATTGTTCGGCGCGGCCGTGTCTCGTCCCGGAACACCGGCCCGCCCGACGCCATCGTCACCACGTTCCATGCACCAGTCTTCGTGCCCATTCGTCGAACCCTCCCGTCACGACAATGACGTCCGCGTAACCGGCAGCTCCGAGAATCGATTGCGCTGTGCGGGCTCGCGGCCCTGCTTTGCAGTAGAGGACGATGCGTCGTTCGAACGGTGTGCCGTCGATGGCAGCGTTTCGCCTGAGGCGGCTGAGCGGCACCAGCCGCGACTCGGGGATGTGTCCGGCGACCCACTCGTCCTGTTCTCGCACGTCGACGAGCTCGAACTCCGACCTCCCACCAGAGCGTTCCCGAAGCAGGTGCTCGAGTTCCGGGACGGTGATCGAGTCCACGTCATGGTCGGCTACGACTTCGGGGTTGCACGAGTCGGGGTCGTCGGCCAGACGCGCGGGGACGTGTCGTGCGGGGTCTCTGACAACGTGGAGTTCCCGCCAGGAGGCGTCCTTGAGGTCGAAGGTGGCGAGCCGTCCCAGTAGGGATCGCCCGGTACCCGTGATGAGCTTGACGGCCTCGGCGGCCATCATCGACCCCGCGACGCCGCAGAGCATGCCGAAGACGCCTGCTTCCCCGCACGACGGTGCTGACTCGGGTGGCGGCGAGTCGGGGAAGAGGTCGCGGTAGGTGGGGCCGTGCGCGCTCCAGAAGACGCTGACCTGCGCTTCGAATCGGAGGATGGAGCCCCACACGCAGGGCTTCCCGGTGATCTCCGCAGCGTCGGACACGAGGTATCGGGTCGCGAAGTTGTCGGCTCCGTCGATGACGAGGTCGTACTGCTCGAACAGCGCTCGCGCGTTCGCGGCCGTCAGACGGAATGGGTAGGTCTCGACCCGGACGAGCGGGTTGAGCGCTGCGATCGTGTCGCGTGCGGAGTCGACTTTGAGGCGGTGGACGTCGTCGGCGCTGTGGATGACCTGGCGCTGGAGGTTGCTCGTCTCGACGCGGTCGTCGTCGATGATGCCGAGTGTTCCCACGCCGGCGGCGGCCAAGTAGAGGAGGACGGAGGAGCCGAGTCCTCCGGCGCCGATGACGAACACGCGAGCGTTCTTCAGTCTGCGCTGGCCGAGGACTGCGATCTCGGGCAGCAGGATGTGCCTCGAATACCGGTCGTATTCGTCGGCCTCCAGTTCGGATGCGGGTTCGACGAGGGGCGTCATGCTGTCGCGGTCGGTCGTTGCGGTCACAGGTCGGGTCGGCCTTCCATCGACGAGGAGGCGAGCGCTCTGGTGCGGCGGGGGATACGCCCGGAGAGGGCGGCGAGCCGGCCTGCGATCACGGCGTGGCGGAAGGCGGTGGCCATGCCGACGGGGTCCTGGGCGCGGGTGACGGCGGTGGCCAGCAGGACGGCGTCGCAGCCGAGCTCCATCGCCAGGGCTGCGTCGGAGGCGGTGCCGATGCCGGCGTCGAGGACGATCGGGACGTTCGCGCGCTCGACGATCAGTGCGATGTTGTGCGGATTGAGGATGCCGAGGCCGGTGCCGATGGGCGCGCCGAGGGGCATGACCGCTGCGGCGCCGAGGTCCTCGAGCCGGCGTGCCAGAGCGGGGTCGTCGTTGGTGTAGGCGAACACGGTGAAGCCGCGCTGGACGAGTTCCTCGGTGGCGGAGGCCAGCTCGGCGCCGTCGGGCAGGAGGGTGTCCTCGTCCGCGATCACCTCCAGTTTGATCCAATCGGTCGCGAGCGCTTCCCTGGCGAGTTCAGCGGTGAGGACGGCCTCCCGGGCGGTCAGGCAGCCGGCGGTGTTCGGCAGAAGTCGGATGCCTTTGTCGGCGATCAGGCGGAACAGGGAGCCCTCGGCGGAGGGGTCATGCCGGCGCATCGCCACGGTGGTCAGCTGCGTGCCGGAGGCGGTCAGTGCCGCGCCGAGACCGGCATGGCTCGGGGCGCCGCCGGTGCCCATGATCAGGCGGGACGTGAACTCCACGCCATCGATTCGGAGAATGCCGGCGGGGAGGTTCTCGGTCTCCGGGGCCGCGTCCGGGCCGATCGTTTCCGTGAGCATGGTCATCCTCCCTGGGTCGCGCTGACGATCTCGATGATGTCTCCGTCGGCGAGCTCTTCGCCCGCCCAGCCGCTGCGCGGAATGACGGCGGAGTTGACCGCGACGGCGATGCCGAGTGGCGCTGCGCCGGAGGTCGCTCCCCCAGCGCCGACCCGGATGCCGGTGCGTTCCTCGACGAGGTCCGCGACCGACAGTGTCACCTCTCTCCTGCGGCTGGCCGTTGACGGTGATCGTGATCATGCGCGGATCCTTCCTGCGATGGTCCTGGGGCTGTTTCGAGTCGCGAATCGGTCGGGACGGATGTCGTCCCAACGCGGGTCGTGCTCCCCGTTGATGAGGTGGAGGCAGATGTCGGCGGCGATCGGGGCGAGCAGGACGCCGTGGCGGAAGAATCCAGTGGCGACGATCAGTCCCGGCACATCGGCGCCGTCTGGTCCGGTCATCCGGCCGAGCAGGGGGCGTTGTCCGGTGTCGCCGGGCGGGCTCGCGCGGTCGCTTCGACCAGTTCCAGGTCGGCCACGGCAGGCAGGAGCTCCTGCGCATCGCGCAGGAGGCGATGGACGGCGCCGGCGGAGACTCCGGGCATCCCGTCCTCGCGCTGCGTCGCTCCGATGACGAGCGTTCCGTCGGAGCGTGGGACGAGGTAGACGCTCTCGCCGTGGACGAGGCCGCGCACGGTGGCCGAGAGCAGCGGCTGGAGGGCGACCGGAACACGTAACCGCAGGATGTCACCGAACACCGGTCGCAGCGGGAGGTGCAATCCGCCCGGAAGGGCTTCGAGCTCGTTTGCGCCGAGGCCGTTGGCGAGGACGACCTCCTCCGCCGAGACCTCCTCGTTCTCGGTCCGCACGCCGGTCACGCGCGAGTCCGGGTCTGCCGAATCCGCGTGGAGCAGCCCGACCACCCTCTCTCGCACGATGACGCCGCGGCCGGTTCGGATCAGATCGTCGACCAGGCGGGCTGCGAGGGTGCGCGGGTCGACCTGATGGTCGCCGCCGACAATGTAGGCGGACGTCACGCGTGGGCCGAGCAGGGGCTCCTGCGCTCGGGCGGCGCCTGTCGTCAGCCTCTGGACGTCGAGGTTCCAGCGACGGTGGGCGGAATGGAGGCCGGCCAACGCCTGCCGGTCGCCGGCATCGACCCCCACCAGCAGGGTCTCCGTCGGCAGATACCCGGTCGGTTCGCCGTTCGGGGAGAGCTCGCGGATGAACTCCGGGTACCGGGCGGCCGAGGCGAGCATGAGCGGGAGGAGGGCGTCCTCCTGGTAGTGGTACTCGCTCACCGGGGCGAGCATCCCGGCCGCGGCGAAGGTGGCGCCGCGGGCCGGCGCCGGGTCGAATAACCGGACGTTGCGGCCGGACCGGGCGATCCGCCAGGCGATGGCCAGGCCGATGATCCCGCCGCCGACGACCGCTATGTCGACGACGGTCCGGTCGGAGCGGCTCGCGGCCCCGGCTACGCTGACCTCATGTCCCTCGCCGCCGCACAGCTCTACCTCTGCACCGATGCCCGCACCCGTCAGGGCGACTTCGCCGACTTCGTGGGCGCCGCGTTCTCCGGAGGGGTCGACATCATCCAGTTGCGGGACAAGACCCTCGAGGGCGGCGAGGAGCTCGACGTCCTCACCGTCCTCGCCGAGGTCGCCGCCCGGCACGGGAAGCTCTGGTCGGTCAACGACCGCGCCGACATCGCCCTGGTCTCCCAGGCCCCGGTACTGCACCTCGGACAGAAGGACCTCCCCGTCCCGGTCGCCCGCACGGTCGTTGGCGCGCAGACGGCGATCGGGCTCTCCACCCACAGCGTCGAGCAGATCGAAGCCGCGATCGCCGCTGAGGGCCTGGACTATTTCTGCGTCGGCCCGGTCTGGGCGACGCCGACGAAGCCCGGCCGCGCCGGGGTCGGTCTCGACCTGGTCCGCTACGCGGCCGACTTCGCCTCGACCCGGCCGTGGTTCGCGATCGGCGGCATCGACGAGACCACCATCGCGGAGGTCGTCGCCGCCGGGGCTGAGCGTGTGGTCGTGGTGCGGGCGATCACCGAGTCGGCTGACCCGGCGGGCAGCGCCGGGCGCTTGCGCGCGGCGCTCCCGGTCCTCACGCACCACGGTTAGGGCCGGGTGGAGCTGGGTGCGGGGAGGTAGACCTTCCCACCGGCCTCGGCGAACTCCGCGGACTTGGCCGCCATCCCGGCGACCCGCTGCTGCTCGGTAACGCCGCCGAACTGGTCGCGGATGTCCTGGGAGATCCGCATCGAGCAGAACTTCGGCCCGCACATCGAGCAGAAGTGCGCCGTCTTCGCCGGCTCGGCCGGCAGGGTCTCGTCGTGGAACGCCTCCGCCGTGACCGGGTCCAGCGAGAGTGCGAACTGGTCGCGCCAGCGGAACTCGAACCGGGCCTTGGACAGCGCGTCGTCCCTGGCCTGTGCGCCCGGGTGACCCTTGGCGAGGTCGGCGGCGTGGGCGGCGATCTTGTAGGTGATGACGCCGGTCTTCACGTCGTCCCGGTCCGGCAGGCCCAGGTGCTCCTTCGGGGTGACGTAGCAGAGCATCGCGGTGCCGTAGCGGGCGATCTCGGTCGCCCCGATCGCGGAGGTGATGTGGTCGTAGCCGGGGGCGATGTCGGTCACCAGCGGGCCGAGGGTGTAGAACGGGGCGCCGTCGCAGAGCTCCTGCTGGCGTTCCACGTTCTCCCTCACCAGGTGGAACGGCACATGGCCGGGGCCTTCGACCATCACCTGCACGTCGTACTCCCAGGCCCGCTTGGTCAGCTCGGCGAGCGTGTCCAGCTCGGCGAACTGGGCGGCGTCGTTCGCGTCCGCGATCGACCCGGGCCGCAGCCCGTCGCCGAGGGAGAACGCGACGTCGTAGCGGGCGAAGATCTCGCACAGCTCGTCGAAGTGCGTGTAGAGGAAGTTCTCCTGGTGGTGGGCCAGGCACCAGCCGGCCATGATCGACCCGCCACGGGAGACGATCCCGGTAACCCGCTCCGCCGTCAACGGCACGTACCGCAGCAGCACCCCGGCGTGGACGGTCATGTAGTCCACGCCCTGCTCGCACTGCTCGATGACCGTGTCCCGGTACACCTCCCAGGTCAGCGCCGACGCGTCACCGTTCACCTTCTCCAGCGCCTGGTAGATCGGGACCGTACCGATCGGGACCGGGGAGTTGCGGATGATCCACTCCCGGGTCGTGTGGATGTCATCGCCGGTGGAGAGGTCCATCACCGTGTCCGCACCCCACGTGGTCGCCCACTGCAGCTTGGAGACCTCCTCGGCGATCGAGCTCGTCACCGCCGAGTTGCCGATGTTCGCGTTGATCTTCACCAGGAACGCCTTGCCGATGATCATCGGCTCCGACTCCGGGTGGTTCACGTTGTTCGGGATGATCGCCCGGCCGGCCGCGACCTCGGAGCGCACCAGCTCCACGTCGCAGTTCTCCCGCAACGCTACGAACCGCATCTCCGGGGTGATCACCCCGTCGCGGGCGTACCGCATCTGCGTGATCGTGCGCCCCGGCAGCGCCCGCCGCACCGGCGGCTTCGCACCCCGCCACTCCGCCGACGCCTCACCCCGGCGCATCGCCGACCGGCCGTCGTCCTGAAGGTTGCGCCGACGACCCTCATACACTTCCGTGTCGTCGCGGGCTTCGATCCAGCCCTCGCGCAGGGGCGCCAACCCGACCACCGGGTCACTTCCTGGGCCCTCGGTCCGGTAGACCGTCACCGGCGGGTTGGCGGTGCCGTCCGGAGACGGGTCCAAACCGATCCGGGAGACCGGCACATGGAGGTCGTGCTCCGTGTCGTGCAGATAAGCCAGAGCGCGTGCAGATACGACAGAATCCATCGAGGAGACTCCTACTTCCTTCGCCGGCATTACCCGGACAGGTTCGAACGGTCGCGGGCCGCGTCAGCCCGATCTCAGCCCTTGCGAGGGCCCCCGTGTGGATGCACTGACCATAGCGCACGATCCCGGAACCCGTCGAACCGGACCTGCTAACGTCGCGCCATGACCCCCGGCGAGCAACCCATCCCCCGCGTGCTCAGCATCGCCGGCACCGACCCCACCGGCGGCGCCGGAATCCACGCCGACCTCAAAAGCATCGCCGCCAACGGCGGCTACGGCATGGCCGTCATCACCGCCCTCGTCGCCCAGAACACCACCGAAGTCCGCACCATCCACACCCCACCCGCGGCGTTCCTCGCCGAGCAACTCGACGCGGTCAGCGACGACGTCACCATCGACGCCGTCAAGATCGGGATGCTCGGGACCGCCGAGAATGCACGGGTTGTCGAGACCTGGCTGGTCAAGGTCACGCCGCCGATCGTGGTGCTCGACCCCGTCCTCAAAGCCAGCACCGGCGGCACGCTGGGTCGCGACGACATCCCTCACGCCCTCCGCGATCTCCTCCCGCTGTGCAGCGTCGTCACACCCAATCTCGACGAACTTGCTGTCCTCACTGGCGAACCACGCGCGTCGTCATGGGAGGCCGCGATAGCGCAGGCCCAGCGGCTTTCCGCCCACTTCGCGGTCGCCGTCCTCGTCACCGGCGGCCACCTCGGCGGGCCCACCTCCCCCGACGCACTCGTCGACGCCCACGACACGCTCGGCACCGGCCGACCCGTCACCCGGACCACCACCCCGCGCGTCGCCACGGCGAACACACACGGCACCGGTTGCTCACTGTCGGCGGCGCTCGCCACGAACCGCGCACGCCTCGACGACTGGGGAACCGCGCTGAACGTCTCCAAGAAATGGCTGACAGCCAGCCTCCAGTCCGCAGACGACCTGGACGTTGGCCACGGCCCGGGCCCGCTCAACCACTTCAGCCGCGCCTGGAAGCAGCTCTGTACGGCACCGGAACCCGTCAAGAATTGACGGGATTGTGTCCTCCATATTGAGGACACGACCCGTCAACCCTTAGTCTGGTGATCACCCAGGGATGCCCGGCCGCCCGTCGAAACGCATTCGGCTCGGATACGTCTCAACCCGACACGGGCCGGCCGGCATCCCCAGGGCGCATCCCCGGTGCAAACCCGCTCGTCGGAGCGTATTTTGATGGCATGACCGAGGATCTGAGACGACTCACCAGGGATGCGATCTTCCGCTCCTCCCGTGGTGCGATCTCACGTCGGGTAGAACTCGTCGACGGCCGGTTACCGCAATCCGTCGACCTCCCCGCGGTCGGGAGATCTCGCGTACGAGATCACTACATCCTCGCGCTGAACGATCCGATACGACCCGTCTATCGCTGGCACGGGCAGCTCACGGTGAACTCCACGGCGTGAAACGACCGTGGTGGCGACTTCGCATTCGGTCTAAAGTTTGGATTGAAATCCCAATTCGGGGCTTCGCGTATTCACCACAACGGGAAAGCGGCCGCCATGTTTTTGCAGCGCAGCTACTCGGGGGAGCTCACACTGACGTTCAAGCACGACGATTTCATAGCGCTCTTGACCCGCTCCGCGGATCGAGGAATGACACCGGAGGCGTATGTGGAATCACTCGCGAGAGACGCCTTTCGACATCCGCTAACTACGCGCGACGCCGAAGATCCGGAGCGAGATACGACGTCCTGATGTACACACCGTCAAGCCCGGGGCTTGTGGAATCCGCGACACCGCATTCATATCCGGCTGACGAGGATGTCTGAGATCCGCGATCGCCACTGTTCGGCCCGGCTCACATCCGAGGAGCCCATCAACGCCGAGTTAAGGTCATGTAGCTCGCGATCCGTGAGCGTATCGAGGTCAGCGAATGCGACGCTGTTGAATGCGTCGTCGGGGAGAGCAAATGGCATAACTCTAGCCTGGCCGAACAACAACTGGACCGCACTCCCTTATTCATGGGACTACGCATGATCCATGCACTGTTTCACACTTTAGAACGCCGAGCCCGCCGCGGCCGCGTGACTACATTTTGACTACAACTGAGTGAGATCACATGGGGTCTAATGAGATCACAGGAGATAACAAACCCGCGGAAAATCAACGGTTTTAGCTCCTACGGGGTCATATTAGGTCCTAGGATTTCGACTGAAAATCGAAAGGTCACCGGATCGATGCCGGTCGGAGCCACCAAGAAAACCCCCGGTCCGATAAGGAATCCGGGGGTTTTCTGTTTGCTCGTCGGGGAGCCGGGTCCGCCGCGAGACGACGGCGCCCCGCGATTCAGACACGGCGCGCTCGGCGGTAGCGGAACGCGGAGAGGCGGGCGCGCAGCGGACCGACTGCTTCCGTCGCACCGGCCAGCGCATCATCCGCCGCGCTCCAGGCGCGGTCGACACGGTCGTCCGTGACGACCGAGCCATCGAAGACCGCCGCGTCGACGTGCTGCGCGAGCTCGCGGAGACCGTTGTCGGGCACGGGAAGACTCTGCGCCACCGACTGCTGCTCGAGAGCGGTGGCGACCTGGATACGCGTTGTGCGCTCCGGCACCGTCAGCCCGAGTTCGGCGTAGCCGTCGAGCAGTTCGTCCCAGGCCCCCGCCGCCCGGCGGTCGGGTGGGCCGTGGGTTCGGCGGCGCCGCCGTCGTCGCCTCTTCAGGGCGGCGATCAGCAGTACGGGCAGAAGGTACGCAAGCAGGGGGATCACGACGACCCCGGCGGCAACCCACACCCACGCCGGCAGCTGCCAACCGGCTGATTTGGCCTTCGGCGCGTCGTCCTTCGTCTTGACCGGCGTGAGCAGCGCGTCGGCGCGGGGGTCGGCGGGCGGGGGCTGCCTCACCTGGGGCTGCGGCTCCAGCTTCGGCTTGGTGGTCTGGGTCTTCGGGGCGTCCGTCTTCGTCGGGGTGGGGAAGAACGGTACCCAACCGACGTGATCGAACGCGACCTCGTCCCAGGCGGTCACGTCGTCGCCGGTGACCGTGGTCGTGCTCCCGGTGACTTTCGGAGCGAAGCCCATCACCACCCGGCTCGGGTATCCGAGTCTGCGCGCCATCAGGGCGAATGCGCTGGCGTACTGCTCCTGGTCGCCGACCATCGGCGACTTCGAGAGCAAGTCGGTGATCCGGTCCGCTCCCTCCCCGGCACGCGACGGGACGGGATCGGATGCCCGTCCGTGACTGAGGAAGCCGAGGGACTTGAGCGAGCGTTCGATGTTGAGGAGCTTCTGGATGACGGTGTCCGCTGAGCCCGAATACTCCTCGGCTTTGGCCGAGACGATGTCGGGGACGTTGCTCACCGGCGGAAGGGCGAGCCGTGCGGGAGGCACCTTGGCCAGCGCGCGGTCGTTCGGAACCTTCTGGGACGTCGCGCCCACGGTGTAGGAGAGACCGTCGCGCACTCCGCTGGTCACTGCCGCCGTACCTGTCGCCGTGTTGACACGCACGGCTCCCGCGGGGCCCTGCGCCGTGCCCTTCCGAAAGGTGAGCCGATCGGTGTAGCCGACGGTCGGCAGCCACACATCGGAGTAGCCGAGCACAGTGATGGCGGCCGTCGAGGAGGTGCCCGGGGTGAACAGCGGTGGCGCCGGGATGGTGCTTCCGAGGAGCTGGAACGCTCCGGATGCGTCGGTGTCGCTGCCGGGCGCCGCCACCGACCATACGACTCCGTCGTAACTGTCCATCGTGGCCAACCTGATCAGTTGGCCCTGCTTGAGCCCCGTGACCGTGAAGAGTCTGGTCTTCTGGAGCTGCTTCGTATACGTGCGGAACCCGGCCAGCGGACTCGGGTACTGGAGCGGGTCGAACGGGGGCGTGACCTCGTCGCGAACGACGAACCGCGAGGCGGCAGGCGGCGCCAGCAGCGACCCGGCGACCGCGCCGACGAGGACCGCCCCGAGGACGACGGCGGTCCCGCCGACCAGGCGGCTGCGGCGGACGGCCGAGTCGGTCTCGATGCGATCCCGCGCCGCGCGAGACCCTCGCCACGACAGCCAGACCAGGCCGATGGCCGCGAACAGGACGCACCGGATGCCGGCGAAGAAAGGGTCGCGCGTGCCGAGCAGGATCGCTGCGAGCAGCAACAGCGTCGGCCCGGTCAGCAGGACGGCCGCACGCCGGACGGAGCGGCCGCGCGTTCCCGGCGCCCAGCGGACGGTCAAGGTGATCGAGACGAGCGAGACCAGCCACCCGGCGACGTAGGGTACGACGGCGACGTAGGGGGCGCTTCGAGGGGCGCCTCCAGAGTGACGGCATCGGACCATCCGAAGACGGCGCCCAGCACCAGTCCTGAGAGGCTGTCGAGGGTGGGAAGGACGCCGAACAGGGCCTGCCCGGGCAGCGCCAGCGGCGTCCCGAGGAGGAAGTAGGCGGCCAGCGCGAGCACGACCGTGACCGGCCAGTCCAGCCGGAAGAGGCGACCGAGCAGCGCGACCCCGCCACCGACGAGGATCCCGCCGACAGCGGAAGAAGCGAACGCGTAATGCCCGAAGGCGGGCTCGAAACCGATCACCGCGAGCAGGCTCAGCCCGGCGAGGACGGCGACATCGATCCAGGTGCTCGCCGGAAGGCGGTCGAGCACCGGACCCGACTGCCCGGATGCGCGCGACCGGCCCTCAGCGGCCGCGGTCATCGGGCTGCTCGTTTCAGCAGGACGGGAAGCTCCGAGAGGGACGACACCGTGATGAGCATGGATCGGCCCAGTCGGGTGAGCTGCGGCTCCGCCGCCTCATCGACACGGATCACCAGCGTCTCGGTGTCGCCGCCCCACAGCGCGACGGCGCCCCGCACGTCGACAGGGTCGACGCTGGACCCGACGACGGTGACCGCGAGACTCGGCGCCTGCAGCCGGAGGGTCGCCTGACGGAGGAACTCTCGAAGTGAGGAGTGCGCTCCCTCGACGGGCTGAAGGCGGCACGTGTCGTCGAGCAGCGAGGTCGAAGTCGCAGTGCGCAGCGGGCCGCCCTGCCAGACGGCATCCATCTGGGTGTCTTCGCGGATCGCCTGACAGCCGATGGACGCGATCACGGACACGCCGAGCTCGAACTCGTCGTCGGAGGCGAAATGCGACCGTTCGGCGTCGAAGGCGAGCAGCAGCTGCGATCGCCGGGTCTCCTGGTACTGCCGGACCATCAGCTGACCGGTGCGAGCCGAGGTGCGCCAGTGCACGTTCCGGATGTCGTCGCCGGGTTCGTAGCTGCGGAGCGCGTGGAAGGCCAGATCGCTGTCCGTGACGACCTTCGTCGTCTGACCTTCCAGGTCCCGCACGAGACCGCGCGCGGTGGCGGCAAGCCGGACCGTCTTGGGATGGACGAACAGCTCGATCTGATCGGTCCACCGGTTGGTGCGTCGCAGCAGCCCGAGCTGGTCGCCGCGCACCGAGAGCGCCGGCCCGGCGAGGATGAGCGCGCGCCGAGCGGTCGGCACGGCGAACAGCTCCTCGGTCTCGGCGCCCGGCGCCAAGCGGGGAACGGCGAACTCGGCCTGACCCTCGCCGACGGGCAACTCCATCCGCGTCGGCAGCACCGGCCGGGGGCCGCTGTTCGTGACCGTGAGGCGGCCGAGCGCGCGATCGCCCGCGACGACGCGACGTGGGTTGAGTTCGACGACGACGCGGTAGGTCGAACGGCCGAAGACGAACGCCGACGCGATGAGCAGCGCGGTGAGGAGGGTGACGGCGATGAAGAGGAATTCGACCCAATGGAGCCAGCCCGCAAG
The DNA here is from genome assembly GCF_050990935.1 of Streptomyces sp. L7. Lineage (GTDB taxonomy): Bacteria > Actinomycetota > Actinomycetes > Actinomycetales > Microbacteriaceae > Leifsonia. The sequence continues at coordinate 3,626,336 of NZ_CP194644.1, read as the reverse complement.
GACCAGCGAGGCCGCCGCTGCGGCCAGCACGATCCATCCGAGCGTGCTGACGACGCCGATCACCGGGCGGACCCCGTCAGCGACAGCGCGCGCCACCGGCGCGACACGCGCGTTGATCGCGCCGAGCAGCCGCCCGGAGGCCGCGCCGAACTGCCCTGCCGTGATCCGGGCCCGGGCGCCAGGCGAGCCGCGGCCCGGCCCGGCGTCGGCACGACTTTCGGCGGTCATGTGCGGGATCCGGTCGCTTCGAACACGTCGGAGGGCTGTCACGCGGCCCGGTACGCCGGGGGCGTGGCGGATGCCACCGCGCGCTCGACCACCTGGTCGGCCGTCACACCCGCGAACTCCACCTCGGGCTCGACCATCACGCGGTGCGCCAGCACCGGCTGGGCCAGCTCGTGGATGTCGTCGGGTGTGATGTAGGTGCGGCCCTGGGAGATCGCCCACGTCTTCGCAGCACGCGCGAGCGCGAGGGCGCCGCGGATGCTGACGCCGAGGGCCGCATCCTTGTCGTTGCGCGTGGCGGTCACGATCTCGCTGAGATAGCCCATGACGCTGGGGTCCGTGTGCACCTCGGAGGCCAGCTGCGCGAGCGTCGACACAGCCTCGGCGGCGATGATCGGGCGCACGGCTGCGGCGCGGGACCGGTTGGACGAATCGAGCAGCAGGTCCACCGTCGTCGCGTGGTCCGGGTAGCCGAGCGAGGTCTTGATCAGAAAGCGGTCGAGCTGCGCCTCCGGCAGCGAGTACGTGCCCGCCTGCTCAACCGGGTTCTGGGTCGCGATCACGACGAACGGGGTCCCGACCGAGTGGCCGACGCCGTCCACGGTCACCACCCCCTCCTCCATCACCTCGAGGAGAGCCGACTGCGTCTTGGGGCTGGCGCGGTTGATCTCGTCGGCGAGCACCACCGTCGCGAAGATCGGGCCCGGGTGGAACTCGAACCGCCGGGTCGACTGGTCGTAGATGGTCACGCCGGTCACGTCCGAGGGCAGCAGGTCGGGTGTGAACTGGATGCGGGACTGGGTGCCCTCGACCGTGTTCGCGAGCGCCTTGACCAGCACGGTCTTGCCGGTGCCCGGCACGTCCTCCAGCAGCACATGGCCGCGGGAGAGCATCGCGGCGACCACCAGCCGGATGGTGTCCTCCTTGCCGAGGATCGCCTTGTCGACGTTCGCGACGAGCTGCGCGAACGCGCCGGCGAACCAGTCCGCCTGTTCCTGGGTCACTGCCACGGGTCTGTCCTTCTTGTCGGTGTCTGTCGGGTCGATGTCCGGCTCACTGCGCCCAGTCCTGCACGCTGCTCTGCACGCCGTTGACGACGACGTACGCGCCGGGATAGCCGCAGTACGGCTGCTGGCCGTCCGGTGCGCCGCGGTAGTGGGCATAACCGGTGCCGTCCGTCGAGATGGAGGGCGACCAGAGCGTCGTCCCGTTGCAGTGCACCTGCATCGGGAACGTGCGGTTCGCCGGGAAGTTGGTCAGCGTCACGTCGTACGTGTAGCTGTGCACGAATCCCGGCTCGGGGTTGCCCTTGGCGAGGGCGATCGACGGCTGCGGCACCGGCTTGGTGGCGACCTGGACCGAGCCAGAGGATGCCGTCGGACCGGTCCTCCCGCTGCCGTCGTTCACCGCGTAGACCTCGAACGAGTAGCTCCCCGCACCCTGTCCGCCCTCGGACGCCGTCGTGCCGGACGTCGTCTTCCACGGGCCGCCGTTGAGCCGGTAGTGGTACGTGACCGACCCGCCCCCGGTTCCGCTCGGATCGCGGAGGGCGTTCCAACTCATGTTCACTGTCGTCGGCGCGTACGGCCCGGCCGAGATGTTCAGTCCGCCGACCTTGCTCGGAGTGCCGTACGGCGTGACCGCCGAGCTCTGTGCGGAGACCGGCCCCCAGCCGTCGGCGTTGTGCGCGCGCACGGCGAACCGGTAGGTCTTGCCGTTGGTCAGCCCGGTGATGCTCACCCGGCCGATCGAGCCGACGGTGACCGTGCTCTCGCCGCCGCTGACTTCGTAGGAGTCGATCGGCTTTCCGTTGTCGGCCGGGGCGGCGATGGTCACGCTGGCGCTGCCGTCGCCCGCGGTCGGGTTCGACGGCGCGGGCGGTTGCGCCGGGACGTCGTGGACCGTGACCCGGTACTGCCCGATCGCGGCCGCGGTCCGCTGCGGGTCCTTGGTCGCGTCCTCGACGTGGTAGACGATGTTGACCGCGCCGATCGCCGCGCCGGACGCAGCGCTCACCGTGATGGACGACGCCGTGTGCGTGACGGTGACCCCGGACGGCGCGCTCTGCGCCTGCGCGTCCGTGATGGTCAGCGGCTGCCCGGGGAAGGGGTTCACCCACGCCGAGTCGGAGGACGCGCCCTGCAGCGTTCCGCTCGTGCCGCGTTGGAGCTCGGAGGCCTGCGGCGGATTCTTCTGCGTGGCGACGGGCCTGGACGAACTCACGACCTGCACGTTCACGGTGCCGGTGATCGTGTGCACGCCCGAGCTGATCGTGACCGTGACGGTCGTGGACTCCCCGGCTGGGTGCCCAGCGGTGCCGAGAGCGACAGCGTCGACCCGCTGAGCGAGACGGCGATCTTCTGGTTCGACCACTGCGGGTTGGAGTAGCTCAGCTTCGCGAGGATGGCCGGGTTGGGGTGGTAACTCGATGCCCGGAGGTCGACAGCGAGCGGCGCCTCTCCCGGTTCGATCTTCTCCGTCGGCGACGTGAACGTGGGCGCGACGTCGGCCTGCGCCGGGTCGCCCACGGTGAGCGGGAGGACCAGTGTGGTGATCCGGTCGGTGGACGCACCCGCGTCCCGGCCATCGTTCACTCTGAAGGTGATGGCGGCGGGCCCGCGGTAGTCCTTCAGCGCCGTGAAGTTCAGCGTGTCGTCGCCGCCGAACGACGACGCGCCCGAGCTGTTCGTCGCACTCACGCCGGACGCGCCCGTGAGCTTCACGCTCCGGCCAGACGGCACGGTGAGGATGTCGGACAGCTTCCAGCTCTTGGAGCCGTTCTGCGGGACGATCTGCTGCGGGAGTCCGTCCTCGATCCGCGGCGGAGCGGTCGCATCGCCCTTGGGCGGCACGACGATGAAGGCGTCGCCGCTCAGCCCGGTGACGCGGTCGGTGACCGAGTAGGCGATGGCGATCCGGCGGTCGCCGGGATGGACGGTCACGGTGCCGTCGCTCCCGACGTCCGCCGCCGACGCGTTCGGGCCCAGCACCGCGACCTGGAGGTCGCCGACCAGGCCGGACGGGTTGACCGCACCGGAGAGCGCGTTCACTTTCACGCTCGTCTTGTTCGAGACCGCATCCGCCTCCAGCACATGGTCGACGGCGCTCGGCGGCACGTCCTTGGCGTCCGGCGTCACCGTGAGCTGGATGAAGGCGCTCGAGACGCCGCCCTGGCCGTTGGTGATCTGGTATCGCACGACGTACGAGCCCTCGTGCCCTGGCGCCTTGACCAGCACGATCTTGCCGTGCACCGACGCGGTCAGGCCGTCGTCGACGTGCAGCAGCTTCTTCTGCAGCGAGATGGCGTAGCCGTTCGGATCCGAGTCGTTGTCGAGCACCGGGACCGCGATGGTCCGGCCCGGTTTGACCTGCACCGGGTCGTCGACGGCGACCGGCGGACGCACTTGGCTGGGGCGTGGGATGACGCCGACGTTCACCGTGCCCGTCGCGGTCTTCCCATAGGTGTCCTTCACCGTGTAGGTGAACGTGTCGGTGCCGGCGGAGTCCGGGTATGCCTCGTAGGTGAACGCCGTGCTCGTCGTGTCGGAGATCCGGCCCAGCGTCGGCTGGCTGCCGAGCCCGGCGAGCACGACGGAGTCGCCGTCCGGGTCGATCCCGTCGAGCGGCACCTCGATCGGCACCGACGAGCCGGCGAACGCGCGCACGGTCAGCGGCTGCGGCTGCGGGGCCCGGTCGGTCCCCTTGTCGGGCGCGGTCACGACGAAGGTCACCGTGGCCTGCGCCTTCTGTCCGTATTTGTCGGTGATCCCGTAGACGACGCTGTACTGGCCTGGCGTGGTCGGCGCCTGGTACCTCACGGTCTTGCCGCTCACGAACGCGGTGGCGCCCCTCCCCTCGGCGGAGGTGTCTCTCAGTTGCGGGTCGAGCGCGAACGGCGCGTTGTCGGGCGACGAGTCGTTGTCGAGCACGGACGCGGTCGCCACGTCGCCCGCCCGCACGGTCACGGTGTCGTCGACCGCGACGGGCGGCTGGTGGACGACCAGCGGCGGCACAGGGATGACGCTGATCCCGGCGGTCGCCTCGTGCAGTCCGTCGGACACGGTGTACTGGAGCTGCACCGGCTGGGTCAGCACGGTCGGCGCGGTGATCTTGACGATCGCGTTGTCGAGCACCTCCACATCGAGGTCCTGCGCACCCGGCCCCGATGTCACCTGCCGCACGACGAGCACGCGACCCGAAGGCGAGACGTCGTTGTCCAGCACCGCGACCGACGTCGGCTCCCCGGGCCGCACGTACGCGCGATCCGCGACGGCGGTCGGCGGGGCGTCGGTGGCGTCCTGCTGCGCGACGTTGAAGCGCACGATCCCCGTGGTGCTCTTCGGTCCGGCGCCGAGCGTGTACTCCGCGTAGTACTCGCCGGCCGTGCTCGTCTTCAGCGTGAGGGTGCCGTGCGCGGGGTCGGCGTTCAGCTGTCCGGACGCCGGGCCCATCAGCGTCGCGCCCACGAGCGTGAGCGGCTCGACGGACGGGGTCTGGTCGTTGTCGAGGGGGTGGACGACGACAGGCTGGCCGGTGAACCCCGCTCCGAAGTCCGGCACCGCCACCGGATCGAGCGTGCCCGCAGGCTTCACCGTGACGATCAGGCTCCCGGTCGTGGACTTCCGGCCGTCGGAGACGGTGACCCGGACCTCCTTCGATCCTGCCTGGCCGGTCTTGCTGGTGAACGTCACGTCGCCGTCCGGCTTGAACCGCACGTCGTCCTCGGTCGTGGCGGAGGCGGACACCAGGGACAGGTCGTCGCCGTCCGGGTCCAGCCAGTCGTTCAGGACGTTGTAGGTGACCGACTGGCCGACTTCGGTCTGGGCCGCGCTCGGCCTGGTCGACGCCGGAGGGTCGTTCTGCACCTCCTGATGGATGGTGGCGTTGACGTTCGCGGACGCCGTCCCGCCCCGGCCGTCGTCGATGGAGTAGCGGAAGCTCACCGTCCCGCTCACGCCGTCCTTGGGCGTGAACTGGATGGCACGGCCGCCCTCCACCAGCGCGAGCTGGCCCTGGGCGGCCGGTATCGGCGAGACCTGGCTGATGGTGAGCACATCCCCGTCGGGGTCGGTGTCGTTGGAGAGGACGTGCAGCACGGTCGAACGCCCGGGCCGGACGCCCAAGTCGTCATCGACCGCGGTGGGCGGCCGGTTCACCGCAGTGCGCTGCGCGAGGGTGTCTGCGAAGGACTGCACGACGGGCTTCTCCTCGCCGGTGTCGCCCTGGACGGTGGTGTCGTTCGGCTTGAGCTGGGCCCAGTTCTGCACCAGGCGCATGTCGGAGGACACCACCCAGGCGTTCCCGTCGCGCAGGTTGTTGAGCGCGATGACACCGTGGTTGACCCGGAACTCCAGGTCGTCCCCGGTCACCTGCTGGTCGATGTCCAGACCGATGGGTCTCCTGCCGTCGCACGCGTACAGGTAGCGGGCGGACCCCGCCCAGGCTCCGTACGAGCAGGTTCCGAGCCGCACCGGGGCGGAGACCGCGCTCGCGCCTCCGCTGGAGGTCGCGCCGGCAGGGACCGAGACGACGGCGCCGCCCCCGAGCGGCACGCTGAGCAGGCTGTTCGCGGTCGCTACGAGGGCGGCCGGATCGTCGGGACCGGGCTGCTGGAGGCGCAGGCCCTTGGCGGGAAGACGGATCGTCGTCCCCGAGTCGGTGAGGAGCGTGTCGTCCTGGGTGTCGAGCAGCACCGGGTGGTCGCCCACCGCCGAGAACTGGAAGGCGCCCGGGACGGCGAAGGCAGAGGAGGACGCGGCCGCTCCGGGATGGTCGACCGCCACGAGCCGCTTGCCCTTCGGCGCCGCCACGAACGTCTTCCCCGACTTGGTGACCACCAGCTTCGCGCCCGCGCCGACCGAGGCCGTCGGGGTCGTCTTCGACTTGTCGAAGTCGAGCCGCCCGGTGGCGTCGAGCACCCAGAGCGACCCGATGGGCGAGAGCACCGCGAGCGTCGACCCGCCGTACCCGACCTGGGATCCTTCCGGCACGGTGATGCGGCCGCCGAGCGACACGAACGCCGGGTCGATCCGGTCGACGGTGCCGTGCGGGAGGTCGGTGAGGAAGTACGACGAGCCGTCTTGCAGCACGTCCAGGTCGGCGGAGGATCCGGTGACCGCGGCGTCGAGCTCGTCGATCTGGTGGTTGAGCCGGCCGCCGAGCAGCCGCTCCCCGTTCGTCACCCAGACATCGCGGGTGTCCAGCTCGACCGCGTTCACCGGGAAGCCGCGGTGCAGCACCGCGACCGTGAGCGGGACGCCTGCGACGACGGCGAGAGTGGCGGCGATGGCGAGTGTCTTCCGTTCACGGAGCCACTTACTCAACGATGCCAAGACTCTGATATCCCTCGGAATGGAAACACTTGAACGCTAACACGCACCCGACACGGCCACCGCAGTTCAGCGGTCCGCCCGATGATCCCGCCCGGGCGCGGGCGGGTCAAGTCGTGCGGTCCCCCAAGAAGGGGCAGGTCGTCGACGCCGACGAGTCGAGTGGTGACCGCGTACTCCACGAGACGGGATCGACGATTCGTGGCCAGCTTCTCCCGGCCGCCGCGCAGCCCCGCCACCCCCAGTTTGTCGAGCTTGTCACAGACGTTGTCGAGCTTGCGGTTGAAGGTGGTCATGCTCCAACCGAGACGTTCCGCGGCCTCTGCCGAACTCGGGATGGTGCGTCGGCCGGGAGCCGCCTGAATGAGCACGTTCTCGGCCAGGGCCACGATGAGCTGCCGCTGGCTCGTCGTGAGGGTGACGGGCAGCACCGTTGTGGAGCCGCTGGAGGAGTCCACCTGAGCGGCGGGGTTGAAGTAGTCTTCGGCGCTGGAGATCGAGAAGTCGTAGGTCGTCGCGCCCGCGCTGAACATGACGTGCATGGTCCGGAACACGATCGGCAGTCTGGCGCCGGGGGCAAGCCAGGCCTGCATGGTGCCGGTCGCGTCGGTCACTGTGGCGGTCAGGAGGGTACCGATGTTGCTGAGCCACCACATCCCGAAATCGTGCCCGACCGTCAGGAAGCGGCGATGCAGGTAGGGATTCTCGTCGATGGTCAGTTCGGCGTCCCGACCGATCCCGAATTCCTCGCCGGGCTCGACGCTGTACGACTCGCCGCAGTATTCGACGGTCAGGGGCTTCACTACGGTGCTCATGAAGCGCACGCTTTCAGCGGCTGCGACGTGCGGCCCGCCCGGACAGTGGCGATGTCGAGGCAGACGGGAACGCCGGGAGTCAGGCCGGCGACGGTCACCTTCGGCTGGCCGATCAGGGAGGGTCCGGCCGTGGTGCCCTCCTCGACCCAGGTGTACTGGTCGCCTCTCCGTGCCCCTTCCGTCTTCCAGGTGAAGGTCGCTGTGGCACCGTTCGCTCCCCGGACGGCCGACACGAGCACAGGCGGAGGGACGACGCCGACAGCGATCGAACTGTCGCCGTCCGCACCGTCGGTTCGGGGCGTGGGAGCGGGGGCGACGACGTTCGCCAGGACCGCGGCCCCGATCGCCACGACGACCACGGCGGCGGAGGCGATCCAGACGAGCCGGTGCCGCCGGTCGCCCGTGCGGCCGCCGGCCGCCGGCTCGTCGCCCTCGCGGACGGTCGGCGCCGGCGCCGGTAGATCTTCCCGGAGCGCAGTATGCCCCGCTTCATCGGCGGAGGACGGTGCGGCGTGCGGCGCATCGGGTGAGATCGGGACCACGCCCCGGACCCGGGTGACGGAGGCCTGCGCCTGGATGGTCGCGACCGAACGCGCCCGGGTCTCCTGCTCGTCGCCGCTCTCGCCCGGCGCCGGGCGCGCATCCCCCAGGTGCAGGTTCGGGACGTCGATTCCCGTGGGCGCGAGTCCCAGTTCCAGCTCCACGCGCTGCAGCGCGCGGGCGAAGTCGACAGCCGAGCCGTAGCGGTCGTCGCGGCGGGTCGCCATGCCGCGACGGAGCGCCGCGGTCAAGGACGACGGCACGTCGATGCGGTCGAGCGGGGTGATCATCCCCCGCTCGATGCGTCCCATGAGGTCGAGCGTCCCGTTCGAACGGCCGGGAAGTTCGAACGGAGTGCGTCCGGCCAGCAGTGTGTGGATGGTCGCGGCGAGCGAGAAGATGTCGCTGCGCACGTCCGGGTCGGGGTCGTCGGAGAACATCTCCGGCGGAGACCAGGGCACGCTCAGGCCGACACTCCGACTGCCGGAGGTCGCCGAGCCGGACGGCGTCCGACGCAGCTCGGACAGCGTCGTCGTATGCGCCGGCAGCTCCTCCAGAGCCGAGGCGATACCGAAATCGGTCAGCGCAGGCCAGCCGAGGGCGGTGGTGAGCACGTTCGCCGGCTTGATGTCCCGGTGCAGGATCCCCGCCGCGTGCGCTGTCGCCACTGCACTGGACAGGCGGACACCGACCCGGAGCGCCTCCTCCACCCCGACGCGGTCCCGCTTCAGCTTGTCGGCCAGCGATGGCCCGGAGCAGTACTCCATGACGAGATAGGTCCGGCCGTCGGTCGCCACCCCCGCGTGGAAGATCGTGACGATCGAGGGATGCGCGGACAGACGCGCCATGAGATTCGCCTCTTCGACGAAGCGGGCGCGTGCGACCTCGTCGACGCCGTCGGCCAGGAGGACCTTCACGGCCACGCTGCGCTCGGGCAGCTCCTGCTCGTATTGGAAGACGTCGGAGAACCCCCGGAGCCGAGCAGCCGGGTGAACCGGAACCCGTCCAGCTCGGGCGGCCGCGAGGCCACGCGCCTCATTCGGCCGCCTCGACCGCCAGGGTGGCGCCGCTCCCCAGGTCGATCACTGTGCCGATGACGACCGTGGTCGGCTCGCCGCTCCGCAGCTTCTGCGGTGACGCGTCGGGAAGGATGACGAGGGTGCCGTTCCGGGAGTGCAGGTCGGTGACCACGACGCTGTCTCCTTCGACCGCGACGGCGACGTGCGACCGCGAGATGTCGTCCTCGGCGCTCGTCAGGGTCACCGGCCGCGCGCCCCGGAGCGATGGGACCGCGGCGACGCTCGGCGCTCGACCCACGACGATCGGCACGTCCAGGGATTCCCGGCGGCCGTCGGAGAGCCGCACGGCGAACTCCGGCCGCGCCGGCACCGCTGCTGCTTCCGGCACTCCCTCCGCGCGCTCTCCCGCCGAGGCGCGCCGGAGCAGCTCGCCGCTCATCACCGTGAGCCCGTCGTGGTCACCGTCTCCGCGGCCGTCGCCCAGCGGGAACGAGTCGGTGATGAAGCCGGGCAGGTCGATGCGCTCCGGTGTCGGCTCCTCGTCCTCCGGCCGCACGGCGGCCTCCTCGACGCTTCGGAACATCGTCGCGCCGAAGAGGCTGTCGTAGCCCCCGGCCGCCGGAGCCGCGGGCTCAGCCGGTTCCGAGTGCGATGTACCGTCGGAATCCGCCGGGAACCCAACGAGAGTCGCCTCCGGCACCCGGAGCTCGGGGCCGGGGTGCCCCGGTTCCGCCGGGACGATCGGGTCGGGTGGCACGATCGGGTCGGGTGGCAGCGGGAAGAGGGGCCCGGTGTCGCGTTCGCGCTTCGGGGGCGAGGCCACCGTGGCCGCCACGTCCTGCACCCGCTCGACGGCGGACCAGGCCAGCCCCGTCGCGTGGACCACCCCCTCCACCAGCGGGAGTGTTCCGGAGCCGACACCGTCCCCGAGGGTGACGGCGTCCGCCTCGGTGAGCTGGGTCTCCACCCACGACGACACGCCGGTCGCGCGCACTGTGCGTTCCCGTCCGCCCTCCGTGACGACGGCCGACGCCGCGCCTCGCACGGCCAGCAGCACCGCGTTCGTGGAGACGTCGAGCAAGGCGAAGGACGGTGTACGGCTCAGGCCTGCGGAGACCAGCGCGTCGAGCGTCTCGGCGAATCCGATGCTCACGGCCGGAAGCAGGGCGCGCAGTCGCAGCGGATCCGATTCGGCCACGAGCAGCCCTCGCCCATATCCGGCGACGACCGCCCACTCCCCCTCCGCCGCCTGCTGAACCTGGAACACGGACGACTCACCCCCTCGGCTGTGTGTCTTCGAGCGCGCGGCCGCTCACCCCGTTCAGGCGTTCGCGTGTCTCGACCGAAGCGGGAGCGAACTCACGCGTCACCGATTCAACCACGATCGCGGTGATATTGTCGTGGCCGCCTGCCTCGTTCGTCGCAGCGACCAGGGCGACCGCGGCATCGGCCGGGCTGCTCTGAGCGAGGATCTCGGCGATGCGCCGGTCGCTCAACTCGCGGGTGAGTCCGTCCGAGCAGACCAGGAACACCTGCCGGCTCTCCTCGGGGACCAGGAGACTGTCGACAGCGACGGAATCGTCCGCCCCGAGAGCCCGGGTGATCACATTGCGCTCCGGATGCGCGGCGGCCTGCTCCTCGGTGATCAGTCCCGCGTCCATCAGCTCCTGGACAGCCGAGTGGTCGACGGTGAGCCGGCGGAGGTCACGGCCGTCCCACCCGTACACACGCGAGTCGCCGACGTTCACGATCATCCACTGCTCCACCACGACCCCGGGGACCCGCACCCGGACGACCCCCGTCAATGTCGTGCCTGCGACCGCGGCACCGGACTCGTCCGCGCCGGAGAGAGCACGCACGGCCGCGTTGGCCTCATCGATCGCCTGGATGACGTCATCCGGAGTCGGCCGGCTGCCCGGCCGGAGTGCGCGCGCCAGGCTCTCCACGGCGGCGCGACTCGCCGCGTCACCACGCGCGTGGCCGCCCATGCCGTCGGCGACGACGAACACCGGGTCCTGCGCCAGAGCGCAGTCCTCGTTCACCTGACGCACCATTCCTGTGTCGCTGCAGACGCTCACACCGACGACAGGGCTCATGCCGGGTCGCTCTTCCTTCTCTTCCGCTGGAAGAGAAGCGACCGTACGAACAGGCCGAAGAAGAAGCCCGCGAGTACGCAGCACATCAGCGCGATCGCGTCGAAGGCGGTGACGGTGGACAGCCCGGCGAAGGCCACCACGGCGACGATGGACGCCAGCAGCGGGAACCTCCCCGGAAGCGCGACCGTCATCGCACCGACGATGAACGCCAGAACGGCGGCCCACCAGTCCTGACGCAGGGCGTCGCCGAGATGCCCCTGCTGCACGAACCCGAAAGCGATGAACGCCGCCGGAACGACCGTCCCCAACGGGATCGTCCTCATCAGGTCCTGCCGACGGGACCGCGCCATTGTGCTCACTTGAACCATTCTGCGGCTTTGTCGATGCCTGGGCTCTCCGCACCAGCCACCGTACTGCCGATCAGCGCACCTCCCCAGAGCGCTTTCGTATTCCGACCGGCGAAGTTGAGAACGCCGTCGTTGCTCCTGACACCGAAGTGCGATGCCTGCTCGAGGCTGTTCATCCCGCGCGGATCCGGCGGAAGGACATGTTCGGCCCCCGGGACGCTGCTGGCGTAGGAGGTCGCCATGCTCGTCCCGCCGGCAAGCGTCCCGGCGGTTGCGACGTGGGTCCAGTTGATCGGCTGCCCGGGGCTGGCGACGACCTGGTTCACGATGTCGCCGCCCGTCCCGCCTGCGGCGTTGATGCCGGCGGTGAAGAGGCGGGCCGTCACGCCCGTCGTCGCGCCCCTGGTGCCGTCCGCCAGGAGATTCCTCGCTATGGTGCCGCCGGCAGGTCCGGCGCCGCCGCTGACCGCGCCCGCGAAGGTGCCTCCGGCGAAGGCGCCGGCGGCACCTCTCCAGGTGAGGTGGCTGTGATTCATGGCGAGATAGCTCGCCTCACTGCCTGCGCCGCCGATGACTCCGTTGAGCCCGACGGAGTACGCCAGAGCGGTGGCACCGTTCGCGCCGGCGGACAGTCCGGCCGCCCACGCGCCGGCCCCGCCCGTGGCGGCGCCGATCACCATCGTGACGCCGACCTGGCCCCAGTCGACCGTGCCTGTCGTGAACTTCTGAATGGCCGTGTCGGCGCCGCCCGCGATGAGCGCCCCCGCCCCCGCCATGAGCGCGATTCCTGCGGGACCGCCGACACCCGTGCACATCAGGGCGATTCCGCCGACGATGGCGGCGCCCGCGGCGAGGTACTCCCAGTTATGGCTCACCCAGTTCGTGCTGGCGTCCCAGGCCTGGGAAAGCCATCCCTGCGTCTGGGCCCTCAGCTGAGCATCCGTGAGAGGGTGCAGTCCGGTGGGGTCGCTGAAGGCCAGTGGGTTGTTGCCCGCGTAACTGTACGGATTCGCTGCCCATCCCGCTCCGATCACGGGCGGCACGGGATCGGTGGCCAGGAATGCGTACGTCGACGGGTCGTACGGCCGCGCCCCGAGCCATTCCAGTGGTGCGAGACCTCCCGGGCGGTCGAGAGCGAGCGTGCCGTTCGCGGTGAGCCCGAACCCATCCGGGAGCGGAGCGACGGAGTCGACCAGCCACGGGTTCATCGTGTCGCGCCGGGTGTCGCGCCACCCGGCGCTCTGCCACCGGCCCCCGACGCCGGTGACCGGCCCGATAGTGAGAACCGGCGTCTCACCGACGCCCACCAGGGCCGGGATCGCTGAAGCGGAATCCCACCACAGGGCGTTCGAGCCCGCCTGTGCGAGCTGCCCGAGCGCGTCGACCCGGAGCTCCCTCGCGACGATGCTCCCGTCCTGTCCCGTGAGGGTCATCCGAGAGAGCCAGCCGGTGGTTCTCCACTCGTACTCGAGAGTGGCGCCGTCCGGCTCGACGGTGCGGATGCGCGCACCGCTCGGGTCGTACTGGTGGGCCGTCGACGTGCCGTCGCCATGCTGGACCTCGACGAGCTGCCCCGACCGGTCGTACGCATACGATTCGCGAACCCCGTCACGCGCCTGCCACGCCACGCGGCCGCCCGGATCGAAGGCCCAGCTCTGGGAGACTCCCTCGGAGACCACCTCCGTGAGCTGCTCGGCGAGGTCGTAGCCGTAACGGGTTACAGCACCGTCTCGGGTGATCGATCTGATACGGCCGTCCTCGTCCCGGTCGATCTCGGTGGTCGACCCGCCGCCCGTTCCGGCCGTGGTGTGAGCGGTGATCATCCCGTCGGCCCACGTCCACGAATGACGGGTGATCCCGCCGGAGGGTTCCGTGGTGACGGCCGCCGTCAGCTGCCCCGCTGCATCGTGGGTGAGCACGACCGTTCCGAGCACAGGATGCTCGACCTGTTCGAGCCGCCCCGCGGCGTCGTAGCGGTACCTGGTGGTTCGACCGAAGGCGTCGACCATGCTCGTTCGGCGTCCGGCTCTGTCGTAGCTCCAGGCCAGCCCGCGCGGGGTGTCGGCGCCGGACGAGCGCAGGTGCCGGGTCAGCCTTCCCTGATGATCCCACTCCTTCAGATGCGAGACGGGGACTTCGCCGGTGCGGTCGTCGATGGTCACCCGCCGTCGGGCCGGGTCGTACGCGTTCGCGCCGATCACGCGACCGTCGGCGCTGGTGGTCACGACCCGCCCGGACGCGTCGTACGTGAAGCTCAACCGGTGGCCTGCGGCATCCTGCTGCCACAGCGGGCGCCCCGCGGCGTCGTATCCGGCAGTGGTCGTCCGGCCGAGTGCGTCGGTCGTGGACACCAGCCGATCCATGCCGTCCCAGGACTGCGACGTCACGCCGCCGGTCGGATCGATGGTTCGGACAAGTCGGCCGTTGTCGTCGTACTCGAACCGGGTAACCGCCCCCAGGCCATTGGTGACGGACGTCAGCTGTCCCGCCACGTCGTACGCGAAGCGCCGGGACCCCCACCAGGAGTCGACGGCGGAGGTGACCCGGCCGGTCTTGTCGAACGTGTAGGTCGCAGTGCCGGAACCGGGCTGATGCACCTGCACGAGACGCCCGCACGCATCGTATTTCGCCCAGGCCGTATCGCCGTTCGGCAGGGTCTGCCGGACCAGGAGCGAATCCGCGTCGTACTCTCGCGTGGTCACCCCGCCGTCCGCCCCGATCACCTCGGCGAGTCGACCGCACGCGTCGTAGACATAGCGGGTGGTCGCACCTGTCGGGTCCGTGACCTCGACCGGCCTGCCTGCGGCATCGCGACGAATCGCCGTGAGCGCGCCCTCGCCGTCGAGGATCTCGACGACGCGCCCGCAGAGGTCGTACACACAGGTCAGCGGATCTTCGCCGTCGGATGCGACGTCACGCGGCCGGCCGAGAGCGTCCAGTCGCACCGTGGTGGCCAGCAACCCGTCGTCGAAGGTGACGGCCTTGTCGGCGACGTCGAGAGCGACCCCGTTGGCGACACCGGTCGGGTCGACCGCCGCCGTCCGCGTTCCGTCCGTGTCGTACCGGTTCTGCCACACGCCGCCGGTCGGATCGACCGTCGTGACCAGGCGCGACAGGGCGTCGTGCGTGTACGACCAGGTGGATCCGTCCGGAAGGCGCAACTCCGCCAGGTTCCCGAGGTCGTCCACCTTCCGGGTCGTCACCCGTCCGAGCGGATCGACGATGCGGGACTCGACCCCCTCCGCGTCGTATTCGAACGCGGTCCTGCCTCCGTCCGGGGCGATCTGTGCAGAGAGCCGGCCCGCGGCAGTGTGCTCGAACCGCCACACCCCGCCGTCCGCATCCTGACGAGCGACCAGCCGGCCGGTGTCGTCGTAGGAGTAGGTCGTGCGATGCCCCGACGGAGTCACCGCCGCCACCAGGCGGCCGGCGTCGTCACGTTCCAGCCTGGCCACGTCCCCGTCGGCGTTCGTCGTCGAAATGAGATCGCCGTGCGCGTCGTACCCGAACCGCAGGACGACGCCGGTCGGATCCGTCAGCTGCGACAGCACACCGCGCTCCCACGCCATCAGAGTGCGGCCGCCCTCGGGATCGATGACTGCAGAGGGGTTCCGCTGACCGCCCTCGTACTCGTACCCGGTGACGGAGTCGTGCGTGCTCCCGTCCGCGAAGCCGGCGACCACCGCGATCACACGGTCGGAGTCGTCATACCCGTACTGCAGATCCCCGCCGTCGGGAGTGAGGTGCCGGATCAGCCGTCCCCGGTCGTCGTATTCGCGCACCGTCCGTCGACCGGCACGGTCCGTCGCCGCGACCATTCCGCCGAACGGGTCCCATGCATACGATTGCCGGTTACCCTCCGAGTCGATCACGCCGATGAGCCGACCCTGGGGGTCTGCGATCCAGGTGTTCGATCGTTCGCCGTCCGTGTCGGCGACCTCGGTGACTCCGCCCGGCAGATAGCTGTACCGGCTCGTCCGGCCGAACGGCGATCGCTGCCAGGCGACCCGCCCCTCGTCGTCGTAGCCGTTCACCAGCAACGTCACGCCGTCCCCGTCGACGACCTGCTCGATGAGCCCCGACTCGACACCCCACACGTACCGGCGCACACCCGACGGACCGGACACGGCGACCAGACGATCCGCGTCGTCGTAGTCGTAGACCACGCGGCGACCGTCCGAGGCGACGATCGCCGTCACGCGGCTCGAGTTCCACTCGAGGGTGACCGAGCGCTCACGCTCGTGCACCAGGCCGACCAACCGACCGTCGGCACCGTACCTCGTGTCGACGCGACTGCCTTCGCCGCGCGCGAAGGACTCGAGCCGTCCCGAGGTCGTGAACCTCCAGACGCCGCCGGAATTGTCGGACACGGCCAGGCCTTCGCCGGACTGCTCGAGCCAGTGCGACGAGCCGGTCGCGCGACCCCAGCCGTCCTCCGTTCTCGGGAACACGACGTGCCGCCCGTCCGGCTGGACCCAGTGAGCCGAATCCTCCCCGAACGACAGCCGGGTCTCGGTCCAGGACGACCACCCCGGACCGAACGCGCCGGGCGCAGGGTCCACGGAGTTGTACATCCGGGAGAAGACGAGTGCGCTGCACGCACCCTCGAAGCCGAGGTCGGTCTCTGGCTCGATGAAGTTGCCGGTCGCAGTGTTCACCGGGTCATCGGCGTACCCGCTCGTCACCAGGCCGCCCTTGACCGTGGGCATGCTGATCGTGAGGTCCTGACGGCTCGCCGAGACGTGCGCCGCCGCCAAGGCCGCGGCAATGGCCGGGTTCGACAGCGTGCACACGCTGCCCGCACCTCCGGCTCGTTCGAATGCCGCGGCGACCACACCGGCCCAGCCCGCCTCCTGGCGGTTGCCGGAGATGAACTGCTGGAATGCCGCGAGCACACCGTTGGCATCCAGCGTCCCCCAGCCGCACGACGAGGTGAAGGCCGTGTATGCCTTCTGCACCGCCGCGTGCTGAGACGCGAGTACGGCGTCGTTCGCACCCGTGGTCGACGCGAACGACGTGAGGTTGTCCGGGATGGCCGACGATGTCCCCGACGAGGCGCCGCCGCCGGAACCCGGGTGAGGGCTCTGCCGCTCGCCGACCGCGGGCTTCGGAGCCACCGGGTTCAATGGCGGAGCCGGCGGACCCACGGGAGGGGTGTCGCTCTGGCCCAGCACGTTGTGCTCGACCCAGCCCACCGCCGAGCTCAGCACGCTCTGGTGCTTCTGGTCCTCGACCCACTTCCTGGCCGTCAGCCTGCGCTGTTGTTCGGCATCCGCGGCCTTCTGCAACTCCACGGCGAGGGTCGCCACGGCGCGGAGGGCGCCGGCGAGTTCGCCGGCGTCTCTCACCTGCGTGGCGCCGTTCGACGCGAAGAGGGTGGAGAAGTACCCCCGGAACTGCTCCTCGCCGCGCGACCGCGCCGCCTGCATCGAGCCCTTCTGGCCGTCGATGGCGCCCGCGGCGGCATGGCACGCCGAGATCAACGCGTGCGCGTCGGAAGCGGAGAACCTCACGTTCTCGTTGTACGCACCCAGATCAGCCATGGCAGTTGCTCACTCTCCTACGAACTTCGAACGCGCCGTCCATCGCGGAAGACGGGCACGATCCGCAGATCCGCCCGTCTCCTCGCGACGCGGAGGGATACGGAGTAGTGCTCGGGTCAGCTGCCGCCGCCGGCGGTGAAGATGTTCGTCGAGATCGTCTTGAGCTCGCGGTGGAGTTCGTCCAGCTTCTGGATCGCGTTCTTCAGCGCCGCGTTTGTGCTGGGCCACGTGTCGTTACGGAACGTCTCCGCCAACGGGCCATCCCAGTTGTTGGGCTCGGAGAGGATCTTGCCCTGCGCATCCAGGGCGCTGATCTGGTCGGTCAGACCGCCGTTGATGATCGTCTGAATCTGACCGATCGCCGCCTTCGCGGCTTCCGTCGACAAAACACGTGAAGACATGGATATCCCCTCATTCCAATCGCCTGCGGATCGCAGGACCCGATGTCGGCCTACCGGGTCGAGTTCCGGCCGGCTCGTTGAATCGATGCTAGGCCAGGCGCGGCCGCCCGTACATGGGCACAACTCCCCATGCTCACGGCAGCGGCAACTGCACGCGCTCCAGGGCGCCCCTCGCCACGTAGACTCCGCGGCCCGGCGGGAACTCGTTACGACCGGCGCGCGGCAGCGGTGTGTTCAGGATGATGTCGCCGTCGGTGCTCTCCGGTTGCAGCAGGAGACCCCGCCGGCTCGCCTTCGCTTCGCCGATCATCCCCCAGCTGGACGACCAACCGCTCGGGTCCCCATCCGCGAGAAGGAAGTGGTCGCTGCGATTGACCGCCTTGATGAGCTCGGTCAGCGACGCGTCCGCCGCGGACTGCGAGAAGTCCCCGATGGACTCGATGAAGACGCCGATCCGCTCGCCGCCCTCCTCGCGCACTGCGGCGCTCAGCCGGACCGCGAGCACGTCGGCGGTCTCTGCCGTCGTGGCGCTCTCGGCCCACATCGTCTCGCGCGAGGCGACCGACCGCGCATTGCCGATGTAGTACAGCCGGGCAGTCGGGTCGAAGCGCCGCACCGAACGGGCCATGGTGATGAACGCCGTGGTCCGCCCGCTCCCCGGAGGCCCGGAGAGAACCGTCGCACCGACGGGGTCGAAGCCGATCGGCTTCAGTTCCGTCTCGCCGATCCCCAGCGCGGGGCTGTCCCCGACCCGTTCGGGCAGCGCGGACTGCCGGTACTCGACCGGCAGGGAACCGACCGTGGGGGCCGGTGTCACACCGGCCCGCTCCATGGCCTCAGCGAGCTCCGTGACGTGGGCAGACTGCTCCGAGACCGCAGAAGAGCCGCCGAGCACGGCGATCTGGGTCTCCAAGCCGTCCACGATCGCGCGCCCGGGCGGCGATGCCGGCGAGAGAACGTCGACGGGCGCCCCCAGCATGCGATAGCCATCCTCGTCCGCGAGCCGAAGCACCACGTTGCGCTGCACACTGGCGGAGACCGAGCTGGGCACCGCGCCGCTGCGATCAGCGGTGAAGGCGATGTGGAGGCCCAGTTGGCGGCCGTCCGTGAGGATATCGCGGAAGATGTCGTACAGCGCCGCACGATTTCCCAGCGCCTCGTAGTCCTCCCGGAAGCTGGGAAATCCGTCGATCAACAGCAGGATCCGCGCTTCCTGCGGTTGCGAGGCGAGTGCGCGGTACTCCGCAATGGTGGATGCGCTGGCGGTCGCGAACCGGACGGAACGGTCGTCGAGTTCCTTGCGGAGCATACGGAACAGGCGCGCGACCCGCTCCACGTCGTCGCCCCGTACGACGGCGCCGACGTGCGGAAGCTGCTCGAGCATCCGCAGCGCCCCGGCCCCGAAGTCCAGGGCGTAGACACGCACCGGGCCTCCGCGCGGAGTGATGGCCGCCGAGCAGGCGAGCGTGCGGAGGGTCGTGGACTTGCCCGACCCGCCCGTTCCGTAAATGGCGAGGTTGCCGTCGATGTCCGGTTGGAAGTAGACGGGAACCTGCTCTTGACGCTCCGGCGCATCGGCGACGCCGAGCAGGAGCGCCGAGTCGGTGCGCTGACGCAGAAGGCTCAAGTCGTACGCGGGTGCCAGTTCGTCGAGCCACGGCCGTCGCGGCGCGGGCACGCCGGAGATCTGCTGCGCATCCACGACCGCCGCGACCAGACGCTGCTGATCGGTCGGGCCCGGGTCTCGCTTCAGGTCGGCATCCGGGTTCGCGGCGGCCGGATCCTGCCAGCGCACCTCGCCGCCGAAGCGGAGGTCCGCGATATCGATGCCGGCACGTTCCGGCTCCCGGCTCGTCCACCCTCCCGTGTAGCCGGCCTGGAACGGCGTGAGCCGGCCGGGGCCGCTCTTCGCCACGCCCCTGCCCGGGATTCCCGGGTCGAAATGGGCAGCCTCGTTCGTTCCCACCACATCGGTCGAGTCGGCATCGTCGGCCATCCGCAGCGCGACGCGCAGGTTGGTGTTCGCACGCAGATTGTCCCGGATCACGCCGGCGGGGCGCTGCGTCGCCATGATGAGGTGGATGCCGAGGGACCGGCCACGCTGGGCGATATCGACGACACCGTCGACGAACTCGGGCACCTCGCCGACCAGGGCCGCGAACTCGTCGATGACGATCACGAGTGCCGGGGGCTGTCGGGGTCGCCCCGGCGCTCGAGTTCGAGCAGGTCCTTCGCCTTCTTGCGGTTGAGCAGGTGCTCCCGATGCCGCAGCTCCGCACGCAGGCTGGTCAGCGCACGGCGCACCAGATGCGGGCTCAGGTCGGTGACGAGCCCCACGCAGTGCGGCAGATGCACGCAGTCCGCGAACGCCGAGCCGCCTTTGTAGTCGACGAGCAGGAACGCGACCCGATCTGGGCTGTACTCGAGGGCCATACCGAGAACCCACGCCTGAAGGAACTCGGACTTGCCCGCACCGGTCGTGCCGCCGACGAGCGCGTGCGGACCCTGGGTACGCAGGTCCAGGTGCATGGCGTCGATGCCCGCAGAGCCGACCGTGGCGCGGAGCGTTCCCGTGCGGCGCGCAGCGGGAGCCTTCCCGCTTCTGTCGTTCAGCGAGTTGTTCTGCCGCCAGCGGTCGACGACCGCGTCGCTCGTCTCCACCAGATCATGGCCGAGCAGTGACACCAGCGAAATGGATCGCGGCAAGTCGCTCGAATCCGCGATGACGGCGCCCGCATCGATGACCGCCGCCATTCGCCTCGCGAACTCGAGCGCTCGAGCCCCGTCCACCGTCTCGGTCGCGACGTCCTCGATGACCTCGCCCAGGCGTACGAGGCCGACGCGACCCGCGCCGCGCTCGTCCCCCAGTTCGAGGTAGGTGCGGCACACAGCGGGAAGCGCGGTGACGTCCTCGCCGATCCAGATGGGATAGACGCCGGCGTCGGCCGCGCGCTCGGCCAGCTGCACGAGACGCGCACGATCGACCGACGCATCGTCCGAGATGAGGACGACGACGGCGGGAATCGGGGCAGGCGTGCCCTGAGCGGCCTGATCCGCGCCCACCTCCGAGCCACGATCCAGTTTCGCCGGATCGGCCTTCATGGCGCCGCGGCGCTGCACCGACCCGGGTGCGAGACGGGAGTCGACCAGTCCCTCGAGCGCAGCGACGAGAAGGGTTCCACTCGCCGCACTGTCGGCGAGATGCCCGACTGCGAGCGGAGACTGGGGGCTCGAGGTGTGGGGGATCCACTTGAGCCACTCGAGTTCCGCCGACCAGCGCGGAGACACCACCGCGGCCACCGCCAGTTCCGCCGGCGAGTGCAGCGCCGTGAGCTGCACCATGATCGAGTTGACGCTGCCGACGGCCTGATCCGGCGATCCGGCGATTCCGAGCGCGCCGGACTCGAACAGGTTGTCGACGATCGGAACGTTCTCGACCGTCTCGCGGCGGGCGACCACGTCGTCCAGGCGGTCCTGGTACTCCTTGAGGATCTCCCCCGGGGCGCCACCGTGATGGTGTTGCGGCTCTTCATGCGCCCCACGCCCAAGCGAACGGTGAGGAACGACCAGTGTTCGGGCCGCCGCGTCCACAACCACGGACCGCGCCGGACGGCCTGCTCGAAGACATCCTCCGTCGACGGCGACTCTCTGCTGCGCAGCTCGCGCTCCGTGATCAGTTCTCTGTCGAGCTCGTCGGCCAGAACGCTGAGACGCTCGTCGAACTCCACGATGGATTTCTTCAGGCGCCGTTTTCCACGCGTCTTCTCGGTCATCGCGTTGCCCACCATCATCACGGGCGACATGAGGATGAAAAGCAGCGAGGTGATCTGCTGGGAGAACGCGAACATGAGGCCGCCCACGAGCAGCGGCGCGATCATGGCGAGGAGCGGGAAGGGCTGCGGCTCCAGCTTCGCCGGGACTTCGGGCGCCGCGAATTCGTGCCCGGCGTAGCGCACCTCCACCCTGGGCGAGCGATTGAAGAAGACCGGGCCCGCTCGAAGGGCCACCGGCGTCGCGTCCGGGTGCGTGATCGTGACCCTCAACTCGGAGTCGCCGATGAGCAGGGTCTCCTCGCGCGTGATGCGGAGGCGCGGAACGATGCCGCCGTCGACGACGATGCCGTTCGCACTGCCGAGGTCGACGGCCTCGACCGAGTCGGACGTCTCGAAGCGCACGTGCCGCTTCGAGACCAGGTCGTCGTGCAGCACGATGTCGCAGTCCGGGCCCCGGCCCAGGATGGTGGTGCCCTGCGTCAGGGGGAACCTGCTTCCGGCATCCGGCCCGCTCAGCACGGTGACCGTGGCGACGTCGATGCGACCGGCGGCATCCTTGCCGGCGAAGTGGACATCGGCGGGCATGAGCTGCACGACTGCCCCGCTCGCTATCCAGGCCTCCCCCACCGGCACGTCGGGCGGCAGCGGCACGGGTTCGGCCTGGCCGGGAAGTTTCGCCCGCAGGGTGAGCGGCGCCTCGTCGGAAGGCGGTGCGGACGCAAGCGCCTGCGTACCCCCGCCCATCGGATCGAGCCGTGCGATCGCGGTGGCGACCTCCGAGATGCTCGCTGCGGCATCGGTCGTCACGATGATGTCGGCAGGCGTGCCCGAAGGCCGGTTGAGCGTCAGCTTGAGGCGCATGACTGGATACTCCAGGGGTTGATCGACGCGTGCGGGCCGGCAGGAGATCGACGATGCGCAGGGCAAGCTCGACGACGCACCCCGCGCTACGACGTTCCCTCACCCTATCGGCCGGGCCCGTGCGGTCCGCGAAGCCCCGCACGGCATTCGAAGAGTTCGTGGTCGGCTGAGCGATCGAGCGAGCGAAAACGACCGGCTGAAGGGATGGAGCCGACGCAACCGCACCAGCTCCGCCTGATCATCGCGCCGAGGACCGGCTCGACAGCGCACTGCTGGAGCCGCCGGTCGCGATTCGCCGGGTGGTCATGGCCGGCCCGGCCCGTCGTCCGTGGGGACGAGGCCTGCGGCGGCGCGACCGCGCATCGCCTCGTAGACCAGGTCCGCGTAGCCGGTGAGCGCATCCTCGCAGCGTTTCAGTCTTCCGGCAGCCTGCTCGGCCTCCGGAAGAGACAGGATGTCGCGTTTCTTCAGCTCACGGAACCAGCGACGCAGCCGGTCCAGGCTCTGCTCCTCCTCCTCCAGTTCTCCGAAGGTCAACTTCTGCTTCGCGATCTCCCGGGCGATCTCGTCTTCGAACTTGCCGCAGTCCGCCTGGAACTCGTTCCACTCATCTGCACGGGCCGCAAGGAACGCGTCGCGGATCAAGCTGCGAGCGGCCTCCGTGCGCGGTGCCGCGTCGATCACCGCGAAGACTCCGTTGCCCGCCAGAGTGAGTTTCTCGGCTCGTTCCAGCGATGCCGCGAACGCGGGTGCGTCGGGAAGCGCCCACGCGCCTTGAGAGACGGGGACGGCGCCGCCCTTCCGCAGTTCGCGCCAGACGGCGACGCGATGCCGTGACGGTTCCGACGGCAACTGAACGAAGACGAGGACCCAATTCACTTCTGGTGTCACGCTCGCGATTGTAACCGTCGTCACGGTTGTAACGAATGTTACAGTTGACCGGTGGCGTCTATTACACCCCTCGCGGCGCGGTGCTTCCCCTGTACCTGGCTGGATTCACGACCGCGTTCGGCGCTCACGGCGTCGCGACTGCTCTCGCGCTCGAGGCCGGCGATCTCGGACTCTCGCTGCTGAGCTTCGGGGCGGTGCTCGCCCTGTACGACGTCGCCGAGGTCATCCTGAAACCGATCTTCGGCGCGCTCAGCGACCGGATCGGAGTCAAACCCGTCGTCCTCGCCGGCCTGATCGCGTTCGCTCTCGCCTCGAGCGTCGCCATCGTGAGCCCGACTCCGCTGGTCGCCGCCGCCGCCCGTTTCGGTCAGGGCGCCGCGGCCGCCGCGTTCTCGCCGGCGTCATCGAGCGCGGTGGCGCGACTGGCCGGAAAGGAACGCCTGGGACACTTCTTCGGCCGATACGGAGCGTGGAAGAGCATCGGCTACGCGGCAGGGCCGCTCCTCGGAGCCGCTCTGGTGAGCTTCGGCGGCTTGGGCGCCCTGTACCTGACACTTGCACTCCTGGCCACCGCGACCGCCTTCTGGGTGGCAGTCGCCGTACCGCCGCTGCCCGTACTCCCTCGACCGCGCTACACGCTCGCAGACCTCATCAGGCAGACGAGAGACCGCAGCTTTCTCATCCCGACCCTCGCACTCGCAAGCACGACCGCACTGCTGGGCGTCGCCGTGGGATACCTCCCCCTCCTGCTTCACCGCGCGGGCCTCGCCCCCGTCGCGAGCGCCGCCGCCGTGGCAGCGATCGCAATCATCTCGGCGGTCGCCCAGCCCGTCGCGGGTCGGCTCCGAGACCGCGGAAGGATCAGCGTTCGCGTAGGAGTGTCGGCTGCCCTCGCCACGGGCGCCGCGGCCTCGGTGCTGATGATCTCCCCCAGCCCATCGCGCTCTATGCCGCAGCCCTCCTCATCGGCGTCGCCGTCGGCGTAGCGACGCCGCTGGCGTACTCCCACCTCGCCGCGACCACTCCCGCAGAACGCCTCGGCCGCACCATGGGCAACGCTGAACTCGGACGCGAGGTCGGTGACGCCGGCGGACCCCTCCTGGTCGGAATCATCGGAACCCTCGCCGGACTTCCACTCGCCCTCGGGACCCTCGCCCTGCTCATCGCAACCGCAGGGGCGGCGACGGCCCGATCGCTCAGGCCGGACCCGCCCAGCCATTCCTTGGCAGACTCTTAGAAGCCGTGGCATAGCGTGGCCGCACCGCGGCTCGCCGATCACCCCCACGATCCGGCCGCCGCGATCCCCAACGGTCCGGTGGCCGCCTGTCCCCCGCGGCGGCCACCGGACTTCCAACTCGAAACAGGCGTTGCCAAGATCGCCCGGTCGCCGCACCATTCACCCGAAGGAAAGAGTGGGAGGTGTCGTGAAGGAACGGGTTCTCGACCTCGTCTTCCTCCTCGGGGTGTTGTTCAAAGGCATCGACGGATTGGTCGAGCTGATCGGCGGCGTGCTGCTCCTCTTCGCAACCCCGGCCGAGCTGCGCGGCGCCGTCGGTTCAGCGACTGCGGAAGAGCTGTCCGAGGACCCCCACGACCTGATCGCCAACCTCCTCATCCACGGCGTCTCCCATCTCCACGCGGGCAGCGTGGCATTCGTCGCCGCGTACCTCCTCCTGCACGGGGTGGTGAAGATCGCGATCGTCATCGCCCTCCTCGTCGGGTCACGGCGCGTCTACCCGTGGGCGATGGCGGCGCTGGGGGCATTCCTGGTCTTCCAGCTGTACGAGTTGGTCACGAAGCCATCCCTCGGGGTCGCCGTATTGACCGTCTTCGACGCGGTGATCATCTGGCTGACCTGGCGGGAGTGGCGACGGAACCGCGAACTGCGCAACACCTGGCGCGGCACCCTCGACTGGATCTTCCGTCGCCCCACCTCGGGCTGACACACCACCTCCGCGCCCTCTGTCTCCGGACTCTCTTCCACTCCAGGAATACCTTCTGGGGGTATAAGTGTTATCGTGATCGCATACCCATCGGGGGTATACGACGAAAGGATCGATGATGAGCGAGAACGTGTACCAGGTGACCGGAATGACCTGCGGCCACTGCGAGATGTCCGTCCGCGAAGAAGTCGAGCAGGTGGCGGGCGTGACCGCGCTCACCGTGAGCGCGCAGACCGGGAAGCTGGTCGTCACCTCGGCCGAGCCGATCGATGACTCTGCTGTGCTGGCTGCCGTCGAAGAGGCCGGGTATTCCGCCGTACGCGCCTAAGGCCCAGCGCAGCGACCCGTCCGCAACGCATTCTGATCGAGGAGGTTCGATGAGCATCACGACCCCGGCCGATGAGCCGAACACCGCCGTGGAGTTGGAGATCGGCGGGATGACCTGTGCCTCCTGCGCGATGCGGGTCGAGAAGAAGCTGAACAAGCTGGACGGCGTCACCGCGACGGTCAACTACGCCACCGAGAAGGCGAAGGTGACCGCCCCTCTCGGATACGAGGTTGCCGCGCTGATCGCCGAGGTCGAGAAGGCGGGCTACACCGCCGCCGTGCCTGCGCCGCCGGCCGCTCCTGCCGAGCAGGCTGCTGCAGAGCCGGTCGACGCGGAGTTGGCTTCTTTGCGCACGCGGCTGGTGATCTCCGGGGTGTTGGCTGTTCCCGTGGTCGCCCTGGCGATGATCCCCGTGCTTCAGTTCACGTACTGGCAGTGGGCCTCGCTGACCCTTGCGGCGCCGGTGGTCGTCTGGGGTGCGTGGCCGTTCCACAAGGCGGCGTGGACGAACCTCCGACACGGTGCGGCGACGATGGACACGCTCATTTCGTTGGGTGTGACAGCCGCCTTCCTCTGGTCGCTCTATGCTCTCTTCTTCGGCACGGCGGGTATGCCCGGCATGACGCACGCCTTCGAGCTGGCCCTCGCGCCGTCGGACGGCGCGTCGAACATCTACCTCGAGGTGGCGGCCGGGGTGACGGTGTTCATCCTGGCCGGCCGCTACTTCGAGAAGCGGGCGAAGCGTCGGGCGGGGGCGGCCCTCCGTGCGCTGCTGGAGCTGGGGGCGAAGGAGGTCGCCGTCCTCCGTGGCGGGACCGAATCGAGGATCCCCGTCGAGCAACTGCGGGTGGGCGATGAGTTCGTGGTCCGCCCGGGCGAGAAGATCGCCACAGACGGGGTCGTGGTCTCCGGCAGTTCGGCTGTGGATGCCTCGATGCTCACCGGCGAGTCCGTCCCCATCGAAGTGGTCGCAGGCGACGCCGTCGCCGGCGCCACCGTCAACGCCGGGGGCCGGCTGCTCGTCCGGGCCACCCGGATCGGGTCCGAGACCCAGCTCGCGCAGATGGCACAGCTCGTGGAAGACGCGCAGACCGGCAAAGCCGAGGTCCAGCGCCTGGCCGACCGGGTTTCGGCAGTCTTCGTGCCGATCGTGATCGGGATCGCTGTGGTGACCCTGGCGGCCTGGCTGATCGCCGGGTTCCCGGTCGCGGCCGCCTTCACAGCCGCGGTCGCCGTCCTCGTGATCGCCTGCCCCTGCGCGCTCGGGTTGGCCACGCCGACCGCCCTGCTCGTCGGCACGGGACGGGGAGCCCAGCTGGGAGTCCTCATCACTGGACCCGAAGTGCTGGAGTCCACCCGCTCCGTCGACACCGTCGTGCTCGACAAGACCGGCACGGTGACCACCGGTCGAATGACGCTCGTCGAGGCCATCGCGGAATCCGGCACCCGGCGCGATGATCTGCTGCGGCTGTCCGGGGCGCTCGAGCACGCCTCCGAACACCCGATCGCGCAGGCGATCGCGAAAGCGGCCGCCGAGCAGGCCGGCACCCTCCCGCCCGTCGACGAGTTCCACAACATCGAAGGCCGGGGCGTTCAGGGCGTCGTCGAGGGGCACGCCGTGCTCGTCGGCCGCGACTCGCTCCTGGCCGACTGGTCGCTCGTACTCGGGCCGGAGCTCGCCACCCGCAAATCGGCGGCGGAAGCGGGAGGCAAGACAGTCGTGACGGTCGCCTGGGACGGCCGGGTCCGCGGCATCCTCATCGTGGCCGACACGCTCAAACCGACCAGCGCCGAGGCCGTCGCCAGCCTCCGGAAGCTGGGGCTGACGCCCATCCTCCTCACCGGAGACAACCAGGCGGTGGCGGAGCGGATCGCCGCAGAGGCGGGCATCGACCGGGTCATCGCCGAAGTGCTCCCGCAGGACAAGGTGGCCGTGATCGCCGGGCTGCAGCAGGAGGGACGGATCATCGCGATGGTCGGCGACGGCGTCAACGACGCACCGGCCCTCGCCCAGGCCGACCTCGGCCTGGCGATGGGGACCGGCACGGACGCGGCCATCCAGGCCTCGGACATCACCCTGGTGCGCGGCGACCTGCTCGGCGCGGTCGACGCCATCCGGCTCTCCCGGAAGACCCTCCGGACGATCAAGTCGAACCTCTTCTGGGCCTTCGCCTACAACGTCGCCGCCATCCCGATCGCTGCCCTCGGGCTGCTGAATCCGATGCTCGCCGGGGCGGCAATGGCCGCCTCCAGCGTGTTCGTCGTCGGGAACAGCCTGCGCCTGCGCAGCTTCACCAGCATCGTGCCGAGCACGGTGTCACACTCGAACCAGAGCATTCGCACAACGGAAGCGACCTCATGACCGACCCGCACGCTCACCACCCGCACACCGAGACCGCCGAACCGGCGGCCCACGACGCACACTCCGCCGCCGATCACGCCGGCATCGACCACAGCAGCATGGACCACTCCGACCATGCAGGCCACTCGGGGCATGCCGGACACGGCGACCACGTCGGACAGTTCCGGCGACTCTTCTGGATCAACCTGATCATCGCCGTCCCGGTCGTCGCGACCTCGCAGATGTTCGCGATGATCCTCGGCTACACGGTGCCGGGCTGGGCGCTGTGGATCGCGCCAGTGCTCGGCACCGTCATGTACGCATGGGGAGGCTGGCCGTTCCTCAGCGGCGCCTACAGCGAACTGAAGAACCGGACGCCCGGCATGATGCTGCTGATCGGCCTGGCGATCACCGTCGCGTTCTTCGCCTCCTGGGGCGCCACCCTCGGACTGCTCGACCACGAGCTGGAGTTCTGGTGGGAGCTGGCCCTCCTGATCGTGATCATGCTGCTCGGCCACTGGATCGAGATGCGCTCGCTCGCCCAGACCAGTTCGGCGCTCGACTCCCTCGCCGCACTCCTCCCCGACGAGGCGGAACGGATCGAGGGGGACACCACTGTGAAGGTCGCCCCTGCCGACCTCCGAGTAGGCGACGTGGTGCTGGTTCGGCCTGGCGGCAGCGTCCCCGCCGACGGGCGCATCGTCGACGGTCGCGCGGAGATGGACGAGTCGATGGTGACCGGCGAATCCCGTCCGGTCTCCCGCGGTGACGGGGACACGGTGACCGCCGGGACGGTGGCGGTCGACTCCGGCCTCCGTGTCGAGGTCACAGCCGTCGGCGACGACACCGCCCTCGCCGGCATCCAGCGCCTGGTGACGGAGGCGCAGAACTCGTCCTCCCGGGCACAGCGGATCGCCGACCGCGCCGCCGCGCTGCTGTTCTGGTTCGCGCTCGGCGCCGCCATCATCACCGCTGTCGTGTGGACGCTCGTCGGCAGCCCGGACGACGCGGTCGTGCGCACCATCACGGTGCTGGTCATCGCCTGCCCGCACGCGCTGGGCGTCGCGATCCCGCTGGTCGTCTCCATCGCGACCGAGCGCGCCGCTCGCGGCGGTGTGCTGGTGAAGGACCGTCTTGCGCTGGAAAGCATGCGCACCGTGGATACGGTCCTGTTCGACAAGACCGGCACGCTCACCAAGGGCGAGCCGACCGTCACCGCGATCGCGCCCGTCGGCGCGCTGAGCGAGGACGAGGTGCTCGCCTTCGCAGCGGCGGCCGAGGCGGACAGCGAGCACCCGCTGGCCACCGCGATCGTCCGCGCCGCACGTGAGCGCGAACTGACCATGCCGACGGCCACGGGGTTCTCGTCCTCGCCGGCCGTCGGTGTGACCGCGACCGTCGACGGGTCCGAGATCCGTGTCGGCGGCCCGCGCCTGCTCGAAGAAGCAGGAGCCGCCGAGGTCGACGAGGCGGAATCGTGGCGCAGTGAAGGAGCGATCATCCTCCACGTGCTCCGCAATGGCGCGCTGATCGGCGGCCTGAAGCTCGCCGACGAGGTGCGCCCGGAATCCCGGGAGGCCGTCGATGCGCTCCACAAGCTGGGCGTCCAGGTCGTCATGATCACCGGCGACGCCGAAGCGGTCGCGAACGCGGTCGCCGCCGAACTCGGCATCGACCGCACCTACGCGCACGTGCGACCGGAGGACAAGTCCAGCACCGTCGCTGAACTCCAGAAGGAAGGCCGCAAAGTGGCGATGGTCGGCGACGGCGTCAACGACGCCCCCGCCCTCGCGCAGGCCGACGTCGGCATCGCGATCGGCGCGGGAACCGACGTCGCGATCGCCTCCGCCGGCGTCATCCTGGCCAGCTCCGACCCGCGCAGCGTGCTCTCGGTCATCGAGCTCTCCCGCGCCAGCTACCGCAAGATGAAGCAGAACCTGTGGTGGGCCGCCGGCTACAACCTGATCTCCGTGCCCCTCGCCGCCGGCGTGCTCGCGCCGATCGGGTTCGTCCTGCCCATGTCCGTCGGGGCGATCCTCATGTCGCTGTCGACGGTCGTGGTCGCCCTCAACGCCCAACTGCTCCGCCGCCTCGACCTCGCCCCCGAGGTCAGCACCCGCGCCATCCTCACCCGCTGACGCCGCCCTCTCCCGCTGCGAAAGACTCCCGATGACCGAGCACGATCACACCGGATACGGCTGCATCACCGACAAGGACACGTACCTCGACCGCTCCGAGACCGGAGCCCTAACCGCCTGAGCGCCCGAGCTCGTCCCGTCTCCGGATGTACTCCTCGTGATCGATCTCACCCCGGGCATACCGCTCATCGAGGATCGCCCTCGCCGAGAAGTTCGGCGGAGGAACGGTACCGGTGCCTCCGGACGGGCCACGCCGGGTCAGTGTGACGACGAGCACGACGACCACGGCGATGATCAGCAGCGGAACGAGCAGCCACGCGATCCACCAGGCCCCCGCGCCGCCCATCATCCACCCGTACATGACCGCCTCCTCAACTGAGTCCTGCGACCAGAGTGGACTCACTCAGAGGCCCGCAGCGGGTACAAAGTCCCGTCCTGATCAAACCCCAGGCGGGTATCCAGACTGCGCCGCTAGCGTGGAACCCGGAAGGAGGACACATGCTCGCCGACTGCAAATCGACACACACCCGCACCTGGCGCTGCCTGCTCGTTCTTCTCGTCGCCGTCGCGGGAATCGTCACCGGGATCCTGGCCATGCACGTGGTCAACACTCCCGCGAGCCAACCGCATGAGTTCACCATGTCTCACGCCACGTCCGCCGCCCTCGTGCAGTCGCACGAGAGCGGCACACTCTCGGCGGCGATCGCTCCCGCGAATCCCGACTCGGGGACGACCAGCGGATGCGCCGCAGACGGCTGCGACCCGATGCACGATATGACCGCCATGGTGTGCACTCTCGCACTCCTGGCCGCGACCATCCTGCTGGTCGCGCCCGCCCTGACCCGCGCCCCTCTCGGCGTGGGCATGCGCGCCGGACCCGCCACCCTGATCCGGACCGTCGCCCGCACCATCGGGTCGTCCCCACCGTCTCTTCTGGCTCTCTCCGTCGATCGCAGATGACGCACGCTCGCACCGCGCGCACGCGCGGTGCTGCTTCAGCGTGCCCGCCATCCGCACATCCACACGACGAAAGAGACCAATCCAGATGAACACCAGACTGATCGCACTCGCCTCCGGCGCCCTCCTGACCGCTGCCGCACTGGCCGGCTGCACCGCCGGCTCCTCCGGCAGTGATTCTGGTATGGGGAACATGCCCGGCATGAGCCACAGCACCTCCAGCACCGACGCCTCCACCTCGGACCACAACCAGGCCGACGTCACCTTCGCCATGGCGATGGTCCCCCACCACCAGCAGGCCATCGAGATGTCCGACACCCTCCTGGCCAAGCAGGGCGTGGATGCGAGGGTGACCGAGCTCGCGCAGAAGATCAAGGCCGCGCAGCAGCCGGAGATCGACACCATGAACGGCTGGCTGAGGACCTGGGGACAGAAGTCCGACATGGGCGGCATGGACATGGGCGGCGACGGCATGATGTCGCAGCAGGACATGGACGCGCTGAAGAATGCGTCCGGCGCTGACGCGTCGAAACTGTTCCTCACCCAGATGATCCAGCACCACCAGGGCGCCATCACCATGGCCACGACCGAGACCGACCAGGGCAAGGCGACCGACGCCGTCGCGCTGGCGAAGAAGATCGCCGCCGCGCAGACCGCCGAGATCGCCACCATGAAGCAGCTCCTCGCCAGTCTCTGACCCTCCAGGTCCCACCGGACGCGGGCGCCGTCACTCTCTCCCTTCGTGGCGGCCCCCGCCCCTCCCACTCCTTCTCGACCCTCTGGCCGCTTTCCCTCCTGGACATCTGATGAACTCTTCGAACCTCACCCGACGCAGCCTCCTCCTCGGCGGCGCCGGGATCGCCACCACCGTCGCCCTCGCAGCCTGCACCGGCGCCCCGAACCTCCTCACCGCAACCAGCGGCCCCGTCACCGCGGCCGAGAAAGCCCGCGGACGCACCGGACGAACGACCCGCGTCCAGCTCACCGCGGGCAAGACCGACATCGACCTCGCCGGGCGGACCGCCTCCACCTGGGCATACAACGGCCAGGTCCCCGGCCCCACCATCCGCGCGAGTGTCGGTGACACCATCCGTGCGCATGTGACCAACCAGCTCCCGGACGACACCACCGTCCACTGGCACGGCATCGCCCTGCGCAACGACATGGACGGGGTGCCGCCGATCACCCAGCAGCCGATCGCACCCAAGAGCTCGTTCCGCTACGAGTTCACCGCCGACGCACCGGGAACCTACTGGTATCACCCGCACGTCGGCCCGCAGCTCGACCGAGGCCTCCAGGGCCCGCTGATCATCGAAGACCCCCACGAGCCCCTCGGCTACGACCACGACTGGGTGCTCGTACTCGACGACTGGCTCGACGGCGTCACCGCCACCCCCGACCAAGTGCTCGCCGACCTGAAGAAAGGCATGGAGGGCATGGGCGGGATGGGAGGCATGGGCGGCATGATGGGCGGCGGCCAGGACGGCACCCCGACCCGGAACGGCAACCTCCTCACCGGGACCGGCTCGAGCCTGCTCGGCGGCGACTCCGGAGACGTCTACTACCCGTACTACCTCATCAACGGACGCCCGGCCGCAGACCCGGCCACCTTCACCGCGAAGCCCGGGCAACGGGTGCGGCTGCGCATCATCAACGCCGGCGGCGACACCGCGTTCCGGTTCTCCGTCGGTGGTCACCGGCTCACCGTCACCCACACCGACGGGTACCCGGTGAACCCCGTCGAGGGCGACAGCATCCTGCTGGGAATGGGCGAACGCTACGACGCCATCATCACCGTCGCCGACGGCGCCTTCCCCATCGTCGCCGAAGCGGTCGGCAAAGCCGCCCACGGCTTCGCCGTCCTCCGCTCCAACACGGTCAGCCCCGCACCCGCCGCCAACGGGTACACGGCCCCCGACACGTCACCGGTCACAGCGACCGTGCTCAGCGCCGCCTCCGCCGACACCCTGCGGCCGCGCGGCATCGACCGCCGCATCGACATCGCCCTCACCGGCGGAATGATGAACTACGACTGGGGCATCAATGGCACAGCCTTCGACATGAGCAACCCGCTCGACGGCGCCTACACGGTCCGGGAAGGCGAACGCGTCCAGCTCACCATCGCCAACCAGACCATGATGTGGCACCCCTTCCACATCCACGGCCACACCTTCCAACTCGACGGTGGACCGCGCAAAGACACCGCGATCGTGCTGCCGCACCGATCCGTCACGGTGCTGCTCGACGCCGACAACCCCGGGCTCTGGATGACCCACTGCCACAACATCTACCACGCCGAATCCGGGATGATGGCCGTACTCGGCTACGAGAAGACCTGAGCAACGGCTGCAGCCGGCGACGAGCACGCAACGGAGTCGAGAGAGCTACCCGGAATCGCGTCGACCCCGCACGCGCGTTCCGGACACCCAGCTCCGGGGTCGTCGGGCCCACGGCGTCAGCCCTCGCGGTTTGGCGTAGGCGAGGAGGGTGATCGCAGCGAGGACCACCAGGGCGGCAGCGGCGTCGAAGACGAGTTGGCCCTGAAGAGGCGATGCTCCACCATGCACCGAATGCATGACGATCGCGGTTTCGTCGACGACGCGGGCGTGAACCAGCAACAGGACCGTCGCCCCCGCCGTCAGTCCGAGCTTGAACAACACCCAGTAATGGCGCGTCAGCCCCCACTGCGTGATGAGGGAGATGGCGACGCCGCTCCCAAGCGACAGAATCGCCAACGGTACGATCACGATCCAGATGATGACCGACAGCTCTGCATAGACACCGGCGATGATGAGGTCATCGTTGCTGAGGAGCCCGAGGAGCGCCGAGGCGAGGAAGACCAGCACGGCGCCGATCCATGCGATGGACGTGAGCACGTGGATCGCTCGGAGAGATCGGCGCAATCCGCCCGGCACAGCGGTCATCCGTGTATCCACGCCATGCCGTGGCCGGTCAGGTGCATGACTGCGACGACGACCACGAGGCCCGCCATCAGCACACCTGTCACAATCGCCCAGCGGGGTGTTCGGGGTCGGTTCTGACTCATGACATTCATTAAGACACATCGTTACTAGTGAGTCAAAGTGTCTCAGTAGGAGTATGGTGGTCGCATGCCCAAGTTGTGGAGCGAGACGGTGACCGAGCACCGGTCCGCCGTGCTGGATGCGATCCTCGATGCGACCGCGCACCTCGTTCATCGAGACGGCGTCGCCGGCTTGACCATGACGGCGTTGGCAGAGGCGAGCGGAGTGGGGCGGGCGACTCTGTATCGGTACGTTCCCGACGTCGGGTCGGCTCTGGAGGCCTGGCAGCAGCGCGAGGTGGCGAACCATCTTCAGCGATTGCGGACGATCGCCGGCGACAGCGCCCCGGCCGACCGACTTGAGAACGTGTTGATGGGGTACGCACGCTTGCGCAGTCATCGACACGGGGACGACGGATCCCTTCACGACACCGCACGACTGGCGCCCGCTGAAGGCGAAGTCTGCGACCTGCTCGCCGGCATCATCGAGGATGCCGCCCATGACGGCCTCGCTCGTGCCGACATCCAACCGCGCGTGCTCGCCGCATACGCAACCGGAGCGCTCGGTGCGGCAGCGATGCTCCCCGAGCCCTCGGCAGCGACACGACTGGCCGCGCTCGTGACCGAGAGCATCCGCGGCGGATCGCGCTCCCACGGCGAGGGTCCGTCTGCCGCGCATTCAGGACCGGTCGACGGCCACCAGTGGAATCACTGAGGCGCCCATTCACCTGAGACGACGACGCCCGACCTCCCCCCGCGCAAGCGTGACGATCACCGCTTCCCGGTTCCGCGTTCCCGAGCGAACGTCGCCGCGACGATCTCGACGAGGGCCACTCCCGCGATCGAGGACGCAACGACGACCGCCCACTCCGCGGGCGACAGTGCGACGAACACGAGGAATCGCCGGAGCATCGGAAGGGTGAAGACGACAACCAGACCGCCGACCATCGCAGCGAAGACGATGAGCTTGCGGGGGTCGAACGGCCGAGAGACGACGACGAGCACCCAGAGGGCGACGATCGCGAGGATCAGCGTCGCCCCGGTTCGCAACGCCTCCTGGTCGACCCCCGCAGTTGTCGCGATCCACGTGTAGGCGAAGATCAGCAGGCCGATGGCGCAGCCCGAGGGGACGGCGAACCGCAACGACCGCCTCAGGAAGCCGTGCTCGTAACGCCGGAGATTCGGGAGGAGCGCAAGGAAGAAGGCCGGCAGCCCGATCGTCAGGCCGTCGACGACCGACAGCTGGCGCGGCAGGAACGGGAAGGCGAGGAGGAACACGCCGCACACGAACGCGAGCACCGACGCGTAAACCGTCTTGGTGAGGAAGAGCCTGGAGATGCGCTCGATGTTCGCCATGACCCGCCTGCCCTCCGCCACCGCGGCGGGGAGCTCCGCGAACCGTCCGTCGAGCAAGACCATCCGCGCGATCGCTTTGGTCGCGTCGGTGCCGGACGACATCGCGATACCGATGTCGGCGCGCTTGAGGGCGGGGATGTCGTTGGCTCCGTCGCCGGTCACCGCCACGGTCCGCCCTGCGGACTGGAAGGCCGCGACGATGTCGCGCTTGCGGTCGGGGGTGACGCGGCCGATCACCACCTCGTCATCGACGACCTCCACCAGACGGCGTGGGTCGGCGGGAAGCTCGCGGCCATCGAAACCGCGATGACCGCCCAGCCCGACCTCCGCCGCTATTGCGGCCGCCGTGAGGGGTCGTCGCCCGACAGGATCCGGACGGCGACGCCCTCGCGCGCGAAGAAGGCCAGGGTCTCTGCGGCATCCTCTCTGACGCGCTCGCGGAAGGTCAGCACCGCGACCGGCCGCAACCCCGCCGGCGGGCCGGCGCCGACGCCCAGCGGCGCGTCGCCGTGAGCGAGCACGAGCGCCCTGCGCCCCCGCGCCGCGAACGAGGCAGTGGCCTCGTCGAGGCGGCGATCGGGGAACAGGACGTCGGCGGCCCCGAGGACCCACGAGCCGTCGGAGCTCCCGCCTTCGAAGGACACTCCGGACCATTTCCTCGCCGACGAGAACGGCACCCGCGCGATCGGCGCCGCGTCGGTGGGCACCGGATAGCGCTCGAGCAGCCCGCGCGCCGTCGCGTTCGCGTCGGCAGCCGACCCGAACCAGCCGAGCACCTCCCGCCACCCGGACGGGAGGCCCGCGGCCGGCAGCAGAGTGCGCTCCTCGTCGAAGCGGACGTCGCCCTCCGTCAGGGTGCCCGTCTTGTCGAAGCAGATCACGTCCACACGGGCCAAGACCTCGACCGCGGCCAGCTCCTGCACGAGAACCTGCCGCCTGGCGAGCCGCACCGCCCCGACGGCGAACGCGATACTCGTCATCAGCACCAGCCCGAGCGGGATCATCGCGACCACCGCAGCGATCGTGTAAACCGCAGCGTCGCGCCACTCCTCGGAGTGGAACACGGCCGACCACCCCCCGAGGGCCAGCACCTGGGCGTTGAAGACCAGCAGCGCAAGCGGGCCGATGCCCCAGGCCACCCAGCGCAGCACGGCCTGGATGCCCGCGTGCAACTCGCTCGACACCAGCGAGAACCGGCGTGCCTGCGCGGCAAGACCGTTGGCGAAGGTGTCCGCGCCGACCCGGTCGACCCTCGCCCTGCCCTCCCCGCCGACGATCACGGACCCGCCGAGAAGGACATCGCCGACCCCTTTGTCCACGGGGTCGGACTCACCGGTCAGCAACGATTCGTCGGCCTGCAGTCCGTCCGAGACGACGACGCGCGCGTCCGCCGCCACCCGGTCGCCGACGCGGACGACGAGAAGCTCGTCGATGACCACGTCGTCCGGACTCAGCACGACCTCCCGCCCGTCCCTGACGGCCCGCGCCGACGACGCGGAGGGGAGCGCCAGCCGGTCGAGCGTGGCCTTGGCCCGGAGCTCCTGCCACGTGCCGATGACGAGGTTGGCGAGCGCCGAGAGGCCGAACAGGGCGTCCTGCCAATCGCCGATCACGAGAAGCACGGCGAAGCAGCCCCCGATGATCGCGTTGAACAAGGTCAGCACGTTCGCACGCAGGATGCCGGCAAGGCTGCGGCTGGTGCGTGGCCGGTAGCGGTTGCCGAGTCCCGCCGCCGCGCGATCCGCGACGTCCGCGCTCGACAGCCCTGTCAGGACGCCCCGCCTTCCGAGAAGCCGGCGAGCGCCGCGCCGTCGGGACTTCCGAACTCGAAGTGGATGACGGGATGGGACACGAGGATCCTCCTTCCGACCGGCCTCGCTCACGAACCCGCGCCGAGCGAGGTCTCGTGCTGCATGGACTCACTGTGCTCACTGCGGGGCCCGTCGGCCTGGGCCGAAAGTCACGTGGCGGTGGTACCGGGCCCTCGTCGCGACGGGCAGCGAGCGCGGTCGGCTCCCTGACGGCTTCGGGCAGGGAGGCTCGGAGACGCCCTGGCGCAGCGCCGGCGAAGGGTGTGACCTTCGGCCCTGATCGGCGGCCGGCCCTGGGCACAGGATGGGGTCATGTCTCGTCATGAACCACACGGAGGCTCCCCGACGGGCCGCAGCCGGCATCCCGTGCTGGCACGCTCGCTCGCCGTGCTCGGCGCCGTGCTGACCGGACTGCCGCTGGCCGCACCGATCTTGTTCGCGCTCGCGTTCCTCGCGGCCGGACGAGGCCTCCGCCTCGACTATCTGATGCCCGGCGAGCTCTTCCCGCTCGTCGTGGCCGGCGGGGCCGCTCTTGTCGCCGCCTCGCTGATCGCGCAGTGGAGACGCATGGTCGTGAGCATCGCCTTCGGTGCGACCGCACTGCTGCTGGCACTGGTCGACGTGCTCGCCGCCGTCACCGGGCTCGCCTCCGGGAGGACCGCCGCCGAGGGATGGCCGCTCGTCGTGGTCGCCGGGACTTACGCGCTCTACGCGCTCGCGGTGGCGGCGATGTTCGTCCTCAGCGTGCTGCTCTGCCTCGCGCTGTTCTCCCGGGAGGCGGCGCCGCCTGCGGCTGACGTCCCCCCGGCCCAGGTGCGATAGCCTCCGTCGAGGTTGACGACGTCACGGCCGTGCTGGGCGAGGATGCGCGCGGCGGTGTGGCCGCGCTGTCCCACCGGACAGTGCACGACGAGCGGCCCGTCGGGCAGTTCGGCGAGCCGGTCGCGCAGTTCGTCGACCGGGATGTTGAGCGCGCCCGGGATGGCGCCGGCGGCGTGCTCGCGCGGCGTCCGGACGTCGATCAGGGTCGCGCCGGCCTCCAGCACGAAGTCGAGCTCGTGCCATTGGATGGTGCGGGTGGCGCCGGTGCGGAGGTTGTCGGCAACGTAGCCGAGCTGGTTGATCGGGTCCTTCGCCGAACCGAACTGCGGGGCGTACGCGAGCTCCAGCCGGGCCAGGCCTGCGGCGGTGATGCCACCGGCCATGGCGACGGAGATCACATCGATGCGCTTGTCGACGCCCTCCCCGCCGACGACCTGCGCGCCGAGGATCGCGTCGGTCGCCGGGTCGACCAGCAGTTTCATCGACATGGGGCTGGCACCCGGGTAATAGGTCGCATGCGAGGTGGGGTGGGTGTGGATGGCGCGATAGTCCCGCCCGACGGCTGCGAGCTGACGCTCGCTCCAGCCGACCTTCGCGGCGACGGTGTCGAACACCTTGACGATGGCGGTGCCCAGGGCCGGCGTGTTCCGCTCGTCGCGGCCCGCGATCACGTCGGCGACGGAGCGGCCGTGACGGTTGGCGAGCCCGGCCATCGTCACCAGCGCCTCTTCGCCGGAGAGCGCATCGACCTTCTCGACGCCGTCGCCGACGGCGTAGATGTGCGGGTCGGAAGTGCGGTTGGAGGGGTCGACGGCGATCCCGCCGGTCGGCCCGACCCGCAGCCCGGCGGAGCGGGCGAGGTCGACGCCGGGTACGACACCGGAAGCGTCGACGATGAAGTCCGGGCGCAGCCTGGCACCGTCGCTGAGCAGCACGGTGCCCGCGTCGACCGAGTCGATGGTGACCGAGGTGCGCACGTCGATGCCGTGGCTGCGCAGCTGCGCCTCCAGAGGTGCCACCATCTCCGGGTCCAGCGGAGTGAGGATCTGCGACGAACGCTGGACGAGGGTCACGTGGATGCCGCGGCGCACCAGGTTCTCGACGGCCTCGAGCCCGATGAACCCGCCCCCGACGACGAGCGCCGACGGGTGGTCCGCGGCGGCCTGAACGAGCACGCCGATCGCATCCACGTCCTCCACTGTGCGCAGGGTGTGGGTGGGGATTCCGGGGTGCCCGGCGGCCTCCCGGGCGGATGCACCCACGGCGAGGATCAGCTCGTCGTAGCTCTCGATGAATGTGTCGCCCGCGGCCAGGTCGAGCACCGACACCGTGCGCGCAACGGGGTCGACGCTGATCACCTCGTGCCCGGTGCGCACATCCAGCCGGAAGCGCGCCGCGAGCGACTGCGGCGTCTGCAGCAGCAGCGATGAGCGATCCGTGATCACTCCGCCGACGTAGTACGGCAGCCCGCAGTTCGCGTACGAGACGTAGGGGCCGCGCTCGAAGACCACGATTTCCGCGGACTCGTCGAGCCGGCGCAGCCGGGTCGCTGCGGACATTCCTCCGGCGACTCCACCGACGATCACGGTCTTCATGGTTCGTTCCTCCCGAGGATGGTTTTGTTATACCCTCCCCGGTATCGTACTATACGGAGGGGGTATACCGAATCGCCCTCCATCGAACCCCGGAACATCGAACCCTGGAAAGAGAGTCCACATCCATGTGCTACCCCGCCACCTGCAAAGTCTGCGGAAAGACCACCTGGAGCGGCTGCGGCCAGCACGTCGCTGACGTGCGCCGCCGCGTCCCCGCCAACCAGTGGTGCAACGGCAACCACACCGATGCCGAGAAGGCGGCCGCTTCCGGCGGCGGATTCTTCGGCCGGCTCTTCGGACGCCGCTGACCATGAGCACCGTCACCGTCACCGCCGCCACGCTCAAGAGCCGGATCGAGCAGAACGGCATCGTCCTGCTCGACTTCTGGGCGGCCTGGTGCGGACCCTGCCGCATGTTCGCCCCCGTGTTCGAGACGGCATCCGAGCAGCACCCCGACATCGTGTTCGGCAAAGTCGACACCGAGGCCGAGCAGGAGCTCGCCGCTGCCGCGGGGATCACCTCGATCCCCACGCTCATGGCATTCCGCGACGGGGTCCTCGTGTTCTCCCAGCCGGGAGCGCTCGCCGCGCCGGACCTCGAGGACCTGATCGGGCGGATCCGCGCTATCGATCCGGCCGAACTGACCGCGGCCAAGGCGCGCGCCTGACCCGACGGGATACCCTGGCGGGTACCGCGACACGCTCACCCCGCGCCGGCATCATGAGAAAGAAGACCACCGTGGCCACCACCACCGCCGACATCAAACCCGTCCTCAACCGGCTGCGCCGCGCACAGGGCCAGCTGAACGCCGTCATCGCCGCCGTCGAGAACGGCGGCAAATGCCGCGACGTCGTCATCCAGCTTGCCGCCGTGTCCAGCGCGCTCGACAAGGCAGGCTTCCAGATCATCTCCACCGCCATGCAGAAGTGCCTCACCGACCCCGACGACACCTCCGACCCGATGACCGTCGAGGAGCTCCAGAAGCTCTTCATGACGCTCTCGTGAAGACGGTGAGCGAAACGGCGTCGCCGAGGGGCGTGGTCGTTCACCTCGGTGAGGCCGACGCTGCAAGCACGCGGGCGTGATTGACTCGGGCGAACAGGCGTCTACCCGGCCGCAGTCTCGCGGAAGATCTCAACCGCCTCGCGGATCGCGTAGTAGACGATGACCAGGGTCGCGGCCGAATCGGCCCACCACCACCCGAAGACGGTGTTCAGCAGGACGCCGAGCAGCACCGCGCAGGCCAGCAGCCCGTCGATCATGGTCACCCGGCCCTCTTTCTGGAGCACCGGGTTTCGGAGCGCGCGCCCGGTTCGCGCCTTGAGCGCCGCGAGGACGAACATGGTGATCGCCGTGATGCCGGTCCAGATGATTCCGCCCACGCTGCCGTCGGGGCGGTGACCGGTGAAGAGAGCGGCGGCGGTCTGGATGAGGAGGTAACCGGCGAGACCGACGAAAGCCGCGCCGATCAAACGGAGGGCGACCCTCTGCCGGTGTTCTCCCGTCCCTGAGAGCTCCCAGATCACGACGGCGCTGGCGCCGATCTCGATGAGCGAGTCGAGCCCGAATCCGGCGAGGGCGACGGAGGCGGATGACACGGCGAGCACGGCGAGCACGATGACGCCGACGACATTCCAGGCCAGCGTGATCCACTCCAGGGTGAAACCGGTGCGGAGAAGCGCACGTTCGTCAGGGGCGAGATCGGTCATCGTTCGATTCCTTCGGTCATCCGCTGGAGAGCGCCGGGGTTATGTCGTCTCAGAGGTCGACGACTTCGAATTCGAGCAGGTCGGCGCCGGTCGCGACCGGGTTCGTCCCCCCGTGGGTCATGCCCGACTGGCCTTCGCGCCACGCCTGGTAAGCCTCCTCGTCGGCCCAGGTGCTGACGACGAAGTAACGGTCTTCGCCCTTCACCGGGCGCAGGAGCTGGAAGCTCTCGAAGCCGATGTGCTGGTCGACGTCGTGCGCCCGGCCGGCGAACCGGGCCTCGAGGTCGGCGCCGCGCTCAGCGGGGACGTGGATGGCATTGATCTTCACAACGGACATGGTGGCTTCTTCCTTCGGGGTGGTCTTCGGTTCGGTCAGTGGTCGGCCGCGACGGGCGTCACGACGAAATCGTCCAGGTTGCGCAGGTCGCCACGCACCCGCTCGGACGCGCGCTCCGCCACATGGGTGGCGTCATGGAGGGTTGCAGCGTCGGTGGTCACGACGGCCGAGCCGAGGAGGCGGTGGCCGACCCAGCGCAGTTTCACGGTGCGGATGCCGGTGACGCCCTCGGTGTGCTCCAGGCCGTGCTCGACCCGCTCGATCAGGTGCGGGTCCACAGCGTCCATGAGGCGGGCGCCGACGGACTTCACGGTGCCCCACAGCAGGATCAGGATCGAGATCGCGATCAGCAGACCGATGATCGGGTCGGCGATCGGGAAGCCGAGCAGGACCCCGATCGCACCCAGCACGACCGAGAGCGATGTGATCCCGTCGAGTCGGGCGTGCACACCGTCGGCGACCAGCGCTGCCGAGCCGATCTTCCGCCCGACGCGGATCCGGTAGATCGCCACGAGCTCGTTGCCCGCGAACCCGATGACCCCGGCGGCGATCAGCCACCAGGCGTTCTGCACGGGGTGCGGGTGGATGAACCGGTCGATCGCCTCCCACCCGGCGACGACTGCGGAGAGGGCCACCACGAAGACGATGAACAGGCCGGCCAGGTCTTCGGCGCGGCCATAACCGAAGGTGTAACGGCGCGTGGCGAGCCGGCGGCCGAGCACGAACGCGATCCACAGCGGCACCGCCGTCAGTGCATCCGCGAAGTTGTGGATGGTGTCGGCCAACAGCGCGACGGACCCGGTGAAGAAGACGAAGCCGAGCTGCAGCAGGGTCGTGCCCAGCAGAATGAACATCGACACTTTCACCGCGGTTACGCCGGCCTTGCTGGCTTCCAAGGCGTCGTCGACCGAGTCTGCGGCGTCATGGGTGTGCGGGACGAAGAGATCGTAGAGAAAGCCCTTCACGCCACCGTGCGGATGGGAATGCCCGTGGTCGTGGTCGTGGTCGTGGCCGTGGTCATGGTCATGGTCATGGTCATGGTCATGGTCATGGTCGTGGTCGTGGTCGTGAGGATGCTCGTGGCCGTGACCGTGCTCGTCATGGGAGTGCGGGTGCTCGTCGTGCTCGTGGGTGTGGATCCCGCTCATGCGTGTGCCTCCTCCACTGCCGCCGCCTCCGTTGCTGCTGCCTCCACATGATGGTGCCGCGGGGTACCACCCAGAGAGTGCTCGGCCTGGAAGATCGCATCCGTCACGAGGCGGCTGGCGTGCTCGTTCTCCAGCCGGTAGAACACGCGCTGCCCGTCCTGTCTGGTCGAGACGATCCGAGCCAGACGCAGCTTCGCCAGATGCTGGGACACCGCCGACGGCTGCTTGTCGAGGATGTCGGCAAGGTGGTTCACCGACAGCTCGCCTGCATCCTTCAGAGCCAGGACTATCCTCACCCGGGTGGCGTCGGCAAGCATCCCGAACACCTCAACCGCGAGCTCCACATACTGGCTGTCGGGCAAGCGACCGCAAATCGGCTTATCTGCATCCATACGCAGATTAAATAACGGCCGAAGGCCGGATGCAAATCGTCGGCCCGAAGTCGGACGACCCGAGGACCCTCACCGGTTCAAGTCGCGACGTTCAGCCGGCCGTCGGGGTCTCCCGCTCCACTCCTCACGGTGAAGGCCGGGCGACTGCGGCTAGATTCCCCACTCGTCGAAATCGTCCGTCGGCGGGACGACGGACTCCGCAAGCGAGGCCCCGGCTGCAGCCAAATCATGGGAATCGTCCATTTCCGGGTCGGGTAGTCGCTCGACAAAGACCGGCAACCCCGGGGTCACCATCACCTCTACCGTCTCCCCGCGAACGTTGAAGATCACAAAATCTCCGCCGGATCGCGCAGCATCCGTGAGCCGTCCGCGCAGTACCGCGATCTCAGCGTCAGACACGGCGAAACGACGGCCGGCCAAACTCACAAGATACATACCCAAAATGTGGATCTTTTCGAGTCGAAGACGTTCGCGAGGTTGCAGCCTCGACGAGCGATGCGGGTGTTTGAGCGCTCCTTCGGCGCTGTACCGAGCTTAACTCGGGGGCCGTCCGAAATCTAGCCAATCTAGGAACTGTGACACGCGTGAAACCGACCGGCGGAAGCGGACGGATCCTCCCCAGCGAAGTGAAGGTCTCCGACGATGGCAGCGGCGACACGTGCACCGTCGCCGGCAGCGATGATCATCTGCTGCGGCCCCGGCGCGGCCACGTCTCCCGCGGCATACAGCCCCGCGACCGTGGTCCGCCCGCCGTCGTCGGTCGTGACGAAGCCATCTGCTGACGTGCCGGGACGAATGTCGTCGAGGAAGCCTGCTGGGACCGACCACTTCGGACGCACGAAGCCGCCCTCGACAGGAACCGACCGACCGTCCTCCAACAGCACGGAGCGGACAGCGCCCCGCTCCCCCTCGAGATCCGTGACCGCGGTC
This sequence comes from Streptomyces sp. L7, assembly GCF_050990935.1. Taxonomy (GTDB): domain Bacteria; phylum Actinomycetota; class Actinomycetes; order Actinomycetales; family Microbacteriaceae; genus Leifsonia. Next base: position 3,582,667 of record NZ_CP194644.1, on the reverse strand, counting down.
CGCTCGAGCCTGATCCCCCGCTCGCTCAGTGCTGCACCCTCGGCGGCGGTGACCACCGGTGCGCCGTTGGTGAAGACGGTGAGGTCGGTGGTCCAGCGGGCGAGGTGGATCGCGCGGCGCGCGAGATCGGGTGTTTCGCCGATGAGCGCGAGCGGTCTGCCTCGGAGGTCCCACGCGTCGCAGGCGACGCAGCTGAAGACGCTCATCCCGTAATAGGAGCGGATGCTGGGCAGCGCCGGGAGGGTCTCGGTCAGGCCGGTGGTGAGGAGAACCGCGGCGGCTGAGACCGTGCGGAGCTCGCTGGGTGCTCGGCCGGGGATCTCGACGAGGAACCTGTCCCCGTCCTTCCGAACGGAGGTCACAACCCGGCGCTCCAGGTGTTCGACATTCTCATAGGCGGAGAGCTCGGCCTTCGCCAGCGAGCGCAGTTCGGTGGGGCGAATGCCGTCGCGGGTGAGGAAGCCGTGCGAGCGGAGGGTGGCCGAGTTGCGCGGGCGACTGGCGTCCACCAGGACGACGTCCACCAGGGCGCGCGCGAGGTTGAGGGTGGCGGACAATCCGGCGGGGCCGCCTCCGATGACGACGACGTCAGGCATGCGCGACGCCCTCCCGCGACGATTCGGTCTGCGACCACTCGGTCTGCGGCGACCCGGTCTGCGGCGGCAGCGCGGCGATCAGCGGGTGGTCATACGGCTGCGGCCCGACCTTCGCGGCACCGCCGGGGTTGCCGAGCTCGCTGAAGAACTCGACGTTCGCAGCGTGGTAGTCGGCCCACTCGTCGGGGAGGTCGTCCTCGTAGTAGATCGCCTCGACCGGGCAGACCGGCTCGCACGCTCCGCAGTCGACGCACTCCTCGACGTTGATGTAGAGGGAGCGCTCGCCCTCGTAGATGCAGTCGACCGGACACTCGTCGATGCAGGCGCGGTCCTTCACGTCCACGCAGGGCAGCGCGATCACATACGTCATCGGACGATCACTTCGCGGTTGGAGATCGCGACCTGCTCCTCGCGCGGCACGACCTTGACGCGCTCGCGCACGACGTCGCCGGCGAAGCCGTCGCCGAGCGCTCGCTCGTGCGCGTCGAGGGCGAGCCAGCCCTCCCAGGTGGTGTAGCGGACGCCGCGGGACTCCAGGAAGTCGAGCACGGCCTCCTCACCGGGGCGCGCGGCGTCGGCCAGGGCGTCGTGATCCTCGAGAAGCTTCTCGATGGTCTCCCCGGCGTCGCCCTTGGTGTGGCCGATCAGGCCGACCGGGCCGCGCTTGATCCAGCCGGTGGTGTACAACCCGACCACGGGCACGCCGCCGTCGAGGACGCGGCCGCCGTCGTTCGGGATGACGCCGGCGGTGTCGTCGAACGGCACGTCCCGCACCGGGGTGCCGCGATAGCCGACCGCCCGGTAGACGGCCTGCACGTCGTAGTCGAGGAACTCGCCGGAGCCGCGGATGCCGCCCTGCCCGTCGGGTTCGGTGCGCTCGAAGCGGATGCCGGTGACGGCCTCCTCGCCGAGCAGCTCGACCGGCCGATGCCAGAAGTGCAGGTGCAGGCGGCGGGGCGCGCCCGTGGGCTCCCGGTCGCGCCACGACTGGAGGATGCGGGCCATCACCTTCGCCTGGTTCCCTGCCGCGCGCCGCTCGCCGGTCGTCACGTCGGCATTCGTCGCCTCGGCTGCGCGGTCGAAGTCCTCCTCGTACAGCACGATGTCGACGCCGGGGACCTCGCCGAGCTCGCGCAGCTCGATCGGTGTGAACTTGATGTCCTCCGGGCCGCGGCGGCCGAAGACGTGCACATCCTCGACGGGCGAGGAGAGCAGGCCGGCGTGCACGTTGTCCGGGATGTCGGTGCTCAGCAGATCGGCCGGGTGCTTGGCGAGTACGCGGGCGACGTCGAGCGCGACGTTTCCGTTGCCGAGCACGGCGAGCTGCGTCGCGTCGAGCGGCCAGTGCCGGGGCACGTCGGGGTGGCCGTCGTACCAGGACACGAAGTCGGCGGCGCCGAAGCTGCCGGGCAGGTCGAGCCCGGGGAGGTCGACGATCGCGTCGCGCTGGGCGCCGGTGGCGAAGATCACCGCGTGGTAGAGCGACTGGAGCTCGTCCACGGTGATGTCGGCGCCGACCTCCACGTTGCCGATCAGGCGCACCGAGCCGTCGGCGAGCATGTCGTGCAGGGACGTCACGATGCCCTTGATCCGCGGGTGGTCGGGGGCGACTCCGTAGCGGATGAGCCCGTACGGAGCCGGGAGCAACTCGAACAGGTCGATCCGGGCGTCGATGCCGGCCTCGGCGGCGCGGGTGCGCAGGATGTTGCCGGCGTAGATTCCGGCGGGTCCGGCGCCGACGACGGCGACGCGGAACGGTCGGGTCATGAGGTGTGCCTCTCTATACGGTGCGGTGCTGTGCTGCAGGGATGGGGAGGAGGTCGGGGTCGGCCAGCCGGACGACGTCGCCGACGACGATCACGGCGGGCGAGCGCACACCGCGCGCGGCGGCGTCGGCGGCGATGGTGCTGAGCGTGCCGATGGTGACGCGCTGGCCGTCGCCGTAGCCGTCCTCGACGATGGCGACCGGGCAGTCCGCGCCGCGGCGGCCGGCGGCCAGGGTCGCCGCGGTGGCCGCGAGCCCGGAGACGCCCATCAGGAGGACGACCGTGTGCTCGGGTCCGCCGGGAACCTCGTCGATGTCGGTGTGCGCGGACAGCACGGTGAACCCGGCGGCGACACCGCGGTGGGTGACCGGGATGCCGGCGATGGACGGGACGGCGATGGCGCTGGTCACCCCGGGCACGACCTCCACCGGGATGCCGGCGGCGCGGCAGAACTCGGCCTCCTCGCCGCCACGGCCGAAGACGAACGGGTCGCCGCCTTTGAGGCGGACGACGCGCTTGCCCGCGCGGGCGTGCTCGACCAGGAGCTCGTTGATCCGCGACTGCGGGACCGGGTGGTGGTGCGGCTGCTTGCCGACGTCGATGACCTCGGTGTCGGGGCCGAGGTCGTCCAGCAACGCGCGCGGGCCGAGTCGGTCGGCGATGACGACGTCCGCCGCGGTGAGCAGTTGCCGCCCGCGGACGGTGATCAGGTCGGGGTGACCGGGACCGCCGCCCACCAGGGCGACGGAGCCCTGTGCCTGTGTGTTCATCGGGTAGCTCCTGTCAGGCCGCGGCGGCGCAGCAGCGTCCGCTCGATCGGTGCGAAGAGGGCCAGCTCGACCACGATCCCGACGACCAGGATCGTCAGGATGGTGGCGAGCACGGTCGGCAGGTCGGCGAGCTCCCGGCTCTGCTCGAGCATGGAGCCGAGCCCGAAGCCGAGCGAGCCGGCGATGATCTCGGCGGCCATGAGCGACCGCCACGCGAAGGCCCAGCCCTGCCGGAGTCCCGCGATGTAGCCGGGCAGCGCGGCCGGGAAGAGGATCCGGGTCTGCTGCTGGCGGCGGTTCGCGCCGAGGATGACGCCGACGCGACGCAGTTGCGGGGGCACCTGGTCGATCCCGGCGAGGAGACCGTTGACGATCGAGGGGACGGCGCCGAGCAGGACCACGAAGTAGATCGCTGCATCGGTGAGGCCGAACCAGATGATCGCGGCGGGAACCCAGGCCACCGACGGCAGCACCTGGAGGCCGGAGAGGATCGGGCCGACGGCACGGCGCAGCCAGCGCACCTCGGCCAGCAGCAGGCCGAGCGGGGTGGCGATCAGGATCGCGAGCAGGAACCCGAAGCCGCCGCGGCCGAGGCTGGTCCCGATGGCCGTGGCGAGGTGGCCGGAACTCGCCGCGCTGCCGAGCGCGTTGAGAACGTCGGCCGGCCCCGGATGGAGATCGGGTCGCGGGTGGGCGATCACGGTGTAGAGCTGCCAGGCGATCAGTGCGGCGAGCACGAAGACCGTGGTCGGGAGGACGGCTCTGGCGATGCGGCGTGCCCGGCGTGGCGCGGCATCCGGAGCGGTCTGGAGGGAGTCGAGCCCGGCCTCCAGGGCGCGCAGCTCGGACGTCTCGCTCAGAGCGCGAATCGGCTCGATTGTCGTCGACGCAGTGGCTTCAGGCGGCATTGCGGATCAGCTCCTCTCGCAGCCGGCGGGTGATCTCGTCGTCCAGGCGGGCGGTCTCCACCGGGTCGGCCCCGGCGCGTACGTCGCCGGGCACCGCCCACTCGGCGGCCACACGGCCCGGTCGCGAGCTCAGCAGCACGATCCGCTGCCCGAGGCGTAGCGCCTCCCGCACGTTGTGGGTGACGAAGACGATGGTGCGGCCGGTCTGTCGCCAGATCCGCTCCAGCTCCCCATGGAGCAGGTCGCGGGTGATCGCGTCGACGGCGGCGAACGGCTCGTCCATCAGCAGCACGTGCCGGTCCTGCGCGAGCGCCCGGGCGAGGGCGACGCGCTGCCGCATCCCGCCGGAGAGCTCGTGCGGGCGGCGGTCGGCGGCGTGCGTGAGCGAGACCAGTTCCAGGAGCTCGTCGACGCGGGCACGGCGCCGGTCGCGCGGGAGGCCGCCGAGGTCGAGGGCCAGTTCGACGTTGCGGCGGGCGGTCAGCCACGGCAGCAGGGCGGCATCCTGGAACATCATCGCGACCGGCCCGCTCGGCACCACGATCTCGCCTGCGGTCGGCCGGTCGAGCCCGGCGATCAGGTTCAGGATGGTCGACTTGCCGCACCCGGACGCCCCGAGCAGGCAGACGAACTCGCCGTCGCCGATGCGCAGGTCCACCCCGTCGAGCACGACGGGAGCGTGCGCGCCGAAGCGCTTGCTCACTCCCGCGAGGGCGACGGCGGCGCGGTCGAGGTCGTCCATGTCATCGCCCCAGTCCGCCGGCGGAGGCGGCCGGCTGCCCGGCCGCGCTGCGGACCGCGTTGAGGGCGGTGAGGTCGAACAGGCCCTTCAGCGAGCCCTTGGTGGCCAGCCCGACCGTGCTCGCGTGCTGGACGAGCGTCGGGAACGCCGTCGCATCCGGGTCGGTGGCGAAGCTGACGTGGTCCAGCGCCCGCACGAGCACCCCCTCCGGCAGCTCCTTGCCGGTGTCGGCCTTGAGCTGCGCGTTGATGTCGTTGCCGACCGTGGCCGGATCCTTCAGGGCGTCGACGGCGTCGGCGTTGCCCTGGACGAGCGCTTTCACCGTCTGCGGGTGCGCCTTCAGGAACGCGGTCGAGACGGCGAGCACCGTGGTCGGGAACGTCCCGCCCGGCCAGAGCGACGCCTCGTCGACCAGCACGGACGCGTTCCCGTCGAGCACGAACCGGGACACCCACGGCTCGGGTACCCACGCGCCGTCGATCTTCCCGGCCTGGAACAGGGTCAGCGCCTGTGCGTTGTCGGTCGGCGAGACGGTGACGTCGCCCCCGCCGGTCAGCGACGTGTGGAGGCCCTGCTTGGTCAGCCAGTAGCGCAGCGCCACGTCCTGCGTGTTGCCGAGCTGGGGGGTCGCGATCGTCTTCCCCTTGAGCTGGCCGGCCGAGGTGATGTCGCTCGTGACCACGAGGGCGGCGCCTCCCGTGGCGACCCCGGAGACGATCGTCAGAGACTGGCCGCCGCTCTTCAGGTACGAGTTGATCGCCGGGCTCGGGCCGATGTACGCGGCGTCGATCGCGCCGGCGCTGAGCGCCTCGATCTCGGCGGGGCCTGCGCTGAACTGCTTGGTCTGGAGCTCGGTCGTGCCGAGCGCCTTCTGCAGCAGTCCGTCGTGGATGCCGATCAGCGCCGGGGCGTGCGTGACGTTGTCGAAGTAGCCGACACGGATCGCCTTCGCCGGGGCGGGGTCGGCGCCGGCCGCGGAAGCCGCGCAGCCGGTCAGGGCGGCGGTGGCAGCGGCGAGCGCGAGGACTGCGATGGTGCGGAGCGGTGTTTGCACGGGGAACCCCTTCTTCAGGAGACGATGCCGGCGGCGAGCGTCGCACCGGACTGGGGGTCGATGAGCAGGAACGCGCCCGTGTCGCGGTTGGCCGCGTACGGCTCCACCGGCAGCGCCTCCGCGAGCTGGAGGGTGACGTGGCCGATGTCGTTGACGTCGAGCGCGTCGGCCGGGACGATCCGGAGGGTGGTGAGGTCGCGGCGGCCTTCGATCCCGGTGAGCCGGGCCTGGACGGTCGCGGTCCCCCACTTCAGCAGCAGCCGGGCTCCGGGGACGCCGCGGGACGGGTCCAGCCAGAACACCTCCGCGGTGAGCGCCGACCGTGGCTCCGGGAGGGTGGCTGCGGTTCCGATGAGGGCGCCGCGGGCGAGGTCGAGGTCGTCGGCGAGGCTGACCGCGACGGACTGCGGCGCCACCGCAGACTCCACGCTGCGGCCGGCGACGTCGATGCGGGTCACGACCGAGGTCGCGCCGCCGGGCAGCACGCTCACCCGGTCGCCGACGGCGACGGTTCCCGAGGCGATCCGTCCGGCGGCCGAGCGGTAGTCGCGGTACTCGGTCGCGTCGAGACCCGGTGCCAGCGCGCCCTGGGGCCGCAGCACCAGCTGCACGGGGAGGCGGAGGTCCTCCGCCGGCGTCTCGAGCTGGTCGGTGCTCGGCAGCGCCTCCAGCAGTTCGAGCAGCGCCGGTCCGTCGTACCAGGGCGTGCGCGCCGAGCGGTCGGCGACGTTGTCCCCGTCGACCGCGCAGACCGGCACGACGTGGAGGTCGCGGATGCCGAGCTCGTCGGTCACCTCGGCCAGCTCTTCCGTCACCTGCCGCACCCGGTCGGCGTCGAAGCCGACCAGGTCGATCTTGTTGATCGCCACGATCACGTGCGGCACGCGCAGCAGGCTGATGACCGCGAGGTGGCGGCGGGTCTGCTCCAGCACGCCGTTGCGGGCATCCACCAGCAGCACGACCGCGTCGGCGGTGGTCGCGCCGGTGACCATGTTGCGGGTGTACTGCACGTGGCCCGGGCAGTCGGCGAGGATGAACGAGCGGGCGTCGGTGGCGAAGTACCGGTAGGCGACGTCGATCGTGATGCCCTGCTCGCGCTCGGCGCGCAGGCCGTCGGTGAGGAGGGCGAGGTCGAGCCCGCCGGCCTCGCCGCCGAAGCCGCGCTCCCGGGAGGTGCGCTCGACCGCGGCGAGGTGGTCCGCGAGGATCGCTTTCGAGTCGTGCAGCAGCCTGCCGACCAGGGTCGACTTGCCGTCGTCGACCGAGCCGGCTGTCGCGAAGCGGAACAGGGTGCCGCGGGTCGCAGCGCCGGCCGCCGGGGCGGGGAGCGCCGCGCGGGTGTCGTCGTCGAGAAGAGTCATCAGAAGTATCCCTGCCGTTTCCGGTCTTCCATCGCGGCTTCGGAGATGCGGTCGTCGGCGCGGGTCGCGCCGCGCTCGCTGAGGGTGGAGGCCGCGACCTCCCGCACCACCGCGGCGACGTCGCGCGCGTCGGACTCGACCGCGCCCGTGCAGCTCATGTCGCCGACCGTGCGGTAGCGCACCAGTCGCTGCTCGACGGTCTCGCCGCGGTCGGCGGGCGAGACCGGGCCGACCGCGCGCCACATCCCATCGCGGGCGAACACGCCGCGTTCGTGCGCGTAGTACAGCGGCGGCAGCTCGATGCCCTCGCGCTCGATGTAGCGCCAGACGTCGAGCTCGGTCCAGTTGCTGATCGGGAACGCCCGCACGTGCTGGCCGGGCGTGTGGCGGCCGTTGTAGAGGCTCCACAGCTCGGGGCGCTGGTTGCGCGGATCCCACTGGCCGAATCCGTCGCGCAGCGAGAGGATGCGCTCCTTCGCCCGCGCCTTGTCCTCGTCGCGGCGCGCGCCGCCGAAGACCGCGTCGTGCCGGCCGGCCTCGATCGCATCGAGCAGCGGGACGGTCTGCAGCGGGTTGCGGGTGCCGTCGGCGCGCTCGCTGAGCCGGCCGTCGTCGATGTAGTCCTGCACCCGGGCCACGGCCAGCGGGATGCCGAATCGCTCGGCCGTCGCGTCGCGGAAGTCGAGGACCTCCGGGAAGTTGTGGCCCGTGTCCACGTGCAGCAGCGAGAACGGGATGCGGGCCGGCCAGAACGCCTTCGCCGCCAGGTGCAGCACGAGCACGGAGTCCTTGCCGCCGGAGAACAGCAGCACCGGCCGCTCGAACTCGGCGACGACCTCCCGGATGATGTGGATGGACTCGGCCTCGAGCTGGTCGATCAGGTCGAGGGAGCGCGGGGACGTCAGGGTGGTGTCGGTCATTCGTGCAACCCGCATTCGGTCTTGGCGAGCCCGGCCCAGCGACCGGAGCGCGGGTCCTCCCCTCGGCCACCGGCTTGGTGCACGGTTCGCAGCCGATCGAGGGGTACCCGTTGGACAGGAGCAGGTTCATCGGCACCGCGTTCGCCGCGGCGTAGTCGAGCAGCTCGTCGAACGTCCAGGCGGCGAGCGGGTTGACCTTCACCAGGCCGTTCTTCTCGTCCCAGGTGATGAACGGGGTCTCGGTGCGGGTGGGCGCCTCCTCGCGGCGCACGCCGGTGAACCAGAGTTCGTAGCCGGTCAGCGAGCGCTGCAACGGCTCCACCTTGCGGCGGGCGCAGCACAGGTTGGGGTCGCGGGCGAACAGCTCGGCGCCGAACTCCGCGTCCTGCTCGGCCACCGTCTGCTTCGGCTTCACGTCGACCACCCGCACATCCAGTGCGCGGGCGACCTCGTCGCGGGTCACGTACGTCTCCACGAAGTGGTAGCCGGTGTCGAGGAACAGCACGTCGACGCCCGGCAGCCCCGCCGCCACGACGTGCGGGAGGACGGCGTCGGCCATCGAGCACGCGACGGCGGTGCGCTCCACGGCGAAGTTGTCGGCGACCCAGCGCACGATCTCCTCGGCGGTCGCGCCTTCCAGCTCGCGCGCGCCGCGCTCCGCGAGCGCACGGAGCTCATCGACCGGCCGCAGCTCGGCGGGTCGCGCGGGCAGGCTGCCCAGGTTGGTCGCGGTCACTGCAGCGCCTCCTCGTCGGCCCGGTGCGCCCACTCGGCGAACGTCTCGGTGTCGGTGCGGTCGGTCAGGAAGCGCTTGACGACGCGCTCGACGTAGTCCGCGATCCCGTCCGCGGTCACCTTGAGGCCGCGCACGGTGCGGCCCAGGCCTGCCTCGTCGCGGTCGCGGGAGGCGAGGCCGCCGCCCAGGTGCACCTGGAAGCCGGGCACCTGGCCGCCGTTCCCGTCCGGGAGCAGCTGACCTTTGAGCCCGATGTCGGCGGTCTGGATGCGGGCGCAGGAGTTCGGGCAGCCGTTGACGTGGAGGCTGAGCGGCGCCGGGAGGTCGAGGCCCGCCAGCCGGTCCTCCAACTGCTGCACGGCGGCGGTCGCGGTGAGCTTGGTCTCCACGATCGCGAGCTTGCAGAACTCGATGCCCGTGCACGCAATCGTGCCGCGGCGGAACACGCTCGGCTTGGCCGTGAGCCCGAGCGCGTCGAGCTCCGCGACGGCCTGCTCGACGTTCGCCTCGGGGATGTCGAGGGCGAGGATCTTCTGGTGCGGCGTCGTCCGCAACCGGGTGGAGCCGTGCCGCTCCAGGAGGTCGGCGAGCTGACCCAGGCTCGTGCCGGAGACACGGCCGACGAACGGCGTGACGCCGATGAAGTAGCGGCCGTCCTTCTGCCGGTGGACGCCGACGTGGTCGCCGGCGGTCGTCGGCGCGGCGGGCGCCGGGCCGTCGGCGAGCGGTTCGCCGAGGTACTCGTCCTCCAGCACCTGCCGGAACTTCTCGACCCCCCAGTCGGCGAGGAGGAACTTCAGGCGGGCCTTGTTGCGCAGCCGCCGGTAGCCGTAGTCGCGGAAGATCCGCACGACCCCGTGCCACACCTCCGGCACCTGCTCCGGCGGGACGAACGCGCCCAGCCGCTCCGCCAGCCGCGGCGTCGTCGACAGGCCGCCGCCGACCCACAGGTCGAAGCCGACACCGAGTTCGGGATGCTCGACCACGACGAACGACACGTCGTTGATCTCGTGGACCACGTCCTGACTCGGGTGCCCGCTGATCGCGGTCTTGAATTTGCGCGGCAGGTTCGCCAGCTCCGGGTCGCCGAGGAACCGCTCGGCGATCTCCTCGATCAGCGGCGTCGGGTCGATCAGCTCGTCCGCAGCGATGCCCGCCACCGGCGAGCCGAGGAACACCCGCGGCACGTCGCCGCAGGCCTCCGTCGTGCTGAGGCCCACCGCTTCCAGCCGCCGCCAGATCTCGGGTACGTCCTCCACCCGGATCCAGTGCAGCTGGATGTTCTGCCGGTCGGTCAGGTCGGCAGTGTCGCGGCCGAACTCGGTCGAGATGCCCGCGATCGTCCGCAGCTGCTCGGTCGTGAGCTGGCCGCCGTCGATGCGGACCCGCAGCATGAAGAACTCGTCCTCGAGCTCGTGCGGCTCCAGCGTCGCGGTCTTGCCGCCGTCGATGCCGGGCTTGCGCTGAGTGTACAGCCCCCACCACCGGAAGCGGCCGTGCAGGTCGGTCGGGTCGATGGAGGCGAAGCCGCCGTCGGCGTAGACGCGCACGATGCGCTCGCGGACGGCCAGGCCGCCGTCCTCCTGCTTCCAGGCCTCGTTGCCGTTCAGAGGCGCCGTGCCATCGACCGCCCACTGACCGTTCGGCCGGGCGTCCGAGCGGCGCGGCCGTACGGCCGTCCGTGCGGTGTGCTGTTCCGAGATCGTCATGGGAATTCCCTCCTCCGCTGCGGGGCGGATCGAGTAGGGAACCTAGGCCGGATGCGAGACGCGACGGAAGGGCGGCGGTAATAAATGGACGTAATCCAGAAATCGCGAACGGCTCCTCAGGCATCCTGGACGGGCCCGGTCGAGGTGCCTCCGCCTCGCCGTCCCCCGACCACCGGAGCCCGCATGATCGCCATTCTCACCGTGTCGCACGGCACCTCCGACCCGCAGGGCCAGCGGGCGGTCTCGCGCTTCGCCGAGTCGGTCCACGATGCCGTGGACGCGGATGTCGCCGCCCACGCGTTCGTCGATGTGCAACAGCCCGACGTCCCGTCCGCGCTGGCGGCTCTTCCGGCCGACGCGACGATCGTGATCGTGCCGCTGCTGCTGTCCCGCGGCTACCACCTCGGCCACGACCTCCCGGAGGCCGCGGCGCCGTTCGGCGAGCGTGTCATCGTCGCGCCCGCACTCGGCCCCGATCCGCGGCTCGCCGAGATCCTCCGGCGACGGCTGCACGAGGCCGGCCTGGGCCGGGACGACCGGATCGTGCTCGCCGCCGCCGGATCGAGCGATCGCGCGGGCGTCGACGACGGGTTGGCAGCAGGGCTGCTGCTCGGCGTCGCGTGCCATCGCCCGGTGACCGTCGGCTTCCTCAGCGCCGCGCAGCCGCCCCTCGACATCGCGGTCGGCAGGGCTGCGCCCGAAGGCTCCGGACGAGTGGTCGCCGCCAGCTACCTGCTCGCCCCGGGATACTTCCATCAGCTCGTCCAGAAGTCGGCCGCCGACATCGTCACGGAGCCGCTGCTCCGCCACGACCGGATGACCGACTGGGAACTCGTCGCCATCGCGCGGAATCGCTACTTCTCCGCCCTGTCCGACGCCGGCGTGGGTTCGTCACCTGTCGCCACGCCACGCCCCCGGGCCAGGAGCACGATCGACGCGACCAAGCCGTAGGCCGCGCCGCCCAGCAGGATCAGCGCGGACACCATGACCCCCGGGGCCGCAGACGCCGGCGAGAGCGTCAGACTCGCGACGGCGACCAGGATGAGGCTCGCGCTGAGCCCCACGAAGAAGACCAGGGCCCGCCTTCGCTCGGTTTCTCGATCGGACACTGCGCCTCATCTCGTCATCGCCGGTCGGTGTGATCTGAGGCAGGATATGCGGCCAGGGCCGGCCGGGCGTAGCTCTCGTTACGCTTCGTGAAGCGAGCAGGAGCTCTACGCGTACCGCCGCTGCTGAAGCGCCGGATTCCGCGTGCGCGCGGCATCGACGTCCGCTGCGGCCACCTCGACGGTCGCCAGCGCCGGGCTGTCGCCGAGTTCCCCGACGACAGCGCCGAACGGGTCGGACAGGAGGCTCGTGCCGATCGAGATCGTGGAGGCCTGCGAGATCGCGGCGACGAAGCAGGTGTTCTCGATGGCGCGGGCCTTCGCCAGGGTGCGCCACTGGTCGACCTTGCCTGGGCCGGGAACCCAGGAGGAGCAGGCCAGGACCACCTGCGCGCCGGCGTCTGCGAGGCGGCGGCCCAGTTCGGGGAAGCGGAGGTCGTAGCAGGTCATCAGTCCGAAGGTCAGGCCACCGACCTCGAAGACGACAGGGTCGAGGGAGTCGCCGGGCGCGATCCACTCCGACTCGCGGAAGCCGAACGAGTCGAACAGGTGGAGCTTGCGGTAGCGGGCGATGACCGACCCGGTCGCGTCGACCGCGATCAGCGTATTGTGCGGTCTCGGGTCGTCGTCCGTCTTCTCGACGATACCTGCGACGATCGCGATGCCCACGGTGGCGGCCAGCTCCGCGAGCGCCGACACGAACGGCCCGTCGAGGGGCTGGGCCGCGGTCGCGAAGGACGCGTCGACGGCGCGCTTCTCGTACATCGTGTACTCGGGGAAGACCACAAGCTCCGCGCCGTCCGCGGCTGCCGCCTCCGCGGCCGTGCGGACGAGCCCGAGGTTGCGCTGGATGTCGTCGTCGGAGTCGATCTGCGCGAGGGTGATGCGCACAGTCTCTCCTCTCTCGGCCGGATCGCGGGGCCCGGACGGCCGCGGACAAGCATACGTCGGTCTCAGCGGGTCGCGTTCCCGACGACGGCGGCGGACGGCGCCCAGCGTGCCGGGTCGATGCGGCCGGAGTAGAGCGGCAGCTCGAGAGGCGCGTCCGTCGGCTCGAACTGGGCCCACATGCGATTGGAGCCGGCGGTGCCGGACCCGCGCACGCGGGTGACGGCGTCCAGGTCGATCGTCTCGACGAGGATCGCCGGGTCGGCGCCCGAAGCGGCTGCGAGGACCGCGCCCTCGGGGTCCACGATGAGGCTGCGGCCCTCGCCGATCGGGCCGGCGCAGTTGACGCTCACGGTGAAGGTCTGGTTGACGATCGAGTTGGCCTGGGCGAGCACGACCTCCTGGGCGCGGTCGGGGGTGGTGGTCTTGACGACGTTGACGACGGCTTCGGCGCCCATCCAGGCGAGGTGCCGGGTGACCTCCGGAAACCAGGCGTCGTAGCAGATGGAAAGCCCGAGGCGTCCGGTGCCGGGAATGTCGAAGACGACGAACTCGCCGCCGGGGACGTACGGCTCGAAGGGCCGCCACGGGAAGATCTTGCGGTAGCGCGCGGTCAGCTCGCCCGTCGGCGAGAAGACGAGCGCCGTGTTGAAGAGCTCGCCGGCGGGTCCGCGCTCGCACACGCTGCCGGGGACGAGCCAGACGCCCGCCTCCCGCGCGATGTCGCCGAGCCCGGCGATCAGCGGCGAGTCCAGCGCGACGGCGGAAGCGTCGAGCAGCTGGTTGCGGTCTGCCGGGGCGACGCGCTCGGGACCGAAGAGGTGCAGCTCGGGGTAGACGACGAGTCGCGCAGCCCCGTCCGGGTGGCCGTCCGCGGTCGAGGCGGAGATCGAGCGCACATCGTCCGCGAACACCTCGAGCGCAGTCCCGATCGGCAGCGGCGGCGCCTGGACTCCCACGATCTGCAGGGTTCGTGCCATCGTCCTCACTCCTTCGTTCGTCGACTGCTCACAGCAAAAATAGATCATTATGATCGCTTATGTCCAGCGCCGGCCGCTAGGGTGGACCGCATGACGTCGGGGAAGGACGATACAGGCGCGGGCGAAGGTGCCGGAACCGCCGTGGCGGCTCTCGTGGACCCGGCCGTCGCGGGCATCACGCGCCTGAGCGCGCTGGAGACGGTGCGGGCCCGCATCGCGCTCGCGATCGAGCTGGGCCTCCTCGCCCGAGGAGATCGCCTGCCCACCTACCGCCAGGTGGCCGAAGCGCTCGGGGTGAGCGACATCACCGCCCGCCGGGCGCTGGAGAGCCTCGCCGACGACGGCCTCCTGGCCCGGCGCCGAGGCCGGGCGGGCGGCACCTTCGTGGCGGAGCGCTCCGCGGCCTCCGCCGTCTCGGCCGTCGGCGCCTACCTGGACGACGCGGCGAAGGTGCACGAGCTGATCGACCGCCGGACGCTGCTCGAGTGCGCCGTCGTCCATCACGCGGCGCTCGTCATCAGCGACGCCCAGCTCGCCGAGCTCGACCGCTACGTCGAGCAGGCGGGGCGCGCAGAGGACTGGAGCGGCTACCACTCGGCCGACGAAGCGCTCCATCTGGCCATCGCACGGGCGAGCGGCCTGCCCTGGGCCCTCCCGCACTACAGCACGACGCTGTACGCCCTGTACGAGTACTTCCTGCCGTACCCGGTGGCCTATCTCCACCGCGTCAACGCCGAGCACGCGGAGGTCGTCGACGCCCTCCGCCGCCACGACCCGGTGGCTGCGGTGTCGATCATGGAGGCGCATGTCCAGACCCTCCATCGCTCCATGTTCGTGGGCATCGCCGCGGCGGGCGAGGACGGAGCGCGAACGGCTGCGCCGGACGCCGACCGCTGATCGGACGTCCGGCGCGAGCCGCTCCGGGCCTCAGTCGAGGATGACGCCGGCGAGGTCGTCGCCCTCCGGGGCCGCGTTCTCGAGGTCGGCCGACTGCTGCTCGGCCAGCGCGCGCTCCGCGGCGAGGTCGAGGTTGCGGGTGAAGAGCCAGTAGAGCGCACCGCCGACGGGCAGTCCGATGAACAGCGAGATGTCGACGCCGCCCATGCGCTGTGCGATGGCCCCGGTGAAGAACGTGCCGATGCTGAAGAACGGGATCATGCACGCGAAGGCGACCAGGTACGAGACGATCCCGGCCCAGCCCCAGCGCTTGTAGATGCCGTGCGGCTTGAAGATCTCACCGATCGCGTAGTGCCCCTTGCGCACGATGAAGTAGTCGGTCAGGTTGATCGCCGTCCACGGGATGAAGAAGTACAGCACCAGCAGGAGGAAGTCCGCGAAGACGGCGGCGAAGTCGCTGGAGGCGTAGAGGGAGAGCACGCCGGAGATGACCGCGGTGATGCCCACCGTGATCACGCGGACCCTCAGGGTCGGCCGCACCTTGCGGATGCTGTCGATCGAGGAGATCAGCGTCAGCGACCCGCCGTACATGTTGAGGATGATGACCGCCATCAGACCGAACGCGATGACCAGCAGGGCGATGATGCCGAAGCCGGGAAAGAGACCGTCGGCGACATCCCGGATCGCCGCCACCGGGTCGCTGGCGTTGAAGTCCTTGACCGCGGCGGCCAGGTAGGCGCCGAGCAGGATCATCCATGCGCCGCCGATGGCGCTGCCCCAGAACGTCCACCGGAACGTCGTCTTCGGCGGGGTGTCGGCCGGGAGGTAGCGCGAGTAGTCGGAGACGTAGATCGCCCACGAGATCTGGTACCCCGCGACGACGCCGAACTGCGAGAAGAAGGCCAGCGCGTTGAAGTGCGCGATGTCGAACGAGCCGGCCGGGAGGTGCAGGTGGACCAGTGCCGCGAACGTGAGCAGGGCGAGCACGACCACGGTGACGTAGGTGAGGTACCGCTCGACCTTGTGGATGAGGTCGTAGCCGAAGAGGGCGACCGCCGCGCAGACGACGGTGACCAGCCAGAACCAGAACGCATCCGCGCCGTGCCCGACGTGGATCGCCCCGGTGAGCGAGTCACCGGCGAGGACCGTGTTGAAGACGTTGAAGCCGGCATACTGCAGGAACGCGAAGAGCCACACCAGCAGCGCGCCGATGTAGCCGAACTGCGGGCGCGACTGGATCATCTGCGGCAGGCCGAGCTGCGGACCCTGCGACGAGTGCGCGGCCATGAAGATCGTGCCGACCAGCAGCCCGAGGACGATGGCGATGATCGACCAGATCAGGTTCCCGCCGGCCGCGATGCTCACCACACCGACCGCGAGGGTCGCGATCTGCGCGTTGGACATGAACCACAGCGGGCCGATGTGCCACACCTTGCCGTGACGCTCGTGATGCGGGACGTAATCGATGGACCGCACCTCGAGTCCGAGAGTGCTCCCGGTGGTTGGCCTCTGCTCTGACACAGGTACTCCTTCAACGTGTAGGGATACGACGGCGGAACGGGGTGAGCCTGGGCCGAGCGCCTGAGGACCCCGTCGTCCTGCCACAGAACAAAATAGATCAGGATGATCCTTTTGTCCAACGCTCCCGACACGAAGCGGGACTCTCGCTACCCTCCGGCGACCGTGAACCAGGTGCCGTAGACGCCGGCGACGCACATGATCACCGTGGCGATCCACCCCATCGTGTCGGCCAGCCGGCCGTTGACGTGCTCGCCCATGATGGTGCGGCTGCGGGAGATCAGCATCAGCACGATGAGGAAGGGCCCGGCCGCGATCCCGTTGACGATCGCCGAGAACACCAGCAGCTCGATGGGGTTCTTGTCGACGACAGCGAGGACCGTCCCCACGACGATCCCGAGCGCGAGGAGGATGTAGAACAGCGGCGCACGGCGCGGACTGCGGTCGAGCCCCCAGTCCTTGTTCAGCAGCCCGGCCATCCCGGCCGCACCGGAGGCCGCGAGCACCGGGACGGCCAGCACGCCCGAGCCGATGAAGCCCAGCGCGAACAGCATCCCGGCGTAGCTGCCGGCGATCGGCTCGAGCGCCTTCGCGGCGTCCGCCGCGCTGGTGATGGCCTTGTGATGCGCGCCGAGGGTGGCCGCCGAGGAGGCGATGATCGCGAACATGATGAGCACGCTGAACGCCATCCCGGTGAAGACGTCCAGCCGCCCGTTGCGGAGGCGGCGCCTCGCCTCGGATCGCGGGCGCTCCTCGAGCGCGGGAGCGTGATCCCCACCGCGCTCCTCGGCGCGCAGCTCCTCGACGCGCTGCGCCGACTGCCAGAAGAACATGTACGGGCTGATCGTCGTCCCGAGCACACCGACCACCAGTCCGAGGGAGGCGGGCGTCGGCTTCATCCCCACGCCGACCAGTCCCCGGGCGACGTCGGCCCAGTTCACGTTCGACACGAACAGCACGCCGACGTAGACCAGCAGCACCAGGCACAGCCATTTGAAAATGCGGCCGATCATCGCGAACGACCCGCCCGTGACCGCCACGGCGATCACCACGCCCGCGACCACGCTCCACACCACGCCCGGCCCGAGATGGAGCAGGTGCATGCCCTCGCCGATCGCGTTCAGGTCCGCCGCGATGTTGAGCACATTCGCGACGATCAGGAACACCAGGAGCACCCCGATGGCGATACGGAAACCGCGGCGGAAGTGGCGGCGGATCAGCCTGCCCAAGCTGTCTCCGGACGCGAGCGCCATCCGGTCGCAGATCTCCTGCACCGCCATCATCAGCGGAAGCGTGAGCGGCACCGTCCAGAGCATGGTGTTGCCATAGGTCGCACCGGCCTGCGAGTACGTGGCGATGCCCGAGGGGTCGTCGTCCGCAGCGCCCGTCACCAGGCCCGGCCCGAGAACACCGAAGAACCGGGCCAAGGGACCGCGTCGTGTCCGTTCCTGACCCGGCTGGTCGGAGGTTCCCGCGTCGAGTTCGGGGGTACCCCCTGAGGCGGCTGTTCCTCGGTGTACGGACCGTTGTCCATGTGCGTCCTTCCGTGCGTGCCGCACAAAGTACGCGCACTAACGGTCTGCACCCTCATCACTGTGAGATTTGGAAGGAGCGCACCCGTCTTTTCGAAGAAAACCCCCGGTCCCAAGGGGATCCGGGGGTCGTCAGCGCGGGCCGAGACCGCTCCTTAAAGCCCGTCGAACGTGTCGTCGTCGATGGCCGAGTGCGACACCTCCGCGCCGTCCGCGTCCGCTCCGGTGTCGCCTCCGACGTCGATCTGGCTCCACACCACCGGCATGCCCGGCGAGAAGAGGATGTCGATTCCGGGGCCGGAGCGCAGCGGCGGGATGTTGACGTAGTCGCCGCCCGCCTGGATCGCCGCCCTGATCTTCTCGCGGAGCTCCGTCACTGATCCGGGCAGGAAGTAGTCCTTGCCGTCCACGGTAAGCCTGTTGACGATCACTGTTCATCCGTTCTGTCGGTCTTGTCCTGGGCCTGCGCGTCCGCGCCGGCGGGGGTTCGTCGACGACGCGGAGGCCGGAGACGCTGTTCGCCGTGCGGACGAGGGCCTCCACCCATGCACGGTTGATCGGCTCGCGTGTATGCGTCGGGTAGGTGAAGCGGATGCCGACGGTCGGGGACAGCCAGATCGAGTTCGAGCCGCTTCCCCCGCGACGGGGATGTCCCAGGAGAACACGAAGCTCTCGTTCCGCCGCAGCTTCGTGACGATCGCCAGCTGCAGGTGCGCGAGCAGGCGGTCGTCGAACTCGACGGACGACACGGCGTCCCCGTAGAAGAGCGTCCCCATCAGCGCGCCGAAGGCTCGGGGACCGCGCGCAGACCGCCGACGCTGTTGGCGGCGTCCATCAGCGCCTCCGTCCACGCCCGGTTGAGCGCGGGCCGACGGCTGCCCACGTACTGGAAGTGCACCGGGACGGACGGGTTGATCCAGATCGCGGTGCGGCCGCGCGAGTAGGCCTCGTCGTGGTCCCACTCGAAGAGGAACTGCTCGTTCCGTCGCAGCTTCGACGTGATGACCAGCTGGAGGTGGGCCAGCAGGCGATCGTCGATGTCGATCTTCGCGCCGGAACCGTAGATCAGAGTGCCCAACCGGTGCTCTCCTTCCGAGGGCGGGAGCCGGGGCGGGTCCCGCCGGCCAGTCGATCATATGCTGCCCGAGCCGAGGATCGGGCGACGCCCGCGTTCATGCGGGCTCGTGTTCCCGGTCCGCCCGCAGGGCTCCTCGCGCGGCGGTCGCGACGTCCGCCGCGGACGGCCTCAGCGACGCGTCGGACTGCGTCATCGACTGGATGAGCACGCGCCAGCGCTCGGGGACGACATCCGGCGTCTCCGGATCGCGGTCCAGCCGCGACAGCGCGGATTCGACAGGCGTGCCCGGAAACGCGACCGTCCTCGTGAAGCACTCCAGCAGGACGAGGCCCAGCGAATAGATGTCCGACGCCGGCGTCAGGGTCTCGCTCCGCACCTGCTCGGGGCTCAGGTAGGCGGCCGTCCCGAACGTCCCCTCCGCGAGCTCCTGCGGACGCGTCGCGTGGATGGCAATCCCGAAGTCCGTCAGCCTCGCCCGCGGACGCGAGAACCGGGTGCCGTAGTCGACGATCATGATGTTCGACGGCGTCACGTCGCGGTGGATGACGCCGCGCGCGTGAACGTACTCCAGCGTTTCCGCGACCTCGAACGCGACCTCGCCGATCTGCCGCGTCGTCAGCGGACCGGCGTTCAGCACCGCGCGGAGCGTGTCGCCTTCGACCAGCTCGATCACCAGGAACGGGCGAGGGTCTTTGGGTGACGAGTCGTCGACGCCCGCGTCGAGGATCGAGACGACACCGTGGTGCCGGAGGGCGGCGAGCACGCCCACCTCGGCCCGGAATCGTGCCACGTCGGAATGGCGTCCTGAGGAGAACAGCTTGACGGCGACGTCGCGGCCCAGGTTCTCATCGCGCGCGCGGAAGACCATCGAGGTGCCGCCGCGCGCGAGCAGCCGAATCGGCCGATACCTTCCGAGCAGGAGCGGAACCGGGATCTCGGGTTTGTTCACGTGCACATTCTCCGACATTCGCGGCGTCGCCGCCGCCCATAGATTGGGACGCGAATCCGCGGTAGGGAATGCGCGCTACCGCTCCGCCCTGTGGACGACCGCCTGGTCGCCGCCGCCCCGCTTGGCGGCGTACATCGCCTGGTCCGCAAGCCGGATGAGGTGGTCGATCGACGTGTCGCCGACGCCCCCGTCCGAGATGGCGATGCCGACGCTCGCCGTGATGTTCAGCTCCGGCGGGATGCCGGCGAAGTCCTCGGCGATGGCCGCTCTGGCACGGTCGGCCAATTCGAGCGCGTCCGACGTGTCGGCGACCTGCAGCGCGGCGATGAACTCGTCGCCGCCGTAACGAGCGATCATGTCCTCCTGGCGGAACACGTGGCTCAGGCGCTCGGCCACCTCCTTGAGCACGGTGTCACCCGCGGCGTGCCCCAGGGTGTCGTTGATGGCCTTGAACCCGTCGAGGTCGACGAAGAGCACGGCGGTCTGGTCCGCGTGCGCGCGCTCGGTCTGATGCAGGCTCTCGTCGAACAGGCGCCGGTTCGGCAGGCCCGTCACCTCGTCGAGCATCGCCGCACGGCGCAGCCGCGCTTCCAGGCGGAGCCGGACGAGGACCTGCCCGGCAAGCTGGGCGAGCGCCTCGGCCAGCGGCACGGCCTGATCGTCGAACTTACGGGGCTGATCGAAGTAGCAGGCGAAGGCGCCGTACAGGACGCCGTCCTCGATGATGGGCACGGCGATCAGACCATAGACCCCTGCCCGTTCGAAGACGCCGCTCAATCCGAGGCCCGGCGCCACGATATCGGCCTCGGCGGGTGACTGGATCGTCACGACGCTCCCGAGCTGGACAGCCTCTCCGTGCCTATCCTTCGGCCACTCCTTCTCCAGAAGGTTCTCTCCCGCCACAAGCGTGTAGTTCCCCGGTTCACCGGTGTGCACGCTGCAGGCGGTCGCGTTGAACGCCCGGCGCGCGGTCTGCGACAGCAGCTCGCCGAGCTCCTCCTCGGCCCGCGTCTTCGCGAACGCGACGGAGGCGGAGAGCAGCAACTGCAACCGGTCGCTCTCGCGTCGCCCGAGCGCTGCGGTGCGCTCGCCGACCCCGGCGAGCTCCGGGTCGAAGGCGACGATCGTTCGGCCCCCGGAGATCCGCACGGCGCGGATGACCACCGAGCTCCGCGTCCCCTGGTAGGCGTGCGCGGAGGACTCGAGACGGATGCCGCCCGGGTTGCCGGTCGCCAGTGCCTCGGCGAGTTCGTCGGCTTCGACACCGAGCACCGCGGCGAGCGGCATCCCGACGAGTTCTTCGGAAGGCCGGCCGGCCCAGACTTCGAGTGCCTGGTTGGCGTCGACGACGGTGTGGGATCGGTCTACAAGTGCTCGCGGAAAAGGTTGCATACGCGCGACTTCGTCGAGCACATCTTGCCTCAAATGAGTGACCGGTCTAAATGCATGTGTTGAGCGTGACGGTTTCTGAGGCAATCGTCAAGTTAGCGCGCCTACTCGGCCGTGCGGATGCCTCCGGCGGAGACCAGGAGGCTGTCCACATCCGCCTTGGTCGTCGGACGCGACAGGAGGTATCCCTGGCCGCGATCGCACTGAAGTGCGCGAACTCGCGCAAGCTGCGCCTCCGTCTCGATGCCCTCCGCGACCAGGCGCATGCCGTGCGCTTTGCCGAACGCGACCGCTTGCGCCAGGTCTTCGGCGTGGGCGCCCTGGGTCTCCTGCACGAGCGACTGGTCGACCTTCAGTTCGGTCGCCTGCAGTGCGATGACCTGCTCCGGCGACGCATAGGCGGCGCCGAAATCATCGATCGAGATGTTCACGCCGAGCCCGCTCAGCCGGCGGACGACGTCGATCGCCTCCGGGACATCGGTCACGGGAGTGGTCTCGGTCACTTCGAGCGTCAGCAGGCTCGGCGCGAGCGAGAACTCGTCGAGCAACGCGGCGACCGTGTCGACGATCGCCGGCGTCCGCAGCTGCAGGATCGACACGTTGACCGCAACCTCGATCGCATGCCCGTGGTTCAGCCAATCGCGAGCGGCGTGGCAGCCGAGTCGCAGCATGACGTCCCCGATCCCGCCGACGAGCCCCAGACGCTCGGCCATCGGAATGAACTCGCCCGGAGCGACGAGACCGAACCGCGGGTGGACCCACCGGCTGAGCGCCTCCGCCCCGACGACGCCGCCGGTCGTGAGCGAGAACTGCGGCTGGAACAGCGCGATGATCTCACCGCGGCTCGCGGCCGCCGGGAGGTCGTTCTCCAGCAGCGCGAGGCGATCCTCAGGACGCATGGCCGACCTCCCAACTCGTTTCGACCGTCCTAGTTTCCCGTATCGGGCCGGAAGGGCGGGGGCGTTGGCAAACCGGTCAGGATGTTCTATACTGCTCCACCCGATCGGCAGGCCCGGCGCGATCCGCCCGTCCCGCCCAGGAACCGTACACCCCGGGCGGCGCCCGCGCGGGAATACCTTCCGGCCGGTATGTTCGTCGGCCGACGCTCGGGCGAGACGCTCACCGGGTGGAGACTTCCTCACCCTTGTCGGCGCGCGAGGTGCGGCGGACCGACGCGGCGGTGCCGCGCAGGAACATCCACGCCGCGTAGACGATCAGCAGCACGCCGACCGCGGGCAGCACCCACGAGCGCTGGCTCTGGTCGAGCGCGCTGTTGACGTAGCCGAGCAGCGGGACGCTGTACCAGACCACGCCGCGCACCTGCGCGGGCACCACGGGAGGGTCGGCCTCGGCGTTGTCGTCGCCCTTCGTCGTGAAGGTCATGCCGTTCGTGGTGGAAGTCGTGATCGCGATCACGCGGTGCGAGATGACGGCCGGATCGCCGGAGCGGATCTGATAGGTCATCACGTCGCCGACGTGGATGTCGTGGACGGCCTTCGGTCTCACCACGACGAGCGTCCCCGGCGGAAGGGTCGGCTCCATCGAGGAGGTCAGCACAGTCACCGGGGTGGCGCCCGCCGCCCGTGGGATGACGATGACCACCGCGGCGACGAACAGCACGAGACCGAGCAGGCCGACGCTGAGGCCCGTGACGACGTACTGCCGCAGCGACCGGGCCGGGCGCGGTTCGGGTTCGCTCACGGTGTCACCTGCCTGAGGAAGAAGGACTGGGTCGAAACTCCGGCCGTGCACGTGGTGGTCGTGAGCTGGCCTCCCCCGGCGGCCGCGCCGGTGGCGCACAGGGTCGTCGTGTTGCCGAAGCCGTTGCCGTTCCCGTTGCCGTTGTCGCCGGTGATGGTGTTGGCGATCGTGAAGGAGCCGTCGGCCTGCACGGTGAACGTCCAGAGCGTCGACCCGTTCGTGGCCGTCCGCGAGGAGGTCACGGCCACCGGCGCGGTCCGGGCGCCGGCCCACAGGTACTGGCCGGTCACCAGCGACGGGAGGGCGGAGGTCACGGTCGCGGTGGTGCCGGACGAGGTGGTGAGGAGCCACTCCTGCGCACCGCTCGCCGGGCCGGCGCAGGCCGACTGGGTCAGCACGCCTCCGTTCGCGATGGGCGAGGGGACGGTCACGCACCGGCCGCTGGCGGCGTTCACGAGCTGGTACCAGGAGCCGGAGGCGTAGGAGCCCGCAGCCGAGACCGGCGCGGAGGGCGCGGAGACGTTCCCGGCGGCGTCGGAGGCCGTCACGGTGTACCGGTGCACGCCCACTGTCAGGCCGGTGTCGGTGTACGTCGTGGTGGCGCCGCCCACGGTGGCGATCGCCGTGCCGTCGCGGGAGACGGTGTAGGCGCTGACGCCGACGTTGTCGGCCGCGGAGAAGGACAGCGTGGCGGTGGACCCCGTCGTGCCGGTCAGGGTCAGGGTCGGCGTTCCCGGGGCGGTCCGGTCGGCGAGCGCGGTCGCGGCCGGTGAGGTGAGCCCCACGGCGTCGCGAGCGACGACGGAGTACGTGTAGGAGGTGCTCGCCGCCGCGCCCGCGTCGGTGAAGGATGTGGCTGCGGTCGAGCCGATCGGGGCGGATGTCCCGGAACGGTAGACGTCGTAGGCGACCACGCCCACGTTGTCGGTGGCCGCCGTCCAGGAGAGCGCGACCGAGCTGGTGGACCCGGAGCGGCCGGTCAGCCCGGTCGGTGCAGACGGCGCGATGTCGTCGACGAAGGTCTGCGCGAGTCCGGCGGCGGCGGTGCTGGACCACACCGTCCCGGCGGTCACCGTGGCGGTGAAGACGGGGTTCACGACGGACCCGCTGGCGATGCCGGGCGCCGAGGTCACATCCATCGACTCCCTTACGCAGAACGCGTACGACGCGCCGGCCACGAGGAAGCCGGTCGTCGGCGCGGCGAGCGCGAGCATCGCGAGCGTCCCCGTGACGGCACCGGCGGGGACGGTCGCGGCCGTGGTGCACGCGGTGACCGAGGCGACCGGCCAGACGCTCACCGGGATGACTGCCGCCAGCGCGGGTGACGTCCCGGCCGCCAGCCCGACGGACGAGCTGAAGGTCGTGCCGACGTTACCGGTGTTGGTCGCGACCACGCCGCCGGTCGTGGAGGTGTGGCCGGATGTGAAGACGGTGTCGAAGGGCTGCGCGATCGTCACGCTCGCCGAGACCGTGGCGGCGGTGATCGCCCCGGCCTTCGCGGCGGCGACGCCGTTCCAGAGCGCGTAGGTGCCGGCGCCCGGCATCAGCAGGAACGTGGCCAGCGCCGTGCCGGCGGCGGTCAGGGGAGGGCGAAGCGCTTCATGTCCCTTCGCACCTCCCCCGGCTCCGCTCGTCCTGGTCCGCGTGCGTTACTGCTGGGCCAGCTTGAATCCGAGCGCGCTCAGGTCGACGGTGCCGCCCTGCGCCACCGTTCCGGTGGTCGTGGAGTCGAACGGCAGCGTCACGGAGACGGTCAGCACCTTGGTGCCGGTGGTTCCGCTGACGGCATAGGTGTTGGCCGCGGCGCCCGCGGTGACACCGACGGGCAGCGGGGCGCCCACGGTCACGGTCATCCCGCTGGTGAGCGCCGTGACGAGCGCGGCGCTGGACGGCGAGCTGTCGCCTGCCTTGATCGACGTGGGGTCGATGCTGAGGATGGCGGAGAGGTTGTCGCCGGTGGCGGTGACGTCCACTTTCTGAGTGAAGGTCAGGACGTCGCCCGGGACGGCGCGGAAGCTCGCGATGTTCGGGATCGCGGTGGCTGAGCCCGAGCCGTGGGTGACGCTCCAGGTGCCCGCGGTGGCGTCGGCCGCGATGGTCATCGTTCCGGACTGGACAGAGCCGGCGGCGGCGCTCGCCGAGCCGTTCCACAGCGCGAAGGTGCCCGCGCCGCTGAGAAGGAGGAGGATGCCGGCCGCGCCGGCGATCGCGCCCTTGGCGAACCTGTTCATGGGACGTGCTCACAATCTGTTCGGGACGTCGTCCCGCGCAGCGCAGGGGTGTGAGCACCCGTGCGACGACGCACGTGTGCAGCGGCCCCGACGTCGCTAGGTCGACGTTCGAGCGGAAGCCCTCCGGTCGCCCGGAGGGTGGTGCACGAGGGGAGGGTCGGGTTCCACTCGATGGGCCACCCGCGACCAGATTTTCGGGTAGGTCACGTCGGCCCACTTCGGACGATAGCGGTCCTCATATTGGAGGACAAGAATGTCCGCGCACCCAGATCAGGGGTCACGCCGGGCCCACCGGGCCGGCCCTGCGGGTCGCCAGGCGGCAGCCTCCATCAGGCCCAGCTCGCTGAGGATCCCGGTGACGATCGCCTCCGGCTCGGCGGCGATGTCGACCGTCACGGCCGCCTCGTCCGGCTGCGGGGGCTCGAGGGTGCGGAGCTGGGAGTCCAGCATCCCCGGCTTCATGAAGTGGCCGCTGCGCGCGGCGATGCGACTCTCGAGCAGTTCGCGCGTGCCGCTCAGGTGGGCGAACACCACGCCCTTCCCGCGGAGGACGTCGCGGTAGCGCCGGGCGAGCGCAGAGCAGGCGACCACCAGCGGCTTCCCGACCGCGGCGCCGTCGCGGACGCGGTCCGCGATGGCCGCGAGCCAGGGAGCACGGTCGGCGTCGTCGAGCGGCACGCCGGCGCTCATGCGCTCGACGTTGCGGGCGGGGTGGAGGCTGTCTCCCTCCAGCAGCTCCCAGCCCAGCCGGTCGGCGAGGAGGGCGGCGACGGTGGATTTGCCGCAGCCCGCGACACCCATGACGACGATCGTGCTCACCTGGCTCGCGGTCATGTCAGCCTCCGATCACCAGGGCGATCACCAGCGTCCCGGCGAGGCCCACGACGGAGGCGATGCACCCCAGCACGGTCCAGCTCCGCAGCGTCTGCGGGATGCTGAGGCCCAGGTACTCCTTGACCAGCCAGAACCCGGCGTCGTTGACGTGCGAGAGGAACAGCGAGCCGGAGCCGATCGCGAGGACCAGCAGCGACACCATCGGGGTCGAGAGGTGCGCGGTGAGCGGCACCATGATCCCGGCCGCGGTGACGGTCGCGACCGTCGCGGAGCCGGTGGCGACGCGGATCAGCGCCGCGATGAACCAGGCGAGCAGCAGGATGCCGATGCCGTTGCTGCCGTGCGCGAAGGACGCGATGACCTGGCCGATGCCGGTGTCGACGAGCACCTGCTTGAAGCCGCCGCCGGCGCCGACGATGAGCAGGATGCCGGCGATGGGAGGCAGCGACGAGGTGAGGCTGGCCTGCAGCGACTTGCGGTTCATGCCGCCCGGGAGCCCGAGCAGGAAGAAGCCGGCGAGCACCGCGATGGTGAGCGCGATGGCCGGCGTGCCGAGGAAGTCGAGGATCGTCTTCCACTCGGCCGTGGACTTCGGCGCGGTGATGTCGACGAGGGCCTTGCCCAGCATGAGGACGACGGGGAGCAGGATGCTGATGAGAGCGAGCGCGAACGAGGGGCGCTTGCGGGCGGCTGCTGCGGTCGCGGCGGCGTCGTCGCCGTCGCCCTCGGTGCCGAGGAAGAGTCCGGGGACGTCCACCGGCACCCACTTGGCGGCGAAGCGGCTGAACACGGGACCCGCCAGGATGATGACCGGGATGGCGACGAGGACGCCGAAGGCGAGGGTGACGCCGAGGTTCGCGCCGAGCGCGCCGATGGCCACGAGGGGGCCGGGGTGCGGCGGGACGAGGCCGTGCATCGCCGAGAGGCCGGCGATCGCCGGGAGGGCGACGAGCATCAGCGGCAGCTTCGAACGGCGGGTCACCAGGATGATGACCGGGATGAGCAGGACGAGACCGATCTCGAAGAACATCGGCAGGCCGATGATCGCACCGACGAGGCCCATCACCCACGGCAGGGCGCGCACGCTCGTGCGGGACACCAGGGTGTCGACGATGCGGTCGGCGCCGCCGGAGTCGGCCAGCAGCTTGCCGTACATCGCGCCGAGGGCGATGAGGATGCCGACGCTTCCCTCGGTCGCGCCGAAGCCGGTGATGAAGCTCGTGGTCGCGGCGTCGGCGGCCATCCCGGCGACGAGGCCGGTGACCAGCGAGCCGAGGAGGAGGGAGAGGAACGGGTGGATCCGCAGCCAGGTGATGAGCACGACGATGACGGCGACGCCGATGACGGCGGCGAGGATCAGCTGGGGCTCGGAGGAGGCGGGGTGGGGGGCGGGCGGGGCGGCGGCTGCGGAGACGGCAGCGGCGACGCGGAGCGCGCTCAGGGGAAGGGTGATCATGAGCATCCTTGGTCGTGATGGGACGTGTGCTCGGCCACCTTATATATAAATCAGGTTAATTGGGAAATCTTTGCGTTTTCGTATGTATTAAGCCACGCATCGCCGCGTTTGTTCGCACGTAAGGAATCCTCGATAATGAGGCCATGTCTCCCACGGACTCCCTCCACGAGCTCGCCATCGAGTCCGTCGGCCGCGGCATCGTCACCGGCGCGATCGCGCCCGGTTCGGTGCTGACACCGGAAGGGCTCGGCATCTCCCGCACGGTGCTCCGCGAATGCATCCGCGTCCTGGAGGCCCTCGGCCTGGTCCAGGCCCGCCGGCGCCGCGGCACGGTCGTCCAGCCGGACACCGAGTGGCGCGTCCTCGACCCGCGCGTCATCGCGTGGCGCCTCGCCGGCCCCGACCGCCTCGCCGCGCTCGGCACCCTCAGCGAGCTGCGCCTGGCCATCGAGCCCGTCGCCGCGCGCCTCGCCAGCACGCGCGCGACCCCCGAGCAGTGCGGCGCCCTGACGGAGGCGATCGTCGGGATGGCCTCCACGCAGCGCGCCGCCGACCACGGCGAATACCTGGCCTACGATCAGGCCTTCCACCGCATCCTCTTGGAGGCCTCCGGAAACCCCGGCTTCCGCGCCCTCAGCAAGGCGGTCGTCGAGGCGCTGTCCGGCCGGACGGCCCACGCATTGATGCCGCACACGGCCAACCCCGAAGCGATCCGGCTGCACGAGGAGGTCGCGGGGGCGGTGCGCGCGGGCGACGGGTCCCGGGCGGAGGCGGCGATGCGCGCGATCGTCGAGGAGGCGGATGCGGCGGTGCAGGCGATGGCGCGGGGAGAGGGCGAGTAACGGCGACGGGTGCGGGACCCGGACGTCGGTCCCTACGGCCCCGAATTCGAGACGTCGTGCTCGAGCTGCTTCAGGTGGTCGCCGAGCGTGCCGCCGACCGCCGGGTAGGACTTCACCGGATCGGATGACGACTGGCCGCCGCCGGACATCGTGCCGAGAGCGATCGCGATGACCACCACGATGAGGGCGACACAGGCGAGGAGGATGCCCAGGATCCCGCGGCGGAGGCCGCGCAGGGGCGGGGGATCCGGGAGGTCGTGGCCGTCGTGCGGGGCGCGGCCGGCTCCGGGCGGGCGCCGGGGAGGGGGAAGCCCGGCAGGAGGGCTGTCGCGGCCGTGGGCTCGTGCGCTTCGGGCGACCCCTCCGGCGACGGGAGCAGGAGAGTGCGCTCCAGCCCCTCGCCGGCGGCCGCCGGGGCCGCGTCCCGCGCCAGCAGCCCCGCGAGCTGGTCTGCCACCGCGGCCGCCGTCGGCCGGTGATCCGGCTCCCTCGCGACCATCGAGCGGATCAGGCGCCGCCACTCCGGGTCGAGCGTCTCCGGCACCTCCGGGTCGCGGGACAGGCGCGCGACGGCCGACTCCACGCCGCTGCCCGGGAACTCCCGCGTGCCGGTCAGGCACTCCAGGAGGACCAGGCCCAGCGAGTACACGTCGCTCGGCGGCCCGACCGGCCGGCCGGCGGCCTGCTCGGGGCTCAGGTAGCTCGCCGTGCCGATCACGAAGCCGGTCGAGGTGATGCGGGCGTCGTCGATGAGGCGCGCGATGCCGAGGTCGGTGAGCTTCGCGTGCACACCCGAGGCCGTCGCGCTCGGGAGCAGGATGTTGGCCGGCGCGATGTCGCGGTGGACGACGCCCCGACCGTGGATGTAGGCGAGCGCCCGCGCGACGTCCGCGCCGAGCGCGGCCACGGCAGGCGAAGGCAACGGCCCCGCCTTCAGGCGCGCGCCCGCGTCGGTGCCGTCGACGAACTCCAGGACCAGGACGCCGCGGCCCTCCTCGTCCGAGGTGGTGTCGAACAGGGTGACGAGCGACGGGTGCGACAGGTTCGCGAGGATCCGGACCTCGCCCTTCTGGCGGCGGAGGTCGTCCGCGGAGGCGAACTCGCGGCGGAAGACCTTGAGGGCGACGTCGCGTCCGAGCAGCTCGTCGTGGGCGCGGTAGACCTCCGCCATGCCGCCGGAGCCGATGCGCTGCAGCAGGTGGTAGCGGCGGGCGATCCGGCGGGCGTCAGGCGCCGCCTCGGACGGCGTGCGACCCGTGGCATTCATCCGCCATCACCGCCGTCGCCGCTCTTGTCCTTGCCCTTCTTGTCCGGCGGATTCGGATGCTGTTGCTTCTGCTGTTGCTGGAGTTGCTGGAGCTGCTGCTCCAACTGCGCACGCTCAGCGGCGTCCCGGAGCCGGGTGAGGTCCGCCTCGACGGCCGCGAGGGACTTCGCGATCGCGTCGTGCCGGTCGGCGGCGATGGTCCCTGCCTTGAGGGCGGCGTCGTTGCGCTGCTGGAGGGACGCCACCTGCGTCAGCGCGCCGGCGTAGTCCTTCCCGTTCGCGGCGGCGGCCACGCTCAGCACGCCGTGCTGCAACGCACTCGCCGTGTCCGCCGAGTAGGTTCCGCCCCCGACGCAGCCGGTCAGGCCGAGCGCGAGGGCGACGCCGGCGGCCGCGATGGGTAGTCGTCTCATAGCCCAGAGCACAGTAGACGTCGAACGGCCCGATGTCGAGTCCGGGCGCGCGGGTGCGCCGAGGACAGGCACGAGCGACGGGTGAAATGCAGGTGTTTTCCGCGGGATTCGGTGTCCGGCACGCCCCGCAGCGAGGCACACTCTCTGCGACCGGCACAGGTCCGGCGATCGGAGTGGAACATGCGCACCAGGAACCTCGTGCCCGTCGTCGCGGGACTGGTCGTCCTCGCCGCGGCCGCCCTCGGCGCCGGACCGGTCACCAGCGCCCTTACCGACGGCGCGGAACTCGTCGTCGGCGCCGACACTCCCCGGCCGGGTGCCCTCGACCTGATCACGGTCGACACGCGCGGGATCGTCTCAACGGGTGTCGCGGGCTCGGCGGACTTCGTCCCGATCCCCGGCGACGACACGGTCACGCCCGGGCGCACAGTGCGGTTGGACGTCGGTGTCGCGGACAACGACCCGGACACGGCGGCAGCCGTCGCCGTGGCGGTCCTGCCGATGGGCGACGACGGCACCGGGCGCGTCGGCGGCGCCCCGAATGCCACGCGGCTGCTGCGCGTCACCGTCGTCGACACCAGCACCGGCCGCATCCTGATCGGCGGCAGCGCCACCGACCCGAGCCGGGGCGTCCCCGTCGCGGGCGCGTCGGCGATGCTCGATCGCCTGGAGCCGCGCGGCGCCGACCCGCTCGCCGACGGCGCGGACTGGACGCCGGGAGCGGCGGGCAGCCGGCACGACCTCGCCGTCGAGGTGTACTGCCCGGACACCCCGGAGCTGCGGGCGCTCGCCGGGGCGGAGTCCGACCTGTCGCTGATGCTCTTCGGCGCACCGTCGCCGTGACCCTGCGCCGGAGGGCGGGCTCAGCTCCTCCGCACGGCGCCCAGGGCGGTGACGACATCGTGCATACCGGGGATGCGATCCCCACCGGCACAGTGCCCAGCCCGTTGACGAATCGGTCTGCAGGGAGTTCGGTGAAGACATGATCGCTCTGATAATCGTCCTGCTCGTCATCTGGCTCGTCCTCGCCATCCTCGGCTTCGCCATCAAGGGGCTGATCTGGCTGGCGATCCTCGGGATCGTCTTCTTCATCATCACCGCCATCGTCGGCTGGATGCGACGCAAGGCGTCGCAGAGCTAGCGGCCCGCTGCGTGCGGCGCGGCGGACCGGCCGCGCCGCACGCCCGATCCCACTCATCCGTGTCGCGGGACAATCGCATCGACCGCTGCGGTTGGACGAACCCGCTCCCGTCGACAAGGCTGGTGGCATGACCTACGTACCGAACCCGTCCCGCTACGACCGGATGCTCTACCGCCGCACCGGCCGCAGCGGTCTCGACCTGCCCGCGCTGTCCCTCGGGCTCTGGCACAACTTCGGCGACGACCGCCCGTTCGAGACGCAGCGCGCGATCGTGCGCCGGGCGTTCGACCTGGGGATCACCCACTTCGACCTCGCCAACAACTACGGTCCGCCGTACGGGGCCGCAGAGATCAACTTCGGCCGCATCCTGCGTGAGGACCTGCGGCCGTACCGCGACGAGCTCATCGTCTCGTCCAAGGCCGGCTGGGACATGTGGCCCGGCCCCTACGGCCAGGGCGGCGGCAGCCGCAAGTACGTGCTGGCCAGCCTGGACCAGTCGCTCTCCCGGCTCGGCCTCGACTACGTCGACATCTTCTACTCGCACCGGCCCGACCCGAGCACGCCGCTCGAGGAGACCATGCAGGCGCTCGACACCGCCGTCCGCAGCGGCAAGGCGCTCTACGTGGGCATCTCCTCGTACGGCGCGGAGGACACCCGTCGCGCGGCGCAGATCCTCCGTGAGCTCGGCACGCCGCTGCTCATCCATCAGCCCAGCTACTCGATGCTCAACCGCTGGATCGAGACCGAGGGGCTGCTCGACGCCGCGGGCGAGCTCGGCGTCGGCGTCATCGGGTTCACCGCGCTCGCCCAGGGGATGCTGACCGGCAGGTACCTGAACGGCGTGCCCGAGGGCTCGCGCGCCGCGGCCGGCACGTCGTTCGACGCGGACTGGCTCACCGACGAGGCCGTCGAGCGCCTGCGCGGCCTCAACGCGATCGCCGAGCGCCGCGGGCAGTCGCTCGCCCAGCTCGCGCTGGCCTGGGCGCTGCGCGACCCGCGCGTCACCTCCCTGGTCATCGGCGCCAGCAGCGTCGCCCAGCTCGAGCAGAACGTCGGCGCGCTCGACAGCCTGGGGTTCTCGGCGGAAGAGCTCGCGGCGATCGACGAGCTCGCGATCGACGCGGGCGTCGACCTGTGGGCCGGCGCACGACGCGGGGAGCTGTAGCCGGACGCTTTACCACGACGCGAGCGCGGCGTTAATCCCCTGCCCCGGATGAGCGTCGTCACGTACCGTGCATTTCAGCACGCTGGACGCGGCGGATAGTGGATCACGGACACCCCGTCTTCCTGGCGTGCGTGGGGCGGATCCCGGGCGGCAGGGCCATTGCGCCCGCCACCCGGGATCCAGCACGTCGGGCGGGGAAGGCCTTCCAGCCAGCGGAAGGCCCACGTGTGAAATATGGGTTTCCGCAGCCGACCCTCAGGGTCTCCCCCGGGTTGTCTGGTTGGCTGGAATCCTGACGTACGTGTGCACAGGGACGGGGGTGGGATGGGCGCGCTGACAGCGACAGAGCGCGAGGTCGCCGCCCCGCCGCTGCGGGCGGTCCGGCCGTGGATCATCGCCGTGGCGTTCGGTCTCGTCGCCACCGTCGTCTGCGCTGCCGGGAGCTGGATCCCGTCGCTCTGGGGCGACGAGGCGGCCACCCTGATGTCGGCGAAGCGACCGGTGTCGACGCTCATGCCGATGCTGTTCCACGTCGACGCGGTGCACGGGCTCTACTACCTCGGCATGCACGGCTGGATCCGGATCGCGGGCGACAGTCCGTTCGCCCTGCGGCTGCCGAGCGCCGTGGCCATCGGCTTCGCCGTCGCCGCGGTCACCCTGCTGGCGGGACGCCGGGGCGGCCCGAAGGCCGCGATCGTCGCCGGTGTGATCGCCTGCGTCCTCCCCCGCATGACCTACGCGGGCGAGGAGGCGAGGTCGTTCGCGTTCACGGCCGCCGCCGCGGCCTGGCTGACCCTCCTGCTGGTCTGGCTGATCGACGGCGGCGGACGTACGGTGCCTCCGTCGGTGCGCCGCGCCTGCTGGGCGGTCTACGCGGCAGGCCTCGCACTCACCTCGTACCTTTTCCTCTACACGGCGTCGCTCCTGCTGGCGCACCTCGGCATCCTGCTCCTCTCCCGGGCCTCCCGGCCGACACTGCGGGCCTGGCTGATCTCCACCGGCTGCGTGCTGCTGGCGCTCGCGCCGCTGGGCCTGCTCGCCTACTTCGAGCGCAGCCAGATCGGCTATCTCGCCGATCAGCCCATCGACCCGTCGAGCCTGACGTGGCAGCCCTGGTTCGACAACGGCTGGGTGGCGCTCGTGGCATGGGCGCTGATCCTGCTCGCGATGGGCGCGTGGGCGCGCAGCCGCTGGGCACGGCACGCCCGGGCGGCATCCACCGCCGGCTCGGCCCCCGTCGACGCGACGCTCGTCGGCGCGACGTGGCTCATCCTGCCGACCGGGGCGATGCTGCTGATCAACCTCGCCTTCCCGATGTACACCGGCCGATACTCCACCTTCGCCGCCCCTGCCGCTGCGCTGCTCATCGCAGAGGGACTGCTCCTCCTCGGCCGGTTCGTCGCCCGGCGCAGCGCGATCCCCGCCATCGCTGCGACCGGAGCGGGCGCGCTGCTGTTCATCGCCATCAGCACGCCCGCGTACCTGAACCAGCGCGGACCATACTCGAAGAACGACTCGGACTGGTCGGAGGTCAGCAGCGCGATGGCGTCGGTGCGGCAGCCGGGCGACGCCGTCGTATTCGACGAGTCGACCCGCCCGTCGCAGCGGCCGCGGCTCGCGATGCGCACCTACCCCGCGGGCTTCGCGGGCGTCGGCAACCCGACGCTGCGGACCGCCTACACCAACAACATCGGCTGGGCCGACAGGGTCTGGACCATCCCCCAGGCCGCCGAGCGCGGCCGCTTCGACGGCGTCACGCGGGTGTGGCTGATCGAGAACGACGTGGACGGCCGGCTGCACAGCTACGGCCTGGCCGACCTGGAGGCGCTCGGCTTCCACACGACCGGACGCACCGTGCCCACGCATCGGAGCATGCTCATCGAGCTGACCCGCTCGAGCTGACCGGCTCGAGCTGATCGGCGGGCGCGCTGGAATACCCCTCTGCAGGGCGATGACCGCCGCCTAAGCTCGGACCATGAGGGAAGCCGTCTCGGAGCACGGCGTCGGCGAGCACGGCGCGGCGGATCGTCTCTCCCGGCGGTTGCGGGCGGCCTCCGTGGAGTCGCTGGCCCTGGGCGCCGGGGGTGCGGCGTTCGTCGCCGTCGGCCTGGTCGCGTTCTTCGTCTTCGCCGGGCACGACCTCTCCATCTCGGGCGCGGGCTCGGTCGGCCAGTTCGCCG
Source organism: Streptomyces sp. L7 (assembly GCF_050990935.1). Taxonomy (GTDB): domain Bacteria; phylum Actinomycetota; class Actinomycetes; order Actinomycetales; family Microbacteriaceae; genus Leifsonia. The sequence goes on along the minus strand of NZ_CP194644.1, from coordinate 3,548,538 downwards.
CGATCGCCTGCTGCGCCGTCACCCTGATCGCCTACGGCGGCGGACGGGTCGCGACCTGGAGCATCCCCTGGTACAGCGGCCCCAAGGAGCGCCGCTCCCGGATCGGAGCCGCGATCGAGGTGTTCGACTCGCTCGCCATCGCGGTCGCGCACGCCGTCGTGGTGCTGCTGCTCTGGACGTTGCTGGGCGACGTGCTCGCCCGCAGCTTCCAGGACGCCCAGGTCTTCGCCATCCCGGCCACCCTGCTGGTCGGCACGGCGGCCGCGGTCACCGGATACTACGTGTTCCTCGCGGCGGCGAACATGAACCCGCTGCTGCTGTCGGCGGTGCTGGCGGTGTTCCTCGTCGTCGGTGCTGTGACGAGCATGCTCACCGCGTCGAACCCGCACTGGTGGAAGCAGAACCTCAGCGTGCTGGGCATCGCGGACGACTGGTCGTCGGCGACCTTCAACATCACGGTGATCGTGGGCGGCATCCTCGTCACGGCCATCGCCCGCTACGCCACCGACAGCGGACCCGACCGGCGCCCGTCGCGCGGCGAGCTGCAGGTGCGCGCTGCGCTGGTGATCGTCGGCGCGATGCTCGCCTGCGTCGGGTTGTTCCCGGTCAATCACTTCTTTCTGCTGCACAACACTGCGGCGACCGGGATGGCCGTGGTGTTCTGCGTGCTCGCGGTCGGCATCCGGTGGGCCATGCCGCATCTCCCCCGCGCCTTCTACGTGCTGGGCTGGGTGTTCATCGGCGTGATCGTGCTGGTCGCGCTGTTCTTCGCGGTGGGCTACTACAACCTGACGGCCGTCGAGTTGGTCGCCGGGGTGCTGATCTTCAGCTGGATCATCGTGTTCCTGCGGGTGACGGTCGCCGCGCGCAACGACGTGCGCGTCGACGCCTCCACCGTCACTCCTCGCGGAGCGGCCTGATCAGCTCCGGGCCGTCCCCCACCACGGGCCCGACCCGGTCGAACACCAGCGCGTCCGCCACAGGCAGCGCCGCACGCACGGCCTCGTCCACCAGGCCCTGGTCGCCCACGACGGTGGGGTCGATCCAGTGGTCCCAGAACTCCCGCGGCAGCGGCACCGGGTTGCGGTCGTGGATGTGCTCGAGCGTCTGCACGGCGTCCGACGTGAGGATGGTCGCCGTGAGGTGCCAGCGCTCGGGGTCGTCGCGGGACATCGCCGGGTCGGCCCACCAGGCGTAGAGGCCGGCGAAGCCGAGGAGGTCTCCGTCGGCCGAGTGGATGAAGTACGGAGTCTTCTTCTTGGTCGTCGGATCCGTCTGCCACTCGTAGTATCCGCGAGCCGGGATGATCGCGCGGCGCGAGACCACGGAGGCCTTGAACATCGGCTTCTCCGCGGCGGTCTCGGCGCGGGCGTTGAAGGTGGGCACCTTGGTCTTGAGCTCCTTGGACCAGGACGGCACGAGCGACCAGCGGGCGAGCTCCAGCCGTCGGACGCTGGGCTCCTCGCCGCGCTTGCTCTCCAGGAAGACCGGGATGGGGTCGGTCGGCGCGATGTTCCAGCTCGGGCGCCAGTCGCGGAAGTCCCCGCCTTCGGCCACGAACTCCTGGATCATGTCGTCGGTCTCTTTGTCCAACGCGAAGCGCCCGCACATGCTGCCAGCTTAGGCGCGGCCGCCGACAGAGGCCCGGGAAGGCCGCCGATCGCGGACGCCCCCCGAACGCGGGTCCCCCTCCCTCCAAAAACGATGTATTCTCACCTTTGTGAATTGGTGAGGAACAATCACTTTACGCCGGGCGAACGACCCGAATCCCGGCGCGAAGGCTCTCCGCCGGTCCACCTCAACCCGAAATCGCACCATCCGAACCCAGGGACGACCCGTGAACCCGACACGATCGCACCGAGCGCCTCGCGCACTCGACCCCATCAGGGGCGCGCGGAGCACCGGGAGCGCGGGTCGTCCCTCGCGGAACGGAGCCGGCGGCGGTGAAGCCGTTCGAGACCACGGTTTCCCCCAAGCCGCCGTCGGCTCTTCCACGCCCGCCCGCGCGGCGCATCCCGCGGCGACGGAGGCGGCACAATGACCGTCCTGCGCCCGCGCCTCGGCACCCTCGCCCACGCGCACGCCAACGCCCGCCCGCTCAGCTCCGAACGCAGCTGGGCCCGGCACTACCGCTACCGGCTGCTCGCGACCGACACCGCCCTCATCCTGCTGAGCACGATCGGCGCGATCTTCGTGCGCTTCGGCTTCGAGGACAACACCCCCACCACCACGGGCGACGGCTTCCGCGTCGACTACCTCACCGTCTCACTGCTGATCGCCGCCACCTGGATGTTCGCCCTCACGGCGTATCACACGCGTGACCCGCGGGTCGTGGGCGTCGGCGTGACCGAGTACCGCCGGGTCGTGTCGGCCACCGCCATCACATTCGGGCTGCTCGCCATCTTCTTCCTCGTGGGCAAGATCGACATCGCCCGCGGCTACTTCGTGCTCGCGCTCCCGCTCGGGATGGGCGGCGTGCTGGTCTCGCGCTGGCTCTGGCGGCACTGGCTCATCAAGCAGCGCACGTTCGACCACTACCTCTCCCGCGCCCTGGTCGTCGGCCGGTTCGACGACGTCGACACGGTCGTGCGCCAGATCCACGCGAACTCGGGGGCGGCATACAACGTCGTAGCGGCCGCTCTCGACACCGGTAAACGCACCGGCGCCAAGAAGGATGCGGAGCTGAGTCGCCGCATCGCCTCCCCGGAGCGGGAGGTCCCCGTCGTCTCGGACCTGTCGGGGGTCGCGGAGGCGGCCGCCCGGCTCGGCGCCGACACCGTGATCGTCGCCGGCCGGGCGCTCAGCGGCGGGGACTTCGTCCGCCGCCTGGCCTGGAAGCTGGAGGGGACGGCGACCGAACTGGTGCTCGCCGCGCCGCTGACCGACATCGCGGGCCCGCGCATCCACTTCCGCCCGGTCGAGGGACTCCCGCTGATCCAGGTGGAGATCCCGCAGTTCGAGGGCGGCAAGCACGTGCTCAAGCGCGCTTTCGACTTCTTCGCGTCCGGGTTCGCGCTGATCGCGCTCGCCCCGGTCTTCCTCGCGGTCGCGATCGCCATCAAGCTCGACGACGGCGGCCCCGTCATCTTCTCGCAGGAGCGCGTCGGCCGCGGCGGCGAGAAGTTCCGGATGCTCAAGTTCCGCTCGATGTGCGTCGACGCGGAGGCCAGGCTCGCCGAACTCCAGGCGAAGAACGAAGGCAACGGCCTCCTCTTCAAGCTGCACAACGACCCGCGGGTGACCCGCGTCGGCCGCGTGCTGCGCAAGTACTCACTGGATGAGCTCCCGCAGATCCTCAACGTCTTCCTCGGCGACATGAGCCTCGTCGGGCCCCGGCCGCCGCTCCCCGCGGAGGTCGCCGGCTACGAGAACCACGTGCACAGGCGCCTCTACATCAAGCCGGGACTGACCGGGATGTGGCAGGTCAACGGACGATCGGACCTCTCCTGGCAGGAGAGCGTCCGCCTGGATCTCTACTACGTGGAGAACTGGTCGCTCACCGGCGACCTCGTCATCATGTGGCGCACCCTCAAGGTGCTGACACATCCCGTGGGGGCGTACTAGCTGCGCCCCCGCCTCCCCGAAAAACGCAATCCCGAGCACCTTCCCGACCGAACAGACACCGAGGTTGTCATGAGTACAGAGAAAGCTCCACGCGCTCGCTCGTTGGGCATACTGACCGCCGTTCTCACGGCTGTCGGCCTGATCTTCGGAGGACTGGCTATCGCGCAGCCCGCCGCAGCCGACACGCAGCCGCCCGATCCCACTAATCCGGCCTCTCCGCCGACAGTCGCGGCCGACGTGCTGCCGACCACCCAGATGGACGGCGTCGCCTGGGCGCAGACCGTCGTCGGGAACACGGTGTACGTCGCGGGCAAGTTCAACAACGCGCGCCCCGCCGGGTCAGCCGCGGGCACGAACAACACTCCCCGAAGCAACCTCCTCGCGTACGACATCACCACGGGCAACCTGATCTCGAGCTTCAATGTGCCGCTCAACGCACAGGCGCTCGCCATCACGGCGTCGCCCGACGGATCCCGCGTCTATGTCGGCGGCGACTTCACCACGGCAGGGGTGGCAACTACTACCGCATCGTCGCGATCAGCACCGCCACCGGCCAGGTGATCAGCTCGTTCCGGCCGATCATGGAGAGCGAGGTGCGCGCGCTTGCTGCGACGAACACGGCGGTCTACGCCGGCGGCACCTTCAGCACGGTGAACGGCACGGCGACCGGCTACATCGCCAAGATCAACGCGGCCGACGGCTCGCTGAACACGACCTGGGGCGCCAGCGCCGACTACGTCGTCGACGCTCTGGCGGTCAGCCCGGACGGCACGAAGGTCTATGCCGGCGGCCGCTTCCAGCACGTCAACGGCGGCAACAACGCGTACGGACTCGCCATGTTCGACGGCACCTCCGGCGCGTTCACGACGTTCGGCGCCAACTCGGTCGTCCGCGACGCGGGAACCCAGGCCGGCATCACGTCGCTTTACGCGACGACCGACCGCGTCTACGGCTCCGGCTACGTGTTCGGCTCCGGCGGCAACCTGGAGGGCAGCTTCTCGGCCGACCCGTCGACGGGCAACCTCATCTGGATGGAGGACTGCCACGGCGACACCTACTCGGTGTTCCCGATGAACAACGCGCTCTACGTCGCCGGTCACCCGCACTACTGCGGCAACGTCGGCGGCTTCCCGCAGACGAACCCGTGGACGTACCACCACACCATCGCGTTCTCGAAGGCCCAGACCGGGACCCTGACGAACAACGGGGACGGCGCGTACGCCAACTTCACCGGCCAGCCCAGCCCGACCCTCCTCAACTGGTTCCCGCAGTACGTGACCGGATCGTTCACCGGACAGGGCCAGGCAGCATGGTCGGTGTCCGGCAACGGCAACTACCTGGCCGTCGGCGGCGAGTTCCCGTACGTCAACGGCGTCGCGCAGTACGGACTCGTCCGCTATGCGATGGACAGCGTCGTGAAGAGCAAGCTCGGACCGAACGTCAACACCTCTCTGGTGCCGAACGCGGTCTCGTTCACCGCCGGACAGGCCCGGGTCTCGTGGACCGCCACCTACGACCAGGACAACGTGAACCTCGCCTACAAGGTGGTCCGCGACGGCAACACCGCCAACCCGGTGTACCAGACCACGCAGATCTCCAACTTCTGGACGAGACCGTCGATGGGCTTCGTCGACACCGGCCTGACACCGGGCTCCACGCACTCGTACCGCGTGTACGTGACGGATCCTGACGGCAACCAGATCTCCCGGCTCGGCAACACGGTCACCATCGCCTCCACCAACAGCGGCGGTGCGTACGCGACCTCCGTCACCTCGGCGGGAGCCAGCTCGTACTGGCCGCTCGACGAGGCCAGCGGCAGCGTCGGCTACGACCACGCCGGATTCAGCGACCTCCAGCTGCAGGCCGGCGTCACGCGTGGCGCCGCGGGGCCGGTGAGCGGATCGACGGCGTCGACCTTCAGTGGCGACTCCACCGGGTTCGGCGTGACGCCGTCCTCGGTCGCCGGACCGAACACCTTCTCCGTCAGCGCGTGGTTCAACACGACCTCGACCAGCGGCGGGAAGATCATCGGCTTCGGCAACTCCAACACCGGCACGTCCTCCAGTTACGACCGGCACGTCTACATGGACAACAGCGGCCGCATCTTCTTCGGGGTCTACCCGGGCTCGGTGCAGACGCTGAACAGCGCGGCCGGTTACAACGACGGTCAGTGGCACCAGGTCGTCGCGTCGCTCGGCGCGAACGGCATGCGCCTCTACATCGACGGGAAGCTGGTCGGCTCGCGGACGGACGTCACGACCGCGCAGGACTACTCCGGGTACTGGCGGGTCGGCGGCGACAACCTGAACGGCTGGAGCAACCAGCCGAGCAGCGCCTTCTTCGGCGGCAGCATCGGGCAGGTCTCCCTCTACCCGACAGTGCTCACACCGCAGACGGTCGTGAACCAGTTCGTCGCCTCCGGGCGGCCCTCGCCTCAGACGCCGGCACCCTCCGACGCCTACGGCGCGGCCGTCTACAACGCCGGCCCGGACCTCTACTGGCGGCTCGACGACACGAGCGGGACGACCGCGAAAGGCTCCGACCCCTGGGGCAACAACGGCACGTACTCGGGTCTGCCCACCACGATGAGCCAGCCCGGCGCCCTCTCGGGCAACGTCGGCAGCTCGGTGCTGTTCAACACCGCCAACAACGGATCGAACGGCGGCGTCGTCGCCAGCAACCAGCAGTACGCCAACCCGACCGTCTACACGGAGGAGATCTGGTTCAAGACCGCCACGACGACCGGTGGGAAACTGATCGGCTTCGGCGACCAGCCGACCGGGCTCTCGAGCAACTACGACCGTCACATCTACATGCAGGACGACGGGCGCATCGTGTTCGGGGTCTGGACCGGCCAGACGAACACCATCACCTCGCCGAACGCGCTGAACGACAACCAGTGGCACATGGCGGTCGCGTCGCAGGGTCCCGACGGGATGAGCCTGTACGTGGACGGCCAGCTGGTCGGCACCAACCCGCAGACGCAGGCCCAGGGCTACAACGGCTACTGGCGCCTCGGCGGCGACAACACCTGGGGCTCGACGGGACCGTACTTCAACGGGTACCTCGACGAGGCGGCGGTCTTCTCCTCGGAGCTGACGGCGCAGCAGGTGGCCAACCAGTACTCGCTCGGCTCGTCGGGCGCCCTGCCCAACCAGCCGCCGGTCGCCTCCTTCACGTCCAGCAAGAGCGGACTGACGGTGAATGTGGACGGCAGCGCCTCGAGCGATCCGGACGGCACGGTCGCCGGCTACGCGTGGGACTTCGGCGACGGGGCGACGGCGACGACCGCCACGGCCAGCCACACCTACGCGGCGGGAGGCACCTACACGATCGCGCTGACCGTGACGGACAACCAGGGCGCCAAGAACACCACGAGCGCTCAGGTGACCGTCGTGGCCAACCAGCCGCCGGTGGCGTCCTTCACGTCCTCGGTCTCCAACCTGGTCGCGTCCTTCGACGCCTCGGCCTCGTCGGACCCCGACGGGACGGTCGCGAGCTACGCGTGGGACTTCGGTGACGGCACGACCGGAACCGGCGTCACGGCCAGCCACACCTACGCGACCGCGGGGACCTTCACCGTGACGCTCACGGTGACGGACAACCAGGGTCTCGCCGGCACGCCGGTGCAGCATCCGGTGACCACGGCCCTCCCGCCGAACCAGCCCCCGGTGGCCAGCTTCACGGCGACCCCCAACGGACTGTCGCTGGCCGTCGACGGCACCGCGTCGAGCGACCCGGACGGCAGCGTCGTCGGCTACGCCTGGAACTTCGGCGACGGAGGGACGGCGACCACGCCCACGGCCAGCCACACCTACGCGGCGGGCGGCACCTACACCGTGTCGCTGACGGTGACCGACAACCGTGGCGGAACCAACACCGCCACCAAGTCGGTGACCATCACGGCGCCCCCGCCCTCGGCGATCGCGTCCGACTCCTTCCAGCGCACCTCGACGAGCGGATGGGGGTCGGCCGACCTGGGCGGCGCCTGGACCGGCGCGGGTTCGGCCACGGCCTACACCGTGACACCGGGAATCGGCCAGATCGTCGGCGCGGCCGGATCGACCAAGACCGAGCTCCTGAGCTCCCTCTCGGCCACCAGCACCGACACGACCGTGCAGTTCACGACGGACCGGACCTCCACCGGCGGCGGGATCTTCGTCTCCGCCATCGGCCGAGTGGTCGGAACGTCGGAGTACTCGGCCCGCGTCTGGTTCCAGACGAACAACACGACGCAGCTGCAGCTGCTTCAGGGCTCCACGGCGCTCCAGTTGGTGAACATCAGCGGCCTGACCTACGCCCCCGGCACGCAGTACCAGGTCAGGGTCCAGGTGTTCGGGACCTCGCCCACCACCGTGCGGGCGCGGGTCTGGAAGGTCGGCACGACCGAACCGACCACGTGGCAGGCATCGGTCACCGACTCCACCGCGGCCCTCCAGGCCGCCGGCGCCGTCGGACTCCGCGCCTACCTCTCCGGAACGGCCACCGATGTTCCCCTGACGACCAAGTTCAGCAACTTCGTCGTCACCCCGGCCCAGTAGGACCGGACCGACGATGACCGCCAGCCGTCGCCGGCCAGAACGCGACACGATCCTCGTGGCGCACCCCAGCGCGGAGCTCTACGGCTCCGACCGGGTGATGCTCGAGACCGTGAGCGCCCTGGTCGACGACGGCTGGCGCGTCGTCGTCACCCTCCCCGGCGACGGTCCGCTCGTCGCCGAACTCCGCGCACGGGGCGCGCTCGTCGAGCTCTGCCCGTCACCCGTGCTGCGCAAGAGCGTGCTGCGTCCCGCCGGCTTCGTGCGCTTCCTCCGCACCTCGGCGAGCGCCACCGTCCGCGGCAGCTCCCTGCTCCGCAGGGAGCGTCCCGCCCTCGTCTTCGTCAACACCATCACCGTGCCGCTCTGGGCGGTGCTCGCCCGCGGCCGGCGCATCCCGACGATCACGCATGTTCACGAGGGCGAGGCCAGCGCCTCGCTGCTGATGCGGCGCGTGCTCGCGCTGCCCCTCCTGCTCTCCCGGACGCTCGTCGTCAACAGCCGGTTCAGCCAGAGCGTTCTCGCCGGCTCGTTCCGCACGCTCGGCGCGCGCTCCGAGGTCGTCTACAACGCCGTCCCCGGCCCGCAGCGTCGCGCGCCCCTGCGCGGCCGCATCTCCGGCCCGCTGCGGGTCACCTACATCGGCCGCCTCTCGCCGCGTAAGGGCGTGGATGTGGCCATCGACGCGGTGGCGCAGCTGCGTGACCGCGGCATCCCGGCGGACCTCGACGTCGTCGGCTCGGTCTTCCCCGGCTACGAATGGTACGAACGCTCGCTGACCGAGACGGTCGCAGAGCGCTCCCTCCGCGACCGGGTGCGCTTCCACGGCTTCCAGCCCTCCGTGTGGGAGATCGTGGGCGGGAGCGACATCGTCGTCGTCCCCTCCCGTGTGGACGAGCCGTTCGGCAACACGGCCGTGGAGGCCATCCTCGCCGGGCGCCCGGTGATCGCCAGCGCGACCAGCGGGCTGCTGGAGGCCACCGCGGGCTACCGGACGGCGACCACGGTGCGCCCCGACGACGCGTCGGCGCTCGCGGACGCGCTCGCCGACGCGGTCGACCGCTGGGACACGACAGCGGAGACCATCACGGCGGACACGGCCGAGGCGGAGACCCGGCACAGCGTCGCAGCGTACCGGGCTCGGATCGCCGCGATCGTCCGGTCCTTCGCGCGACGCTGAGGCGCTCGCGCTGGATGCGCCGGCCGCGGGCGTACGGCCCGCTCTCCGTCCGTCAGCGAGCGACGCGGCGGGACGACTGCGCGGGTGCGATCTCCGCCAGCTCCAGGTCGAGGTCGGTCTCCGCGGTGTCCACGCCGTCCTCGAACTCGTCGTCGAGCGGAGAGTCGTCGACCCGGTCGGCGGAGGCGTCCGCCTCCGCGCCCTCGGTCGCCGCCGGGGCCAGGGGCGACAACGGCGGCGCCGACGGACGAGCCCGACGCAACGTCCGTCGGCGCCACCAGCTGGGGGACTCGGAGGCGCCTGCGTAGTAGTACGACGACTCTCCGGTGGACCGCACCCGGTTCAGCACCAGTCCGAGCACGCTCACACCGGACTTGCCGAGGAGCTCGATCGTCTGGGAGAGCTTGTGCCGCTTCGTGCTCGCGCGGTCGACGATGACCAGCGCGCCGTCCACCGCGCGACCGATGATGGCGGCGTCGATGACGGCCGTCATCGGCGGCGAGTCGAACACGACGATGTCGTAGTCCTTGCGCGACTTCTCGAGGAACAGCGCCATCGCGCGGGACGACAGCAGTTCGCTCGGGTTCGGCGGGATGGGCCCGGAGGTGAGGACGTCGAGCCCGTTCCAGTGCTGGACGACGTCCTCCAGCGTCGCGCGCCCGACGAGCAGGGAGGTCAGGCCCGCGCCCGGCAGCAGGCCCGTCGCCGTCGCGATCGTGGGCCGGCGCAGGTCCGCATCGACGAGCAGCACCTTGCGCTCCCCTTCGAGCAGCGCGAGCGCGAGGTTCAGGGCGGTGAGCGACTTGCCCTCGCCGGGGGCCGACGAGGTGATGACGAACGCCAGCTTGTCGGAGCCGATGCTGACGAACTCGAGGCTCGAGCGCAGCCGGCGGTAGCCCTCCGCCGCCGCGGACAACGGCTCGTCCAGCACGATCGCTCCGCGGTGGTGACGGCGCAGGGTCTGGATGCTGGCCAGCAGCGGCAGCCCGGTCAGCCGCGTCAGGGTGTCCGCCGACCGCACCCGGGTGTCGAGCAGCTCCTTGAGGACGATGACGAGGACGCCGACAAGCAGTCCGATCACGAAGCCGGCGAGCAGGTTGAGCCGCACGTTCGGGGACGACGGCGTGAGGGGCGTCGTCGCCCGTTCGATCACCCGGACCGAGACGGTCGGCGCGCCGGTCGCCGTTTTGGGCGCGATCTGCTCGACCGTCTGGCCGAGGTCGGCCGCGACCGAGTTGGCGATGGAGGCGGCCTCCGCGGGATCGGCGTCGTTCACGGAGAGTTCGAGGATGACCGTGTTCTGCGGGGTGCTGACGCTGATCATGTTCGCCAGATCCGCCGGCGTCATGGCGAGGTCCTGGTGCTGGATCACCTGCTGGAGCACGATGGGCGACGTCGCGAGCTGCGCGAAGGAGAGCATCTGGTTCTGCGTGTAGGTCGAGCCCTGGCTGAGGTCTTGGGCGGACCCGCCGAAGTTCAGGGAGAAGTACAGGCTGCTCGTCGCCGTGTACACCGGCGTGGCGAGCCCGCTGAGCCCGAAGCCGGCGATCAGCCCGACGATCGCGCCGATGGCGATGATGTACCACTGACGCTTGAACGCGGTCGCGTACTGATGTTGAGGCATGGGTGTGCCTTTCCCGGGGTCGATGGCTGGTCGGACAGGAGTGGTGTGGCGGGCGGGAATGGTCATCGGCGGGCGAACCCCTCCGCTAGGGCCGGTCGCGCGTCGGAGCCGCGTCGGCCGCTTCCGAGCAGGCCGAGCGTGTCGTCCTGGCGGGGCCTGGCGTGCTGCACCGCAGCGGCCATGCCGACCGCGAACAGCAGGAAGACGGAGTACTGCGTGATGAGCGCGACCGTGGCCAGCGCGGGGATCTGCGCGACGACCGCGATGGTCGGTGCGCTCGCCCTCCTGGTCACCACGAGAAAGATCCCGATCAGCAGCGCCGCCACGATCAGCGCGAGCGCGATGACGCCGCTGGAGAGGCCCGTGAGGATGAGCTGGCTGTCGATGGAACGGAAGTTCCCGAAGTACACCTGCCCGGTGGAGTCCTTCCTGGCGGAGTCCGCGACGCCGATGAGATTCATGCTGCCGACGAGCGAGACCAGGTCGCCGCGGTAGTTCGCGCTTCCGGCCGCCTCGGCGCCGGCGTCGTCGAACACCGTGATGACCAGCGGGAAGAGGACGGCCGCGACGGCCGCGATGGCGGACGTCAGGATGATCCGCGCCCGGCGGGAGATGGCGTCCCGCATGAACAGGATCGACAGCAGGAGCCCCAGCAGGGCGCCGATCATGCCGATCCGGCTGAAGGTGAACACGGTGGCGCCGAGCATGAGCAGCACCATCCCGGCGCGGACGACCATCGGGAAGCGCGCCGCGAGCGTGAGGGGCACAGCGATCGCGAGGCTCGAGCCGAGCGCGATCGAGTGCCCGAACGCGCCCTCGGCACGGGCCACTCCGCCGCGCTCCTGGATGCCGCCCCAGGTGGCGTACAACGAGTTGGCGACCTTGATCAGCACGAAGGGGTTCCAGTGCGCGAAGTACTCGAGGAGGACGAGCGCGCTGACGACGGTGAACGTCACCGCGACCGCGCCGTAGATCCAGGTGGGCTCCACGCGCAGCGGCGCGATCCGGCCGAGGATGTACCCGGCGAGGAGATAGGTGACGAGGGCGAAGGCGAAGCCCAGCGCGATGCCCGGGTTCTCACTCAGGAGGGAGGCGGCCGCGCAGACGACGAGCAGCACGATCAGGCCGTCGACGATGCCGAAGCGGAAACCGCGGACCGGCAGCAGCGCCACCGAGACCAGCATCGCCAGCCCGCTCACGGCCGGCAGGTAGTAGTTCCCGTTGAAGCCGAGGCTGAGCCCGATCCACACCGGGACGAAACACAGGACGACGATCCAGGTGGCCACCGCCGTCCGGGGCATCCGCCGGAGGGCGAGGAATCCGAACACCGCGACCCCGACCCCCGCCACGGTGACGAGCGTGCGGTCGAGCACCGGCCCGGTGACGGCGGCGTGGACGAGGGCGGCGACTCTCATGGCGCGCCTACTTGAAGACGGTCACCGGTGCGCCGGCGGCGTCCGTGACCGTGACGACGGCCGAGGACGCCTGCGCGGACGGAACGGAGAAGTAGTAGACGCCCTGGCGCGTCTCGCCCGCCTTGAGGGTGCCGAGGAGCGGCTGGGCGCCGTCGCTCATCGAGACCGCCGGCGTCGAGCCGGAGCCGTAGTAGGCGTTCACGGCGAGCTGGGACAGCGCGACGTCGGTACCGCCCGGGTTGGTGATCGACAGCTGCACCTTGATCGCGGGACCCGCCGTCTCGCCGGCGCGGAGGGCGGCAACGGTCGTCGAGGTGACGGCCAGCTGCGCGGTGAGGCCGCCGGTCAGGGTGGCCTTCTCGCTCTTGGGCACCACGGCCGCCACGGGAGCCCCATAGGCGGCGTTGAGCTTCGGCTTGGGCGTCGACGTTCCCGAGGGCGCCTTGCCGGGAGCGGCCGACGCGGCCGGCGGCGGCGGCGATTTCTTGTCCGGGGTCGGCAGCGTGAAGACGGTGTTCTTCGACGCATCCGCCTGCGCGGTCTGCTGGCCGTGGACGGCCGCGACGATCACGACCGCGGCGACCGCGGCGGCCGCGACGACAGCGCCCGCGATGAGAAGTGCGCGTCTGGCGCGATGCGGGCGACGGGGGTCGTCGTCGGTCGGGGGCGTGTCGGCCTTCGTCATCGGAGGCCTCCTTTCACAGCGGTGTCGGGTGAGGTCGGGGACGGCGTCCAGGAGCGCAGCTCGCGGAACCATCGGACGACGGCCGCGAGCAGGAAGAGCGTCGTCGCGAGAGCGATCGCCGTGTACACGACGAGGAAGACGGGGAGCGCGCCGAGCAGCACGAACGAGACGCACAGCACGCCGTAGTCCATCGGGAGCACCGCGAGGGCGCGGAGCCAGGAGGGCCTGCCCGGCCGGTCGGCCGCCAGGGGCACGGCGCCGACAGTCCTCCGCCGCAGCTGCTCGGTGAGGATCATGCCGAAGAAGAGGACGGCGGAGACGACGGCGAAGCCGATGGGCACCAGGAGCCACCAGGTGGGCGCCGAGCCGAAGCGGGCGAAGCCGACGGCGAGCGCGAGCGGCATCGCCGAGACCTTCGTGGCGTCCACCATGTGATCGAGCCACTCGCCGGAGGGGCTGGAACTGCCGCGGAGCCGGGCGAGCTGGCCGTCGGCGGAGTCGAAGGCGTAGCCGACGAGGAGGAGCACGGCCACCACCACGCCCAGCCACCAGCCGGGAGGGAAGACGACCAGGAGCGCGATCGCCGCGAACGTGAACACGGCGCTGATCCCGGTGACCGCGTTGGGGGTCAGCCGGGCGCGATACGCCAACGCCGCGAGGTACCGGCCGATCCGCCGGTTGACGAAGCGTGAGTACGCGGGCGCCGATCGCGCGGGCGGCTTCTGCGCGGCCCGGAGCCGGCGGACCACGTCCCCATAGCGTTCGCGTCCGATCGGCAGGGCGCCGGCGGCCTCCTCGGTCATCGGGCCACCTCCTCCGGCGCGCCGGCGGGGCCGGCGTGCTGCTCGGCACGCCTGCGTCCGGCGGCGCCGGTCCGCTGGGCGAAGAAGGGCCGGGAGGAGCGGACCAACTCGTGGTCCGCGAGGCGCAGGCAGAGCGACTCGTAGCTGTCCGCGACGACCTCCCAGTCGTAGACCGCGGCGCGCGCACGGGCGGCTCCGGCTCGTCGGGTGACGAGGTCCGGGTCCGCCTCGATCCGCGCCAGTTCGGCGCTCACTCCGGCGGCGTCGGAGAAGTAGCCGGCGGCGGTGCGCGCGACATCCCGGTTGAACGACACGTCGTACGCGATCACCGCGATGCCCGCGCCGAGGGCCCGGAGCAGCGACGGGTTGGTGCCGCCGACCGAGTGCCCGTGCAGGTAGCTGCGCGCGCCGGCGTAGAGCTGGTCGAGCTGTTCCTGATCCCACACTCCGCCGAGGAAGCGCACCCGGTCGTCCGCCGCCGCCCGGATCCGGCGCCCGTACTCGTCGGCGTACGGCGCGGAGCCGACGACCACCAAGGGCAGGGCGGCCGCGCTGCGCGCGTAGCCTTCGACGATCATCGCGACGTGGTTCTCCGGCTCGAAGCGTGCGACGACCAGGTGGTAGCCGCCCGGTTCCAGCCCGAGCTCGCCGAGCCGGGAGGAGTCCGTCGACACGATCGGGGCCCCGTACGCGATGAGCTCGGTGTCCGCGGCGAACTCGTCGCGGTAGTAGTCGGCGATGCCGGGAGCGTCGGCGATCAGCGCATCGGACCAGCGCACGGCGAGCGACTCGGCCACGCGGTAGTAGGCGTGCCCTCCCCGGCCCCACTTGGCGCGCTTCCACTCCAGCCCGTCGACGTGCGTGGCGACCGGGATCCGCGCCGCCCGCAGTGCGGGGAGGTAGACCGCGTTCGCTGCGTTGAAGACGACCGCGGCGTCGGTGCGGTGCAGCATCAGGTGGGCGACCGACGATCCGGTGTGGCTCAGCGTCTCCAGGCTCCGGCGGTGCATCGCGCCGCGGTGCACCAGCTCCATGCCCTGGTAGGCGTCGGCCTTCTCGGCGTCCCCGGCGTCCCGGCAGTAGACGACGACGCGGTGGCCGCGCTCCGCGAGCCGGCGACCGACCTCCTCGACGCAGGTCTCGAACCCGCCGTACCTGGCCGGCACCCCCCGGGTGCCGACGAGTGCGACACGGATTCGTCTTCCCCCTGGGACCATCGGACGCTCGCTCTCGGTTGCTCGGATGCACATCGGCCGGTCCGCGATGTGTCCGATCCCTTCGGGCAGGGTCCGGAACGCGTCTCAAATCGCATCAGGGTCGGGTCGCTGTTGCCCTTCCACCTTAATACGAGTATTTCTCAACTGTCACCCCCACAAGCGGGGGTCACTGCCTCAGACCCAGCTCTCGGCGTCGCCCAGCCGGGCGGCGGGGTTTCCCCCACGATCGCACCCGGCTCGACATCCCTGGTCACGACGGAGCCCGCAGCGACCACTGCTCCGTCCCCGAGCGTGACGCCCTTGAGCACCATCGCCCCGGTCCCCACCAGCACGTGACGGCCGATGCGGATCGGGGCCGTGTGCTGCGCGACAGCGCCACCCGGCCGGGTGATCCGGTGGAAGTCGGTGTCGAGCAGCTGCACCGCCCACGAGATCTGGGTCTCCTCGCCGAGCGAGAGTCCGGACTCCACGTTGACGGTGCAGCGCGCTCCGATCGCGCTCCCGCGTGCGAGCGAGAGCGCCGCGCCCTCGCCGACCCAGATCCGGGCGCCCTTGCGGATCGCGCTGCCGCGGGCGAGTTCGTAGCGTCCCGGCCCGGCGAGCCGGACTCCCGACCCGATCCGAGCGCCGGGATGGCCGCGGAGCACCCCGCGAGCCAGTTCTGCGTACCTGCGCAGCCGTCCCCGGATTGTCACGTCGTCCTCCCGACCCGCGCGATCCCCGCGCCGCCCTCCGACGCGGCGACCAGGCGCCGGCCGTCCCTGATCCCGCGCAGCGCCGCGCGCAGCGGCACGACCGGCTTGAGGAACTGCCGGCGGCCGCCCTGGAGCAGGATCTCCCACGCGACCCGCGGCGCGAGAGCCTCCCACCGCTCGACGTCGTCGGGCGCGAGATTCCGTGCCGCGAAGAGCAGGCGGTTGCGGATGTTGTAGTAGTAATACCCTTCGGACTTCGCCGTCGCCGCCGAGGCGGCGCCCTGCTGCTGCGTGCCGCCCTCCGCGTGCACGGCGGTCACCTGCTCCAGGAGCACCAGCGACCCGCCCGCGCGCGTCACCCGCACGGAGAGTTCGACATCCTCCCAGTACAGGAAGTACTCCTCGGCGAAACCGCCGACGAGGCCCCACAGCCGCTCCGACACGGCGAGGCACGCGCCGCTGAGCCACGGCTCCGCCCGGCTCTCCGCCGGCTGCGGCCGCCGGCGCGCGGAGGTCATCCGGCCGTCCACGAGCGAGACATCGGCGCCGGCCGACCAGACCGACCCGTCCGGCCGCAGCACGACCGGGGCCACGAGGGCCATCGGATCCGCTTCGGTCGCCCGCAGCAGGGCGGCCGAAGCCTCCGGCTCGATCCGCGCATCCGGGTTGAGCAGGAGGAAGCGCTGCGCGCCCGCCTCCCGTGCCCGCGCGACCCCGAGGTTCATGCCGCCGCCGAAGCCCGGATTGCCCTCCGGGAGCACGGCGAGCCAGCCCTCGGCGTCGGCGAGCGCGGCGACCCGGCCGCGCTCGGCGGCCGTGCTGAAGCTGTCCACGACCACCACGGTCAGCCACGGAGCACGCCGCGCCAGGGCCAGCAGGTTCTCGGCCAGCAGCTGCGACGACCCGTAGTTCACCACGATGACCGCGGCGGCGGCGGGAGTTGCTGGGTCTGTCATAGACTTCCGCTCTGATGGGAGGGGTGACCATGCGACCGGTCGAGCCGATCACTGCGACGATAGCCGTGCCGACGTTCCATCGTCCAGCGGAGCTGTCCGCCCTCGTGGCGGCGCTGCTGGAGCAGGCCGCGGAGGCCGGAGCCGCCTTCCCCACCCGCATCCTGGTCGTGGACAACGACCCGGCGGGCAGCGGCGCCGCCGTAGTCACGGCGCTGGGCGACGACCGGGTCCGCGCCGTCGTCGAGCCGCACCCGGGCATCTCCGCCGTGCGCAACCGCGCGCTGGACGAAGCCGGTACGCGGCTGCTCGCGTTCATCGACGACGACGAGCTCCCGCACGAGCGGTGGCTGACCGCGCTCCTCGGCACCTGGCTCGAATCCGGCATGCCCGCCGCGGTCTCCGGCCGGGTCGTCGCCGCGTTCGACGGCGAGCTGGACCCGTGGCTGGACGCGGGCAGGTTCTTCGTCCGCCGCAGCATGCCCACCGGCACGCCGATCGACGTCGCCGCGGCCGGCAACCTCCTGCTCGACCTGGACCAGGTCGGCGCCGCCGGCGTGAGGTTCGCCGACGACCTCGGCCTGAGCGGCGGCGAGGACACGCTGTTCAGCCGTCAGCTGCACGCCGCGGGATACCGGATGGTGTGGTGCGACGAATCCGTCATCACCGACCGCGTTCCCCGCGAGCGCATGACGCGCGCGTGGGTCCTGCAGCGCGCCTGGAGCCATGGGAACTCCGCTGCCACGATCCGCATCCGGCTCGCACGGGGCTCGGGGCCGCGCGCCGCCGCCCGCCTCGCCGACCTCGCAGGCGGCTGCGCGCGCATCGTCGGCGGCGCCGCACGCTGGCTCGCCGGAACCCTCGTGCGCTCGCGCCGCCACCAGGCGCGCGGTGCCCGGGCGATCTGGCGCGGAGGCGGCATGATCGCGGGCGCCTCCGGCGTCGTCTACCAGGAGTACGCGCGGCCGCGGACGGCCGCCGCGCCCCGGAAGTCGCCAGGGGAGGCGACGCGTGACGGCACGACAGCTCGCGATCTCGGCCGTTCGGCGATCGCTGTCCTTCCTGGGCTCGGTCGTCTCTGTCGACACCGACGCCGACGAGTTCGTGCTGACCTACGACGACGGCCCCGTCGCGGGGACGACCGACCGGCTCATGGCCCTGCTCGGCGAGGGCCGGGCGACGGCCACGTTCTTCGTGCTCCTCAGCCGGGTGCGGCGCGACCCGGGACTCGCCCGCGCGCTCCTGGAGGCCGGGCACGAGGTCGGTCTGCACGGAGTCGATCACGTCGACCCCGTGACGCTGGCCCCCGACGTGTTCCGTCGCCGCACCGCGGACGGACGCCGCGAACTCGAGGACGTGCTCGGCCGTCCCGTGCGGTGGTACCGGCCGCCCTATGGCCACCTCACCGTGACGGCGTGGCGCTCGGTCGGGTCGGCCGGCCTGACCCCCGTGCTGTGGAGCGCGTCGGCCCGGGACGGCGCCCGCGGGCTCACGCAGCAGCAGCGCATCGACAGCGCGACCGCCGGGCTCACGAGGGGCGCCATCCTGCTGGCTCACGACAACTACGCGTCAGGCGCGGACGGCGTCGACGACGGGCCGGAGCCGGAGGTCGACCGGCTCGGCCTGGCGGCCGCCGTCCTCGACGCGGCCGCAGCGAAAGGGTTGCGGGCGCGCTCGCTGGAGTCCGCGCTCGCGTCGGGACGGCTCGTCAAGCGCGGCGTCTTCGCGCGGTGAGCGCGATCGCCCGCCGATACGCGGCGACGTGCGCGCGCCCGGCATCCGACCAGCCCCGCCGACTGAGGTCGGGACCGTCTGCCGCGCCGGTCGCGCGCACCGCGGCCAGCGCGGCCTCCAGCCCTGCCGCGGTCAGGTCACCGGAGTAGCGCTGCACCCACCGGGCGCCGACTTCCTCGGCCAGCAGGCGGTTGACCGCGTTGTCCGGCACCAGGACCGGGCGATCCAGCGACAGCGCCGCCAGGGCGCCGCCCGAGTTGTGCATCTCGCGGTACGGGAGCACCACCAGCTCGGCCTCGGTGATGGCGGCGACGAGCTCGTCGTCGGTCAGGAAGTGGAAGTGGAAGCTCACGCGCGGGTCACCGGCGGCGGCCTCCCGGAGACGGGCCACCAGTTCGTCCGACGACGGCTGTCCCGACACGGTCAGAGAGGCGTCGGTCGAGCGGAACCCGTCGTGGAAGGCCGCCACCAGTGCCTCGACCCCCTTGTAGCGACGGATGAGTCCCGCGTACGCGAGCCGCCTGGCGACCGGCTCGCGCCGCCGGCACGCCGCGAACCACTCGCGGTAGTCGCCGTGGACGATCGTCTCGACGGCCGATCCCTGCGGCACCGGGGTCAACGGGTTGAGCCGGATCCGCAGCACGGTCGAGCGGTCGATCAGTCGCAGCAGGGCGCGCTCGCGGCGGCTGATGCCCTGCGGCAGGTCCAGGTTGTGCGCGGTCCGGACGATCGGTGTGCGCGTGAGGGCGAGCCGCGCCACGAGGGCGAGGGTGAGGAGCTGCCGGACCGCTTTCTTCAGCGGGCTGTGCCCCGAGACCAAGATCTCCGGCCAATGGACGTGGAAGACGTCGTACCGGCCGAACAGTGCCGCGGCCCAGGTGAAGGTCCGGAGCTCGGCGTCCGGCTGCGCCTCGATCGCCCGTTTGAGCATCACGAGGTAGGGGTTCGTCGTCGGCCGCGGGTCGGGAAAGGACTGTTGCACGACGAGTGGCCGCATCGTCTTCCCCCTCGCGATCGGTGGAACCCATTCTGTCCCGGGACCGGCCGACCGCGCGCCCTCAATTGGGGGCACGCGCCGCGGCGGACAGAGCTAAGCTACATGAGAAAGTCTCACGTAAGTTCTCCGAGCGATCCCGACGATGGAGCACCCACATGCGAACGCTGGTCCTCTGGGCGGACGACGCCTCGCCCAACCTGGGCGTGCGCGCGCTCGGCGCCGGGACCGCGGCCCTGATCCGGCGCGTCGACCCGGACTCCGAGATCGTCTTCCAGAACTACGGCCGACGGGTGCCGCAACTCCCCATCGGCCGCGTCCGCTCGCTCGTCAAGGAGCGCATCACCGGGCGCAGCGGCATGATCGACTGGCTGCGCGGCTTCGATCTGGTCGTGGACACCCGTTCCGGAGACAGCTTCGCCGACATCTACGGCGCCAACCGCCTGATGGTGATGTCCACGGTTGCCGAGTTCGCGAGCCAGGCCGGGGTCCCCGTCGTCCTCGGGCCGCAGACGATCGGTCCGTTCGCCTCGGCGCGGGGGCGCGCGATCGCGCGTCGCAGCCTGCGGCGCGCGGCCCTGGTGCTCGCGCGCGACTCGGCGAGCGCCGCCACCGCGGCGCGGCTCGGCCGACCGGCCGACGCCACCACCACCGACGTCGTGTTCGCGCTCGACCGTCCGGCCGTCGAACAGACGCGCGACGTGGTCGTCAACGTCTCCGGGCTGCTCTGGCACCCCAACCCTCATGTGGATTCGCAGCACTACCGGCGGACCGTCCTCCGGCTGCTCGACGGACTGGCGGCGGCCGGCCGGGAGGTCACCCTCCTGGCGCACGTCCTCGAGTCGGACAACCCCGACTCCGACGTCCGCGCCCTGCACGAGGTCGCGGAGGCGGGCGCTCCGCACAGCGAGCTCGTGATCCCGCGCGACCTCGACGACGTGCGGCGAACGGTCGCGTCGGCCCGCGTCGTGCTCGGCTCGCGGATGCACGCGTGCCTCAACGCCCTCTCGGTCGGCACGCCCGCCATCCCGCTCGCCTACTCGCGCAAGTTCGCGCCGCTGCTCGCGGACCTCGGCTGGACCCGCACGATCGACCTGCGCGCGACTGCCGACCCCGCGGCCGATGCGCTCGCGCTGCTCGACGACAGCGCCCTCGAAGCCGACACGACGCGGCTCGTCACGACGGCGCACGAGCGCCTCGAGACCGCTGTCGCACTGCTTTCGGCGCGAGCCGGACGGCGCGCGGCATGACCGCCACGATGACGCCGGGAAACGGCACGCAGACCCCGCTCCGCGCCGCGGTCGCCCGCGTCGTCGCGTCGGGGGCGTGCAGCGGCTGCGGTGCCTGCACCCTCCTCGACCCTGGCCTGGAGATGCGGCTGGACGAGCGCGGCGACCTGCGCCCGGCTCCGCGCGCGGAGCCGTCCGCCGAAGTCCAGACGCCCGATCCGGCCGTCGTCGATCGCTTCCGTGAGGCGTGCCCGGGAGTCTCGGTGCGCGCGGTGCTCCCGGCCGTCGGTCGCCGCCACCCGACGATGGGACCGTACATCCGGGTCTGGAAGGCCTGGGCCACCGATCCCGAGATCCGGTTCCAGGGCAGCAGCGGAGGCGCGCTCACGGCGATCGCCGCCTGGCTGCTCGAGACGGGCGAGTCGGCACGCATGGTCGGCGCACGAGCCGACGCGAGCGAGCCGCGCCGCACCGTCAGCGTCAGCATCCTCTCGCGGGAGCAGGCGATCGCCGCGGCCGGCTCCCGGTACGCGCCGACGGCGAGCGCGGGACGCCCGGAGGCCCTCCTGCCCGGAACCGTCATGGTCGGCAAGCCGTGCGAGGTCGGCGCGATCCGCGCGCTCACCCGCGATCTCGACGCGACCGCGGAGCGCAGCCCCGTGCTGCTGTCGTTCTTCTGCGCAGGCACCCCGGGCCAGCACGCCACCGACGCCCTCGCGGCCGACCTCGGGGCGCCCGCTTCGGCTCCGCTGCGCGACCTCTGGTACCGCGGGCGCGGGTGGCCCGGCCGCTTCACGATCGAACACCCCGACGGCACGACCGCGGACGCCAGCTACGACGACTCCTGGGGCAGCGCGCTCGGGCCCGCCGTGCAGTGGCGCTGCAAGATCTGCGCCGACGGCGTCGGCGAGAGCGCCGACATCACGGCCGCCGACTTCTGGCGATCCGATGAGAGGGGCTACCCGGTCTTCGCCGAAGGCGCAGGACGCAGCGCGCTCATCGCCCGCACGGAGCGCGGCTACGACATCGTGCTGCGCGCGGTGGAGGCGGGCGTGATCTCCGTCAACCCGATCGAGATCGACGAGCTCGCCTCCGTCCAGCCGTTGCAGACCACCCGCCGGAGCACCCTCGCCGGCCGGCTGCTCGGCGCGCGGCTGGCCGGCGTGCGGGTCCCGCGCTTCCACGGGTTCGGCCTCGTCGCCCTGGCCGTCCCGCGTCTGCGCGAGACGGTGCGGGTGGCACGGGGCAGCTTCCGGCGGGCTCGTGCCCTTCGCGCCGAGCTCGGCCGCCGGGAGGGGACGGGACGATGACACTGCGTTCATCCTCGCGCGGAGCCTCCGGCGGAGATGCGGAGGAGCGCCCGTCGGTCGCCGGGCTGGGCGCGCGCGCCGCACGGGGAGCCGCGGTCACGCTCGGGGCGCAGGGCGGCAAGGTCCTCGTCCAGCTCGCCTCCGTGGTCGTGCTGGCCCGGCTGCTCACTCCGCACGACTACGGACTCATCGCGATGGTCGTCGCCATCATCGGAGTCGGTGAGCTGTTCCGCGACTTCGGTCTCTCGTCGGCCACCATCCAGGCGGAGACGGTGACGCCTGGTCAGCGCAGCAACCTGTTCTGGGTGAACACCGCGATCGGCGCGGCCCTGACCGCGGCCGTATTCGCGGGCTCGGGTTTGATCGCCCTCGGCTTCGGCCAGCCCGACCTCGTCCCGATCGGGCACGCGCTCGCCTTCACCTTCCTGATCAACGGCGTCGGCACGCAGTATCGCGCTGACCTGGTGCGCCGGATGCGGTTCGCCGCGGTCGCCGCCGCCGATGTCACCGCGCCGGCCGTCGCATTCGGCGTCGCGGTGGTCGCCGCGAGCACGGGCTGGGGCTATTGGGCCCTCGTCGTGCAGCAGCTCACCCAGGCCGTGACACTGGTGCTCATGCTGGTGGTCGCCGGTCGTTGGCGGCCCGCGTTGCCGCGCAGGCGGGAGCCGATCGGGCACTTCCTCGCCTTCGGCTGGAACATGCTCGGCTCGCAGCTGATCGCCTACGCGAGCAACAACGTCGACAACATCCTCGTGGGCGTCAGATTCGGTCCGTCGGCGCTCGGCGTGTACAGCCGCGCGTTCCAGTTGCTGATGACGCCGCTGAACCAGGTGCGGATCCCGCTCACGACCGTGGCGCTGCCGATCTTCTCCCGCCTTCAGCATGACCGCGAGCGCTTCGGCGAGTGGCTCTGCCGCGGGCAGCTCGCCCTCGGCTATACGGTTGTCGCCGGCCTGGCGCTCGTCGCGGGCGCGGCCGAACCGCTGACCCGTCTGCTCCTGGGGAACGCCTGGCTGGACGCCGCTCCGATCCTGCGACTGTTCGCCGTGGCGGGCGTGTTCCAGATCCTCGCGTTCGTGGGTTACTGGGCCTATGTCTCGCGCGGGCTGACCGGAACGCTGCTGCGCTACTCGCTCGTGAGCGCCGTCATCAAAGGGGTCTGCATCGTCGTGGGCTCGTTCGGCGGTGTGATGGGGATCGCGATCGCCTACGCGGTCGCGCCCGCCCTGTCGTGGCCGCTCTCGCTCTGGTGGCTCTCGCGCCGGACGCCGGTCCCGACCGCCCGGCTCTACGCCGGGGCAGGGCGCGTGCTCGCCGTCGCGGCAGCGGCCGGGGCGGTCGCCTGGTCGGCCACCGCCGTGCTCGGCTCGACGTCGGCCGTCCTCCAGGTCGTCGCTGCCGTCGTCGGTGCGGTGGCGGTCTACGGTCTGGCCGCTCTGTGCTTCCCGCCCGTCCGCCGGGACGTCCTGGGGGTGATCGCAGCAGTGCGGCTCATCGCCAAGCGATGAGCCGCACTGTCGGTGGGATCGGGACCTGCTAGCCCCAGGCGCCGAGCTGCAGGGAGCCCGCGGGCTTGCCCGTCAGCGCCGCCGCAGCGGCCGGGAACGGCACGCCGAGACTGGAGGTCAGGCCCGTCACGACCGGCAACGGCGTGTAGTCGCTCGCGAGCACGTTCTGACCGTCGAACAGGCGGGACGTCCGGTCCTGCCCGGTCGCGGCCGTGAAGTCCGAGAGCGTCGTGTAGACGGCCGGGTTCCCGGCGCCGCGCGACCAGACGATCAGCCAGTTCGGCGAGCCTGCGCTCGGTCGCTGGTAGACGTTGCCCTGGGTCTGGATGTTCATCTGGGCCGCCGAGTGCCAGTGGCTGTAGTCCTCGACGGCGAGCACGGCGTCGCCGGTGCTCTGGGCCATGATGTTGTTCGCCACCGTGATGTCCTGGGTGATCCAGGTCACCGTCGGGTCCGGCAGAGCCTGGCGGGGGTCGTGACCCGCGACGGACAGGTCGCTCGCACGACGGGTGCCCTGCGCGATGTTGATGTCGCGGGCGTTGCCGGTGAGGGTGTTGTTCCGGATGTCGACGGTCCCGGTGTCGCTCACCAGGATGCCGGCGATGCCGTTCTGGGCGATGACGTTGTTCGCGATGGCGAACTTGGCCGAGATCTCGGCGACGAGACCGTTACCGCTGTTGCCGATGATGTCGCTGTTCGAGATGGACGCGTTGTACACCGACTCGTCGAACCAGAGCGCGTTCCCGTAGTTGCCGAGGAAGTTGCTGCCGGTGACGGTGATGCCCCGCGAGCGGGCCACCTTCAGGCCGCCGGCGACCGGCGCGCGGTTGAAGTGCTCGCTGTTGTTGCCCTGCGCGAGAAGCCCGTTGACCTTGAGCCCGTCGGCGTAGGTCGCCTGCGCGCCCAGCATCCCGTTGCGGGCGACGGTCACGTGGTCGACCGTGGCGTTCAGCCCGCCGATCGCGAGGCCCGTCGTGGCGTTGTCGCTGATCGAGCTGTTCGCAACCGTCACGTTGTTCGCGTAGATCTGGACGGCGCCCATGTCGGGCACCGAGGGCGCGTACCGGCGGATGCCGACGCCCTTGAGCGCGCTGCCGTCGCCCAGGACCACGAATGCCTTGACCGTGTCGCTCGCCCGGACGTCGTGACCGCTCGGGTCGCTGCCCATGACGAGCTGCTTGGCCGCCGTGTCGACGTAGAAGGTCCCGGCCGTCACCGCGGAACGCGAGGCGACCTGCTTGAGGGAGACTCCGTCCACGAAGAGCTGGTCGGGGTGCGCCGCCATCGGGTACGCCGGGTCGACGAACTGCCAGCCGGAAGCCGTGCCGTCGGGTGCGCCGCGGGTGTAGGTCGGGCTGTCGTCGAAGGCGACGTTCCAGCCGCCGGACACCCAGGTGGAGCCCGACTTCGCCCACGAGCCGACCGTGCGGCTGCCGTCGAACCAGACCGCCTCGTGCGGGTAGGCCTGGATGGTCACCTGCTTGCCGCGGGGGATGGTCACGGTCTCGTGGTACGTACCGCCGCGCACCACGATGGTGGAGCCGGACGGGACGCTGTCGACCGCGTGCTGAACGGTCTGCCACGGGGCAGACTCGCTGGAGCGCGCAACGCCGTCGCTGCCGCCCGTCGCCACGAAGTAGGCGCCGGAGGGGACGGGGTAGGCGGTCGTGCCGATCGGAGCGGAGCCGGCGGAAGCCCGGGCCACGCCCTGGTCGATGCCGGCGTCTCCGCTCGGCGCGGTGCCGGACGACGGGGTGGGCGTCGGCGTCGGCGTCGTGCCGGACGTGGGGGTGGCGGTCGGGGTGGGCGTCGACGACGCCGGCGTCGAGGACGCGGGAGCCGTGGTGGCCGGAGCCGACCCCGCAGCCTTCAGCGCGTAGGCCTCGAGGTCGTCGAAGGCGACGGGCTCGATCGCCGACGCGCTGGAGAGGTAGGACCAGGCGGCGATCCGGCCGGCGCCGGTCAAGCGCGCGGAAGCCGAGTCGTCGGCCGTCAGCTGCCAGCCGGGCTGCGCAGCGCCGACCTGCCAGGCGCGGGCCTGGAGGTGCACCGGATCGCGGCCGGTCGCCTGGAACTGGAGCTGCACGGACGCGCCGGCCTTCAGGCCCTTGGCGACCTGGACCTCGCGCCCGACCGTGGTCTGGCTCGCTGTCGAGCCGTTGACGCGGATGATCGAGACGCCGAGCGACCCGCCGGCGCCGACCCGGATGTTGGCCTGGTAGTACGAACTACCGGTCGACCGGACCTGGACACCGGCGTACACGCCGTTGCCCTTCGTCGGGATGGTCGGGATCGCGATCGTCGCGGACGACGTGAGGTCGGCCGCCGAGACGGACGGGAGCGACGCGGTCAGCGAGGCGCCGGGCCTCGGGATCGACATCGTTCCGGCGCCGTTCGCCGTCGAGAAAGCCGAGGCCTTGTTGACGGAGTAGGCGCCTCCGACCTGGGCCGAGCCCCAGCCGCCACTGGTGGTGCGCGAGAAGTCGTCGGAGACGATGTGCGCGCCGGTGCTGTAGCTGGTCGGGGCGGCCATCGCGGCCGCCGTCAGGGCCGGGAGGCCGACGGCGGCGAGAGCCGTCGCTGCGGCTCCGGCGACGCCGGCGATGAGGATGTTTCGTGTCTTACGGGGGGCAGGGGTGTGTGTACCGCCGGAGCGGTGTCGGGCTGATGCCATTGAAGGGGGTTTCCAATGCTGCTCGTCGCGTTCAAAGAGCGAGAAAGTGAGACCAGGCCTTCTGCGCGGGAGTATTGAATGGCAACCTATCAGACGTTGCCTGAGAGCGCACACAGGGCAAGAGAGTCTATCCCCGCCGACGGCAGAAGCACCATCGCGCGCCCACCCCCTTTTCGGGTGCCATGAACCTCGCTCGGCGTGAGCTCGTCGTTTCGGACAGAATGTCTGCATGACGGCACGGACGCGCTTCGACATCCTCGCGATCTGCACCGGGAACATCTGCCGCTCCCCCGCGATGGACCTGCTCCTCGCCCACGAGCTGGCGGTCGCAGACAGCGCGGCCCGGCGGTTCGCCGTGTCCTCCGCCGGCACGCACGCCATGACGGGTTGGCCGGTGAATCCCCCGATGGGCCGGCTGCTGGAAGCGGACGGGATCTCCGTCGACGGTTTCGTCGCCCGGCAGGCCGATCCCGCGATGCTCACCGGCTCCGGGCTCATTCTCACCGCGACGCGCGAGCACCGCGAGTGGGTGGTCCACCGCGCGCCGTCGACCGTGCGCCGCGCGTTCGCCCTTACCGAGTTCGCGGATGCCGTCCGGAACACCGACCCGGCCGCGCACGACCCGGCCGGGTTGGTCGAGTGGGCGGCCGCGCACCGGCCGCCGGCGGGAGTCGTGAGCCACAGCGCGACCCGGCGCGGCTACGCCGAGGGCGACATCCTCGACCCGTACGGCCTCGGCGATGCCGCCTTCGACGCGGCCTTCGCCCAGATCACGGCGGCGACCCGCGTCATCGCGGCCGCCCTCCGCACGACGAAGGGCTGACGAACCGGTCCGGATTGCTTCCGTTCAAGGGGTGACAAATCCTCACCTATTCGCCAGAATAGGTGAGGATACCTCACCCGAAGGAGGCCATCGAGTGACGAGACGCGTCGGCTATGCCGCAGGAGCGTTCGACCTGTTCCACATCGGACACCTCAACATCCTCAAGCACGCCAAGAGCCAGTGCGACTACCTGATCGCCGGCGTGGTCTCCGATGAGATGCTGCGGCTCACCAAGGGCGTCGACCCGGTGATCCCGCTCGCGGAACGGATCGAGATCGTGCGCCACATCGCCTACGTGGACCAGGCGGTCGCCGAGACCGTCCCCGACAAGCTCGACATGTGGCGCGAGCTGCACTTCGACGTGTTCTTCAAGGGCGACGACTGGCGCGGCACCGAGAAGGGCCTCCGGCTCGAGCGGGAGTTCGCCGCGGTCGGCGTGGAGGTCGTGTACTTCCCGTACACGATGACGACCTCCTCCACGCAGCTCCGGAAGGCGCTCGCGGCCCTCGCGGGCTGAGCGGGCTACTCCTCGGTGTCCTGGGGGTCCGTAGGTTCTGCGTCCGCGCGTTCTGCGTCTGCGGCCTCTTCGTCGGCCTCTTCTCCTGCGGCTTCTTCGTCCGCCACGTCTTCGTGCGCGGCCTTTTCGTCCGAGCCCGCTTCGTCCGCGCCCGCTTCGTCCGAGCCCGCTTCGTCCGAGCCCTCGTCGTCCGCGGCTACTCCGGCCGGCTCACCGCCCGCGAAACGATCGGTCGCCTCGATCAGCGCGTCCAGGATCCCCGGTTCGTCGTACGCGTGCCCGGCGTCCGCGATGATGTTCAGCTCCGCCTCCGGCCACGCCCGGTGCAGGTCCCACGCCGTCATCGCCGGCGTGCACACGTCGTAGCGGCCCTGCACGATGACGCCCGGGATGCCCTCCAGCTTGTACGCGTCGCGGATGAGCTGATCCTCCTCGAACCAGCCGCCGTTGACGAAGTAGTGGTTCTCGATGCGCGCGAACGCGACCGCGTACTTCTCCTCGGTGAACGTGGCCACGACCTCCGGCCGCGGCAGCAGCGTGATCGTGGAGGACTCCCAGCGCGACCAGGCGACGGCGGCCGGACCGTGCACGGCCGGGTCCTCGTCGGCGAGCAGCCGGCTGTAGGCGCGGATCAGGTGGCCGCGCTCCTCCACCGGCACCGGCTCCACGAAGCCCTCCCACAGGTCGGGGAACAGCGCCGCGGCGCCGCCCTCGTAGAACCAGTCCAGCTCGGCCGGGCGCAACGTGAAGATGCCGCGCACGATCAGCTCGGTCACCCGCTCGGGATGCGTCTCCGCGTACGCCAGGGCCAGCGCGCTGCCCCACGAGCCGCCGAACACCTGCCAGCGCTCGATCTCCAGGTGCTCGCGCAGCTTCTCAAGGTCGGAGACGAGATTCCAGGTGGTGTTCGCCGACAGGTCGGCGTCCGGGTCGCTCGCGTGCGGGAGGCTGCGGCCGCAGTTGCGCTGGTCGAGCAGGACGATCCGGTACCGCTCGGGATCGAACAGCCGCCGATGGGAGGGCGTGCTGCCGCCGCCGGGGCCGCCGTGCAGGAACACGACCGGCTTGCCCTCGGGGTTCCCGCTGGTCTCCCAGTACACCTGCTGGCCATCGCCGACGTCCAGCATCCCGCTGTCGTACGGCTCGATCTCCGGGTAGAGAGTGCGCATGGTGCGACTGTAGCGGCCCACTGCCTCGCGCCCCTCACGCCGCGCGGCCCGCCGACAGGGCTAGGCTCGCGGCATGAGCACCCCCGTGACCGTCGCCGTCACCGGCGCCGGTGGACAGATCGGCTACGCCCTCCTCTTCCGCATCGCCTCCGGGCAGCTGCTCGGGCACGACGTGCCGGTGCGGCTGCGGCTGCTGGAGATCCCGGCCGGGCTCAGCGCCGCGGAGGGCACGGCGCTGGAGCTGCAGGACGGCGCCTTCCCGCTGCTGCACGGGGTCGACGTCACCGACGACCCGCGCGTCGCCTTCGACGGCGCGAGCGTCGCCCTGCTCGTCGGCGCCCGGCCGCGCACCGCCGGGATGGAGCGCGCCGACCTCCTGGAAGCGAACGGCGGCATCTTCGGACCGCAGGGCGCCGCGCTCAACGACGTGGCGGCCGACGACGTGCGCGTGCTCGTCGTGGGCAACCCCGCCAACACCAACGCGCTCATCGCGAGCGCGCACGCGCCGGACATCCCGGCCGAGCGCTTCACCGCGATGACCCGGCTCGACCACAACCGCGCGGTCGCGCAGCTCGCGGCGAAGCTCGGTGTTCCCGTGCACGCGATCGCGGGCGTCATCGTGTGGGGCAACCACTCGGCCAGCCAGTACCCGGACCTCAGCCACGCGACCGTGAACGGCCGCCCGGCGACGGAGCTCGTGGACGAGGACTGGCTCGCGGACGAGTACATCCCGCGGGTGGCCAAGCGCGGCGCCGAGATCATCGAGGTCCGCGGCTCCTCGTCGGCGGCCTCCGCGGCGAGCGCCGCCATCGACCACGTGCGCGACTGGGTGAACGGCACCGGCGAGCGCTGGACCTCGGCAGCGGTCGTCTCCGACGGCTCCTACGGCGTGCCGGAGGGCCTGATCTCGTCGTTCCCGGTCCGGAGTGTCGCCGGCCGCTGGGAGATCGTCCAGGGCCTGGCGATCGACGCCTTCTCGCGCGAGCGCATCGACGCCTCGGTGGCCGAGCTCGCGGCCGAGCGCGACGCCGTGCGTACCCTCGGCCTCCTCTAGCGAGCTCCCCGGCCGACATTCGTCACGAATGTCGTGATTGCGCACGCCAAACCGCACATTCGTGCCGAATGTCGCTGCTCGGCGCGCGCGACATTCGGCACGAATCGCCGGGTCAGCGGTGCTTGGAAGGGGCCTTCTCGGGGGTCGGGAGGGTGCCGTCGGCGCGGCGCGCCGCGTAGTAGGCGCGGGCCTCCGCCTGGCGCTCGGCCTCGGCGCCGCTCGCGATCTTGGCGCGCACCAGCTCCGGGCCGTAGCCGAACGCGTCGACCAGGTCGACCGCGTGCGGGCGGATGCGCGTGAGCAGCCGGTCGATGTACGCCGAGACGGCCTGCGCGCGCTGCGGCGACAGGCGGCCGTGGATCAGGTACCAGGCCAGGTGCTTCTCGATCAGACCGAAGCCGAACAGGTCGCGCAGCCAGGTCAGCACCTGCTTGGTGCCGGCGTCCGGAGCCTGCTCCAGCGCCTCCGTGAAGGCCTCCCACTGCAGCAGCTCGGCGTGGGCGCGGGCGGCCTCGATCAGCTCGTTCTGCTGCGAGTTGAACAGGTCGGCCGCGGCCTTCTTGCCGAGCTTGGAGGCCGGGCGCAGCCGTCCGCCGATCTCGGCGATCATCGTCGCCACGCGGTCGGTGAGCAGCTCGCGCTGCGTCGCGGACTCCTGCAGCCAGTTCACCGAGCGTGCCGTCGAGCCGAAGTCGCGCACGGTCTGTCCGACGCTGCGGAGCCCCGAGCCGTGGTACGCCTTGCCGGCCGCCTGCACCACGACGTACCGGGCCAGCGCGCCGGCATCCGCCTTGGCGAACTTGCGGCTGAAGTCGGTCAGCAGCCGCTTGGCCACGAGCTGCAGGAGGACGTTGTTGTCGCCCTCGAACGTCACCCAGATGTCGAGGTCCTGGCGCAGCGAGGTGATCCGGTTCTCGGTGAGGAACCCCGCGCCGCCGCACGCCTCCCGCGCCTCCTGGAGGGTGTCGAGCGCGTGCCAGGTGCTGAGCGGCTTGAGGGCCGCCGCGATGGTCTCCAGGTCCTGGCGGTCGGCGTCGGTGTCGGCCTTTCCGCTGAACACGTCGTCGAACTTGTGCAGGAACTTCTCGTGCGCGAAGCTCGCCGCGTACGTGGTCGCCAGCAGCGGGAGCAGCCGGCGCTGGTGGCGCTGATAGTCGAGCACGACCTCCTCGTCGGTGTCGCTGCCCGACGTGAACTGGCGGCGCTGGTCGCCGTAGGTGAGCGCGATCTTCAGGCCGATCTTCGACGCGATCACCGCGGAGCCGTCGAGCGAGACGCGGCCCTGGACGAGCGTGCCGAGCATGGTGAAGAACCGCCTGCCCGGGCTCGCGATGGGCGAGCTGTAGGTGCCGTCCTCGGCGACGTCGCCGTAGCGGTTCAGGAGGTCGGTGCGCGGGACGCGGACACCGGTGAAGTGCAGCCTCCCGTTGTCGATGCCGTTCAGGCCGCCCTTCTGGCCGTCGTCCTCGCCGCCGATGCCGGGCAGGAAGTCGCCGTTCGCGTCGCGGATGGGCACGTAGAAGGCGTGCACGCCGTGGTTGACGCCCTTCGTGACGAGCTGCGCGAACACGACCGCCGCGGTGGCGTCGACCGCCGCGTTGCCGAGGTAGTCCTTCCACGCGCCGCGGAACGGGGTGTCGAGGACGAACTCCTGGCTCTCCGGGTCGTAGGCGGCGGTGGTCGCGATGGCGGCGACGTCGGAGCCGTGGCCGGTCTCCGTCATCGCGAACGCGCCGGGCACGTCGAGCGACATGATCGCCGGAAGGTAGGCGGTGTGGTGGCGCTCGGTGCCGAGGTGCAGCACGGCGGCGCCGAAGAGCCCCCATTGCACGCCGGACTTGATCTGGAGAGACGGGTCGGCCGCGACGAGTTCCTCGAACGCGGCGATGTTGCCGCCGTGGTCCTCCATGCCGCCGACCGACTTCGGGAAGGCGCGGTGCACCTGGCCGTTGTCGACCAGCAGTTTGAGCTGCCCGAAGACGCGTTTGCGGTGGTCGGCGACGGAGAGGCCCTCCACCTTCTGCAGATCGGGTCGCGACGAGAGCTCCCGCGAAGCCAGCCGGACCTCGGCCCAGGTGCCCAGGAGCTGGCGGCCCAGCGCCGCGACGTCGACGCGCGGCGCGGCGCCGGCCGGGGCGGTCGCGGCTGCTGCGGCAGCGGCTTCGCTGGCGGCCGCGTCCACGACGGGGGTGCCGGACTTCATTGCGTTGGACTTCTCGGGCGCGCGCTCGGCGGTATCAACCATGAGTTTCCTCTTCGATGTCTCGGGGTCATCGTCACGCTACGACGAGGCGGCGAGCGGAGCGAAACCGTCGGTGCGGAGGCGACAAAAACGGCCCGCGAGGTCCGCGGGCCGTTTGTGGGATGCTCCAAAACGCCGTCCCGAACGTCATCGGGTATGGACAAGAGCGTTGGGTGCCGGTAGCGGCTCAGGCCGCCCGGCGGGTCACCCGGGTCTCGCGCGGCAGAGCCGCGAGGGCAGCGCGCGCGGCGGTCGCCCCACGCAGCTCGATCACGGTGCCTGCCGCGATCTGCTCGTCACGGTCGACGCGGGCGCCGTTGCCGATCATGGCGTTGTCGCCCACCTTCACGTTGCTGCCGATGCGCACACCGCTGCCGATGACGCAGCCCTTGCCGATGTGGACGTTGGCGCCGACGAAGGTGCGGTCGCCGATCGTCGCGCCGGAGTCGATCCAGCTCCCGGCGCCGATGTAGGCGTCCAGTCCCACGCGGGCGTCGGCCTCCACGTAGGCGGTCGGCTCGATGCGGGCCGAGTCCGCCACGCGCGCCGTGGGGGACACCAGCCCCTTGCCGTTCGCGTGCCGCCTGTACTTGATGATTGCGCCGGTCTCGTCCTCGAGCTCTTCGATCCTCCGTGCCATTTCATCCCTCCTTCGAGATCGTCGCGAAA
This sequence comes from Streptomyces sp. L7, assembly GCF_050990935.1. Lineage (GTDB taxonomy): Bacteria > Actinomycetota > Actinomycetes > Actinomycetales > Microbacteriaceae > Leifsonia. The sequence continues at coordinate 3,515,941 of NZ_CP194644.1, read as the reverse complement.
TTACGCCAACTGACATAACCGTGGACGGGGACGAAAGATTCCCTGATCGCCCCACGGAAAGGGCACTGTACGCCTGCGATCCGTGGGCGACCAGGGCCGAGGCTCAGAAGATGCTGAGCCTCGGAAACGGCTGAGCGCTAGTAGCTCAACCCGTGGCCGAACCGGTAGAGCGGGTCAGCGGTGTCGAACGGCACATCCGGGCGGTTCTCGACCACCGCCGCCATCGACGACGGCAGGTCCATCGGGAGGCGCCCCTGCGGCGCGGCCTCCCCGAACAGCACGTCGAGCAGGGCCGCTGAGCTCGCACCGAAGTCGACCGCGATGGCGCGGACCTCCCCCGCGAACGGCGTGAGGATCGCCGGGCGGTCGAGGAACACCTCCAGCACGGTCGGGACGGCGCGGGCGATGGCGAGCACGTCGTCGATGGCCTCCTGCGGGAAGTCGAGCGAGCCCGCATGGAAGAAGTTCTCGAACATCGTCGAGCGCTGCTCGTACGGCGCGTGCAGGCGCACCAGCGCCACGTCGGCCTCCTCCGGGGTGGCGACGACGGTCGCGTAGCCGGCCACGGCCTCCGGGTCGAAGCCGCGCACGAACACCTTCGTGCCGCGGGCCAGCGGGAGAAGGCGTTCGCCCAGCCGCGTGGCCTCGTTCTTCAGCAGCGTGACCGACGCGCGCTGCGCCGCCTCCCCCGCCGCCACGAACTCCGCGTTGCCGACGACCTCCGCCGCGCGCGCCGGGTCGACCGTGGGCGCGTCGAACAGCCTGAGCCGGAACTTCTCGCGCAGCAGGCGCCGGGCGGAGGTGTCGAGTCGCTCCTCCGGCAGCTCGCCGCTTCGGACCAGGTCGATCAGGAGTTCGGGGATCGCCTCGCCGCCGAACTGGTCGGCCCCCGCATCCAGAACCTTCGCCATCCGCTCGCGCGTGCTCAGGTGCTCGACGCCCCAGGCGCGGGCGGGGAACGGCTGACCGGCGATCTCGGCGTCCGAGAGCAGCCCCCAGTCGGTGCAGACGATCCCGTCGAAGCCGTAGCGCTCGCGCAGCAGGCCGGTGACGACGGACTTGTTGAAGCCGAAGCCGACCTCCTCGTACTCGGTGCCGACCGGCATCCCGTAGTACGGCATGATCTGGCTGGTGCCGGCCTCGAACGCGGCCTCGAACGGCTTGAGGTGCGTCTCGAACTCGCCGCCCGGGTAGACCTGCTCGCGGCCGTAGGGGAAGTGCGGGTCCTCGCCGTCCTTCTGCGGGCCTCCGCCGGGGAAGTGCTTGGTCATCGTCGCGACGGAGTCCGGGCCGAGCTCGGCGCCCTGGAAGCCGCGGATGTACGCGGCGCCGAGGCGGGAGGTGAGGTCGGCGTCCTCGCCGAAGGTGGCGACCTGGCGCGCCCAGCGCGGCTCGGTCGCGAGGTCGATCTGCGGGTGCAGGGCGACCCGGATGCCGACCGCGGTGTACTCCTGGCGGGCGATGTCGGCGAACCGCTCCACGAGCTCCTCGTCGCCGATCGCCGCGAGGCCGAGCGTCTCCGGCCATTGCGAGAACGGGCCGGCCATGATCGCGGCGCCCGGGTTGTCGCTGAACGAGTGCCGCGGGTCGGTGGAGAGCGTGACCGGGATGCCGAGCCGGGTGCTCGCCGCGACCTCCTGCACGCGGTTGTGCCACTCGGCCATCTCGGCGGCCGAGCCGGCGGCGCCGAACACGTTGAAGTGGGTCATGTGCCGGTCACGGATCATCTCGGCGCTGTCCGCGATCCCGAACAGCGGGTTCGGGCCGGCGACCGTGCCACCGTCGCCGATGGTGATCATGGTCTGGAAGAACAAGCCGGCCTTCTCCTCCAGGGTCATCTGGCCGAGCAGGTTCTCGACGCGCTCGTCGAGCGGGAGGCTCGCGTCGCGGAAGCGGGGGTCGACGGGGAGGTCGGCCGTGGTCGGGTCGGTAGCGGTCGTGTCGGTCATTCGCACTCCTTCGGGCGTCACGGGTGAACGGTTCCGATCATAAACCGACTGGTGCTTGGTTTTTGCCGTGAGTGTGGCGGAAGGGCAGGTGGCGCTGGAGTGCGAGGTGGGGACGCCGGGCTAGCCCTCGGCGGCCACCACCTCCAGCAGGGCCTCCCCGTACGTCTCCTTCTTCTTCGCGCCGATGCCGCTGATGCCGTCGAGGTCGGCGAGGGTGGACGGGCGCGCGGCGGCGACGGCCCGGAGGGTCGCGTCGCCGAAGACGATGTAGGCCGGTACCCCCTGCGTCTTCGCCTCGCTCGCACGCCACGCGCGCAACGCCTCGAAGAGGCCGGCGTCGGCGGGCGCCAGGTCGGCGGCGGCGACGGAGCGGGCGCCGCGGGAGGAGCGCACCGCGCGCTCCGGCTCGCGGCGGAGGACGACCTCCCTGCCTCCGGACAGCACCTCGGCGCTCGTGGGGGTCAGGGTGAGGACGCCGTACTCGCCCTCCGGCTTCAACAGCTCCTGTGCGATGAGCTGGCGGACGACGCCGCGCCACTGGCTCTCGCCGAGCTCCTCCCCGATACCCCAGGTCGACAGCCGGTCGTGGCCGTACTGGTCGACGCGCGGGGTGCGCTTGGCGCGGAGGATGTCGATGAGGTGGCCGGCGCCGAAGCGTTGGTTGCGCTCGCGCTGCAGGCGGACGACCGTCGAGAGGAGCTTCTGGGCCGGGACCGTTCCATCCCACGTCTCGGGCGGGGTGAGGCAGGTGTCGCAGTTGCCGCAGGGCGTGGCGCGCTGGCCGAAGTAGTTGAGCAGGTTCACCCGGCGGCACTGCACGGTCTCGCACAGGGCGAGCATCGCGTCGAGGTGCTGCGTCAGGCGACGGCGGTGCGCGAGGTCGCCCGGGGATTCGTCGATCATGCGGCGCTGCTGCACGACGTCCTGCAGCCCGTAGGCCAGCCAGGTGGTCGACGGGAGGCCGTCGCGGCCGGCGCGGCCGGTCTCCTGGTAGTAGCCCTCGACCGACTTCGGGAGGTCGATGTGGGCGACGAAGCGCACGTCCGGCTTGTCGATGCCCATGCCGAACGCGATGGTCGCCACAACGATCACGCCGTCCTCGCGCAGGAATCGTGACTGGGTCCGCGCCCGGGTCTGCGCGTCGAGGCCTGCATGGTACGGGAGCGCATTCAGCCCGCGGCCGGAGAGGAACTCGGCCGTGCGCTCGACCGAGTTGCGAGACAGCGCGTACACGATGCCGGCCTCCCCCGGGTGCTCGCCGGTGATGAAGTCGAGAAGCTGTTTGCGGACCTCCACCTTCGGCACGATGCGGTACTGGATGTTCGGCCGGTCGAAGTCGGAGACGAAGTGCTCGGCGTCCTGGAGGCGCAGCCGCTCGGTGAGCTCGCGGTGGGTCGCGTCGGTCGCGGTCGCGGTGAGGGCGATGCGCGGGACGTCCGGCCAGCGCTCGGCCAGCTCGGAGAGCGCCAGATAGTCGGGCCGGAAGTCGTGGCCCCACTGGGAGACGCAGTGCGCCTCGTCGATGGCGAAGAGCGCGACACGGCCCCGCTCCAGGAATCGCTTGGTCGCCTCGCTGGACAGCCGCTCCGGAGCGACGTAGAGGATGTCGAGCTCGCCGGCGAGGTAGGCGCGCTCGACCGCGGAACGCTGGCCGGCGTCCTGCGTCGAGTTGAGGAACGCCGCCCGCACGCCCACCGCGGTCAGCGCGTCGACCTGGTCCTGCATGAGGGCGATGAGCGGCGACACGACGACGCCGGTGCCCTCCCGGACCAGCGAGGGGATCTGGTAGCAGAGCGACTTGCCGCCGCCGGTCGGCATGAGCACGACGGCGTCGCCGCCCGCCACGACACGGTCGATGATGGCGACCTGCTGCCCGCGGAACGAGTCGTAGCCGAACACGGTGCGCAGCGCCTCGGCGGCCGAGGCGAAGCGCGCCGGGGTCGCCCGCGGGGTCCGGGACGCGGCCGTGGCCGACGGACCGTCCGAGGGAACCACCGGCGGCGCGTCCGAGAACGGCAGCTCCGCATACGGGTCGTCGCCGAAGTCGGGAAGCGGGGGCTCGACGTCGAAGGGCGGCTCGACGTCGAAGGGCGGCTCGTCGAAGGGCGGCGCCTCCCGGTCGTCGGGCTCCCACGTGTTCCAGCTCATCCCTCGATCGTAACGACCGCCGCCGACCGAGCCGCCCCGGTCGAGAATCTGTGGAGAAGTCACGCAGGCAGAGCCACTGTGGAGGACGAACTGAGCTTCACCGCCGCCCTCCGCTACGATCGGCCCATGCGGACGCACCCCGAAGCACCCGGCACCGCACACCTCCTCACCTCACCGGCCCGGGCCTGATGCCGGCCGCGATCCTCGGCCTGCTCAGCGCGCTCGTCTACGGCTCGGCCGACTTCGTCGGCGGCCTCGCCGCTCGCGCGATCGGCCCGCTGCGCACCACCGCGCTGGGCGCCGTCGGCGGCCTGGTCCTCCTCCTCGCCGCCCTCCCGTTCGTCGGCGGCGTCTGGTCGGCCGCCGCGCTCGGCTGGGGCGCGGCCTCCGGAGCCGTCGGCGCCCTCGCGGTCGCGCTGCTCTACGCCTGCCTCGCGATCGGGCCGATGAGCATCCTCTCGCCGCTCACCGCGCTCGTCTCGGCGGTCGTGCCGATGGTCTGGGGCCTCGCCGGCGGCGACCGGTTCGCCCCGATCGGCTACGTCGCCCTCGGCCTCGCGCTGGTCGCGGTGGTGCTGGTCGGCTTCGTCCCGGAGCGCGGCGCCGTGCGTCCCACCGGCCGCGCGCTCGGGATGGCCGTCGCCGCGGGCGCGCTGATCGGCGTGTTCCTCATCATGCTCAACCAGACGCCGGCCGACTCGGGACTCGTCCCGCTCGTCGCCAACCGCACGGTCAACGCCGCGATCACGTGGACCATCATCGGCGTGCTGGCCGCGCGCGGCGTCTCCCGCCGGCTCAGCAGGCGCGGCCTGCTGCTCGCGCTCGGCTCCGGGCTGCTGGACGCCTCCGCCAACGTGCTCATCCTGCTGGGGCTGCGGGCGGGCGACCTGACCACGATGTCGGTGCTCGTGGCGCTCTACCCCGCCGGCACGATCGTGCTCGCGGCGCTCGTCCTGCGCGAGCGCATCGCCCCCGTGCAGTGGGTCGGCTTGGTCCTCGCCGTCGCCGCCGCCGGCATGCTCGCCGTCGCCTGACCTCCACCGCCGACGGGCACGTGACCGCCCCTACACCCGCCCGGCAGGGGCGTTTACGCGCCCCTCGGCGGTTGCGATCGCGCCGAAAGCACCGGGTACTGTAGGACGCCGGACCACGGGAGGCGCCGATGAGCACACCACACGACCCCGCCGACGAGCTGGAGAATCGCCGCGAGCACCTGGGCGACGTATCCCAGGCGGTGCAGGACTTCTCCAGCGAGCAGGAGGGCTACCACAAGTCGCTGTCGTCGCGGCAGCTCCAGATGATCGCGATCGGCGGCGCCATCGGCACCGGCCTCTTCCTCGGCGCGGGCGGCCGGCTCGAGCAGGGCGGCCCCCTGCTCGTCCTCGTCTACGCGGTGTGCGGGTTCTTCGCGTTCCTGGTGCTGCGCGCACTCGGCGAGCTCGTGCTCCACCGGCCGTCGTCCGGGTCGTTCGTCTCCTACGCGCGCGAGTTCTACGGCGAGAAGATGGCGTACGTCGCCGGCTGGATGTACTTCCTCAACTGGGCGATGACGGCGATCGTGGACTCCACCGCGGTCGCCCTCTACGTGAAGTACTGGCAGCTCTTCACGTCGGTGCCGCAGTGGCTGCTCGCGCTGATCGCGCTGGTGGTCGTCGTCAGCCTCAACCTCATCTCGGTGAAGGTGTTCGGCGAGATGGAGTTCTGGTTCGCGATCATCAAGGTCGGCGCGCTGGTCGCGTTCCTCGTGGTCGGCATCATCGTGCTCGCGGCCGGCTGGCCGACGGACGTGGGCCCGACCGGTCTCGCGATGCTCGCTCAGAACGGCTGGCTGCTCCCCCACGGCGTCGCCACGATCGGCATGGCGATCGTGCTCGTGCAGGGCGTCGTCTTCGCCTACGCGGGCGTGGAGCTGGTCGGCATCGCGGCCGGCGAGACCGAGAACCCGGAGAAGATCATGCCGCGCGCGATCAACAGCGTGGTGTTCCGCATCGCCGTCTTCTACTGCGGCTCGGTGCTGCTCCTCGCGCTGCTCCTCCCGGCGAGCGCCTACAGCGGCAGCGAGAGCCCGTTCGTCACTTTCTTCAGCCACCTCGGCGGCCCGCAGCTCAGCGCGATCGTCGGCTCGGTGATGAACTTCGTCGTGCTCACGGCTGCGCTCTCGAGCCTGAACGCGGGGATGTACTCGACCGGCCGCATCCTGCACTCGATGGCGCAGACCGGCGCGGCTCCGGCCTTCACGGCGCGGATGAACACGCGCGGCGTGCCGTACGGCGGCATCCTGCTCACCGCGGCGATCGGCATCCTCGGTGTCTTCCTCAACCTGATCGTGCCGGCGGAGGCATTCAACATCGTGCTGAATGTGGCGTCCCTCGGCATCGTGACGAGCTGGGCGATGATCATCCTCTGCCAGATGCAGCTGCGGAAGTGGTCGCTGCAGGGCAAGCTCGCGCGCCCGTCGTTCCGGCTGTTCGGGGCGCCGTTCACCGCCTACCTGACGCTCGCCTTCCTGGCGTCGGTGATCGTGCTGATGGCGTTCGACTACCCGACCGGCACGTTCACGGTCGCCTCGCTGGTGATCATCATCCCGCTGCTCATCCTGGGCTGGTACGCGCAGCGCTCGCGCATCCTGGCGATCGCGCAGGCCCGCGAGGGCTACACCGGCGCCCACCCGGTCGTCGCCGTCCGCCGTCCGCCCCGCCAGCGCCGCCCGCCGCGCACCTGACCGAAGGGTCGCCGAGTCGGAGTGCGCTCAGGAAGCCGGGGTGGGGCGCGCGTTGTGGGCGGCCTGTTCCAGCGCAGGCATCGCCGCGCGGATGGCCTCCACATCTTCCGGCTCCAGCTCTGCCAGGATCGCGGCCACCGCCCGCGCCCGGTCGGAGCGGGCTGCGAGCAGCAGCTCGGTTCCGGCGTGCGTGCCGGACACCAGGAACGAACGACCGTCCGCCGGGTCGGGCGTGCGCTCGACGAGCCCACGCGCCTCCAGGTCGGAGACCACGCGTGTGATCGTGGGAGCCGCCACGACCTCGATCGCGGCGATCTCGCTCGGCCGCAGCGGCCCGCTGCGCACGATCGTGGAGAGCGCCGAGAGCTGGCCGTGGCTGAGCCCTCCCGTGGCCGAGCGGATCCGGCGGTTCAGCCGTCCGACGGCAAGGGCCAGGCGGCCGGCGACATCGTCGTCACCGGTCGTCGGCCGTCCGGAATCCTCACGCTCGCCCTGCACCGACTTCCTCGCCTTCCACAAGGGCCGGCCGCGCGGCTGCGACCGCCTCCTCATGAACATACTTGGATCCGCCGAGGAACGAGGCGACGGCGCCGATCAGACTCATCGCCGCCGCGGCGATGAACACCACCACGAGGCCGTCGTGGAACGGTCCGGAGATGAGCTGAGGAAAGAATTCCTTGCCCGTCAGCGTCGCGGCGTCCACGTGCGGGGACTGCAGCAGGCCGGTCGGCCCGAGCAGGCTCGCGATCGGGTTGTAGCCGAGGAATGCGGCGAACAGGCTGCCGACCGGAGGGGTCGCGCCGATCTGCGCGGCGACGTTCTGCGGCACGCCGTGCGAGGTCAGCCCGGTGGTGAGCGCCGTCGGGAGCGCGACCGAGAGGCCCGCGATCATCAGCGAGAAGAAGATGCCGATGGAGAGCGAGCTTCCGGCGTTGAGGGCGACGCCTGCCATCCCGGATGCCGCACCGCGCTCGTTCGGCGGCACGCTGTTCATGATCGCCGTGCGGTTCGGCGACGAGAACAGGCCGGAGCCGATGCCGTTCAGGCCGGTCAGCAGCGCGAACTGCCAGTACTCGAAGTTCACCGGGATGAGCAGGAGGCCGATGAAGGTGACAGCGACGAGCACGAGTCCCACGGTGGCGAACGCCCGCGATCCGAACCGGTCGGAGAGCGCGCCCGAGACCGGGCCGGCGATGAGGAAGCCGATCGTGATCGGCAGCATGTAGATGCCCGCCCACAGCGGCGTGGACTCGTAGCTGTAGCCGTGCAGCGGCAGCCAGATCCCCTGCAGCCAGATGATCAGCATGAACTGGAGGCCGCCTCGGCCGATCGCCGCGAGGAAGCCCGAGAAGATCCCCGACGAGAACGCCCGGATCGTGAACAGCCGCATGTCGAACATCGGCGAGGGCACCCTCAGCTCGATCATTACGAACGCGATCAGCAGCAGGATGCCGCCGACGATCGAGCCGAGGACCCACGGGTTGCCCCAGCCCTGCGACGAGCCGCCGTAGGGCTGGATGCCGTAGGTGATGCCGGTCAGGAGCGCGATGAGGCCGATCGCGAAGGTGACGTTGCCGAGCCAGTCGATCTTGCCGGGGTTCTTCTGGCCGACCTCGTGCAGCGACTTGAACGACCAGATGGTGCCGATGACGCCGAACGGCACCGAGACGAAGAAGACGGCGCGCCAGTCGATCTCGGCGAGCACGCCGCCGAGGATGAGGCCGATGAAGGAGCCGGCGATGGCGGCGACCTGGTTGAGGCCGAGCGCGAAGCCGCGCTTGTTGGCCGGGAACGCGTCGGTGAGGATCGCGGTCGAGTTCGCGAACAGCATGGCGCCGCCGATGCCCTGGACGAACCGCCAGGCGATCAGCCACATGGCGCCGGGGCCGCCGCTGAACGGGTCGAGGCAGAGCGCGATCGCGGCGACCGTGAAGATCACGAAGCCGAGGTTGTAGATGCGGACGCGCCCGTACTGGTCGCCCATCCGGCCGAACATGACGACGAGAACGGCGGTGACGAGCATGTAGCCCATCAGCATCCAGAGCAGGTACGAGACGTTGCCCGGCTGCAGCGGGTTCAGCTTGACGCCGGTGAAGATGGCGGGCAGCGAGATGATGACGATCGAGGAGTTGATCGTCGCCATGAGCATGCCGAGGGTGGTGTTGGAGAGCGCCACCCAGCGGTAGTGCGGGTGATCTTTGGTGAAGATGCCGGTGCGGGCCAAAAGAGTCCTTCGTGCGTTTCGTATGGGGTGTCGTGGGTCGCCGGCCCAGGCGGAGGTGCGCGCCCGAGCGGGAAGCGCGTCGGCGCGCTGATGATTTATATGCGTTAACTATATATCCGGTGGAGTGCTCCCGGAAGCGGGGGCGGCCGGCTCGGCGAGCCGGTCACGCCAGGGACGGTTGACAGGCGACAGGGCGCCGAACTTAGATGAGCCGCACGAAGAGTCACCGGACGTTTTCGTGAGCGCGTCGCCGCACCGAGGAGGAACCGTGTCGAAGGCGAGACTCGAGGCGTTCAGCGACGGGGTGCTCGCCGTCGCCATCACCCTCCTCGTCCTCGACCTCCACCTCGCGCCGGGTAACGGCACCGGCCTCCTGGCCCAGCTGGCGGCGGCGTGGCCGTCGTTCGCCGCGTACGTCGTCAGCTTCCTCGTCATCGGGGTGCTCTGGGTCAATCACCACTCCGTCCTGCGGCTCGTGGTCACCGTCGACCGGCTGCTGCTGTTCTGGAATCTCATCCTGCTGATGTTCGTCACCGCCATCCCCTTCACCACCGCCACGCTGTCAGCGGCGCTCGCGGACGGCAGCGCTGCGGACGTGCGTGTGGCGGCGGTCCTGTACGGGGGAGCGTCGACCGGGTTCGCGGTCGCGTTCACGCTCCTCTTCGGGAGGGTCACCCTGCTCGAGGTGCGCCAGGGGAGGCTCGATCCTCGGGAACGCAGGGTCGACCTTCGCCGCTTCGGTGCAGGCACGGTGTTCTACCCACTGCTGACCGTCATCGGCGTCGTCTACGCCCCGGCGATGCTGCTCGGCTTCACCGCGCTGAGCGTCTACTACCTGTTCAACCAGACCGGGGCGGCGGAGGCCTGAGGCCTGCCGTCAAGCGCTCCACAATGCCGGCACCAGCACCCAGATCACCTCGGCGCCGTCGTCGGTGAGCACGCGCCAGCTGTGCGGCTCGTGACCGCTGAAGGTCAGGCTGTCGCCGGGGCCGAGCCGCCACTCCCGGTCGGAGAAGCGGACCTCGATCTCGCCGCGGAGGACGTGCAGCACGTCGACGTCTGCGGCCACTGCGTAGAGCTCGTCGCCACCGTGGCCGCCGGACTGGATGACGGAGCGGATGACCTGGACGCGCGACTCCGAGCGCGGCGAGAGCAGCCGCTCCTCCGTGTCCACGCCGCCGAGGTTGACCTTGGCGCCGGTGCCCGCGGGGACGAGCTGCACGTCGGGCTCCTCGAACAGCGAGCCGACCGGGATGGAGAGGACGTCGCACAGGCTGATCAGCGACGAGACGCTCGGGGAGGTCATGTCGCGCTCCACCCGGGAGAGGAACCCCTTGGTCAGGCCGGTGATCTGGGCGACCTCGTCGATCGTGAGCTGCTGCGCCCGGCGTGCCGCCCGCAACCGGGGCCCGATGGCCACGCGGCGGTCGGCGGGTTCGAGGGGCATCGTGCGCATGGGACAACGGTAACCGGTCGGCAGGCCGGACCCGCAGAGTCGCACGAGCGCGTTGACGGCGGGGGCCTCTCGTTGTAGCCTCTCATGCAACAAAGGTTCCGTAACGGAAAACCCGCGCCACCGCACCACATCGCACCAAGGAGGTTGCTTTGCCGCAGAACGTCGGCCCCATCGACTCGTCGCGCACACCCCGCTACGCCGGCCGCGACGGCTTCGCCCGGCTGCCGCGGCTCGACCAGGTGAGCCGCGCCGACATCGTCGTCGCGGGCGTCCCGTTCGACAGCGGCGTCTCCTACCGGCCCGGCGCCCGCTTCGGGCCGAACCACATCCGGGAGGCCTCCCGCCTGCTGCGCCCCTACAACCCGGCGCTCGACGTGTCGCCGTTCGAGCTGACCCAGGTGGCCGACGCGGGCGACATCGCGGTCAACCCGTTCGACATCGCGGAGGCGATCGAGACCGTCCAGTCCGCGGCCTACGACCTCACCGCCGACGGGACACGCCTGGTCACCCTCGGCGGCGACCACACCATCTCGCTCCCGCTGCTGCGCGCCGCGGCCGAGCGCCACGGACCGGTCGCCCTCCTGCACTTCGACGCGCACCTCGACACCTGGGACACCTACTTCGGCGCCGAGTTCACCCACGGCACCCCGTTCCGCCGCGCGTTCGAGGAAGGCATCCTGGACACCGAGGCGCTCAGCCACGTCGGCACGCGCGGCCCGCTCTACGGCAAGAAGGACCTGGACGACGACCACCGCTTCGGCTTCGGCATCGTCACGAGCGCCGACGTCTACCGGCAGGGTGTGGACGAGGTCGTCGCGAAGCTCCGCGACCGGATCGGCGACCGCCCGCTCTACATCTCCATCGACGTGGACGTCCTGGACCCCGCGCACGCGCCGGGCACCGGCACCCCGGAGGCCGGCGGCGTCACCAGCCGCGAGCTGCTGGAAATCATCCGCGGCTTCGTGGGCCTGAACCTCATCGGCGCGGACGTCGTGGAAGTCGCCCCCGCCTACGACCACGCCGAGCTCACCGGCGTCGCAGCCTCCCACCTCGCCTACGATCTCGTGTCGCTGCTCGCGCTGCGGCACCAGGATCTGCAGCAGGCGGACTCCGCCGAACGGCCGGCCGACGCCTCCACCCTCTCCCGCTGACAGCACCCCACCCAAAACAACGCGCCACGAAGGGAACCCGCATGTCCGACGACGTCGTCACCGCTGCACTCAACCCCCGCCCGAAGATCACGGAAGTGGAGGCCCACGGGATCGACACCATCCCGGACGCCGACCGCACCTCCAACTGGCTCGACCTGGCCCGCATCCAGTTCGGCGGCGTGAACACGTTCGCCACCATCCTGCTGGGCACGTTCCCCATCGCGCTCGGGCTGTCGTTCTGGCAGGCCGTGGCCGCGACGGTGCTCGGTGTCGCCGTCGGCATCGCGTTCCTCGCGCCGATGGCGCTGTTCGGGCCGAAGACCGGGACGAACAACGCGGTGTCGTCCGGCGCCCTGTTCGGCGTGCGCGGCCGGATCGTCGGCTCGTTCCTGTCGCTCCTGACCGCGATCGCGTTCTACTCGATCTCGGTATGGGTGTCCGGCGACGCGATCGTCGGCGCACTGACCCGGCTCGCGGGCGTGCCCGACTCGGTCGGCCTGCGGCTCGGGATCTACGCGATCATCGGCCTGATCGTGATCGTGGTGGTGATCTACGGCTACCAGTTCATGCTGCTGGTCAACAAGGTCGCGGTCTTCGCGAACACGGCGCTGATCCTGCTGGCGATCGTGGCGTACTCCGGGGTGTTCGATGCCGGCTACGACCCCGGACCCAAGGCGCTGGCCATCGGCGGCGCGTTCTGGCCGACCTTCATCGCCGCCGCGCTCATCGTCATGGCCAACCCGATCTCGTTCGGCGCGTTCCTCGGCGACTGGTCGCGCTACATCCCGCGGGCGACCGCGCCGCGCAAACTGATCGGCGCGACCGTCCTGGGCCAGGGTCTGGGGCTCATCCCGCTGCTGTTCGGTGTCGCCACCGCCACGCTCGTGTTCGGCAAGTCGGACTACGTCGTCTCGCTCATCCACGTCTCGCCGCTCTGGTACGCGCTGCTGCTGCTCGTGGTGGCGTTCATCGGCGGCCTGTCGACCGGCACGACCTCCCTCTACGGCACCGGCCTGGACTTCTCGTCGGTCGTCCCGCGGTTCAGCCGGGTGCAGGCCACGATCTTCATCGGGACCATCGCGTTCCTCTTCATCCTGGTCGGCCGGCTGGTGTTCGACCTGCTCGGGACCGTGAACGCCTTCGTCGGCGCGATCGTCGTCACGACCACCCCGTGGATGGTCATCATGACCATCGGCTACGTCGTGCGGCGCGGGTTCTACGACCCGTCCGACCTCCAGGTGTTCAACCGCGGCGAGACGGGAGGCCGCTACTGGTTCGCGGCGGGCGTGAACTGGCGGGGGATGACCGCCTGGATCGTGGCAGCCGTCGTCGGCTTGCTGTTCGCCGACTACCCGCCGATCATCGTCGGGCCGTTCAGCGGCCTCGCCGGGGGCATCGACCTGAGCCTGCTGTCGAGTGTGGTCGTCGCCGGTGTCCTCTACGGGGCGCTGCTCGCGATCTTCCCGGAGCCGCGCTACGTGTTCGGTCCGGACGGCCCCCGCGGCGTGCGCTCGGCGGACGGAGTCGTGCCGCCCATCCACCTGGACGAGCGGTCGGCGGCGGCCCGCGCGCACGCGCGCCGGGCGAAGGCCCAGCGCCTGGAGCCCCGCGGGGTCGACGCGCGCACGGTCGAAGCGCGCACGGTCGAAGCGCGCACAGTCGAAGCGCCGGAGGCCGGAGCGTGAGCGAGCGGGAGCGGGAGGTCCTCGCCGCGGTCGACCGGATCGTGGACGACTTCGGCAACCACCGCCGCGACGCCTACTTCTCGGGCTTCGCCGACGACGCCACCTTCGTGATGCACACGCACCCCGTCCGGCTGGAGTCGCGCGCCGAGTACGAGGCGGCCTGGGGCACCTGGGAGCGCGACGGCTTCCAGGTGCTCGGCTGCCGCTCGACCGGCCGCCGCGTGCAGTTCGCCGGCGACGACGTCGCGATCTTCACGCACGACGTGGAGACCGAACTCGCCGACGGCGACAGCCGCACGACCGTGCGGGAGCGCGAGACCATCGTCATGCAGCGCCGCGACGGCTCCTGGACGTGCATCCACGAGCACCTGTCGCCGCGGGAGGAGGGCTAGATGCGGGTGATCGACCTGAGCCACCCTATTCACAGCGGGATGACCGTGTTCCCGGGCGACCCGTCGGTTCGTGTGGAACCGGCGGTGACGATCGCCGAGGCCGGGGTGAGCGTGCTGCGCCTGGAGCTCGGCAGCCACACCGGCACCCACGTGGACGCACCGTCCCACACGGTCGAAGGCGGCGCGACGATCGACGCCGTCGACCTCGGCCGGCTGGTCGGGCCGGCACGGGTGATCGACGTGAGCGGCCTGCCGCCGCGGACGCGCATCCGGCCGGAGGACGTACGCGACGCGCTCCGCGCGATCGAGCCGGGGACGATCGTGCTCGTCCGGACGGGATGGTCGACGCAGTTCGACGAGCCCGGCTACCTCGACCACCCGTACCTGGACGTCGGGATCGCCACCGCGCTGCTCGACGCCGGCGTGACCGTGGTCGGAGTCGACGCGCTCAACCCGGACGAGACCGTGGCCGACGACCCGGAGCCGAGCCTGCCGTTCCACGACGTGTTCCTCGGCGCAGGCGGGCTCATCATCGAGAACCTGACCGGCCTCGATCGCGTCACGGCGGCGTCGCCCCGATTCGTCGGGCTGCCGCTGCCGATCGCGGGAGGCGACGGGGCGCCGCTGCGAGCGGTGGTCATCGAGGACTGAGCGACGATTCGTGCCGAATGTCGCGTTTCGCGCGCGCATTCGCAACATTCGTCACGAAAGTGCGTTCCGCGATTCGTGCCGAATGTCGCGTTTGGCGCGCGCATTCGCGACATTCGTCACGAAGGCGCGCGGACGCTACGCGACGCGGCGGCCGCTAGGCGACGCGGCGGCCGCTGCCGGCGAAGACCCGCCCCGCGACCAGGTTCCAGAGCCCGGCGAACAGCAGGACTCCTGCGATGCCGTTGAGCACACCGCCAACCACGTCGGTCCCGTAGTGGACGCCGACGTAGAGGCGCGACCACATCACGACGGCCACGAAGATCGCGCCGACCACGATGACGATCGTGCGGGCGAGCGCGCCACGGCACACCATCGCCAGCGCGGTCACCAGCGCCGTCGCGAACACGACGTGGCCGCTCGGGTAGCTGAGGGTCGCCGGGTTCACGTGCAGCAGGTGGGTCAGCCCGGCGGTGGTCGGGCGGGGCTGGGCGACGACGGCCTTCACGATCAGCGTGGTGAGCCAGCCGAGGCCGGTGACGATGACCGCGCCGAGCGCGAGCCTCCAGCCCTTCACGAACAGCAGGATCACGAAGGTGATCACAAGGATGACCGCGACGATCGTCGGCCTGTCGAGCTGGTCGAGCAGCAGGGCGACCTTGTCGAGCAGCGGCGAGTTCACCTTGTTGACGGCCGCGTCGAGCGCGTCGAAGCGGAGGGCCACGACCCACTTGGCGGCGAAGCCGAGTGCGAAGGTCAGGACGAACAGGACGACAGTCCAGACGATCCAGTGTCGGGGGATGCGGAGCTGGGCGGGCTTCACGAGACGGGTCTCCTTTCGGGCGGACGTCTCAGTCAAGCACTGTTCGGCTCAGCAAGCTCTAAGAGAGCGCGGAGAAACGTAGCGCGTCTCTCAGGCGGCGACGTTTCGGGCGACGTTCGCGGGGCGGGTGTTGACGACCTCCACGTGAGCGTCGATGAACGTGTGGACGCTCTCGCTGATGTGGTACTGCGTGTGCGACAGTCGTTCGTCGTGCGAGCGCACCAGGGCGCGCGCGGCCGCGCGGCGGGACCGGACCCCGGCCAGCGCGACCACTGCGCAGATCAGCACGGCAACCGCGAGCGCGACCGCCGCCGCGTCCGCGATCAGCAGCCAGCCCGGGGGAGGTGCGCCGCCGTCGCGAAGCCCGTGGCCACGGCGACCACCGCCAACAGGGAGCCCGAGACCAGGACGGTGCGGCGGGCGAGCGCCCACGGGCTCGAGGCGAGCAGCGCGGAGGCCGCGACGATCTCGCGCTCCTGCTGCCGGCGCCGTTCCTTGGCCCAGTGCAGGTCCCGTTCGTGGCGGCGGGCGAGCCGCTGCGCATCGTCGTGGGCGCGGTCGTAGGAGGTGTGGTGGTTCACAGACGTGTCCTTCGGGTAGACGTGACTGTCTCGGGTGAGGTGGTGCTGTGGTGCGAGGTGTTGCGGCGCGGCGCGAGCTGCCGCGCGCGGGTCAGTGCGACGGCGTGGTGACGACCGCCGGGGAGCCGCCCGGGAACGACGAGACCGAGCCGAGCGTCGGCGCCGGGCCGAACGCAGGGGCGGAGACGACGGGCGCCGGCGCGGGCGCCGGCGGCGGGGTCAGCGCGACGACCGGGGCGAGCGCGGGAGAGGACGGGAGCGCCGGGGCGGCGGGAGCAGCGGCCTCCGTGGAGTCCGCGGAGCGTCGTCCGCTCGGGGCGGGCAGCGAGTCGGGTGCGCGCAGGCCGATGTCGGAGAGCGTGCCTTCGGTCCAGCCGGCGCGCTGCGCGGCCTGCCAGGAGGAGACGTAGTCGGCGATGGCGCCGTCGAGGTCGTTGAGTCGCTTGGCGAGTTCGCGCACCGCGTCGAGGCGGGCGGTGATCTCGGATTCGAGGAGCACGTGCGCGCGCTCCGCGGCCTTGTCGGGGTCGACGGTGGTGCCGTTCGAGGGGTTCACAATGACGTCCTTCCGCTTGGTTCGGGTCGGGGCAAAAGGCTGGGAACTTCGACGCTTCGGTGCGTCAGGGCGAGCATAGCCAGAAAGAACGTTCTGTGGGTCATTTGGAGGACACGAATTCGTCCCCCAATCCGGGCGACACGACGACGGCGTGTCGCGGAAGCCGTGCCCGGCTTCAGGGGCGCAGCAGCACCTTGCCGACGCGGCCGGAGCGGGTGGCGACCTCCACGGCCTCCCGCACCTGGTCGAACCCGAACACGGCCTCCACCGGCAGGGTGATCGCGCCCGTGACGGCCGCGCGGATCAGCTCGCCGAAGAGCTCCGCGCGCTTGCCCGGCTCCATCGAGGAGCTCACCTTGCTGCCCCAGAAGCCCTTGACCACGGCCTGCTTGAAGATGAGGTCACCGGACGACAACCGCATCGGCTCGCCCCCGGTGGAGCCGAACGACACCAGCGTGCCGCCCTCCGAGACGAGCGCCAGCAGGTCGCCGCTCGCCTCGCCGCCGATCGAGTCGACGGCCACAGCGATGGGCGCGCCGTCCGCGAGGGCGCGCACGCGCTCCCGCCAGTCGTCGGCTCCTGTCGCGACCAGGTTCGGGATGCCCTGCGCCGCCAGCGCGTCGGCGTCGTGCTGCCTGCGGACGAGCCCGATGACCTTCTCCTGCCGCGTCGCCGCGAACTGCGCGAGCAGCCGCCCGACCGCCCCGTTCGCCGCGTTCTGCAGGATGACCTCCCCGGCTTCACCTCGAGGTAGTCGAGCAGGCTGAGCGCGCTGAACGGCATCGCGACGAGCTGGGAGGCCACCTCGTCGCTCAGCCCGTCCGGCACGGGGATCAGCGCCCCGGCCGGTGCGACGAAGGCCTCCGCCCAGACGCCGAACGTGCCTCCGGTGACGACGCGCTGCCCGGCGGCGAGCGCCGTGACCCCCTCGCCGACCGCGTCCACGACGCCGACGGCCTCCGTCCCCGCGCCTGCCGGCAGCGTCGGCTTGAAGCCGTACGTGCCGCGGATGGTCCACAGGTCGTGGTTGTGGATGGGCGAGAGCACGGTGCGCACCCGCACCTGCCCCGCTCCCGGTTCGGGGAGCGGCCGCTCCTCCACCTTCAGGACCCGTGCCGGGTCGCCGAACTCGTCCTGGACGATCGCGCGCATGGGCCAATGCTAAGCGGCCGGGCGTCCGCGCCACCAGCAGCGGGGCGTTCGGTGCCCGGTGCGTCTATTCCCGATCCGCGATCGTGCGTCGGTCAGCTCGCAGCGCGCTGTGTGGCCTCCGGCCACGCGGCGGACCACGACCCGGCCACGAGCATCCGGTCGACGGCTGCCGGATCGAGCACCTCGTCGATGACGCGCATCGCGGCTCCGCGCGCGCCGGCGAGGTCGCCGAGGGAGGCGCGCTCGAGCGTGAGGCGCTCGCTCGATCCGGGGAGGGCCATCTGATAGACCCCTCCCGCATGCCGGCGAAGAGCGGGGTCTCCGCCTCGGTGAGGTAGCCCCAGGTCGCGATGACGGCGGGGTTGAGCAGGTTGACGACGGAGGCGAGGGCTTCGCCTATGCGCCGTCCGGCCTCGCGCACGGCGTGCACAGCACGCGGCTCGGCCTGCTGCGCCAGCCGGACGACGTCCGACACGTGTTCGACGTCGAGGCCGGCCTCGGCGAGCTGGCGCACCAGCGCGCTGCCGCTGGCGACCGCATCGAGACAGCCGACCCCGCCGCACGAACAGGCTTCGGTCGCCCCGTTGACCTTGATGTGGCCGAGCTCGCCGGCCAGTCCGCTCACGCCGCGCACCGGCACTCCGTTGACGATGATGGCGGCGTTGAGCAGGGTCCCGAGTTTCACGCAGACGAACACCTCGACATCGGGCCACGATTTGCGCCACTCGGCCAGGGCGATCAGGTTGACGTCGAGGTCGACGAACACCGGCGCGTCGAAGTGCTCGCGCAGATTGCTGCGGAAGTACTCGCGATCCCAGCCCGTTCCGCTCAGGCCGAGACCTCTGGCGTAGTTCGCGAGCTCGATGTCGTTGGGGATGCCGACGCCCATGCCCACGACGGGAGTTCCGGGCAAGCCCGCACGCATCCGGTCGAACGCGTCCTCCAGGTCGGTCAGGAGCGCGTGCGGCCCGGTCGCGAGTTCCACGGTCAGGTAGCCCTCGGCGAGCACAGCTCCCGCCAGGTCGGTCGCCGCGATCCGGCATCCCGAGATGCCGATCTGCGCCGCGAGGACGATGCCCGCGCCCGGATTGAAGCGGGCGAGCGCGGCAGGCCGTCCGCGTGAGCCGGCCACGGCGGCCTGCGAAGCGATGAGTCCGTGGGCGACGAGGAAGTCGATTCGCTGGATGGCGGTCGAGCGGGAGACTCCCATCGCTGCCGCGAGCTCGGAGATCGTGCTGGCGCGCCCCGATCGGACGAGCTGCAGGAGCGTACCGGACCCGTCGGCGAGGGCGTGCGTGGGGAGCGTGTCGATGGTGGCGTCGGTGGTCATCCCACTCCCCTCTTCGTCGGTGCGCGGTGGGTGCGCAGCCGAGCTTAATGTACCCGAATGTCGTAATGGGCAGCAATTTAAACAGATTCTTTTCTTATTTATGTTGACATTCAACATAAAGCTCTCCTACGCTCGACCCAGCAAGCGCACCCACCCGCACCCCCACCCCTCGAAGGAGCAATGACGCCCCATGAACACAAGGAAGACCCGGCTCCGCATTGCAGCGGTCGCGACAGCCGTCCTGTTCGCGATCTCCGGCTGCAGCATTTCGTCCAATGCCGGGGGCTCCGGCTCGGGCACGGCCACCCTCACCTTCTGGGAGTACTACTCGGGGACCCAGCTGACCTGGCTCAAAGACCAGGTCGCCACCTTCGAGAAGGACAACCCGAACGTCAAGGTCGATCTCGTACAGGTCGTCGGCAGCCAGCAGGATCAGAAGCTGCTCGCCTCGGTCGCGACCGGCACGACGCCCGACCTCTTCATCAACAACATCGTGGTCGACAACCCTACGCTGGTCTCCGGCGGCGTGATGAAGGACCTCACGCCGTACTGGAACAAGTACGCCGACAAGGGTCAGTACCCCTCGGGCGCAGTCTGGAAGACCGACGGCAAGGTCTACAACCTCATGTCCTACACGAACCTCCTCGGCATGTTCTACAACAAGGACATCCTCGACGCGTCCGGCATCACGAAGCCGCCGACGACGCTCGATGAGCTGCAGGCCGACCTCGCCACGATCAAGGCGGGAGGCAAGTACCAGGGCCTCGCCGAGTCGGGCGCACCGACGGTGGAGGGCGCATGGCTGTTCGCTCCGCAACTGCTCGGCGTCGGCGTGAACTACTGCAACTTCGAGGGGTCGAAGGTCGACGACGCATTCTCGCGGGTGGCCGGCTGGGCGAAGAACGGTTACCTCCCGCTCGCGACGGCGACCTGGGACCAGAACGCCGCCTGGCAACAGTTCATGACCGGCAAGTACGCCTTCGGGCTCAACGGCAACTGGCAGCTCGGCAACGTCAAGCAGGCGCCCTTCAAGTACGGCACCACGCAGTTCCCCGCACCCGCCGGGGGCAAGAGCCAGGTGTATCCGGGCGGTGAAGGCTTCGCGATCGGCTCCAAGTCGAAGAATCCCGACCTCGCCTGGAAGTTCCTCGAGCAGATGGTGCTCTCGAAGCAGGGCAATCAGAGCGTCTACGAGGAGGCGGGCTCGATCCCGGTGCGTGCCGATGTCGCGGACATCCCGGCCATCAAGAACGACACCTTCGTGCAGCCGTTCGTGACCGCCGCGCACGACACCGCCTCCTGGCCCAACAACAAGAACACCGCCGACATGCAGACCGCTCTCGGCAAGGCGGCCAGCGCAGTGATCTCGGGCCAGATGACCGCCGAGCAGGGCGCTCAATCGGCGAAGGACGCGATCGCCGCCAGCATCAAGAAGGGCGGCGGCGGCTGCTGATGTCCGTTCTCGAACGCGAGCAGACCCGGGAGGGGCGGCGGGATATCGCCGACCGCCGCCCCTCCCGGCGCCGGCGCCTCGCCAACGTCCCGCTGGTCTATCTGCTGCCGGCTGTCGTCGTCCTGCTGGCCTTCGCCGCGTACCCGCTGCTGGTGCTGCTGCGGATGGCCTTCAGCGACGTCGGGCCCAGCAACATCGTCGGTGTGTGGCACTGGGTCGGTCTCGACAACTTCGTCACCGTGCTCGGGTCCTCCGAGATCTGGGCCTCCACCCTGCGCACGATCATCGTCGCGGTCGTGCTGCTGGCCTCCAACCTGGTTCTCGGGTTCCTCGCCGCGTCGATCCTCTCGACCCGAGGGCGGGTGACCAACATCGTCCTGGGGATCATGGTGTTCGTCTGGGCGCTTCCGCCGATCGTCTCGGGCAGTGTCTGGAAGTTCCTCCTGGACGACTCGGGGGCGCTCAACGCCATCCTCGGGATGGTCGGGCTACCGCACGTCAACTGGCTCAGCTCGCCGTCGCTGGCGATCTGGGTGGTCGCCGGCGTGGTCGCCTGGTCGTCGCTGCCGTTCTCCGCGCTCATCCTGCGCGGCGGCCTGCTCGCCATCCCGCAGGACGTCATCGAGGCGGCGGCGATCGACGGCGCGGGCTACTGGCGCACGCGGTTCCGGATCGTGCTGCCACTGTTGCGGCCCACCATGTGGATCCTCGCGATCCTGACCGTGCTGTACGCGTTCAAGAGCTTCGACTTCTTCTACGTGCTCACCCAGGGCGGCCCGGGCACCGCGACGAACACGCTGCCGGTGCAGTCGTACTACACCGCGTTCTCGAACTTCGACATGAGCACCGGCGCGACGATCGCGGTCATCTCGATGCTCATCGTCGCGATCTTCGCCGTGCCGTACGTGCGAAGCATCCGCAGGGAGGACGTCGAATGATCGGCAAGCCCACCAGCGCGCTCTTCCAGGTGCTCAAGGTCGTGCTCGGCCTCGCTTACCTGCTCCCGCTGATCTGGATCGTCCTCACGTCGCTCAAGACGAACTCCCAGGTGCTGCAGGACCCCAACGCGGTTCTCTTCACGCCCACGCTGTCGACCTACGCCCAGGTGATCGGATCCGGCCTCGGCGCCATCGTGACCTCCCTCCAGATCGGAGTGATCGTCACGCTCGCCGTCCTCGTCGTGGCGGTGCCGGCCGCGTTCGCGCTGGCCCGGCGCATCACGCCGCTCTGGGCCCGGGTCATCGCAGTCGTGCTCGCAGCGCTCCTGGTGCTGCAGATGGTGCCGCAGCCCATGACGGTCATCCCGCTCTACAGCGTGCTGGCGAGCTGGGGGATCCTCGGAACGCTGCCCGGCCTGATCCTCGCGGACATCGCCCTGTTCCTGCCGTTCGCCATCATGCTGCTGCGGCCGTTCGTGCTCTCGATCCCGACCGCGCTCTACGAGGCCGCCGAGATCGACGGAGCGAGCACCTGGCAGGCGTTCCGGTCGATCACGGTGCCGATGCTCTCCAACGGCATCTTCACGGTCATGAGCGTCATCTTCATCTCGGCGTGGGGGAGTTCGTGTACGCGATCAACTTCCTGCCGGAGGGAACGGTCCTCCCGGTCAGCGGCCTCCTGGCCCAGCAGAATACGACCTATGCCGCCAACTGGAACAGCCTGATGGCCCTCGCCGTGCTCACGTCGCTGCCGCTGCTGATCGTCTTCCTGTTCACGCAGCGCCGGCTGATCAACGGGCTGTCGCTCGGAGCGGTGAAGTGACCGCCCGCATCGTCCTCGCCGGGGCGCTCGACACGAAGGCCGAGGAGTACCGCTTCGTGCGCGACCGGATCGAGGCCGCGGGCGTCCCCACCCTCCTCGTCGACACCGGCGTACTGGGTCCTCCCGGCCTCCCCGCCGATGTCTCCCGTGCCGAGGTCGCGGCGGCGGCGGGAGCCGATCTCGCCGGGCTCGTCCGCCGCGGCGACCGCGGCGACCGCGGCGACGCCATGATCGCCATGGCGGACGGCGCCGCCCAGATCGTCCGCGACCTGCACGCGGCAGGCGAGGTCGCGGGCGTGGTGGTGCTCGGCGGCTCCAACGCCGGCTTCGTCATGGCGCGGGTCGCTGCGCGGCTGCCGATCGGCGTGCCCAAGCTGCTCGTCTCCACGATCGTCGCGGGCGACACCCGGCCGTACGTCGGGACGAGCGACCTGATGATGCTGTACCCGGTGGTCGACATCGCCGGTCTCAACGCGATCAGCATCCCTGTTCTGGCGCGTGCGGCCGACGCCGTCGTCGGCATGGTGCGCGCGGCGCCCCCGACCCCTTCCGAGAAGGCCGGCCCCACCATCGCGTGCACGATGTTCGGCGTGACGACCACCTGCGTCACGGGCGTGCACGACACGCTCGTCGCGCAGGGCGCCGAGGTGCACACCTTCCACGCCAACGGCACCGGCGGCCGGACACTGGAGGCGATGGTGGCCTCCGGGCTCATCGACGTCGTCGCCGACCTGACCACCACCGAGCTCGCCGACGAGCTGTGCGGCGGGGTGTGCTCTGCCGGCCCGGACCGACTGACCGCCGCCGCGACGGCCGGGGTGCCCCAAGTCGTCAGCCTCGGCGCGCTCGACATGGTCAACTTCGGGGCGCCGGAGACGGTGCCGGCGCGTTACCGCGGCCGACTCCTGCACGCGCACAACCCCGCGGTCACACTGATGCGGACCGACGCCGCCGAATGCGCGGCGCTCGGACGCATCATCGCCGAACGGCTCAACGCCTCGACCGGCCCGGTGGAGGTGCTGGCGCCGGCCCGTGGGTTCTCGCAGATCTCGGTCGAGGGCGGCCCGTTCCACGACCCGGTGGCCGACGCGGCCCTCCTTCGGTCGCTGAGCGATAACCTCGACCCCCGCATTCCGCTGCGGGTCATCGAAGCGGCCATCAACGACCCGGCCTTCTCGGCCGAGGTCATCGACGCACTGGGCCGCGTGCTCGGTCGGACGAAAGGGAACAACGAATGAGCAGTCGGGCAGAGCCGAGCACCCGGGAAGAGATCGTCGAGCGGTTGCGCGCGAAGGTCGCGGCCGGGCGGCCGATCATCGGCGGCGGCGCGGGAACCGGCCTGTCGGCCAAATGCTCGGAGGAAGCCGGCCTCGACTTCATCGTGGTCTACAACTCCGGCCGCTACCGCATGGCCGGTCGGAGCTCCATGGCGGGGCTCATGCCGTATGGAGACGCCAACCAGATCGTTCTCGACATGGGCGCGGAGATCCTCCCCGTCGTCGACCGCATCCCCGTCGTCGCGGGCGTCTGCGGCACCGACCCGTTCCGCCTGATGCCGAAGTTCCTTCGCCAGATCAAAGACGCCGGATTCTCAGGGGTGCAGAACTACCCGACGATCTGCCTCTTCGACGGGATCATCCGGGCCAACCTGGAGGAGACGGGTCTGGGCTTCGACAAGGAGGCGGACATGATCGCCGAGGCCCACGCGCTCGATCTCTTCACGGCGAGTTACGTCGCGAACCCGGATGAGGCGGTCGCGATGGCGCAGGCAGGCGCCGACGTCATCGTCCCGCACATGGGCTTGACGACCTCCGGCATGATCGGCGCGCAGACCGCGCTCAGCCTCGAGGAATCCAAGCGCAAGGTCGCCGAGCTCATGCAGGCCGCGCGCGAGGTGAACCCCGACGTTCTGATCGTCTGCCACGGCGGCCCGATCTTCGGACCCGACGAGGCGGCGGAGGTCATCCACGACGTCCCGGGCGTGGACGGTTTCCTGGGCGCCTCCAGCATGGAACGGATGCCGACGGAGGTCGCCATGGTCGAGCACATGAGCCGCTACACCCGCATCGAGCTGCCCTCTTCGGTGCCGGCACGCGTCGCACAGGAGGCCTGAGCGTGTATCGCATGACGATCCTGTATCGCCGGCCCACCGATCCAGAGGCCTTCCGACGCTACTACGAGGAATCGCACATCCCCATCGCCCGGCGGATGTCGGGGCTCACAGGATGGAACCTGTCCTGGATCGACGACGACGGCCCCTACGTGCTCGTGGCCGAGCTGTATGCCGAGTCGAAGCAGTCGCTCGACGCGGTGCTGTCGTCACCGGAGGGTCAGGCGGCAAACGCCGACCTCGCCAACTTCGTCACCGGCGGCGTGGAGTTCCTTACCGGTCCGGAGGTGCAGGTGGCTCTCGCATGACCGGCTTGACCATCGCCGTCGTCGGCCTGGGGTTCGGCCAGGATTTCGTGCCGATCTATCTCTGCCACCCCGCCGTCGACCGCGTCGTCCTCGTGGAGCCCGACGAGAACCGCCGCCGGGAGGTCGGCCGCCGCTTCGCGCTCGACGACGGCTACGCCGAGCTCGCGGACGCTCTCGCCGATCCGTCGGTCGATGCCGTGCACATCCTCGCGCCGGTCTTCCTGCACGCCGACATGGTCGTCGCCGCCCTCGACGCCGGCAAGCACGTGGCGTGCGCGGTGCCGATGGCGACGACACTGGAGGATCTCGACCGGATCATCGCGGCGCAGCAGCGCAGCGGCCGGGTCTACATGATGATGGAGACCACGGTCTTCGGGCGCGAGTACCTGGCCGTGGACGAGATGGCGCGCGAGGGCGCGTTCGGCGACCTGACGCTGTACAAGGGCTTCCATCTTCAGGAGCTCGAGGGCTTCCCCACCTACTGGCAGGGCTACCCGCCGATGCACTACGTGACGCACGCGCTGTCGCCGATCCTGGCGCTGCTCGACACGACCGTCGCGTCGGTGAGCGCACGCGGCGCCGGGCGGCTGGCCCAGAAGAACGCCGGCGGCGGATTCGACAACCGCTTCCCGACAGAGGTCGGGCTGTTCGCCCTCCGTGACAGCGATGTGCTCGCCGAGATCACGATGTCGTTCTTCCAGACCGCCCGAAGCTACATCGAGGGCTTCTCCCTGTACGGCGAGCGGCGTGGCGTGGAGTGGCCGATCGACAACGGCGGCGACCTCACCGTGTACGACATGTTCCCTCCCGCAGCGGGCACGCGCGGCAACCGGGTGGAGACGTCGTCGCTGGCCCCGCGCGATTTCCCCGAGCGGCTCCCCGTCGAGCTCGCCCCGTTCGTCCGCGCGACCGACGTCGTGCTGCCCGGGATGCCGGAACCGGTTCGGGTGGGGGCGCACCACGGCGGGTCGCATCCGTTCCTGGTGCACGAGTTCGTGAGCAGCATCGTGGAGGGCCGGGTCGCCCTGGTCGACGCTCTTCGCGCTGCCGCCTGGACCGCGCCCGGAATCTGCGCTCACGAGTCCGCGATGCGCGACGGCGCCTGGATCGAGGTGCCCGACTACCGCGATCGAGGCTGAGGGCGCCTCGGGGACGTCTGGATCCTGTCGATGAGGACGAACCGGGAGGTGAGCCGTCCAGCGCTCTCCGGAACGACGATGCCCGCAGCAGACAGTTCGGCCCCGGTCGAAATCGTCGCTGCAGCGCCGAACGGATCGGAAACCCGATACGAGCGTTCCGCCTCGAGGGCACGTGGCCGGATCCGGGCGACCTCATCGTCGGCCCCTGGGAGGCTGAAGACCGCGACGAGGTGGCGCGATCCGTCGCGCGAGCTGAGCTGAAAAGCCGGACGACGCTCGCCTCGGCCGTGGCGGAGAGGCTGCCCGCTCAGGCGACGGAGGATGCCCTCCCGCACCAGTGCGGCCACGGTCGCCGTGTACACGCCGACGTGTTCGGCGAGCACGTCGGCGAGATCCGGACGCAGCTCCGGAAGGCGCAGAGAGACTCCGAAACGGTGCAACATCGCGGCTCGGAGGGTCGCCGCGAACTCATCGGCGGAGAGCTCACCGAAATCGAGTTGCGCAGGCGCGTACTCGCCGCGCCATTGCGACCACGACCAGTGCAGCATCGTGGCCGGGGGAGCATCATGCTCGCTCCCCACAACACGTGGAGGGCGTGCTCCGTGTAGTCGGGGTCGGAGAGGTGGATGCAGTGGACGTGCCGGGCCATCCCGAGGTCGAGCCGCAGACCGCCTGAAGCACAGGACTCGAGCACGACTTCAGGATGCCGTCGGCGGAACTCGTCGAGGACGCTGTAGAGGCCGAGATAGTGCCGGAAGAGACCGTCTCCGCTGCCGTGGCCGTGGTCGGTGCGGGTGCAGCCCGCATCGGGATCGATGTTGAAGTCGAGTTTGATCCATTCGGCGCCCAGCACCTCCACTACCCGGTCGAGGCTCTCGGCGACGAACCTGCGACCCGACTCCGAGCCGCAGCACACGTAACCGAGGAAGGTCGGATCGTCGGCGTCCAACGCCTGGGACTCCGCCCGGTAGGAACGGTCGGGTCGGCGCCCGTCGACCGCACGGGCGATGATCTCCGGGCGCTCCCGCCGCACCAGCGAATCAACGCCGACTGCTTCGGCTTCAATCCAGATGCCAGGCCGCGCGCCGGTCGCGCGGATTCTGCCGCCGAGGGCCCCGAGTCCCGAGGGGAAGCGCACCGTGTTCACCTGGTCCCAGTCGCCGCGGACCTTCGTCCAGGTCGAACCCCCGTCGGCCGGACCGAACCATCCCGCGTCGACCGTGACCTGCCGGATCCCGGCTCGCACTGCGTGGCCGGCGTTCTCGGCGATCACGCCCTCGTCCACTCCGACGTCCTCATACGGCCACCAGTGGTTCCACTCGACATCCAGCCGCTCGGAGGCCTCGGAACGGGGCGTGAATCCGTCGCCGAGCGCTGACGTCAACCCGATCGCCGCCTCATCGCGATCGGGCCCGAACGCCACCAGGACCGACGGAGCCCGGACCGACTCCCCGGGGGCAAGCGTCGTCTCGAACAGCCAGTCGGAGATCCCGGCGGACACGACGCCGCCGTCCGTCACATCGATGTGCCAGTTTCCACTCCAGACGGGTGCCACCACGAAACCCACTCCCGGCCGTTCGAATCCGACCCAGGGCACGAAGCCGTGGGAGCTCCGGCCCGCGCGGGACTCGAAGAACAGGTCGCCATCCGCGTAGGCGGTCTCCGGGCGGAACTCGTCGCCCCACGCCGAACGGAACGCGAGTGTCGCCCAGTCGTCACCGGCGAGCCCGGCTGCGAACGGGTCGAGCCGAGACAGTGCGACGTCGCGGTCGCCGGCATTGACGAGTTCCAGCGAGAACTCCCACACATCGTGTGCACCGAGGCGCAATGCGCTCCAGCATGCCGACAGCGCGGTCTGCTCGACGGTGCCGCGCACGGTCACGGAGCCGTCCGCGCGCCGGTCGACGGACGCTCCCGTGATCGCTGCTCTGCGATGCCGATCCACCTCGAGACCGAACAGAGCGGACGCCCGGAACACCGGCACCGTGCCGACAGTCGCAGCCAACGGTGTCGGCCCGTCATCGTCGGCGATGGTCAGCACCGCGCCGGTGGAACGATCCGGCGCCTGAGGAGTGTCGTTACTCAGGATTCTTCCGATCGATCCGGGGCGGCTCGGTCTCTGCGACGCGAATGGGGGTGATGAGGACCTCGGACGAGCGCTCGATCAGCTTGGGTGTGATGAGGTGATGCCGGGGAGCGTCGTCGCCGCCGCCGCTCAGCAGGGCCAAGATCGCTTCCGCCACCTTGTCGAGCTGCTGATCGACGCTCGAGAACCCCATGGCCTCCGACACCGGCGTGTTGTCGAATCCGACGACGGGCAGCGAGCCTTGAAGCTGCACGATGGCGCCGAGCGCAAGGCTGTCGCTGGCTGCGACGACCGCCTGGAGGTCGGGAACCCGTGCAAGCAGCCGCGAAGCGGCCACGCGCGCGTCAGCTACCGCGTCGGCCGTCCGCTCCTGCAATGAGTTCAGGTGCTCGCCGTGTCCGGCCTCTGTCATCGCGCTTTCCCAGCCGCCGGCGCGCTCGTCGCCCGTGCCGGAGCCCTGCGGCCAGCCGAGGAAGCCGATGCGCGTCAGCCCGCGGGCGAGCAGCGACTCGGTCGCGGCGCGCACGCCGGCGCGGCCGTCGACATCGACCCATGGATAGCGTGGATCCTCGAGATCGTCGATGCCCCAGGGGCGCCCGAACATAGCGAACTGCAGTTCGTGCTTCATGAGCCACTCGATTCGCGGGTCGTCGTGAAAGGTCGACGTCAGGACGAAGGCGTCGACGTCCGAGCCGTCGGCGAGTCGCGAGAAGTGGTCGATCTCGTCCTGCGGAGACGTCGCCGTGAAGAGGAGCGCCCGCAGGTCGAGGGCGGCTGCCTGCTCCGTCAGCGCGTGCAGGAACCGGTCGAGGATCGCGCCCGAGATCCCGTCGCGCGCCGGGTCGAGGCGTACGCCGATCGTCGAACTCTTACGCGTGCGCAACCGCCGCGCGGAGGCGTGCGGGCGATACCGGAGTTCCTCGATCGCCTGGCGGACGCGCTCCTGTGTCTCGGAGCGCACGATCCCCGGCGTGTTCAAGACATTGGAGACGGTCTGGCGCGACACACCGGCCATGCGGGCCACATCGACGACCGTCGGGAGGCGATTCGGCCTGTCGCTCCGTTCGTCTGCGGTCTTCACGGGCGTACCTCCATCCACGAAGCAATTATCACGAAGCGGCGCCCGACAGACTGCGAGCACGCTCGGGCCCCGCCGAGCGGGTCCGGATGGGGTCCCGGCCCGAGGGCGTGCGCGTGAACGAGACCCGTCGACGTTCGAAGCGTCCGTTGAGCCCGGCGATCGCGAGGATGTACGCACCGAGCGCGACGTAGAGGAAGAGCCCCGTGAGGAAGACCAGGCCGACGACGAGCGCCGCCACGGCCACGACGACGAGCACGATCGAGCGAAGGTCGCTGAGCCCGGCGAGGATCAGCCGCGGTAGCTGCTTCAGGCGGAGGCCGAAGTCCACGAACGTGGGCGACACCAGTGCCAGTGTGGACATGACGAGCACGGTGATCACGAGCCAGAGCAGCTTGACGAAGAACGCCCACCCGTGCTGTCCCTCCATTTGGTTGAAGTAGACGATGTTGCTGACGCCGATGGCGAGCGCGAAGAGACCGGTGTACCCGACCTGGAGGCTCTTCCAGAAGACCGCGCGATAGATCTTCACGAAGCGAGCCGTCGCGAAGTAGTCCGCGTCCGGCTTCATGAGTTCGCGCGAGACGAGGATGCTGGCGTACAGACTCGGGAACAGGCCCACGACCACCAGGCCGGCTACTGCGCCGACAACGAAGAGGAACTGGATGTACACGAAATACCAGATCCATTTCAGGATCCCCATGACGCGCTCGAAGGCGGCTGCCCTGTTCATCGGGCGGCCATCACCATCGGGTGAGCTGTCGAGATCGTCCAGCCGTCCGTGGCGCCGCTGACGCTGACCGAGTAGGAATCGTCGCCCTCGCGGCGTACCTCGATGTCGAAGCTGTCGTCTCCGATCAGAACGTTCCTCGCGCTCAGCGAGTCCCAGTCGCTCGGGAGGCAGGGGTCGATCCGCAGTCGCTTCGCGCCCGCATCCGGACGGAGACCGATGAACCCGGTGATCACCGGGGCGATCATGGCGTAGGCGGTCCACGCCTGCACGAAGCAACCGTAGTCGGGGGACATTTCGCTGATCGAACCCGGAAGGTACCGGTTGAAGGTCGCCATCACCCGGCGGACCACATCCAGAGCCTCATCGGCGCGGCCATAGGCCAGATTGCTGTTGATGTGGACAGCCGACGAGATCGTCATGATCCGATCATCGCCGCTTCCCGAGAGGTAGGCACCCCATTCGCCGACGAACTCGGGCGAATCGAGGCGGGAAAGAGCGACGCCGGCTTGCTCGTCGCTGGCAAGGCCCATCTCGATCGGGGTCAGGATCACCCAGTTCTTGAAACTGAAAACGGCGCTGTCCCCGTCGCCGGCCGTCTGGTCGGCGACGAAGCCGCGCTTCGCCTCGGTGTATCGCGCGACCAAGTCGCGGCGGTCGTCACGGTGCGCGGACTCGATCAGCTCGTCGAACACGTCGAGGAGTTGCCGGCGGTCGCTCCTGATGTCGGCGAAGAGGCCGTCGTCGTCCTGCCACATGGTCGTACGGATCTCGGTCGCCATCGCGTCGGCGCGTTCGGAGTACTCCGCCTCGGCCGCCGAGTCGCCCAGAAGCGCGGCGATCCTCCCCGCGTCGGCGAGCGCGACCTGGGTGTACACCGCGGTGTCGATGAGTTCGCCGGTAAGTCCGCGCACCTCCATGATCCCGTTGCCCACCGGAAAGAGGCTCCCGGCCGGCATGCAGTCGTCGAGGAGATACCGGAGGGCCGCCTGGACGGCCGGCCAGTAGGAGGCGAGCCAGTCTCGATCCCCTGTCCAGCTATACGTCTCGGAGACGGCGTGGACGAAGAGCGCCGTCTCCTGAGTGTTGCCCCGGTTGCCGACCTCCCCGTACGAGTTCTCCTCATGGATGATCCGGCCGTTGCCGTTGGCCCGCCGCGACCCTTCGTCGATGATGGCGATCGTCTGCTCGGCGAGGTCGTGGAACCCGGCCGGGAGGCATCCCTTCAGGGCGTAGACCGAGTCCACGGAGAACCACCAGACGTATTCCGGGATCCCGGCTGCCAGCCCGGTTCCGACGGGCTCCGAGGAGATGGTGAGCCATTCGATGTGGCACTTCGACCAGGCATACTGCTTTTCGAGCTCTTTGTCCGGCACCTCGATGTCGGACCGCGCGAGGATAGCGGCGTAGTGGTCGCGCTTCTCGGCGAACAGCTCCTGCGGGTCGGCCAGCCGGTTCATGCGGTCGAGCGTCTCGGCAGCCGCTGTGAGCGATCCGGTGATTTTGAGTGCGAAGGTCCTCGTTTCGCCCGGTGCGACCGCGAGCGGCACCTGCCAGACCCCGGACGCCCCAGGACCGAAGACCTCGTCGCCCGCGATCGGCTGATCGGGCAGGGAGAGCTCACCGTCGACTCCGTCAATCCGGCATCGTACGAACCATTCCTGCTCGCGGTCCCGTCCGACGAAGTCGCCGGCGTCGGCCCAGGCGTCGTCTGGGGCGTCGACGATCTCGCCGCTTTCGGACCAGACCGGACGCAGGTCGGATCGGACGGCCAGTACCCCGTCCAGCTCGAGCGGCTCCGCCGTCCGGTTCGTGACGGAGAATTCGACGATCAGTCCCGGAAAAGACTGGGCTGAGTACTCGCGCCGCTCGACCGTGTACGTCTCGCGCTCGAAGGTCATCGCGTTGTAGAAGACGTGATTGCTGAAGCGGACGGCGTCGGTCAGCCAATCGATGCCGCCACCGTCGGTCTGGACACCGAGCCAGAAGCCGTCCAGCAGTTTGACCGGATGCATCCACACGCCGCCCATCTCGTTGGGGACGTGGTGGCCGAACGGCGGGAAACCTCCGTTCTGCGATCCGATCAACTGGATGTGGCGCCCGGGAGTGAGGTAGTTCTCTCGCCCGGGATTCGGGCGGTGCTCGGACATCGTCTGAAGGTTCATTGCACACTTTCTGTGTGGAGAAGGACCGGACGGAGGGAGGCCGACTGCGGCCCGCACCGACCGGCGCAGGTCACTTGATTCCCGAGGAGATCGAGATGCCTTCGATGAAGTACTTCTGGCCGAAGAAGAAGAGTACGAGGCTCGGCAGAAGCGAGATGGTGGAGGCCGCCATCAGGTAGTTCCACTGGGGCACCTCGGTGATCCCCGCGCCGCCCTTGAAGAAGTTGATGCCGAGCGACAGCGTGTACATCGAACTGTCGTTCAGGTAGATCAAGGGGGTCATGAAGTCGTTCCACGCCCCGTTGAACTGGAAGATGGCCACCGTGGTGAGAACGGGCAGTGTGAGCGGCAGCACAATGCGGATGAGCACCCCGAACGGCCCGAGTCCATCCAGCCGAGCGGCCTCTTCGAAGTCCCGCGGGATGGTGCGGAAGAACTGTCTCAGCAGGAAGATGAAGAACGCGTTGCCGAAGAAGGCCGGCACGATCAGCGGGAAGTACGTGTTCACCCAGCCGATGTCCTTGAACAGGATGAACTGAGGGATCATCGTCACGGCGCCGGGCAGCATCATCGTGGCAAGCAGCACCATGAAGAGGATGTTGTTCTCTCTCACCCGGAAGCGGGCGAAGCCGTAAGCAACGAGTGTGTTCGAGACCAAAGCGCCGACGATGGTGAAGGCGGTGATGACGACCGTGTTGAGTGCCCAGCGTCCGAACGGCAGCGACGTGAACGCACGCCAGTAGTTGTCCCACTGCGGTGACTTCGGGAACCACGGCGACCCCACCGCGATGATCTCACTGTTGGTCTTGAGGGAGGTCAGCACCATCCATCCCAGGGGGAACAGCATGGCGATCGCCCCGGCGCCCAGCACCGCATAGGTGATCGTGTGCAAGATCCTGTTCGAGGTTGTTCTGTTCACGGTCAGTCGTCCTCGCTATACGTTCCGAGCGGTGTCGTCCGGAAGATCAAGAGCGTGATGACGAGGATGATCACGAACAGGATCCAGGCAAGTGCGGAGGCGTACCCCATCTTGAACGCCTCGAACCCGTTCTTGTAGATGTAGTAGGCGTAGAAGAGCATCGAGTTGTGCGGGCCGGCGCCGCTGGTCCCATCGGCCATCACGTAGGCCTGGTCGAACGTCTGCAAGGCCCCGATGACACCCATGACGAGGTTGAACGTGATCACCGGCGCAAGCGCCGGCACCGTGACGTGACGGAACTGCTGCCACCTGTTGGCGCCGTCGAGCTGAGCCGCCTCGTAGAGCTGTCCGTCGACGCCGCTCAGCCCCGCGAGCCAGATGACCACCGTGCCGCCCACCGCCCAGACGCTCATCAGCAGCAGCGAAGGCATCACCCATTTGGCGTCGTAGATCCATCCCGGTCCTTTGATGCCGATGAGTGCGAGCAGCCGGTTCATCAAGCCGCCGTCGGGGTTCAGGATGTACATCCACAGGATGGTGACCGGGATGCCCGAGACGATGACCGGCAGGTAATAGATCGTGCGGAACACCTGCGAGCCGCGCGGCAGCCGGTGGAGCAGTATCGCGATCACAAGGGAGACGACGAGAGTGAGCGGGATCGAGGTCACAGCGAAGTAGAAGGTCACTCCGAGCGACTGCCAGACGAGCGGGTCGCCGGTGAACGCCTTCGCGTAGTTGGCGAAGCCGACCCAGGTGGGCGCGGTGAGGAGGTCCCATTTCATGAAGCTGAGGACGAGCGACATGATCATCGGGATCAGCGTGAACGCCAGCAAGCCGACGATCCACGGCGAGATGAAGATGTAGAACCACTTCCGCTGGAGGCGGTGGGACCGTCTCCGGGAGGAGGGCGTGCGCCCGACGGGGGTGCGGGGCTGCTGGAGGGCGGGGGCGGGCGCCGACGCGATGTCGACGCCCACCTCCGTCACGGTCATCAGAGGCGTGTCCGGCATTTACTGACCCGAGTACGAGTCCAGGTCGGACTGGGCCTTCTGCGCGGCCGCCTTCAACTCCTTCGCGACGTCCACGGACCCGTTGCCCGTTTGGATGTCCGACAGCACGGAGACCAGGTCGTTCGCGGCGCCCGACGCAGAGAACGACGGGCTGAGCAGCTCGGGGAACGGCTTGACCTTGCTGAAGCTCTTCACGAACTCCGCCGTGGCCGGGCTGGTGTCGAGCTTGTACTTCGTCAGCGCAGGCTTGTAGGGGACGAGCTGCCCGGTGGAGGCCAGGGAGTCCTGACCCTTGGTCGCCCAGAATCGCAGGTAGTCCCAGGCGGCCTGCACGTTCTTCGACTTGGAGTTGATGGCGTAGCCCGAGTAGTCCATCGTCGTGAACTGGCCGGCCGGGCCTGCCGGGACGGGGAGCACCTCGAAGTTCATGCCCGCGTTGACGTAGTCGGTGCCGCCCCAGTCTCCGGACAGCTCCATCGCCGCAGGGCCGACCTTCTTGCCGTCGGCGGCGAGGAAGAAGTCGTTGCCGTTGCTGGCGCCGACTGCCTGCGTCCCCGGTGACACCTTGTCCACGTTCATCAGCTTGTTGTACTCGGACCAGCCGGCGATTGTCGCAGCGCTGTCGGCGTGGCCGGTGATCTTCTTGCCGTTGCTGCTGATGACATCGCCGCCGTAGGCGTAGACGA
The DNA here is from genome assembly GCF_050990935.1 of Streptomyces sp. L7. Classification (GTDB taxonomy): domain Bacteria; phylum Actinomycetota; class Actinomycetes; order Actinomycetales; family Microbacteriaceae; genus Leifsonia. The sequence continues at coordinate 3,481,679 of NZ_CP194644.1, read as the reverse complement.
ACGGCAGATAGGTTCGGAGGTCGTTGCCGTTGAAGCGGATACCCCACTGGGACACGTTCCCGCTCGCGTCCTTCTTCGTCAGCGCGACGGCGTCCTTCTCGAGGTCGTCCCAGGTCCAGCTCGCGGTGGGGAGGGTGAGACCAGCCGCCGCGAACGCGTCCTTGTTCACGTAGACGGCCATCGAGGTGCCGCTGCCGATCGTGTAGTAGTGGCCGCCGATCTTGCCGATGTTCATGAGAGCGGGGTCGTAGTCCGACATCGTCAGGCCGTCGCTCTTGTTGCCGATGTACGGGGTGAGATCCGCCAGGACGCCCTTCGACTTGAACATGGAGATGTCGCCGTCGCCGATCTGCATGATGTCGGGTGCGTCGCCGGCAGCGAGCTCCGTCAGGATCTTCGTGCCGTAGTTCGTCGGCGTCGACTCCATTTTGACGGTCACGTTCGGATGCGACTTCATGTATTCGCTTGCGAGCTGTTCGTCCTGTTTCAAGCCGCCGCCGCCATCCCAGACGCCGACGCGGACGGTGACCTTCTGGTTGGCGGAATCGGTACTCGGCGACGAACTGCAGGCGGCGAGTGTCGCCGCTACGCCGACCACGGCGACGATTCCGATGAACCTTGCGCGAGTCCTCGGTTGCATTCAAACTCCTTTGTCGTGTGCTGGCGCCGATTTGAGCGTTCAAACCAGCGCGTCCGGCAACAGTACGAAGAGCGAAGTGACGTTGTCAAGCACGAATCGGATTCCCATCGTCGCGCCGATGAGCTATGTTGACTGAACTGTCTTGAACGATCAAACCGTCGCCCGGCGGTGAACTCCCTGGAGAGCGCATGTCCGACCGTCAACCCTTCTTGAACGACCAGGTGATCGTGCTGCGCTCGCCGACCCAGGTGTGGAGCGACCGGACGGGCGATGCCGGCGGCGCAGGCATCGCCGGCGTGTACCACGGCGACGTCCGCGTATTCGACGAGCTCACCCTCGTCTCCGACGGCGTCCGTCCCGAATGGATCTCAATGGCGGCCGGGGGTGCATCCGCCGTGACGTTCACCGGCGTGCTGCGACACCTCGACGGCGATGGCGCCGACCCGCGTGTGCGTATCGAGCGGGTGCGTGAGGTGACCTCCGACTCGTTGGACGAGCGGATCGAAATCCGCTCGGCGCGCGATGTCGACGTGCGCACGCGCATCACCGTCGGGTTGCGCCCCAGCTTCGCCCCGATGGACCAGATCAAGCAGGGATCGAAAGCGGTGCGCCCGCGAGACGTGCAGGTCGCCGATGGCGGTGTGCGACTGTCCGCCGGTTCGGCGACCGCTGTCGTGGTCACGGACGGCGCGATCGCTGAGGCGTCGGCCGAGCGCATCGTCCTGGAGTGGGATGTGCTGCTCGCGCCACGCGCGACTGTCTCGCTGGCCTGGAGGGTCGGCTTCGCCGACACCTCGCTCGTGGTGGACGGCGCACCGGGGACCGCGAGCTGGTCCGGCTTCGAGATCGAGTCGGACGACAGCAGGCTCTCCCGTTGGGTGACCGCTGCACTGTCCGACCTCGACGCGCTGCGCATGCGGTCGGTCCTCAGCCCGGGAGACGAGTTCCTCGCCGCGGGCGCACCCTGGTTCTTCACCCTCTTCGGCCGTGACTCGCTCTGGAGTGCGCGATTCCTCCTGCCGCTCTCCACCGAGCTCGCGCTGTCCACATTGCGCGTTCTCGCCGCGGTCCAGGGGACCACGACCGACCCCGAGACGGCTGAGCAGCCGGGCAAGATCATGCACGAGGTGCGCGCTGCCGAGATCCGGGGATCGGACTTCACGTTGCCGCCCCTGTACTACGGGACCATCGACGCCACCCCGCTCTGGATCTGCCTCCTTCACGACGCCTGGCGGTGGGGTGCGGCCGAGGAGGACATCCGCCCGCTGCTGCCCGCCCTGCAACGCGCCCTCGACTGGATGCGTCACCACGGCGACAGCGACGGCGACGGCTTCCTCGAGTACATCGACTCCTCGGGTCACGGCCTGGCGAACCAGGGGTGGAAGGACTCCGGCGACTCCATCCAGTGGCGCGACGGCACCCTCGCCGAAGGCCCGATCGCGCTCTGCGAGGTTCAGGCGTACGCGTATGAGGCTGCAATGCACGGCGCGGACCTCCTCGACCATTTCGGGCTTCCGGATGCCGCGGAGTGGCGCGAGTGGGCGCGCCGGCTGAAAGAGCGCTTCGCGGAGAGCTTCTGGGTGGACGACCCTCAGGGTGGCCGCTATCCGGCGGTCGCCCTCGACGGCAGCAAGCGGCGCGTGGATACCCTCACCAGCAACCTCGGTCATCTGCTCGGCACAGGTATCCTCGACCCCGACGAGGAACGGGAGGTCGCCCAACGGCTGACCTCGCCTCGCCTGGACTCCGGCTTCGGGCTGCGGACCATGGGGTCCGACGCGGCGGGGTTCTGGCCGCTGAGCTACCACGTCGGCTCAGTGTGGGCCCACGACACGGCGATCGCGATCGCCGGGTTGTCGAGGGCGGGTCTCGTCGACCACGCGGCCGGTCTCGTCGAGGGACTCCTGCGTGCGGCGGAGCACTTCGACTTCCGGATGCCTGAGCTCCATTCCGGCGACTCCGCGTCCGAGACCCGCGCCCCTGCGCCGTATCCCGCGTCATGCCGTCCTCAGGCCTGGTCGGCAGCGGCGGCCGTCGCCGTCCTCGGCGCCCAGCTCCAGCTTCGTCCGACCGGCGACGGGCTCACCGCGCGCACAGCCGCCGGTCTCGGCGCCGTGCGAGTGAAGGGCGTCCGGGTCGGCGGGACATCCTTCTCGGTTGGCGCGCGCGACGGCCGAACGGAGATCTCAGCGCTGGCGGATCCGCTCGATCGCGAGGCCGCCACCCGGTAGACCGCGTTTGCCCGCAACGCGTGATGGGCGCCGCAACGGTGCCACCGTGGACAGCATCGAGGCACGAGGCCACGGCGCCCCGCGGCAATACAGCGCGGCGCCGACGGGGCCGACGCCGCTCGCTCCACCGCCCCGTGGGCAGCGGTCACAAGGCACAGCAGCTATACAAGGCGGGCGCCGGCCTCGACGTCGGCACCGACAACAACAACGCTGTGACGGCGTTCGCCGCCGGCAAGACCGCCATGATGTTCAACTCGTCCGCCGTCGCCGCCTCGGTCGCGAACAGCACCACGTTCCCGTACGTCGCACTCCCGTCCCCGCTGTCGGCTCCGGCCTCGAAGGCGGGCACCGTGGTCGGCGGCTCGGCGATGTGGCTGAGCAACCAGGCCACCCCGGCGCAGCAGGTCGCCGGCTGGAAGCTCATCTCCTTCCTCGCTTCCCCGGCGTCACAGGCGAAGTTCAGTGAGGCGACCGGCTATGTGCCCGCGAACACCGCGCTGGAGAACTCGTCGGCGCGGAAGGCCTACTTGGCCTCCCACCCGGTCGCTCAGGTCGCGATCGACGAGGTCAAGGACGTCAGCGACGTGCCGGCCAGCCACGGCTGCTTCACGGGAGCGTTCAGCGCCATCCGCGCCGCGATGATCCCGCAGATGCAGGCCGCGTTCTCGGGTTCGAAGACCATGAAGCAGGCGCTCACCGATGCGACGACGGCAGCGAACCAGGCGATCTCCGACTACAAGGCGCAGCTCGCGGGGGATTGAGGCCGGATGTGCAGAGGAGGGGCGGAGTCCGGATGGGCTCCGCCCCTCGGTGTTTCCCTCGGCCGCCGGGGTTCTAGACGACGGACGGGGCCGCCGAGAAGGCCTTCTCGAGCAGTCCGTCGTACTCGCGCTTCGCGTCGTCGTGCACGCGTGCGCCGTCGGCGGTGATGCCGACGAACAGCGCGCGTCGGTCGTAGCCGCAGGTGTTGCGCTCCACGAGGCCGGCCTTGACGAGGCGGTCGACGATTCGGGACAGGGCGCTCTGGGTCATCGGCGTGAGGTCCACGAGATTGCGCATCGTGCACGAGTCGTTCGCGTAGCCGGCGACGAGGTCGAGCACCTCGTATTCGCTGAGGCCGAGCTGGTGGCTCTGCTGGAGGGTGCGCTCCAGCTCCGCGGCAGTGTTGAGATAGAGGCCCTGCAGTTCGCGCCAGCGGGCCGAGACGTCGACCGGTTCGTTCACGGCTGCAATGATACGCTCGCTTCCTTGCGAACTACATGAATGTGCATACTTTGCTGACACAATCTATTCCGTGTCATAGACTTTCACGCGTGCTGAACTCCGACACCGCCTCCCGCCCCGCCGTCCGGCCTGGGCAGCCCTCGGGGGCCGCCCCCGTCGTCCGCTGGAGTCGCGCCCGCTGGCTGCTGCTCTTCGCCACCTGCATCGTGATCGCCCTCGACGGCCTCGACGTCTCGATGGTGGGCGTCGCGCTCCCGTCGATCGGCAAGGAGCTCGGCCTCCAGCCGGGCGCGCTGCAGTGGATCGTGTCGGGCTACGTGCTCGGCTACGGCAGCCTCCTGCTGCTCGGCGGCCGCCTGGCCGACCTTCTGGGCCGCCGCACGGTGCTCCTCGTCGCGCTGAGCGTGTTCACCGTCGCCTCGCTCGCCGGAGGCCTCTCGATGGACGCGGGCCTCCTCATCGCCAGCCGCTTCGTCAAGGGCGTCGCGGCGGCCTTCACCGCCCCCGCGGCCTTCTCCCTGATCACGACCAACTTCGAGGAGGGCCCCGAGCGCAACAAGGCCATCTCGATCTTCACGACGTTCGCCGCGAGCGGCTTCTCGCTCGGCCTGATCATGAGCGGCCTGATGACGTCGCTGAGCTGGCGTTGGACGTTCCTCTTCTCGGTCCCGCTCGCCGTGCTCGCGCTGGTGCTCGGCTTCCTCTTCGTACCGAAGGACGCCCGCGAGCGCGGCGCCGGTCACGATGTGGTCGGAGCGATCCTGCTGGCCGCCGGGATGCTGCTCCTCGTCTACACGGTGGTCTCCGCTCCCGGCGTCGGCTGGGGGTCGCTCCTGACCGTGCTCGGTTTCGTCGTCGCCGCGGCGCTCCTCGCCGCTTTCGTGATCCTGGAGTCGCGGGTGCGGCATCCGCTCATCCGGTTCGGGATCTTCCGGGTCGCGTCGGTGCTGCGGGCGAACCTCACCGCGATCACACTGTTCGGCTCGTACGTGTCGTTCCAGTTCGTCCTCACGCTCTACCTGCAGGACGTCCTCGGCTGGACGCCGCTCGGCATGGCGCTCGCGCTGCTGCCGACCGGGCTGGTGGTCGTCGCGAGTGCGCCGTTCACGGATCGCCTGATCGACCGCTTCGGGCCGACCGTGCTGATCATCGTCGGGCTCGGGTCGCTCTCGGCCGGCTACCTGCTGTTCCTCCGGCTCGGCACCGCGCCGGTCTACTGGCTGGACGTGCTGCCGCCGGTCGTCCTGCTCGGCGTCGGCTTCGGGATCGGCTTCCCCTCGATCCAGGTGCAGGCCACGACCGGGGTGCACGACGACGAGCAGGGTCTGGCGGCCGGGCTCGTGCAGACCAGCGCCCAGGTCGGTGGCGCTCTCGCGCTTGCCGTCACGAGCGCGCTGATCGCGGGCGGGGCGACCCCGGGAGGCGGGGCGCACGGCGCAGGCGCCCTCGCGGAGCAACTCGCCCACTACCGACCCGGCCTCTGCCTGAGCGCCGGCCTGGCACTCGCCGGCCTCCTCATCGCAGCCCTACCCCGCCGCCGCCCCGCGAAGGCCTAACAGTCGAGTACGACGGTGTGCGTCCGGGCGGGTCAGGGCGCGGCGGACGAGCAATGCGCGAGCGCCCCGAACTGCTCGGGGGCGGGCGCGTCCCGGTCGGCGTCGTGGACGATCTCGCCGCCGACGACGGTCAGCGCCGCCCGCTGCTCCAGCAGCGCGGCCGGGTCGCCCTCGTGCTCGTACAGGTCCCCCGACCACGCGACGACGTCCGCGCGCGCCCCCACGCGGAGCACGCCGAGGTCGTCCTCCGCGTGCCATGCCCACGCACCCTCGCGGGTGTAGCCGCGGATCGCGTCGTCCAGGCCGATGCGCTCGCCGGGCGTCCAGGCGTCGCGGCCGTCGAGGCCCGCGCGGGTGAGGGCCGAGTAGAAGCCGACGAGCGGATCCATCTCGCCCACCTGCCAGTCGCTGGACAGCGCCACGTGCGCGCCCGACTCCATGAGCGAGCGCAGGCGCCAGGCGCGGTCCCAGCGCTGCTCGCCGACGTTCTCCATCCAGGTCCCGGCGACGAGGTCCGGAGAGCAGTGCCGCGGCTGCATCGCGGCCGTGACGCCGAGCGCCGCGAACCGGGGGAGGTCGTCGGGGTGCAGGCACTCGACGTGCACGATCCCGTGCCGGCGGTCGCGCGTCCCGTTGGTCCGCGCGGCGGCCTCGATCGCGTCGAGGGCGAGGCGGATGCCGCCGTCCCCGGTCGCGTGGGTGTGGGTCTGGAAGCCGAGCCGGTCGAGCTCCGTGACGATGCGGGTCAGCTCGCCGACCGGCGCGGAGGGGTGGCCGCGGTGGCCCGGACGATTCGCGTAGTCGTCGAGCATCCAGGCCGTGTGCGGCTCGATCACGTCGTCCGCATAGAGCTTCACCGGGCCGAAGCGCAGCCGCTCGTCCACCGGTGCGCCGTCGACGGCCTCCCGCAACTCGCGGCGGAAAGCGCCGTCCGCGTCGATCGGGTGGAACAGCGCCGCGATCACGCGCGAGCTGAGCAGCCCGCGCTCGCGCGCCCGGTCGAGGAGGCCGACCTCCGCCAGCGGGACCTGCGGCTCGACCACGGTCGTGATCCCGGACGCCGTGGCGAGCGCGAGGCTGCCGAGCAGACGGCGGTAGCGGCGCTCTGGCGAGTACAACGGGATGTCGCGCTGCAGGCCCGCGAGCCCCGCAGTCGTCATCGCGCTGGTGTAGAAATCGGTGACCCAGCCGGTCGGCCGGCCGTCGTCGCCGCGCTCCGGGCGGCCCCACGGGATGTCGCCGCCGCCCGCGATGCCGAGCGCACGCAGCGCTGCGTCGTTGAGCCAGACCGAGTGCTGGTCGTAGGTGGTGACGAACACCGGGCGGTCGGTGAGCCCGGCGAGGTCGGCGGCGTTCGGGCGGCGCCCGGTCACCACCGAGTAGACGGCGTTCTCGGCGCAGATCCAGTCGAGGTCGGGGCGGCGCTCGGCGAGGTCGCGGATGCGGCGGCGCACCTCCGCCAGCTTCTCCGCGCCCTCCAGGCTCACCGCGTCGGGGTCGAAGCCGAGCAGGAGGTGGTTGTGGCTGTCGATGATGCCGGGGGTGACGAGCGCTCCGCCGAGGTCGCGCGTCTCGCGGGCGGCCGGAGCCTCGGAAGCCGTCCCGACGTAGCCGATCCGGCCGTCCGTCACGGCGACGGCCTCCGCCCACGGCTGGGCGTCGTCGAAGGTCCTGACCCGGGCTCCGGTCAGCAACAGGTCGGCGGTCCGGGGTGCAGTCATGGCGTTCCCATCGACGGTGAGGAGAATTCTTTGACGTTTGCGTCAAAGAATTCCCCGAGTGTGCCATGCGCGTGCGAACGGTGTCAAGCGATCCCGGCCGCCGCGCGCCGGTAGGGTCGACTCATGGCCCGGCCGAAGAAGCAGGACGAGCGCCGCGCGGACCTCGTCGAGGCGGCGCTCAGCGCGGTCGGCGAACGTGGACTCCGCTCGCTCTCCCTGGCCGACGTCGCCGCGAAGGCCGGGCTCACCCGCGGCGCGATCCTCTACTACTACGAGGACCTCGACCAGCTCCTCGTGGAGGCCCACCGAGCCGGCCTGGAACGGTTCTGCGACCGCCGGGACGCGATCGTCGCGGGCATCGCCGAGCCGCAGCTCCAGCTCGCCGCCGCCATCCGGGAGGGCCTCCCGAGCGGCCCGGACGACGCCCTGATGCGCCTGCTCTACGAGTTCGACGTGCTCGCGGGCACCTCCGCGCTGCACGACGAGCTGGTCGAGCGGATGTACCTGCGCCAGCTCGCGACCTACACCGGCGTCCTGGAGCGCGGCGCGGCAGCAGGCGTCTTCGCGCCGGCGCTCCCCGTCGAGACGCTGGCGATGAACCTGGTCGCACTGGAGGACGCTTACGGCCTCCACATCGTCGCCGGCAACCGCCTGATCACGGTCGCGAGCGCGGAGGCCGCCATGCGCGCCGCCGCCTCCGGCCTCGGCGCCCCGCCCGAGCTCTGAGCCGGGTCCGAGGCGCACTCCACGGAAGGAGACACGGTCGCGGATCTCCTTCCGAAGGCTGTCCGAACGGAGTCGCACGGCGTGTCTCGGCCAGCCCTCCTTCGCGAGCGGAGCCCGCCCGGACCGGGCGGACCGCCCGGCCCAGCCGGCCTACTACGCCGGCGGCGCCGTGCTGGCGCGGCGGATGAGGCGGGTGGGCAGGCGGATGTGGGTGGGGTCGGGCTCCTCGCCGGACATCAGCGCCACCACCAGCTCCGCGGCCGCGGCCCCGAGCCGCCCCATCGGCTGCCGGATCGTCGTCAGCGGCGTCGAGAACCGCGACGCCTCCGGGATGTCGTCGAAGCCGACCACCGACAGGTCGCGCGGCACCTCGAGCCCGAGTTCGTGCGCCACCTCGATGACCACGATCGCGGACAGGTCGTTGGCGGCGAAGATCGCGCTGGGTCGCTCGGGCGCGGCGAGCAGGCGACGGGCGGCCTCCCGGGCGCTCTCCTGCTCGTAGTTGCCGACGCCGACGATCGACGGGTCGAACGGGATGCCGGCCTCCGTCAGCGCGCGCCGGTAGCCTGCGTCGCGCGCGGCCGACGAGCGCAGGTCCGGCCGGCCGGCGACGAAGCCGATCCGCCGGTGGCCGAGCCCGATCAGGAAGTCCACCGCGCTGCGCGCGCCGCCGAAACTGTCCGACTCCACGGTCGGGAGGTCCGCGCGGCCGGTGTGCGGGTCGACCGCGACGATGGGGACGTCCGCGTTCACGTTGACCACGGTGGGCGTCACCATGATGACGCCGTCGATGAGCGTGCCGCTCAGCCGGCTCAGCGAACGCCGCTCCCAGCCCTCGGGCGAGAGCTGGCGCGACCCGCTGTAGGCGAGGAGGTCGTAGCGGGAGTCCGACAGCGCAGCGCCGACGCCCTTCAGCACCTCCGCGCTGAACGGCTCGAAGTCGGCCACGAGAACGCCGATGACACCGGTCTGCCGCGAGCGCATGCTGGAGGCGACGAGGCTCGACTCGTAGCCGAGCTCCTCCACGACCTGGAGGACGCGCTCGGCCGTGTGCGAGGCGACGCCGTAGCGGCCGTTGACCGCCTTGGACACGGTCGCAGCGGACACTCCGGCCGCCTCGGCCACGTCGTTGATGGTTGGACGTCGTCCCATGACGGAGCAGCATAGCAACTTCGAAAAGGATTTCGAAAAGGATTTCGAAAACGTTTGACACTCCCAATCGGGCTTGCGACACTGACGTGGTCCGGTCAGCCTCCCGGACGCGACGAGTCCCCGATCGGCCCCAGGCGAGAGGCTTCGCCCGGCCGGCAGCCCCGGCACGGACTTCCGTCACCAGGCATCGCGAATCCGCGGATGCCGCTCAACGAAGAGAACAGGTTGGAATCACATGAAAGCCAAGAAGCTCCTCATCGGAGCAGCTGTCCTGGCAGCCGGCTCGCTCGCGCTCACCGCGTGCAGCGGCACCTCCGACAGCTCGAGCAACAGCAAAGTCACCATGTCGCTCTGGCAGAACTCGACGACCGGCCCCGGCCAGCAGTACTGGAAGGACGCGATCGCGGCCTTCGAGAATGCCCACCCGAACGTCACGATCAAGATGCAGTCGATCCAGAACGAGGACCTCGACGGCAAGCTGCAGACGGCGCTCAACTCGGGTGACGCCCCCGACATCTTCCTGCAGCGCGGCGGCGGCAAGATGGCCGCGATGGTGCAGGCCGGTCAGGTCATGGACCTCACCGACAAGATCTCGTCCGACACCAAGAAGGTCATCTCCTCCGGCTCCTTCAAGGCGGAGACCTACCAGGACAAGGTCTACGCGATGCCGCTCGCAGTCCTCCCTGGCGGCCTGTTCTACAGCCAGAACCTGTTCAAGGCGGCCGGGATCACCGAAGCCCCCAAGACCATCGACGACCTCAGCTCCGACGTCCAGAAGCTGAAGGCCACGGGCGTCTCCCCGATCGCTCTCGGCGCCAAGGACGCCTGGCCCGCCGCGCACTGGTTCTACTGGTTCGCGCTGCGCGAGTGCTCCGGCGCCACCATGCAGAAGACCGCGGATTCGAAGAGCTTCTCCGACGGCTGCTGGCTGAAGGCGGCGCAGGACCTGGAGAGCTTCGCCGGCCAGAAGCCGTTCAACGACGGCTTCCTGACCACCTCCGCCCAGCAGGGCGCCGGCTCCTCCGCCGGTCTGGTGGCCAACCACAAGGCCGCGATGGAGCTGATGGGCGCGTGGGACCCGGGCGTGATCGCCTCCCTCACCCCCGACCAGAAGCCCCTGCCCGACCTCGGCTTCTACCCGTTCCCCGAGCTCTCCAACGCGGGCAAGGGCGAGCCCGGCTCGATCATGGGCGGCGTCGACGGCTACTCCTGCTCGGTCAAGGCCCCGAAGGAGTGCGCGGACTTCCTCAACTTCATCGCGACCACTCCGCAGCAGATCAACTACTACAAGGCCTTCAACTCGCCGCCGGTGAACACCGAGGCGCAGAAGGAGGTCACCGAGCCCTACCTGAAGGAGGTGCTCGCCGCGTACAACAAGGCGCCGTTCGTCTCGCAGTGGCTCGACACCGTCCTCGGACAGAACATCGGCAACGCGCTGAACGTGGCCGTGGTCGACATGCTCGCCGGCAAGACCGACGCCAAGGGCATGATCCAGGCCGCGAACGACGCCGCTAAGAAGGGCTGAGAGGCCGCACTGTGAGCAACACCCGCGAGTCAACCTCGACCGAATCCGTGTCGACGGCGGATCTCGCGCAGCACGACGGGAGCGGCGCGGCCGCGTCGCTCCCGTCGCAGCCGCGCCGCCGCCGCGGCGCGGGCTGGGGCCTCCGCGCCGAGATCGCCCTCCTGGTCGGCCCCGCCGTCATCGTCTTCCTGGCCTTCGTGATCTTCCCGGTCGTGATGGCCGCCTACTACGGCTTCTTCCGCTGGGCCGGGTACGGCACCCCCACCGACTTCGTCGGCCTCCAGAACTACGCCGTGATCCTCACGGACCCGGCCTTCCTGGCGGCGCTCGGACACAACGCCTTCATCGTCGTGATGTCCATCGTCATCCAGGGCCCGATCGCCATCCTCCTCGCGCTCCTCCTGAACCGCAGGATGAAGGGCCAGTCGATCATCCGCGTGCTGATCTTCGTGCCCTACGTCATCTCGGAGGTCGTGGTCGGCACCGGCTGGAGCCTGATGCTCGCCACGAACGGCGCACTCAACGGCTTCCTGCACAACGCGGGCCTCGGCTGGATGGCCCAGGACTGGCTGTCCAACTCGAGCATCGCGATCTGGACCCTGGTAGGCATCCTGACCTGGAAGTACGTCGGCTTCGCCGTCATCCTCTTCCTCGCCGGCCTGCAGGGCATCCCGGAGGAGCTCTACGAGGCCGCCGCCCTCGACGGCGCGTCGTACTGGCAGATCCAGCGCAGGATCACCCTGCCGCTGCTTGCCCCAACCCTTCGCATCTGGGCATTCCTCTCCGTCATCGGCGCGCTGCAGCTGTTCGACCTCGTCTACATCATCTGGGGTCAGTACGTGGCCTCCACGGCCGGCACCTCCACGATGGCGACCTACATGGTCGCGAACGGCCGCAACGCCGGCAACTACGGCTACGGCAACGCCGTCGCGGTCGTGATCTTCCTCATCTCCCTGATCGTCGCGCTCATCTATCAGCGCTTCGTCCTCCGTCGCGACACTGCCGGTGCCGTGACCACGGCGAAGAAGTCCGAGCGTACGAAGCGCCGCAACGCGGCCGCGAAAGAAAGGACGGCGTGATGACCGCCCTCACCGTTACCTCCCGCCGCGCCTCGCGCCGTGCAGAGCGGAAGAGCCTCCCCTGGGGTTCGCCCGCCGTCTACTTCATCGCGCTGATCGTGATCGCGCTGATGATCGTGCCGATCGCGTACATCATCATCGGCGGCTTCCGCACCAACTCCCAGATCACGGTGGACCCGGCCGGCTTCCCCAACCCGTGGAACCCGGCCAACTATGTGAACGTGCTGACCGGCGGCGTCTTCTGGGGCCAGGTCCTCAACTCGACGATCACCGCCCTCGTCACCACCGTCGGCGCCGTCGCACTCGGGCTGATGGCCAGCTACGTGCTCGCCCGGTACCCGTTCCGGTGGAACGGCTTCCTCTACGCGCTGTTCGCCGCCGGGCTGATGTTCCCGATCACCGTCGCGATCACGCCGCTCTACCTCGTGGTGCGCGACCTCGGCCTGATGAACTCGCTCGCGGGCGTCATCATCCCGCAGATCGCGTTCGCGCTGCCGACGACCATCATCATCCTGGTGCCGTTCCTCCGCGCGATCCCGGACGAGATCCAGGAGGCCGCCTTCATCGACGGCTGCAGCCGGCTCGGCTTCTTCTTCCGGATGGTGCTGCGGCTCTCGCTCCCGGGCGTGATCACGGTCGGCATCCTCGCGTTCATCGCCAGCTGGAACAGCTACCTGCTGCCGCTGTTCATCCTCAACGACCAGGCGACCTTCACCCTGCCGCTCGGCGTGCAGGCGTTCTCGTCGCAGTACGCCACCGACACCTCCAAGGTGCTGGCCTTCACGTCGCTGTCGATGATCCCCGCCCTGATCTTCTTCAGCCTGTTCGAGCGCCGCATCGTCGGCGGTCTCACCGGTGCCGTCAAGGGCTGAACCCGGCCCCGCTCGCGTTCCCGACACGTTCCCGTACCACCCGTATGCAGGAAAGAAGCATGACTACCACTGACAACCTCCCCACCGTCTCCGAGCGCGTGCGGGACCTGCACGCGCGGATGACCCTCGACGAGAAGCTCGCGCAGATCGTCGGCTACTGGGTCGACAAGGGCGAGGACAACGTCGCCCCGCTCGACGGCGAGATGACGACCGGCCAGACCTACGAGGACGCCACCGCCAACGGCATCGGGCACCTCACCCGTGTCTACGGCACGCGGCCCGTCGACCCCGTGGAGCGCGCCTCCTGGCTGTGGTCGGAGCAGCGCCGGCTGCGCGAGCAGACCCGGCTGGGCATCCCCGCTCTCGTGCACGAGGAGTGCCTGACCGGGCTGGCGGCGTGGAAGGCCGCGACCTTCCCGACCCCGCTCGCCTGGGGCGCCGCCTTCGACCCGGAGCTGGTGCAGGAGATGGGGGCCGCGATCGGCGCCTCGATGCGCGAGCTCGGCATCCACCAGGGCCTCGCCCCGGTGCTCGACGTCATCCGGGACCCGCGCTGGGGCCGGGTGGACGAGTGCATCGCCGAGGACCCGTACGTGGTCGGGACGATCGGCGCCGCCTACGTGCGCGGCCTCCAGTCGTCGGGCGTGCACGCCACGCTCAAGCATTTCGTGGGCTACTCGGCGTCGCAGGCCGGGCGCAACCACGCGCCGGTGCACGCCGGGATGCGGGAGGTGCGGGACACGCTGCTGCCTCCGTTCGAGATGGCGATCCGCGACGGCGGCGTGCGCTCGGTGATGAACTCCTACGCCGAGATCGACGGCGTGCCGGTCGGAGCGAACCCGGACCTCCTCACCGGGGTGCTGCGCGACGAGTGGGGCTTCGACGGGACGGTCGTCGCCGACTACTTCTCGGTGGCGTTCCTGCACACCATGCACCGCATCGCGGCCGACCGCGGAGAGGCGGCCGAGCTGGCTCTGACGGCCGGCATCGATGTCGAGCTGCCGACCGGCGACGCCTACCTCGCGCCGCTGGCCGAGCGCATCCGGGCCGGACTCGCCGACGAGGCGCTGGTCGACCGCGCCGTGCTGCGCCTGCTCGCGCAGAAGGAGGAACTCGGCCTGCTGGACGAGACCTTCGACGAGCCGCCGGCCTCCGTCGACCTCGACTCCCCGGAGCACCGAGCCCTCGCGCTGCGGCTGGCCGAGGAGTCGCTCGTGCTGCTGACCAACGACGGCGCTCTTCCCCTCGAGGGCGACCGCGCCGCCGCGCGCATCGCCGTCGTCGGGCCGAACTCCGACGCCGCCGAGGCGCTGATGGGCTGCTACTCCTTCGCCAACCACGTGCTCGCCCACCACCCGGAGGTCCCGCTCGGCTTCGAGCTCCCCTCGGTGCTGGAGGCGCTGCGCGAGGAGTTCCCGGCCGCCGAGCTCGTGCACGCCCGCGGCTGCGACGTGGAGGGCGACGACCGCTCCGGCATCGTCACCGCGGTGAGCGCCGCGGCCGACGCCGACGTGGCGGTGGTCGTCGTCGGCGACCGTGCCGGCCTGTTCGGCCGCGGCACCGTCGGCGAGGGCAACGACGTCGAGAGCCTGGAGCTGCCGGGCGTGCAGCGCGAGCTGGTGGAGGCCGTCGTCCGCACCGGGACGCCGACCGTCGTCATCGTGCTCTCCGGCCGCCCCTACGCGATCGACTGGGCGATCAACGGCCCGGACGCCCCGGCTGCCGTGCTGCAGGCGTTCTTCCCCGGCGAGGAGGGCGGCCGGGCGATCGCCGCCGTGCTCTCCGGCCGGGTCGCCCCCAGCGGCCACCTGCCGGTGTCGCTGCCGCGTTCGGCCGGCGCGCAGCCGTTCTCGTACCTGCACCCGCTGCTCGGCGGACCCTCGGACGTGACGAGCGCCGACAGCACGCCGGTGCTCCCGTTCGGCCACGGCCTGAGCTACACGACCTTCGAGCGCGACGGCCTGGAGGCGGACGCGTCCGTCGCCGCCGGCGGCGAGTTCGAGGTGCGCGTGACCGTCCGCAACAGCGGCGAGCGCCCCGGCGCCGACCTGGTGCAGCTCTACGCGCGCGACGTGTTCGCGAGCGTCACGCGCCCGGTGGCGCAGCTGCTCGGGTACGCGCGTGTGACGCTGGAGCCGGGCGAGGAGGCCGAGGTGACCTTCCAGGTGCCGACCGCGCGGCTGGCGTTCACCGGCCTCGACGGCGTCCGCGCGGTGGAGCCCGGCGACGTCGAGCTGTGGGTGGGGCCGTCCTGCGCCGAGCGCGAGACCGAGACGAGCATCGAGCTGACCGGCCCGAAGCACGCCGTCACCCCCGCCGACGCCCGCCTCGTGCGCACGTCGGTCGCCGCCCCCGCCCCAGCGCCCCTCCCCTAACCCCCGCACCACCCACACCTCCGCGAACGGAGGAGATCCACCGCATCAGCGGCCGGATCTCCTCCGTTCGCTGCGTTTCCGGCCTCCGGCCTCGCGGATCTCCTCCGTTCCCGACAGGTCGCGGCTCCCCCTCGGCGGAGACTCCTTCCGCCCGGCTGCGGCGCGCGGGTAGGGTGCGGGTGTGGGCAGCGGGCCCGGTGAAGGAGGCAGGAATGGCGGACCTCTCGGGGCGCAGGGCCCTCATCACCGGCGGCGCCAGCGGCATCGGCCTGGCGTGCGCGGAGGCGTTCGCCGCCGCGGGCGCGCACGTCACCATCGCCGACCTGAACGGGGAGGCCTCCCGCTCGACAGCCGACCGGCTCGGCGGTGAGGCGTGGGAGGTCGACCTCTCGGACACCGCCGCCCTCGGCGACCTCCGGCTCGACACCGACATCCTCGTGAACAACGCCGGCCTCCAGCACGTCCGTCCGATCCCCGAGTTCGAGCCGCAGAGTTTCGCGCTCATCCTGCGGGTCATGCTGGAGGCGCCCTTCCTGCTCATCCGCGCCGCGCTGCCAGGGATGTACGAGCGCGGCTTCGGGCGCGTCATCAACATCTCCAGCGTCCACGGCCTGCGCGCCTCCGAGTTCAAGTCCGCGTACGTAGCGGCCAAGCACGGGCTGGAGGGCCTCTCGAAGGTCACAGCACTGGAGGGTGCCGCGCACGGTGTGACCTCCAACTGCATCGAGCCCAGCTATGTGCGCACGCCGCTGGTCGAGAAGCAGATCGCCGACCAGGCGCGGCTGCACGGCATCCCTGAGGACGAGGTGGTCGAGAAGATCATGCTCACCGAGCCCGCGATCAAGAGCCTGGTCGAGCCGGAGGAGGTTGCCGGACTCGCGCTCTGGCTGGCCGGGGAAGGGTCGCGCATGGTCACCGGCGCGAGCTACACGATCGACGGCGGGTGGAGCGCGAAGTGACCGGGTTCGCGCCTGCAGAGCCGTTCCGCGTCCCGGTCGACGGCGGGGAGCTGGCAGGCGGCCAGTGGCACGCCGACGCGGGCGGGATGCCGCTGGTCGGCATCCACGGCATCACCGCCAACCACCTCTCCTGGGGCATGGTCGCCGCGGCGCTGCCCGGTGTGCGGCTGGTCGCCCCGGACCTGCGCGGCCGCGGCGGCAGCGGTCGCCTTCCCGGCCCGTACGGGATGGCCGGCCACGCCGACGACGTCGCCCGGATGCTCGACGGGCTCGGCGTCGAGCGCGCGGTGGTCGCCGGGCACTCGATGGGCGGGTTCGTCGCGGTGTGGTTCGCGGAGCGGCACCCCGACCGGGTGGAGCGGCTGGTGCTGATCGACGGCGGCCTCCCGGTCACCCGCGCCGCCGACCTCGGGCCCGCGCGCGACCGGTTGCGGATGACCTTCGCGAGTGAGGACGACTACCTCGCGTTCTGGCGCCGGCACCCCGCGCTCGGCCCGTGGTGGAACGACGCCGTCGAGGCCTATGCGCTCTACGACCTGGTCGGCACGCCGCCCGAGTTGCGGTCGAGCGTGTCCGAGGAGGCCATGTCCGTCAACGCGACGGAGATGGACGGCAGCGGCGGCTACGCTGAGGCCCTCGCCGGGCTGACGTTGCCGATCGCGTTTGTGCGCGCGCCGCGCGGGCTGCTGAACACCGACCCGCTCTACCTGCCGGAGGAGCCCGCCGCGTGGCGCGCCCGGCTGCCGTGGTTCGAGGCGTTCGCGGCCGACGACGTGAACCACTACACCATCGTGATGACGGAGGCCGGCGTACGGCAGATCACCCCCCACCTGCCGGGCGCGTACCCCGCTCACCCGCATTACCATTCGGACCCCGCACCCCGCCCGCACCCGAAGGAGAACCCGTGACCGGAACCCTGCTCCCGGGCATCGTCGCCCGCAGCATCCCGACCTCCCGCTACACCGCCAACGTGCTGGCCCGCACGACCGACCCCACCGTCGCCGCCGACGCCACCCGCACGATCGTGTTCGTGCACGGCAACGTGTCCTCGTCGCTGTTCTGGCAGCCGCCGATGCTGTCGCTGCCGCAGGGCACCCGCGCCCTCGCGATCGACCTCCGCGGCTTCGGCGACAGCGAGACCCTGCCTGTCGACGCCACCCGCGGAGTCGGCGACTTCTCGGAGGACGTCGCCGCCGTGCTGGACGAGCTCGCCACCGGTCCGGTGCACCTGGTCGGCTGGAGCATGGGAGGGGGCGTGGTGATGCAGCTCCTGCTCGACCGGCCCGAGCTGGTGCGCACCCTCACGCTCGTTTCCACAGTCTCGCCGTACGGCTTCGGCGGCACCGCGGAGGACGGGAGCCTCCTCAACGCGTCCGCGTCCGGGAGTGGAGGCGGGGGAGCGAACCCCGACTTCGTGGAGCGTCTGGCCGCCGGCGACACCGGCGAGGAGTCGCCCACCTCCCCACGCGCCGTCTACCGCTCGGGCTATGTGGCGCCCGGCTTCACGACCGAGTACGAGGACCTCTGGGTGCAGTCCATGCTGACGACCGCCACGGGGGTCGACAACTACCCCGGCGACGCGACGACGACGGACGACTGGCCCGGGTTCGCGCCGGGCCCGCGCGGCGTCCTCAACACGATGGCGCCGATCTACTTCGACACGACGGACATCGTCGACCTCCCCGTCAAGCCGCCGATCCTGTGGATCCACGGCGCCCTCGACGCGATCGTCAACGATGCCTCCTTCTTCGACCTCAACCAGCTCGGCGCCGCGGGCGTCATTCCCGGCTGGCCCGGCGAGGAGGTCGCGCCGCCGCAGCCGATGCTGAAGCAGATCCGCGCTGTGCTGGAGCGCTACCAGGCGCAGGGCGGGGTGACCCGGGAGGTGGTGTTCGAGGACTGCGGCCACTCGCCGCAGATCGAGAAGCCGGAGGAGTTCCTGGCGGAGCTGACGGCGTGGGTCAGCTGAGGTCCGCAGCCGTCTTAGAACGCGTCCGCGATCTTCAGGTAGAGGATGCGCTCGGACCCGTCGGGGAACCGCCGGAATCCGAACCGCTCGTAGAACGGGACCACCGCATCGTCGATGGCGTTCACCACCAGGGCGCGGATGCCGAGTGCCTCCGAGGCCTGAATGGCGCGCAGCACCGCATCCTGCAGCAACGAACTGCCGAGGCCGACGCCCGCGTACCGACGATCCACCGCGAGCCGGCCCAGAAGCGCCACCGGGATCGGATCGGGCATGTTCCGCGCGAGGGCACCCGGCGCGTCGGCACGCGCGATCGAGCTCGCCGACAGGCAGTAGTAACCCGCGATGCGACGCGTGTCGTCCGTGACGGACACGTAGCTGCGCGAGCCTCCCGCCGCCTCGTTGTGCCGGGCCCAGGCCTTCAGCCAGCGGTCGAGGACGTCGACGCCGCAGTCGAAGTCCGAGGCGATGTCGCCCGCTTCGATCGGACGCGGCCGGTGGTACTGCGGCATCGCGGATCAGTCGATGAAGACGGAACGGCGACGGAACAGCTCGGCCAGCCCCTCGACGCTCTGGGCCGGTGCGTCGAGTGCCTCCGCGAACGCCGCGAAGGCTTCCTCGTCGACCCGCAGCTCGCGGTCACGGCGCACGACTTCCTCCGCGCGCTCGGTGAGCGTGTCGGCGGTGAAGTCGGAGACGGTGCGGCCTTGGAGGAGCGCCGCACGCTCGATCAGCTCACGCTGAGCGCTGGTGACGCGCACTTCGATTCGTCGGTCTTTCGTGGGCATGATCGCAAGTGTACGGCAAATCTCCGTACACGCAATTCACTACCCCACCAGCACCCCGCGCTCCACCCCCAGCATCCCCTCCACCGCGTGCGCCAGCAACGACCCCCGGTCGGCCGCGCCTCCCCAGCGGACCAGCGCCTGCGCGTTCAGCCCGTCGAGCATCCCGAGCAACTGCCAGGCCACTGCGCGCGGGTCGTCCACCCGGAACGATCCCGCCGCGACGCCGGCGGCGATCACGCCCTCGATGGCGTCGCTCCACGCGTCCATCTGGTCGCGCACCGCCGCGCCCAGCACGGGGTTGCGGCGGCCGAGCGCCCAGGCCTCCACCCAGACCACGGTGACGTCGTCGCGCGTGCCGTCGAGCAGAGTGCGCAGCAGCGTCGCGAGTCCTGCGGCGGGCGACGGCGCCGCGGCGAGGAGTGCGCGCAGTTCCGCGATCTCCGCCCCGACGATGTTCGTGAAGGTCTCGGCCACCAGGCCGTCCATCGACTCGTGATAGTGCGCGACCAGGGCGGGCGTCACTCCCGCGCGGGCGGCGACGGCGCGCAGCGTCACCGCCGCGAGGCCCTCGTCGAGGGCGACTGCGCGGGCGGAGGCGGCCAGTTCGGCGCGCCGCTCGGCGGGCGGTTTGCGTGCTGCTCTTGACATCGTGGGTCCAGTATAGGTATCTATTGATCATCCGATCAATAGAGCCCGGAGGTTCACGATGACCTGGCGCATGCCCGCCGAGACCGCACCCCACGAGCGCACCTGGATGGCCTTCCCGCGCGCCGGCATCACCCTCGGCGACGACGCCGCCTCCGCCGAGGAGGCCTACGCCGCCTGGACCGCGGTCGCCCACGCGGTGGCCGAGTTCGAGCCGGTCACGATGGTGGTCGACCCGTCCGAGCGCGAGCGCGCCGCCCGCATGCTCGGCTCGCACGTCGAGCAGGTGGAGGCGCCGCTCGACGAGTTCTGGATGCGCGACTTCGGCCCGACCTTCGTGGTGGACGACGAGCGCCCCGGCGTGCTCGGCGCCGTCGACTGGACCTTCAACGGCTGGGGCGACCCGGAGTGGTCCGAGTGGCGCAAGTCGGCGGAGATCGCCCGCTTCGTCGCCGACCGCACGGGCGCCGAGCTGGTCAGCTCCGTGCTCGTGAACGAGGGCGGCGGCATCCACGTCGACGGCGACGGCACCGTGCTGCTCACCGAGACCGTGCAGCTCGACCCGCGCCGCAACAAATACGCCGACAAGGCCCGCGTGGAGGCCGAGCTCGCCCGCACGATCGGCGCCACCCACGCCGTCTGGCTCCCCCGCGGCCTCACCCGCGACTACGACGACTTCGGCACCAACGGCCATGTGGACATCGTCGCGACCATCCCCGCGCCCGGGCGCCTGCTCCTGCACACCCAGCGCAACCCGGAGCACCCCGACTTCGAGGTGTCGCGCGAGCTGCGCGCGTTCCTCTCCGGCACGACCGACGCCGCCGGCCGCGCGTGGGACATCGTGGACCTCCCGGCGCCCGCGACCCTGCGCGACGAGGAGGGCTTCGTGGACTGGAGCTACGTGAACCACCTCGTCGTCAACGACGGCGTGATCGCCTGCGGCTTCGGCGAGGAGGCCGCGGACGCCGAAGCGACCGAGATCCTGGAGGCCGTCTACCCGGGCAGCCGGGTCAGCATGGTGGACTCGCGCCCGATCTTCGCCCGCGGCGGCGGCATCCACTGCATCACGCAGCAGCAGCCGGCCGTGCCCACGAAGGCGGACGCAGCATGACCGCCTTCGACGTCGTGGAGGCCGGCATCGCCGACCTCCGCCGTGCCCTGGAGTCCGGCGAGACCACCAGCGCCGAGCTGGTCGACGCCTACCTCGCCCGCATCGACGCGTACGACACCGCCGGTCCCCGGCTCAACGCCGTGATCGTCCGCAACCCCGATGCCCGCGAGGAGGCCCGCGCCGCCGACCGGCGCCGCGCCCGAGGCGAGACGCTCGGCCCGCTGGACGGCATCCCGTACACCGCCAAAGACAGTTACCTCGCCCGCGGCCTCACCGCCGCCGCCGGCTCCCCCGCCTTCGAGCACCTGGTCGCTCAGCGCGACGCCTTCACCATCGAGCGGCTGCGCGCGGGCGGGGCCATCCTGCTCGGCCTCACCAACATGCCCCCGATGGCGAACGGCGGGATGCAGCGCGGCGTCTACGGCCGCGCCGAGAGCCCGTACAACGGCGACTTCCTCACGGCCGCGTTCGGCTCCGGCTCCTCGAACGGCTCCGGGACCGCGACCGCCGCGAGCTTCGCCGCGTTCGGCCTCGGGGAGGAGACGTGGTCCTCTGGCCGCGCCCCGGCCTCCAACAATGCGCTCTGCGCCTACACCCCGTCCCGCGGCGTCATCTCGGTGCGCGGCAACTGGCCGCTCGTGCCGACGATGGACGTCGTCGTGCCGCACACCCGCACGATGGCCGACCTCCTGGAGGTGCTCGACGTCATCGTCGCCGACGACTCCGACACCCGCGGCGACTTCTGGCGCGCACAGCCGTGGGTGCCCATCCCGCCCGCGTCCGAGCTGCGGCCCGCGTCGTATCCCGCGCTGGCCGAGGACGCGAGCCTGGCCGGCCGACGGATCGCGGTGCCGCGCATGTACATCAACCGCGACGAGGAGGCCGGCACCGGCGAGCACGTCGGCATCGGCGGCCCCACCGGGCAGCGCATCCGCACGCGCGACTCGGTGATCGCGCTGTGGGAGGCCGCCCGCCGCGACCTGGTGGCCGCCGGCGCCGAGGTGGTCGAGACCGACTTCCCCGTGGTCTCCAACTACGAGGGCGACCGCCCCGGCGCGCCGACCATCGCCACCCGCGGCCTGGTCTCGCCCGATTACCTGCGCCGGGAGATCATCGATCTGTCCGCCTGGGGCTGGGACGACTTCCTCGCCGCCAACGCCGACCCCGCGCTGAACACGCTCGCCGACGTCGACGGCGCCCGGATCTTCCCGCACCCGGAAGGCGCGCTGCCGGACCGGTACACCGGCTTCGACGACGACATCGCCGAGTACCCCGGCTGGGTGCGCGAGCATCCCGGCACGACGCTGGAGGGCATCCCGGAGCTGGCCGACGGCCTCCGCGGGCTGGAGGAGACCCGCCGCGTCGACCTCGAGCAGTGGATGGCCGGCCTCGGCGTCGACGCCGTCGTCTTCCCCGCGGTGGCGGACGTGGGACCGGCCGACATGGACGTGAACCCGGCCTCCGCCGACCTCGGCTGGCGCAACGGCGTCTGGGTCGCGAACGGCAACCTCGTCCCCCGGCACCTGGGCATCCCGACCGTCACGGTCCCGATGGGGACGATGCACGACACCGGGATGCCGGTCGGCCTGACCTTCGCGGGCCGCGCCTACGACGACGCGGCGCTGCTGGCGCTGGCCGCGGCGTTCGAGGCCACCGGCCGGCGGCGTACCGAGCCGCCGCGCACGCCCCGCCTCGGCTGAGGCCCACGGATTCGGCACGAATGTCGCTTCTGGCGCGCGCAAAGGCGACATTCGGGCCGAATGCCTGGCGCTCAGCCCGCGATTCCGACGGCGGCGCGCTCGGTCTCGGGTCGGCCGAGGCTGTCGAGCATCGCCGCCGCGAGGCCGGCCCGCGTCAGCGCCTCGCGCAGCGCCGCCGTGTCCGCGAAATCGGGTACGACGCCGACGGTCACGCGCGGGTCGAACGACGCCGGCCGCCGCACGACGACCGTCACGTCCTCGCCGCGGTCCAGCGCCTCCCGCACGAGCTCCGCACCGGTGCGCCCGCTGGCGCCGAAGATGGTCAGGCTCATGCGGCAAGCATCCTCCACGCGGGTCCGGCTCTCCAGTGCCCGGACGCACTCCCACGCCCGCACTAAGCTGGAAGGCGTGTCCAAAGTCTTGAGCAGTCTTCCGGTCGGTGAGCGAGTCGGCATCGCGTTCTCGGGGGTCTCGACACCTCCTGCGCGGTCGCCTGGATGCGCGAGAAGGGTGCGATCCCCTGCACCTACACCGCGGACATCGGCCAGTACGACGAGCCGAACATCGACGAGGTGCCCGGCCGTGCCGCGGAGTACGGCGCGGAGGTCGCCCGGCTGGTCGATGCCAAGCGCGCGCTGGTCGAGGAGGGCCTGATCGCGCTGCAGTGCGGCGCCTTCCACATCCGCTCGGGCGGCAAGACGTACTTCAACACCACGCCGCTCGGCCGCGCGGTCACCGGCGTCATGCTGGTGCGCGCCATGATGGACGACGGCGTCGAGATCTGGGGCGACGGCTCCACCTACAAGGGCAACGACATCGAGCGGTTCTACCGCTACGGGCTCATCGCCAACCCGCGCCTGCGCATCTACAAGCCGTGGCTCGACACTGCGTTCGTGGAGGAGCTCGGCGGCCGCAAAGAGATGAGCGAGTGGCTGGTCGCGCGCGGCTTCCCGTACCGCGACGCCACCGAGAAGGCGTACTCGACCGACGCGAACATCTGGGGCGCCACCCACGAGGCCAAGCGCCTCGAAGAGCTCAACGCCGGGCTGGACATCGTCGACCCGATCATGGGCGTCGCCGCCTGGCGCGAAGACGTCGAGGTCGCTCCGGAGACCGTCACCGTCCGCTTCGAGGCAGGACGCCCCGTCGCCCTGAACGGCGTGGAGTTCACCGACCCGGTGGCGCTCGTGCTGGAGGCCAACGCGATCGGCGGCCGTCACGGTCTCGGCGCGTCCGACCAGATCGAGAACCGCATCATCGAGGCCAAGAGCCGCGGCATCTACGAGGCGCCGGGCATGGCCCTCCTCTACATCGCCTACGAGCGCCTGCTCAACGCGATCCACAACGAGGACACCGTCGCCAACTACCACAACGAGGGCCGCCGCCTCGGCCGCCTCATGTACGAGGGCCGCTGGCTCGACCCGCAGTCGCTGATGCTGCGCGAGTCCCTGCAGCGCTGGGTCGGCTCGGCGATCACCGGCGAGGTGACCCTGCGCCTGCGCCGCGGCGACGACTACACGATCCTCGACACGACGGGTCCGTCGCTCAGCTACCATCCCGACAAGCTCTCGATGGAGCGCGTCGGCAACGCCGCCTTCGGGCCCTCCGACCGCATCGGACAGCTCACCATGCGCAACCTCGACATCGCCGACTCGCGCTCCCGCCTCGAGCAGTACGCGGCCTCCGGCCTCATCGGCGGCCCGACCGGCGAACTCGTCGGCGAGCTGGAGGAGGGCAGCGCCCGCTCGATCCTGGAGCTCGACGTGAGCGGCTCCGACGACGCGCTCTCCCGGGAGATCGACGCGTCCTCCGAGGGCGCCGCCTTCGACGCCGGGACCGACTGAGGCCACGATGTCGGGGGAGGTGGCGCCAGGCGACACCGCCGGGGGCGACAAGACGCGCAACCACGAGCAGGGCGAGCACGAACCGGACAACTGGCCGCTCGGCCGCCTGCTCGGCGCCGCCTCCCGGGCCGTCGAGCGCGCCTGGTACGAAGCGCTGGAGGCCCGCGGCCTGACGCACGCCGGCCTCATCGTGCTGCACTTCCTGGAGCTCGGCTTCGACTCGCAGACCGACCTCGCCCGCTTCGCGCAGGTGGAGGCGCAGACCATGTCCCGGACGGTCGACCGGCTGGAGCGCGAGGGCCTGGTCACCCGGCTCCCGGACCCCACCGATCGGCGCAGGCACATCGTGTCCATCACCGAGCGCGGTCACGCCGCCTTCGAGGCCGTGCGCGGCCTGGAGGACGAGGTCTTCCCGACGGTCGACGACCCGGACGCGCTGAGGGCCGCGCTGATCCAGATCGTCAGCGCAGCCCCCGTGCGTCAGCAGCGCTGACGCGTCGTACGCCCGGTCAGGCGATCCGGTCGTCGCCCTCGTAGCGGTTCCGCCCGATCGGCAGCCGCGGGCGCAGCAGCCCCAGGTCGTACGCGACCCGCACCGCCTCCTCGCGCGAGTTGGCGCCGAGCTTGCGGTAGATGCTGCGCGTCTGCGTCTTCACCGTGTTGATCGAGACGACCAGCGAGCGGGCGATGTACTCGAGGCTCGCGGTCGACTGGAGGCGGTCGAGCACGATCCGCTCGCGTTGGGTGAGCTGGGCGGCCATCGCCGCCTCCGAGAAGAGCGGCGTGATCCGCGACAGCGCCGCGTCGATGTCGCCGGAGCCCGCCGTGGAGGCCGTGGGCAGCGGGGCGACCTGGCCTTCGATCGTCAGCACGAACGGCGTGAGGAGGCCGTTGGCCTCGGCTAGCTGCCGCGCGTTCAACCGGATCGTCGCCGCCCGCGCGCTCTTCAGCCGGTACAGCGCCTCCGCCTGGACGAGCAGCGTCTCCACGCGGGTGCGCGGTCCGGGGCTCTCCGCCAGGACGGTCTCGGCCAGGAGCTGGGCGCTCCGGTACTCGCGGAACATCAGCAGCAGGCGCGCCGACACCGGCCGCAGCCGGTTGGTGCCGTCCGGGAAGGCCTTGATGAGCTTCTGCGCGGCGACCAGGTTGCCTTGCGACATCAGCAGGTCGGCGCTCAGGGCCACGAAGCGGGCGCTCTCGGTGTTGCTCGGCGTGTGCGCGCCCTTGCTGAGCAGTTCGCCGTCGATGACGTGCTGGGCCTCCTCCAGCTCCCCGGCCGCGAGCGCGTGCAGCGCGGCCGCGTAGGCGGCGTAGCTGTGCAGCTCCCCGACGTCGACGGCCGCGCCGGGCAGCCACGCGGAGGCCTCGTCGGCCGGCGCCTCGCCGTCGCCTCCGGTGTCGGCGAACGCGTGCAGCTCTGTCGAGATGAGCTGCTGCGCGATCACCAGCGGCGCGAAGACCGCCGGCGCGAGCGGCCGATCGCCGTAGCGGTGGGAGCCGAGTCGCTGGGCGACCGCCGTCGCCCGGTCCAGCTCGCCGTGGAGGGCGTGCGCGAGCGAGGCGGCCCCCGACGCGAACACGTACAGGTCCCGGTCGTCCGAGACGCTGATCGCGGCGCGCTCGAACGAGGTCACGGCCTCGAGCTCCCGGCCGAGACGGAGCTGCGTGAGGCCCATCTCGAGCCACGCGATCGGCGGGACGGAGACGGCCGGGTCCGGTGTCGACAGCGGGCCGAGGAAGTCCTCGGCGTTCGCGAGCCGCCCGACCTTGCGGAGGGCGACCATGCTGGCGAGGTCCGTCCAGTACTGCCGCACGGGCTCCGGCCGCCTGCCGCGCAGCGCCTGCGGCTCCGCTGCGGCCTGGTAGTAGTCGAGCGCGCCTGTCGCATCCCCTCCCGCGATCTCGCGGAGCAGTCCCGTGACCGTCAGCAGGATGGCCGAGGACCGGATCGCGCCGAGCTCCACCCCGCCGAGCACCTCGAGGTAGTCCGCGGCGTCCTCGGTGAACGACGAGGTCCAGTTGCGGGCGATGATCGTCTCGGCCGCGGCGAGGTCGCTCGCCCGCAGCGCCTGACGCAGCGCGGCGACGGAGTCCCCGTTCGCCTCCAACACGTCGAGGAGTTCCCCGGCGAGCCGCTCGCTCTCGCCCGGCGACTCCGCGTCGAGCTGCGAACGCAACGCCACGCGCACCGGATCGAGCAGCTCGTAGACCAGGCGCCCCTGGCCGCGCGCATACGTCCAGACGCCGAGGCCCGCGGCCTCGGCGTCTGCGAGCGGGTCGCCCTCCGCCTCGTCCGCGTTGATGCGCTCGACGATGCGCGGCGAGAGGTACGGGGCGACGGCCGCCCGCTGGAGGCCGAGACGGCCGTCGTCGCCGACCGGCGCCGCAGCGAGCAGCTCGGCGACCACCGTCGCCGTGATGTCCTCGAGCGCGCGCACGGCGACGGGCTCGGCGAGCGCGGAGCGCGGGTCGTCGAAGATCCGGACCATCGCGCGGGCGGCCAGCGGCCAGCCGCGGCTCTGCCGGAGCACGTGGTCGAGGATGCGTCGCTCGACGTCCAGGCCGAGCACGCGCACCACCTGGTCGAGCTCCGCCCGGTCGAAGGCCAGGTCGTCGTTCTGCACGACCACCAGGTCGAGAACGGCCGCCAGGCCGGGAGACTCGAAGGAGGTGAGCGCTCGGGTGAGCACCATGAGGTGCAGGTTCGGCGTCCGGCGGAGCACCTGGACCAGCTCGGCGGACAGCAGACCGTCCCAGCCGCGCGTGTATCCGTCGAGGACGAGCACGACGGTGCCGGGACACCCGGCGATGGTGTCCTGCGCTGCGGCGACCGGGTCGGTGTCCCACCGGTCGTCGTCCCCGTGCGGGTCGAACTCGGTGCGGACGGCGTCCCAGAAGCCCCGGACCCCGCCGGTGACGAGCTCGAGGTCGATCCAGTCGGCGGCGACCCGCGTCGCGCCGCCCGGCCTCTCGAGCCACTTGCGGACGAGGGACGTCTTCCCGTAGCCGGCCGGGGCCCGCACGACCGTGGCCTGTTCCCGCAGCGCGCGGTCGAGACGTGCGGACAGCGCCGGCCGATCGATCGTGTAGCGCGAGAGCCGCGGCAGCCGTGGCACCTCACCCTCGAGACGGCCGTCACCGGACGACGCGTCGGATGTCTTGGTGATCGTCATACCTGACTCCTTCGGCTCGATGTGATTGAGAGCGAGCCGGTTGCCCGTCGGATCGTGATGCGCGGCTGGTTCGAATTCACCCTCGTCGTGTTCATCGGTTCCCCCAGGATCGTCATGAATACCCCCTTGCCCCCCGGTCCGCGCCCCCGCTGAGCGCCATAGGCGATGCTGGCAGCACATTCACGCCGAATACCGCTGAGCGGAAGGCCAGGTGGCGGAGGATCGCACGCACGTCATCAGTCTCTTCATCTCATCATTCACCTCACATCAGCAGGTAACATAATAGCGGCCACACGGCGCATGTGTCATTTTCACCCGATCGACGCCGAGGTGACGGAGCGTCCGGGCAATGCCTGATGTGGGTGAGATCCGCCCGGCGAACAGGTGAAATTCAGCAGATTCGCTTGCCAATGCATCGCGTAAAGCACAGAATTTTAGACAGCGCGAGGTTCAATCGGAACGACGCGCAGGCCCGCTGCCCATCCCCTCCGGCGGCGAATGAGGTGCGGGCGCCGTCCCCTGACATCGAGTGGCGCCCGCACCGGCCGCACGCACACAGCCGCACCGGCC
This sequence comes from Streptomyces sp. L7, assembly GCF_050990935.1. Taxonomy (GTDB): domain Bacteria; phylum Actinomycetota; class Actinomycetes; order Actinomycetales; family Microbacteriaceae; genus Leifsonia. The sequence continues at coordinate 3,453,822 of NZ_CP194644.1, read as the reverse complement.
CAGCAAGGAGTAAACGACCTGGTGAGACTTTCTGTTGTCGGCTGCGGCTACCTCGGGGCGGTCCATGCTGCCGCGATGGCCGAGCTCGGTCACGACGTCGTGGGCGTCGACGTCGACGCGCGGAAAGTCGCGCAGCTCTCCCGGGGCGAAGCTCCCTTCTTCGAGCCGGGCCTGCAGGAGCTCCTGCTGTCCGGGCTGGGCAGCGGACGCCTCCGCTTCAGCACCGACCCCGCGGCTCTGGGCTCAGCGGACCTCCACTTCATCGCCGTCGGCACGCCGCAGGTATCCGGCGGCGTCGGAGCCGACCTCTCGTACGTGGATGCCGCGTTCGCGCAGGTGCTCGCGCACGGCAAGGACGGCGACATCGTGGTCGGCAAGTCGACGGTTCCGGTCGGCACTGTCGAGCGGCTCTCGGCGACCATCGACGGGGGCGATCCGCGCGTGACGCTCGCCTGGAACCCTGAGTTCCTCCGGGAGGGGCACGCGGTCGCCGACTCGCTGACTCCGGACAGGCTGGTGTTCGGAGTCACCGGCGGATCGCGGGACGACGCCGCGGCCGCCGCGCTCGCGCGGGTCTACGAGAAGCCGCTGCGCGATGGCACCCCGCTCATCGTGACGGACTGGGCGACGGCGGAGCTGGTGAAGGTCGCGGCGAACGCGTTCCTGGCCACGAAGATCTCGTTCATCAACGCGATGGCGGAGATCGCCGAGGCCACCGGCGCCGATGTGACGCAGCTCGCGGACGCGATCGGTCACGACGCGCGGATCGGCCGGCGCTTCCTCAACGCCGGCGTCGGCTTCGGCGGCGGCTGCCTGCCGAAGGACATCCGCGCGTTCCAGGCGCGCGCCGTCGAGCTCGGGCTCGCCGAGACGGTGCGGTTCCTGGACGAGATGGACAAGATCAACCTGCGCCGCCGAGCGCGCGTCGTCGAGCTGGCCGAGGAGCTGCTCGGCTCCGCCCCGACCGGCCGACGGGTCGCGGTGCTGGGCCTGGCATTCAAACCCGACTCGGACGATGTCCGCGACTCCCCCGCGCTCGAGATCGCGAGCGCACTGCGCGCGGCCGGAGCCGAGGTGGTGGCCGCCGACCCGCACGCGACGGCGAACGCCCGTGTCCGCGATCCCGAGCTGGTGACGGTCGAGTCCGCGGACGAGGCGCTGACGGGCGCGGAACTGGTGATCCTGCTCACCGAATGGCGGGAGTACGCGGGGCTCGCCCCGGCACGAACGGCGACCCTCGTGTCCGGTCGTCGCATCATCGACGCGCGGAATGTCCTCGATCCGGAGGCGTGGGTCGGCGCGGGGTGGGAGTACCGGGGGCTGGGGCGGAGTTAGCCTCGGCCGCGAAGCACGGACCGGCTGACGCGCTCAGCCGCCGCCCTTCCCGTGGCCGTTGCCCTTGCTGTGCCCGTTCCCGTTGCCACCGGTGCCCTGGTTCTGGGCCGGAGCCGGCGGCGCAGGGACCGCGGTCTGCGGGACGGTCGTCGCCACGGGCGCGACGGTCTGCGCCGGGCCGGTGACCGTCGGACTCGGCCGGGGCGTCGCCCCCTCGGTCCCCGCCGGGGTCGGCTCCGTGAAGGCGGGGGCGAGCGCGCTGCCGAGACTGAGCGCCAGAGCGACGAGGAGGACGCTTCCGCCCGCGACGACCCCTGCCATGACCCGGCGTCGCCGCGAACCACGCTCGAAGCCGCGGTACGCCCACCTGTGCGAGGGCTGCGTGGCGGCCGCCGGCGCACCCCCGCCCAGCGCACCCCCGCCCAGCGCACCCCCGCCCAGCTCGGCCGCGGGCATCGCGGCGGTCGGCGCCAACTCGCCCGGTACTTCCTGCGCCGGGAGGGTCCACCCGGCCAGCTGGGGTGCGAGCTCCCTGGCCAGCACCGCCACCTCGAGCGCCGTCGGGCGCAGCCGCGGGTCGCGCGCGGTCATCGCGCCGAGCAGGCCGCGCCAGTCCTCCGGCAGCGACTCGGGAATGCGCGGGTCGCGGGCGAGGCGCGCCGTCACGGCCTCCAGCGGGGTCCCGGGGTACTCCGTCACACCGGTGAGGGCCTCCAGCGTCACCAGGCCGAGCGCGTAGATGTCGGCCGCGGGCCCGGGCTCGGCGACGCTCGCCTGCTCGGGGCTCAGGTAGCCGGCGGTGCCGATGATGGTGCCGGCCGTCGTCAGCCGCTCGGTGCCGAGGAGGTGGGCGATCCCGAAGTCGGCGAGCTTCGCGTGCGGCATGCCGCCCGGCACTCCGGAGTCGCCGAGCAGGATGTTCGCGGGCTTGAGGTCGCGGTGGACCATCCCGGCGCCGTGCACGACGACCAGGGCCGCCGCGATGCCCTCGACGATCGCCACGGCCTCCTCGGCGGCCACCGGTCCGCGGTCGAGACGCGAACGGAGGTCCTCCCCATCCACGAGCTCCAGGACGAGGAAGCTCGGGGAGGGGTCGCCCTCGGGCGAAAGGTGCGCGTCGAGCAGCGTGACGAGATTCGGATGCGAGACCCGGGCGAGCGCCGTGGCCTCCGCGCGGCGCCGGGCGTCGTCGCTGGCCTCCCCGGCGGCGAACACCTTGACCGCGACGAAGCGCCCCAGCTGACGGTCGAACGCGCGGTAGACGGTGCCCATCCCGCCGCGCCCGAGCCGATCGCGGAGCTCGTAGCGATCGAGGAGGAGCGTGTCGGGAAGCACTGCCCGAGCATACGCGCTCTCGGGCATGCCGTGAATCCGCCGAAAATTCGGCGGCATCCCGTTGCGGGATCGCAGAGGTGGGGCGTGACTGACAAGAGTGACCGAGCGATCCGAAGAGCCCCCGCCTGACACCGGCGTGCTCGAGGCGCTGCAGGTCTATCGCGCGGCGGAGACCGCGATGCGGCGGCGCACCGGGGCGGCCATGGGCATCGGCGAGAACGACTTCCTCGCGCTGCGCCTGATCCTCGACAACGCGGCGGAGGGACGCCGCACCTCCGCCAAGGACGTCAGCACCTATGTCGGTGTCTCCAGCGCGTCGACCACAGCGCTCATCGACCGGCTCGTCCGCGGCGGCTACATCGAGCGCAGGACGAACGACGCCGACCGTCGGTCGGTGGACCTCGTCCCGACACGCGCGGCCTTCGGCGACACCGGCCCGCTCACGATCGCGCAGGAGCAGATCGCCGCCCAGGCGGCCGAGCTGAGCGAGGAGGAAGCGCGTACCGTGACCCGCTTCCTGACGAGGATGCGCCGGACAGTGGACGGGATCGGCGGGGAGCGACACGCGAATAGGCCTGAAAGGTCCTGACGTCAAGGGGATTGTTCGACAACCGAAACAGTTGTTGCGTGGAGCGCGTCAAGGAAAGGACAACCCCTCCATGAACATCCTGCTCATCATCATCGCCATCATCGCGGTCATCCTGCTGCTCACGGGCGGCTTCGTGTCGTCCTTGAACTTCCTGCTCTGGGTCGGCATCATCCTGCTCGTCCTCGCGGTGATCGTCTGGCTCGTTCGGCTGCTGACCGGCAGCCGACGCGTATAAGGGAGGTCTCCATGAGTCTGGGCACCGGAATCGTCCTGTTCGTGATCGGAGCGATCCTCGCGTTCGCCCTCAACATCCAAGTCGACTGGATCAACCTCCACCTGGTCGGATACATCCTGATGATCGCCGGCGTTGTCGGCATCATCATCGGGATCATCCTGCTGACCCGCCGTCGCCGCACCATCGCGACGACACGCTCCACCGTGGACCCCGTGACCGGCGACCGCGTCACCCGACGCGGCATCGACGACGACATCGTCTGATCGGATCCCGGACACGACGAAGCCCCCGCCACCGGCGGGGGCTTCGTCGTGTCCGGGCGTCAGCCCTCCATCGAAGCTCAGCCCTCCATCGAATCCAGGATCTCCACGAGGTCCTCGAACGTCGTCAACGGGTTGAGGATGGCGAACCGCGTGTTCGTCCGGCCGGCGTGCGAGCTCGGCGTGACGAAGGCGCGCTGCTCGTCCAGGAGGCGAGCCGACCAGAGCGCGTAATCCTCCTTGCTCCAGCCCTCCCGCTCGAAGACCACGACGGAGAGCTGCGGCCGGCGCACCAGGTGGAAGCCCTCCCGGCGGTCGATCTCGTCCGCGATGCGGCGGGCGAGCAGCAGTGAGGCCGTGACGGCGTCCCGGTAGGCGGCGGCGCCGTGGGAGGCCAGCGAGAACCAGAGCGGCAGGCCGCGGGCGCGACGGGTCAGGTGCGCGGCGTAGTCGGACGGGCTCCACTCGGTAGCCTCGGTCAGCGTGTCCAGGTACTCCGCGTGCTGCGTGTGCGCACGGCGGCCCTGCTCCGGGTCGCGGTAGAGCAGCGCGCAGGCGTCGAACGGCGCGAACAGCCACTTGTGCGGGTCGACGATGAGCGAGTCGGCGCGCTCCACGCCGGCGAACCGCGGCCGGGCGAGCGGCGACAGCATCCCGGCCAGACCGTAAGCGCCGTCCACATGCAGCCAGAAGTCGAACTCGTCCTTCAGCGCGGCGATGGAGGCGATGTCGTCCACGATCCCGAAGTTCGTTGACCCTGCGGTCGCGACGACCGCGAACACGGCGCCGCCGTGCTCGGCCAGCGCCGGGCGGACCGCGTCGCCCGTGAGGACGCCCGACTCGCCGGGCGAGACCGTCACGACCTCCACGTCCATGACGCGCGCGGCCGAGGCGACGGAGGAGTGCGCTTCGGCGCTGCAGACGATGATCCAGCGCCCCGGCGGGTTGCCGCGCTCGGTCCGGGCGTGGTCGCGGGCGGCCACGAGTGCGGAGAGGTTGCCGAGGGTACCGCCCTGCACGAAGACGCCGCCCGCGGTCGCCGGGAGGCCGAACTCGCCAGCCAGCCAGGACAGCACCTGGTTCTCGGCGTACACGGCGCCGGAGCCCTCCAGCCACGACCCGCCGTAGACCGCGCTCGCGGACACGACGAGGTCGAACGCCGTCGCCGCCTTCGTGGGCGCGGTCGGGATGAAGGACAGGTAACGCGGGTGGTCCGTGGTGATGCACGCGGGCGCGAGGACGTGCTCGAAGACGGCGAGCGCGCGCTCGGCGCCCATGCCGTTCTCGGAGACGGTGCGGCCGGCCAGCCGGCGCAGCTCGGACTCGGGCAGCGGCTTGTCCAGGGGCGTGTCGGTCGCGAGGATGCGCCGGCGTGAGTAGTCGAGCACGAGATCGACGAGTTCGGTGGTGTCGTCGGTGACGCTGTGCATGCGGGCGGGGTCGGTAGTCATGGGGCCTCCGCACCAATGCTGACACACGACTTCAGCACGATTTCGCGGCGGTACGCGAGTTTGCTGCGCATTTTCCTATCGGTACGCAGCGACGGTGCGCGGTCGCGTCGCCAGAGGAGTCGGATGCTGCGCCAACGTCGTCCGACACGCGCTGCCGCCCCCGCGCGACGGCCGCGGCGCCAAGGTGTGCAGGTGGCCGGGATGCGGGGGCGCGGGGACCCGTACGAGCAGTCCGTGGGCCGCTGGAGTCACCGCGGCGCGCGGGTTGGCGGTGCGTGGGGTCGGGCCTGGCGGTTAGGCTGCTCCGGTGCCGCTGACCCCGCCTGCCGACATCCCCACCGACGCCGCGCTCGTCGCCGCGCTCGTGGCCGCGCAGCATCCCGACCTGGCCGGGCCGTTGCGCCTCGTGTCCGACGGGTGGGACAACCAGCTCTACCGGCTGGGCGACGCGTACGCCGTCCGCATCCCGCGGCGCGAGGTCGCTGCGCACCTGATCGAGCACGAGCAGCAGCTACTGCCCGGCATCGCCGCGCGCGTGCGCGCGAGGGTCCCCGCGCCGATCCGCGTCGGACTGCCGTCCGACCTCTTCCCCTGGTCGTGGAGCATCGTCGAGTGGATCGACGGCGTCGACGGCGCGTCGGTCGGTGCCGAGGAGCGGGCCGGTGTCGCCGAGGCGCTGGCGGAGTTCGTCGGCGAGTTGGCCGTGCCTGCGCCGGACGCTCCACGCAATCCGGTGCGCGGGGTCCCTCTGGCGTCACGTCGGGAGGTCGTGGCGACCAGACTGCGGTCCCTGTCCGGGCGGATGGAGGTCGCGGCGCTGGAGCAGGCGTGGCGGGAGGCGCTCGCGGCGCCCGCGTGGGACGGGCCTCCGCTGCTGCTGCACGGCGACCTCCACCCGGGCAACCTGCTGCTCACCCCGGAAGGCGGCCTCGCGGCGGTCATCGACTTCGGCGACGTCACCTCGGGCGACCCCGCGACCGACCTGGCGACCGCGTGGCTGACCTTCGATGGGGAGGCGCGGGAGCGGTTCCGCGCGGCGCTGCCGGTCGCTCCCGACCGCGCGACCTGGCTCCGCGCGCGCGGCTGGGCGGTCACGATGGCCAGCGCCCTCGCCACCTCCTCCGACGACAATCCCCGCATGGCCTCCGTCGCCCGCCACGCCCTCGAGCAACTCGCCGCCGAGACCCCCTGACGCAAACCGCCGAGTACGCAGACGATCTGCGTACTCGGCGGTTGTCGCCTGAATTCGGGCGTACTCGGCGGGTGGTTACACCTGGGAGAGCGTCAGCACCACGTCGTCGCCGGGGGCGGCCGGCACGAAGTCGGCCTCGATCTCGGCGCGGTCCAGCAGTTCGCTCATGCGGCGCTGACGCTGACGGGGGATGAGCGTCACGACCGTGCCCTGCTTGCCGGCGCGGCCGGTGCGGCCCGAGCGGTGCAGGTAGGTCTTGTACTCGTCCGGCGCGTCGGCCTGGATGACCAGGTCGATGTCGTCCACGTGGATCCCGCGGGCTGCGACGTCCGTCGCGACGAGCACGCTCACGCGGCCACTGGTGAGCTGGGCCAGGTTGCGGGTGCGGCGCGACTGGTTCAGGTCGCCGTGGAGGCTGACGGCGGGGATGCCGGCGTCATCCAGCTGGTCGGCCAGCATCTCGGCGAACGCGCGGGTGCGGGCGAAGATCAGCGTCTTGCCGTCGCGGTCCGCGAGCTGCTCGATGATGGCCGGCTTGTCGCGGTGCTCGATGACCAGCACGCGGTGGTCGATGGTCGAGGACGCCTGGTCCTCGCCCGCGACCTCGTGCACGGTCGGGTCCACCAGGAACTCGTTCACGAGCTGCGCCACCCCGCTGTCGAGGGTCGCCGAGAACAGCAGCTTCTGGCCGCCCTCGGATGTGCGGCGCAGGATGCGCTGCACCGGCTCCAGGAAGCCGAGGTCGCACATGTGGTCGGCCTCGTCCAGGACGCTGACGACGACCTCGCTGAGGTCGAGGCGGCCCTGCTCCACGAGGTCCTCGATGCGGCCGGGCGTGCCGATCACGATGTCGACGCCGCGCTGGAGGGCGCCGACCTGGCGGCCCTGCGGCACGCCGCCGTAGATCTGCGTGGTGAACAGGCCGACGCTGCGCGCGATGGGCTGCACGGTGCGGTCGATCTGGAGGGCGAGCTCGCGGGTCGGCGCGAGGATGAGCGCCCGCGGGGCGCGGCCGAGCTGGCGCTTGCCGCCGGACTTGCCGGAATCGGCCCAGAGCTGCATGAGGCGCTCGACCATGGGGGCGGCGAACGCGATCGTCTTGCCGGAGCCGGTGCGGCCGCGGCCGAGGACGTCCTTGCCGGCGAGCACGTCCGGGGTGGTGGCGGCCTGGATGGGGAACGGCGTCTCGGCGCCGAGCTCGGCCAGCGCGCGGACGATGTTGCCGCCCAGCCCCAGGTCGGCGAAGGTCACGCCCTCCACGTCCGCGGCCTGGATCGCCTCGGCCTCCAGACGCTCGAGAACGACATCCTCCTGCGGGGAGGACGACTGCTTCTCGTCGCGGGACGGGTAGAAGGAGGAGTCGCGGCGGGGGGCGCGCTCGTCGCGGTCGAAGCTGCGGCGCGGACGGTCGTCGTTGTCACGACGGGGAGCGCGGTCGTCCCGGTCGAAGCTGCGGCGCGGACGGTCGTCGTTGTCACGACGGGGAGCGCGGTCGTCCCGGTCGAAGCTGCGGCGCGGACGGTCGTCGTTGTCGCGGCGCGGCGCGCGGTCATCCCGGTCGAAACTCCGGCGCGGACGCTCGTCGCGGTCGAAGCGGCGCGGACGCTCGTCGTTCTCGCGACGGGGCGCACGGCCGTCACGATCGAAGTCGCGGCGCGGGGCACGGTCGTCGCGGTCGAAGCTGCGGCGCGGACGGTCGTCGAACTCGCGGCGCGGAGCACGCTCGTCGCGGTCGAACTGACGGCGCGGACGGTCGTCGAACTCGCGACGCGGGGCGCGGTCGTCCCGCTCGAACCGGCGCGGACGCTCGTCCTCGCGACGGCCGGCGTGGGCGCGGCTGTCCCACTCGCGCTCGGTGCGGCGGGCGTCCTTCCCGCGCGGCTCCCAGTTCGGGCGCTCGCCACGGCCGGCGCGCTCAGAACCGCGCTCGGCGCCACGGGCGTCGCCGCGGGTGCCGTAGGTGTCCCGGCCGCGCGCGGCGCGGTCGTCGGCGGTCCAGCGGTTCTTCTTGCCTGCCTCGGGTGCCTCGTCGCGGTAGCCGCGGTGCTTCGGGCTACGGCTGCCGGCGCCCTTCGGCGCGTGCTGCTGCGCGGGTCGGCCGGAGCCCTGCTGTCCGGCGTTCTTCTTGTACGGGGGCATGCGTGATTCTTCCTGGGTTGTTGTTGCGAAATGCGCGGCGGCACGCTGAAGCGCACCGGAGGTATCCCCAGCAGACATCGCCCGGGGCCGTTCACATCGTGATGAATCCGCTCACCGTCTGGCTGCGGAACCGGCCCACTTGACTTACAAACCCATCCGCGCGACAAAAAGGCGCGGTGTCAAGAGCCGACCTGCCAACGATACAGGATCCCGCCTGGGAGGACGCTGCCGATCCGCAACCCCCTCCCGGGCCGCGGTGGCCGGGGTATACATGGGGCATGTCCTCCGTCGACGCGATCGTCATCGGGTCCGGCCCCAACGGGCTCGCGGCCGCCGTCACCCTCGCCCGGGCGGGGCTGAGCGTCCACGTCTACGAACGGAACGCGACGCCGGGCGGCGGCGTGCGGACGGAGGAGATCACCCTGCCGGGCTTCCGCCACGACATCTGCTCGGCAGTGCACCCTCTGGCGTTCGCGTCGGGATTCTTCCGGAGGTTCGGGCTCGCGGACCGCGTGCCGTTCATCACTCCGTCGGCCTCCTACGGGCATCCGCTGCCCGGCGGGGAGGTCGCCGTCGCCTATCGCGACCTGGAGCGCACCGCCGCAGCTCTCGGCGCCGACGGCCCCGCCTGGCGCGCCCTGCTCGGCCCTCTCGCGCGCAACGCGGACGCAGTCGCGCAGTTCACCGGGTCGTCCCTCCTGCAGCTCCCGCGCAACCCGCTCGTCGCCGCGCGCTTCGGCCTCACCGCGCTGTCCCAGGGCGGTCCGTGGTGGAACCTTCCGTTCCGCACCCAGGAGGCGCGCGCCCTTCTCACCGGCGTGATCGCACACGCCACCCTGCCGCTGCCGAGCCTCGCCGCGTCCGCCGCGGGGCTCGCCCTGGCGACGTACGCGCACGCCCGCGGCTGGCCCATCCCGGTCGGCGGCTCGCAGGCGATAGCGGACGCGATGGTCGACGACATCCGCGCGCACGGCGGCGAGGTCGTCACCGGCGCCGAGATCGAGTCGCTCGGCGAACTGCCCGACGCGCGCGCCATCCTGTTCGACACCCACGTCGCCATCGCCGCGCGGCTCGGCGAGGACCTCCTGCCCCCCGACTATCTGCGTCGCGTCGCCGACTTCCGAGACGGCAACGGCGTGTTCAAGATCGACTTCGCCCTGTCCGGCCCAGTGCCGTGGACGAATCCCGAGTTGCTGGAGACCGCGACCGTCCACCTCGGCGGCGAGCGCGGCGCGATCGCGCGCTCCGAGCGCGTGGTGGCCGCCGGCCGCGAGAGCGACGACCCGTACGTGCTCCTGTCCCAGCCGACGCTCTTCGACCCCTCGCGCGCGCCGGCAGGCCGGCACGTGCTGTGGGCCTACACGCACGTCCCGCGCGGCTCCACGTCGGATCGCAGCGAGGCCGTCATCGCTCAGATCGAGCGCTTCGCCCCGGGGTTCCGCGACCTGATCCTCGCGAAGACCACCCGCACCGCGCACGCGCTGGAGGGCTACAACCCCAGCTATATCGGCGGCGACATCTCCTCGGGGATGCCGGACCTCTCCCAGCTCGTCATGCGGCCCGTGCTGTCCACCGAACCCTGGCGGATGCCGGGCCGCGGGCTGTACCTCGCCTCGTCGTCCGCCGTGCCGGGGCCGGGCGTGCACGGGCTGGCCGGCTACTACGCGGCGCGCAGCGCCCTCCGGCACGAGTTCGGGGTGACCCGGATGCCCTCGCTGGCTCCGGAGGAATCGGCGGCGCCGCCGGGCGCTCCGGCCAGCGGCTTCAACCAGACCACTGGTTTCATCGATGAGGAGATCGCCTGATGTCGGTCAACGTACGCCGTTTCGCCTGCACGCCCGAAGAGGTCTTCACCGCCCTCGCCGACCCGTGGGTCTTCCCGACCTGGGTCGTCGGCGCCTCCCGGCTGCGCGGGGCCGACGGCCATTTCCCTGAGCCGGGCTCCCGCCTGCACCACTCCATCGGCATCTGGCCGTTCGTCCTCAACGACGAGACCACCGTCGAGGAGTGGGACGCGCCGAAGCGGTTCGTGCTGGAGGCGAAGACGCGGCCGGTGGGGACCGAGCGCGTCGTCATCGAGGTGCAGCCGCGCGGCTCCGGCTGCCTCGTGCGGATGGAGGAGCACGCGATGACCGGGATCGCCGCCCGCATCCCGACGCCGATCATCGATCCCATCCTGTGGATCCGCAACCGGGAGGCGCTGCGCCGGCTGGAGTGGGTCGCGCGCGGTATCTCGCGGCAGAAGGCGCGGAAGGCCGGCTGACCGGCTGACCGGCCCGAAACCTGCCGGACATACGGCCTGGCTAGCATCGGCGCATGACCACCCGCGTGTCCGTCGAGCCCGCCCGCTCCCCTGGCGTCGCTGAGCTGCTGCGCCTGAGCGACGAGTTCACCTTCTCGCTCTATCCGGCCGAGAGCTGCTACCTGCTCGACGTCTCGGAACTGGAGCGTCCCGGCGTGACTGTGTTCGTCGGACGCGACGAGGAGGGCGCGGCGCTCGGGATGGCCGCGCTCGTCCGGAAGCCGGATGGCAGCGCCGAGCTCAAGCGCATGTTCGTCCACGAGGACGCCAGGGGCCGAGGACTGGCCGGCGGCCTCCTCGCGGCGGTGGAGGCCGAGGCCGCGCGCGCCGGCGTCGCCACGCTGCGACTCGAGACCGGCCCGTTGCAGCACGCGGCCATCGCGTTGTACGAGAGCCGCGGCTATGCGCGCATCCCGAACTTCGGCGAATACGTCGGCGACCCGCACTCGGTCTGCTACGCGAAAAAGCTGTGAGCTAGGTGCGGGCCGCCACCTTCTTCTTGAGGAAGATCAGCGGCAGCAGCCAGCCGCCGAGCGCCGTCACCACCCAGACGACGAGCGCGGCGAGGATCCACGTGAGGAAATCGTCCACCCGGATCCCGCCCGGCAGCAACGAGGCGACCAGCAGCGCGACGAGCGTCGACACGAGCCCGATCCCGCCGAGCATCGCCGACGCGTACTTGCGGGCGAGATTGAAGATGAAAGGCGCGAGGATGCTCTGCGCCACCGCGAAGACCAGCACGGCCACCAGGAGGCCCTCCCAGTCGAGATGGAACCCGGGAAGGATCCACGAGGCCACCAGCAAGCCGAGCGCCGCGGTGACCACGAAGATCGCCGCCCGGATCAGGAATCTCACCATGCCCGAAGGGTAGCGGCCACCCGAGCGGGCGAGAACACCCCTTCTGCCGTGCCCTCCGTCCGGCTAGCCTGGCGCCACCGTCGAGGAGGGGCCACCGTGACAGAGCACAAGAACACCCTGCGCCGGACCGCCCCGGACACGGCCACCACGAACACGGCCGCCCCGGACGGGGGCGCCCCGCGCACGAACACCCTGCGCGGCTGGACGATCGCGCTGCTCGTCCTCGGCTCCGCCCTGGTCCTGATCGGCGGCGGGATGGTCGCGGGCGGCTTCGCGTTCGCCGCGATCACCGCCGGCCGCGGCACGTGCGACGCCGCCCGGGTCGCGGACGACGTGCTCCCGAGCGTGGTCACCATCGGCGTCACGGGCGCGCGCGGGTCGAGCAACGGCAGCGGCGAGATCATCACCGAGGACGGCTACATCCTGACCAACAACCACGTGATCGCCGACGCGGCGTCGGGTGCGAAGCTCGCGGTGCGGTTCAGCGACGGCCACGAACTCGCCGCCGAGCTCACCGGGCGCGACCCGAAGACCGACCTGGCCGTCATCAAGGTGAAGTCCGACGAGCCGCTGCCGGTCATCGCGACGGGCGACTCCGGATCGCTCGTGGTCGGCCGGCCGGTGGTCGCGCTCGGCGCCCCGCTCGGCCTCTCCTCGACCGTGACGGCCGGCATCGTCAGCGCGCTCGGGCGGACCGTCCCGGTGCCCAGCGACGACGACAGGAACGCCATCCTGGCCGGCGCCATCCAGACCGACGCGTCGATCAACCCGGGCAACTCGGGAGGCGCACTCGTCGACTGCGCGGGGCGCCTCGTCGGCATCAACACGGCGATCGCGACCGTGCCCGGCTCCAGCGGCCACGCGAGCACCGGCAGCGTGGGGATCGGGTTCGCCGTGCCGGAGTCGCTGGCGCTGCCGATCGCGCACGAGCTGATCGCGCACGGGGAGGTCACGCATCCGGACGCCGGACTCACCGTCGTGCCGATCCCTCCCGCCGCGGCGGCGGCGTTCGGCGTGGACGGCGGGCTGTTCGTGCAGTCGGTCGTGTCGGGCGGCCCCGCGCAGCAGGCCGGTCTCCGGGTCGGCGACGTGGTCACCGCGGTGAACGGCAACCCGGCGACCGACATCGACGTGCTCACCGCGATCCAGGTCACCAGCAAGGCCGGCGACGAGGTGAAGGTCGACTACACCCGCGACAGCACCGCCCACACCACCACGGTCACCCTCCGCTGACGCTCCGAGGGGCGCGTCAGCGGGGTCAGCTGCCGCGGATCCGGCGGGAGAGCTCGGCTGCGGCGTCGCGCACGCGGGCGGCGAGCGCGTCCCACTCGGCGGGCGGCACGTTCGCGCGCGGGAAGGTGACGGCGATCCCGGCGGCCGGCCAGCCGGCGTGGTCGCGCACCGACACGGCGACGGAGGCGAAACCGGGCGTCACGTCGCCGTCCTCGGTGGCGTAGCCGCGGTCGCGTGCCTCCGCGACGAGCCGGCGGAGTTCGGCGTACGAGTGCGGGCCGGCGCCGGTGCGGTCCTCGAACGCGTCGGCGTCCGGGTACAGCGCGCGAAGCTGACCGGCGGGGAGCGAGGCCAGCAGCGCGCGGCCGCTCGCCGTCAGGTGCGCGGGGAGGCGCACACCCACGTCCGTGACAAGGCGCGGCCTCCGCGGCGCACGCTCCTCCACGATGTAGACGACGTCCCTGCCGTGCAGCACCGCGACGTGGCCGGACTCGCCGATCGCGTCCACCAGCGCGGCGACGATGGGCCGGCCGAGCCGGCTGAGCGGCTGCTGCCGGGAGAACCCGCTCGACAGCTCGTAGGCGGCGACGCCCAGCCCGTAGCGGCGCGCTTCGGGGAAGTGCAGGACGAAACCGTGCTCGGTCAGCACGGTCAGCAGGTGGTAGACCGTGGAGCGCGGGAGGCCGAGGGAGGCGGCGATCCCGGCGGCGGGGACGGGTCCGCGCTGCGTGGCGAGGTAGGCGAGGACGCGGAGGGTGTTCTCCGCGGCGGGGACCTTGCTCATGGACGCTCCTCCCGGCGCTCGGCCGCGTGTCTGGTATCCCGGACACCGATGAGCCTAACCCCCGGGCGCGCCCAGCGGCCTCCGGCGCATGATCGGAGCATGTCCGCCTTCACCACCGGTTCCACCTCTGCAACCACCTCCCGCGACGCCGCCGACGCCGCGCCCGTCACCGTCGGCGCCCGCCCGCTCACCATCGCCGAGGTCGTCGCGGTGGCCCGGCACGACGCACCCGTCCGACTCGACGACGCCGCGCTCGAAGCCGTCGAGGCGTCCCGCGCGATCGTCGAGGCGCTCGCCGACGACGTCGAGCCGCACTATGGCATCTCCACCGGTTTCGGCGCACTGGCGACCACGTTCATCCCCGGCGAGCGCCGCGCGCAGCTCCAGGCCTCCCTCGTCCGCTCGCACGCGGCCGGGTCGGGGCCGGAGGTCGAGCGGGAGGTCGTGCGCGCCCTCATGCTGCTGCGCCTGGCGACGCTGATGACCGGCCGCACCGGAGCGCAGCGCCGCACCGTCGAGACCTATGCCGCCCTGCTCAACGCGGGCATCACCCCGCTCGTGCGCGAGTACGGCTCGCTCGGCTGCTCGGGCGACCTCGCGCCGCTCGCGCACTGCGCCCTCGCGGCGATGGGCGAGGGCCAGGTGCGCGTCAAGGGAGAACTCGTGGAGGCGGCGGACGCCCTCGCCGCCGCCGGCATCGAGCCCGTCGTCCTCGCCGAGAAGGAAGGCCTCGCGCTCATCAACGGCACCGACGGAATGCTCGGGATGCTGTCGCTCGCGCTGCACGACCTCGGCGGCCTCCTCACCACAGCAGACATCACCGCGGCGATGAGCGTGGAGGCGCTGCTCGGCACCGATGCCGTCTTCGCCGCCGACCTCCAGCGGCTGCGCCCCCAGGCCGGCCAGGCGGTCTCCGCCGCGAACCTGCGCGCGCTGCTCGCGGGCTCCCCGCTGGTGGCGAGCCACAAGGGTCCTGAGTGCACGCGCGTTCAGGACGCCTACTCGTTGCGCTGCTCGCCGCAGGTCAACGGCGGCGCGCGGGACACCGTCGCCCACGCGACGATGATCGCCGAGCGCGAGCTGGCCTCCGCCATCGACAACCCGGTGCTCACCCCGGACGGCCGGGTGGAGTCGAACGGCAACTTCCACGGCGCGCCGGTCGCGTACGTGCTCGACTTCCTCGCGATCGTCATCGCCGACGTCGCGAGCATGTCGGAGCGCCGCACCGACCGCTTCCTCGACCCGGCGCGCAACCAGGGGCTGCCGCCGTTCCTCGCGCACGAGGTCGGCGTCGACTCCGGCCTGATGATCGCGCAGTACACCGCGGCAGGGATCGTCTCGGAGCTCAAGCGTCTGGCCGTGCCCGCTTCGGTGGACAGCATCCCGTCGTCCGCGATGCAGGAGGACCATGTCTCGATGGGCTGGGCCGCCGCCCGCAAGCTGCGCCGCGCGATCGACGGGCTGGCCCGCGTGCTCGCGATCGAGCTGATGACCGCCGCGCGCGGCGCCGACCTCCGCGCCCCGCTGCGTCAGGGCCCGGCAACCGGCGCGGTCACCGAGGCGCTGCGCGCCTCCGTCCCCGGCCCCGGCCCGGACCGCCACCTCTCGCCCGAGATCGAGGCCGCCGTCGCCTTCGTCGCCTCCGGCGCCGCCGCCTCCGCCGCCCGCACCACCACCGACCTCTCCTGACCTCCCGCCCCCAGCCATCGCTTCCTCACTTTCTCCCGCGACACGCAGGAGGGAAGCGGGAGAAAGTGAGGAACAGATGGCTGCGGGCGGGACCATACGAACAGAAAGGACCTGATGATGCAGGGATCGCGACCCGTGCGCGCGCCGCGCGGCACCGAGCTCAGCGCGAAGAGCTGGCAGACCGAGGCGCCGCTGCGCATGCTGATGAACAACCTCGACCCGGAGGTCGCCGAGCGCCCCGACGACCTGGTCGTCTACGGCGGCACCGGCCGCGCCGCACGCAGCTGGGAGGCCTTCGACGCGATCGTCGCCACCCTCCGCGACCTGGAGGCCGACGAGACGCTGCTGGTGCAGTCCGGCAAGCCGGTCGGCGTGTTCCGCACGCACGAGTGGGCGCCGCGCGTGCTCATCGCCAACTCCAACCTCGTGGGCGACTGGGCGACCTGGCCGGAGTTCCGCCGCCTGGAGGCACTGGGCCTGACCATGTACGGCCAGATGACCGCGGGCTCCTGGATCTACATCGGCTCCCAGGGCATCCTGCAGGGCACCTACGAGACGTTCGCGGCGATCGCCGACAAGAGGTTCGGTGGGAGCCTGGCGGGCACCCTCACCCTCACCGGCGGTTGCGGCGGGATGGGCGGCGCTCAGCCGCTGGCCGTCACCCTCAACGGCGGCGTGGTGCTGATCGTGGACGTCGACCGCACCCGCCTGCAGCGCCGCGTCGACCACGGCTACCTGGACGAGCTGACCGACGACCTGGACGACGCCGTCGCCCGAGTGCTCGCCGCCAAGGACGAGCGCCGCGCCCTCTCGGTCGGCCTGGTGGGCAACGCCGCCACGGTCTTCCCCGAGCTGCTGCGCCGCGGCGTGGCGATCGACATCGTCACCGACCAGACCAGCGCGCACGACCCGCTGAGCTACCTCCCGGAGGGCGTGACGGTCGAGGAGTGGCACGACCGCGCCGCCGCCGACCCGGAGGCCTTCACCATCGCCGCGCGCCTGTCGATGGCGAAGCAGGTGGAGGCGATGGTCGGCTTCCTCGACGCGGGCGCCGAGGTCTTCGACTACGGCAACTCCATCCGCACCGAGGCCCAGCTCGGCGGCTTCGATCGCGCGTTCGCGTTCCCCGGCTTCGTGCCCGCCTACATCCGGCCGCAGTTCGAGGAGGGCCGCGGCCCGTTCCGGTGGGCGGCGCTCTCCGGCGACCCGGCGGACATCGCGGCGACCGATCGCGCCATCCTGGAGCTGTTCCCCGACGACCAGAAGCTTCGCCGCTGGATCACCCAGGCCGGCGAGAAGGTGCACTTCGAGGGCCTCCCCGCGCGGATCTGCTGGCTCGGCTACAAGGAGCGCCACCTGGCCGGGCTGAAGTTCAACGAGATGGTCGCCTCGGGCGAGCTCTCGGCCCCGATCGTGATCGGCCGCGACCACCTCGACTCCGGTTCGGTGGCCTCGCCCTACCGCGAGACCGAGGCGATGAAGGACGGCTCGGACGCGATCGCCGACTGGCCGCTGCTCAACGCGCTGCTGAACACCGCGTCGGGGGCGACCTGGGTGTCGCTGCACCACGGCGGCGGGGTCGGGATCGGGCGCAGCATCCACGCCGGGCAGGTCGTCGTCGCCGACGGCACCCCGCTCGCGGCCGAGAAAATCGAGCGCGTGCTCACCAACGACCCGGGCACCGGCGTCATGCGGCACGTCGACGCCGGTTATGAGCACGCGGCGGAGGTCGCGCGAGAGCGCGGGCTGCGCATCCCCATGCAGGAAGCCGCCGTCTCCTCCGGTCCGGTCGCCTGATGTCCCGCGCGACGCTGCTGACCGGGATCGCCGAGCTCGTCACACTGGACCCCGCCCACCCCGGGCCGCTCGGCATCCTCCCCGACGCGGCCCTTCTGGAGGTGGACGGTCGGGTCGAGTGGACCGGGCCCGCGTCGGCGGCGCCGCGCGCGCACGCCGACGAGGTCGTGGACGCGGGCGGCGCGGCCGTCATCCCCGGCTTCGTCGACAGCCACACGCACCTCGTCTTCGGCGGCGACCGTTCGGCGGAGTTCGAAGCGCGGATGGCCGGCCGGCCGTATTCCGCCGGCGGCATACGCGGCACCGTGGCCGCGACGAGAGCGGCATCCGACGACGAGCTGCGCCGGCGGCTGGCCGGTTTCGTGCGCGAGCTGCGCGCGCAGGGCACGACGACCTTCGAGGTCAAGAGCGGATACGGCCTGACCGTGGAGGACGAGGCGCGCATCCTCCGGATCGCCCGCGAGGTCACGGCGGAGACCACGTTCCTCGGCGCGCACGTGGTGCCGGCCGAGTTCGCGTCCGACCCGGAGGCGTACGTGGACCTGGTCACCGGTCCGATGCTGGACGCCTGCGCGCCGCACTCCCGCTGGGTCGACGTGTTCTGCGAGACCGGCGCCTTCACGGTCGCCCAGTCGAGGCGCATCCTGGAGGCCGGCGCCGCGCGCGGCCTCGGCGTGCGCGTGCACGCGAGCCAGCTCGGCCCGGGCGACGGCGTCGCGCTGGCGGTCGAGCTGGACGCCGCGAGCGTCGACCACGGCACCTACCTCACCGACCGCGACGTGTCGCTCCTGGCGGGGTCGCGGACGGTCGCGACCCTCCTGCCCGGCGTCGAGTTCTCGACCCGGCACCCGTACCCCGACGCCCGTCGCCTCATCGACGCCGGCGTGCAGGTGGCGCTGGCCAGCGACTGCAACCCGGGCTCGTCGTTCACGTCGTCGATGCCGTTCTGCATCGCGGTCGCGGTGCGCGACATGAGGATGACGGTGGCGGAGGCCCTGCGGGCTGCGACGCTCGGCGGCGCGGAGGCGCTGCGCCGGGAGGACGTCGGCCACCTGCGCCCAGGAGCACGGGCGGACTACGTTGTGCTGGACGCGCCCTCGTACGTGCACCTCGCCTACCGGCCCGGGGTGCCGCTGGTGACACGCACGCACTTCGCCTGAGGGCGGTGATAGGTTACCCTGGAGTGTGACATTCCAAGATGAAGCCGCGACCGACGCCGAAACCAGCCGACCGCGCGCGCGCAGGCTGGCGCTGTACCTGACGATCGGGGTGCTGGCGACGTCCGCGGTGTTCGGGGCGGTCCTGATCGTCGTCGGAGACCAGGCGAACATCGCCGGCCGCGCGTGGCTGACTCTCCTGCTCGTCGGCGCGTTCGCCGGAGCCGTCGCGCTGGACGCGACGGTGTCGAACGGCCCCAACCGCTGGTACCTCCCGGCGTCGACCATCACCAACGCCGCCCTGGTCGCAGTCGGGCTGCTGAAGCTGTGGAACGGCATCCTCCAGCCCGACGACACTGCGGACGCGCGGGTCTGGGCGGAGCAGTTCTGGCGCTTCGCCGGGGTCGTGGTACTCGCCCGCATGGCGTTGCTGCTGACCCAGGTGTACGGGCTGCGCTTCGTGACGCGGGCCTCCTCCCGCGTGTCGTCGATCGGCGGCGTGGTGTCGCTCGCGCTCATGTGGGCGACCGCGCTGGTGCTCGCCCTCCCGGCGATCCTCCCGGCGGCGACGTGGCCGGACTGGTGGTGGCGGCTGTCGGCGGCGACGACCCTCGTCGCGGCGGTGGCGGCGGTCATCCCGCTGATCGTGCGGGCGTTCGAGGCGAAACCGGCGGCGCGTGGAGACCAGCCACCGGGTCCGGAGCTGCGGACCTATCCGCCGTACCCGTTCCCGGATGCGGGGAGCCACGCGCACCCCCGGGCGCCCCAAGCGGTCGCGGTTCCCCTTCCGCCGCAGGCGTACGCGCACCAGCAGTGGCCGCAGCCGAGCGGTCCCCGCTGGCGCCGCAGCCGGGCACGACTCCGCCGCAGCCCGGTACAGCGCCGCACGCTCAGCCGGCCGGCGTGCCTCCTGCGACGAACGCACCTCCGCCTGCCGCCCCCGGCTTCCCGCCGCCGCAGTAGCCGCGCCGAGTCAGCGTGACGCCAGCCCCGCCGCCGCCTCCAGCACCAGCAGCGCCGCGAGGCGGACCGTGCGCTGGTCGGGGGTGTCCGCGGTCGCGTCGACCTCCGCGATGTCGATCGAGCGGACACGGGAGTCCGCACCCGCGAGCCGCGCGAACCGCCGCAGCTCCCAGGCCGCGAGCCCGCCCGGCACCGAGGCCGGGCAACCGGGGGCGACGGATCGGTCGCACACGTCCACGTCCAGGTCGACGTGGACGGGGCCTCCCGCAGCGCCGGCGACCTCCAGCGCCTCGGCCATCACGTCGTCGATCGGGCGGTGGTGGAGGTCGTCGCGCGGGATGACGGTGATGCCGTACTCCAGCGCCCGCAACGCGTACGCGGCCGAGTTGGCGAAGTCGGCGATGCCGATCTGGACGATCCGGCGCCCGGCGAGGCCGGCCTCCACCAGGCGACGCACCGGCGAGCCGTTGGAGACGCCGTCGCGCAGGTCGTGGTGGGCGTCGAGCGTCACGAGCCCGGCGGTCGACACCTCGTCGCCCCAGGCGCCGAGCGAAGCCGGGACGGTGAGGGAGTTGTCGCCGCCGACCGCGACGGTCAGACGCGAGCGCGAGACGGCCTCCCGCACGGCGCCGATCGCCCGGCGCTCGCCCTCGGGGCCGTCGGGCTCCACCACGTCGCCGGCGTCGGCGAACCGCAGTGCCTCGACCGCCAGCTCTGGTGCGTGCAGCGAGTACCGCTGGAGCGCTTCCCGCACGGCGCCCGGCGTCGCGTGCGCCCCCGTCGGCGACAGCGATGTCCGCCAGGTCGGGAGGCCGATCAGCGCCAGGTCGACCTGGTCGTCCGGGAGGTCGGCGAGCGACGGCCAGGAACCGGCACGGGGCCAGAGGGGATCGACGGAGAGGCTCATACCGCGACGCTAGCAATGCCTGCCCGCGCCGACGCCCCGGCGCCCGTCTCCCCTGTCTGGAATCCCGGACACTTTCCCAACCCCGCGACGCCGAGGGGCGCGCCAATGGCCCTAGCACGCGGTTTCAGGGGCGTTGACGTGCCCTGCGGCAGGGGGATGTCAGAGCTGGCGGCCGCCCGCGGGAGTCGTGAACACCGGTGGCTCCGGAGACGTGCCGTCGGGCGCGGAACCGCCGGGGGCGTACCGGGTTCACCGGCGCCGGCCGCGCCGCCGCCCTTCGCAGCCCTTCGCGCGATGCGGCGCTCGCGCGCCCCCATCACGAGGTTGTACAGCGTCGGCAGCACCACCAGGGTCAGCACGGTGGAGGAGATCAGGCCGCCGATCACCACGATCGCGAGCGGCTGCGAGATGAAACCGCCATGCCCGGTGACGCCGAGCGCCATCGGGGTCAGCGCGGCGATGGTGGCGAGCGCGGTCATCAGGATGGGGCGCAGCCGGCGGGAGGCGCCGTGCACGACCGCGTCGCTCACCGTCAGCCCACGGGCGCGGTACTGGTTGACGAGGTCGATGAGCACGATCGCGTTGGTCACCACGATGCCGATCAGCATCAGCACACCGATGAGCGAGGCGACGCCGAGCGGGATGCCCGAGGCGAGCTGGAGCAGGATGGCCCCGGTCGCCGCGAACGGCACCGAGACCAGCAGCAGCAGCGGCTGAAGCAGCGAGCGGAACGTCGCCACCATGACGATGTAGACGATCAGGATGGCCGCCAGCAACGCGAGCCCGAGCTGACCGAACGCGCTCGACTGGCTGGACGAGACACCGCCGATCTTCGCCGTCGCGCCCGCCGGGAGGTGGGCGTCCGTGAGCGCTTTGGTGACCTCCGCGTTGGCGGTCGTCAGGTTGTCGGTGGCCGGCGTCGCCGTGACCGTGGAGGTCCGCAGCCCGCGCTCGGTCGTCACGGTCGACGGGCCCTTGGCCTCGGCGACGGTCGCCACGGAGCTCAGGGGCACGACACCCTTGACCGTCGGGATCGGCAGGTCGGACAGGCCGGCGACCGTGGTCGGCGGGTTGTCGCTCTGCAGGTAGATGTTCAGCGTCGAGTTCTCGATCGCGACCGATCCGATCTGGGTCGGCTGCATCGCCTGCGAGACCAGCGTGCCGACCGCGACCTCGCTGAGGCCGGCCTGGGCGGCCTTCGTGCGATCCACGCTCACGGAGACGTACGGCAGCGACGCGCTCAGGTTGTCGGTGACCTGCTTGAGCGACTGCTGCTTCTTCAGCTCGGCGACGACCGAGTCGGTGGCCTTCTGGAGGTCGGCGTTCGAGCTCGCGCTGATGTCCACCTGGATGTCGGTGGAGCCGCCGAAACCGCTCGACGCGGAGACGGTGATGTCGCCGGCGCCGGAGATCGACGCCATGTCGTTCTGGATGGTCGTCTGGAGCTTGTCCTGATCGGCGTTCGGATCGGTGGTGACCGAGAACGTGGTCGCGCCGCCGCCGCCGGTGAAGGCGTCGCGCAGCGACGAGCCACTGGAGCCGATCGAGACCTGGACGGTCTTCACGCCGTCGATGTGCAGGAGCTTGTCCTCCACCGTGCGAGCGGCGTCGTCCTTCGCCTGGAGGCTCGCGCCCGGCTGGAGCGTCTGCGACACGGTCAGCGAGTTCTGGCCGCTCGACCCGAGGAAGTTGGTCTTGAGGAGCGGGACCGAGAAGAAGGTCAGGATGAGCACGATCACCGCGGCGACGACGGTCAGCACGGAGTGCTTCAGCGTCCAGCGGATGATCGGGAGGTAGCCGCGCTGCAGGCGCGACGCGTGCTCCAGCTCGTCGTGGCCGGAGGCCGTGGCCTCCGCGACCGAGAGGTGCGCAGCCTCGTCGTCGAACTCGCCGCCCTCCTTCGTGCGGGCCTTCGGCGCGCGCAGGAACCAGTAGGCCAGCACCGGCACGATCGTCAGCGCGACCAGCAGTGACGAGAGCAGCGCGATGGTGACCGTCAGCGCGAACGGCCGGAACAGCTCGCCCGTGACGTCGCCGACGAACGCCAGCGGCAGGAACACCGCCACCGTCGTGATCGTGGACGCCGTGATCGCGCCGCCGACCTCCCGCACCGCGCGGATGATCGTGACGGCCCGGTCCACACCGGGCACGAGCTGCCGTTTGATGTTCTCGATGACGACGATCGAGTCGTCCACGACGCGGCCGATCGCGATCGTGAGCGCGCCGAGCGTGATGATGTTGAGCGTGTAGCCGCTCGCCCACATCACGATGAAGGTGATGAGCACGCTGGTCGGGATGGAGACCACGGTCACGAGCGTGGAACGCACCGACAACAGGAAGACCAGGATGACGATGACCGCCATCGCGAGGCCGAGCAGGCCCTCCTCGGCGAGCGAGTTGATCGACTGGGTGATGAACGGAGCCTGATCGAACACGACGGTGATCGTGGCGTTGTGGCCGAGCTTGGTCTCCAGGCCCGGGACGAGCGCGGACACCGCGTGCGACACGGCGACGGTGTTCGCGGACGGGAGCTTGGTCACGGCGATGGTGAGCGCGGGCTTGCCGTTGACGCGGGAGAGCGAGGTGGTCGGGTCGTCGGTCTGGGCGACCGTGGCGACGTCGCCGATGGTCTTCGGCGTGGCGTTCGCCGCGGCGGCTGCGGCCGCGGCCGCCGACTGGCTGGAGGCCGCGCCTCCGGCGGCACCCCTCCGGAGGTCCCGCCTGTTCCCCCGGTCGCGCCCGTTCCGCCGGTCGCCCCCGTCCCGCCGGTCGCCCCCGCGGCCCCGCTCGCGCCCGTGCTTTGCTTGATCAGCGGCAGCCCCGAGATGTCCGCCACCGACGTCAACTGCGCCCCCGACTGGATGGTGAGCGTCTGGCCGTTCTGGGTGATCGACCCGCCGGGCAGCAGCACGCCGTTCTGCTGGAGGGCGTCCTTGATCGCCGACGCGCTGAGGCCGGCCGCCGCGAGCTTGGCCGCGTCCGGCGTGATGGTGATGCGCTGGCCGACCTCGCCGACGAGCTGGGCGTCGTTGACGCCGGTGACCGCCTTGATGTCGGGCAGCGCGAGCTTGGTGATGTCGTCGCCGAGGGTCCGCTGGTCGGTGTCGCTGCTCACGGCGAGCTGGATGACCGGGAGGTCGTCGATCGAGCCGGAGAGCACTTGCGGGTTCACACCGGACGGCAGCGTCGACTTGATCCGGTTGATCGCCTGGTCGATCTTCTGCTCGGCCGTCGCGAGGTCGGTGCCGTACGTGAACTTCGCCGTGATGATCGATTGGTTCGTGCTGCTGACCGCCGACGTGGAGTCGAGGTCGGGCACGCCCTGGATGGCGGCCTCCACCGGGGTGCTGACGTCGTGGTTGACGACCTCGGGGGACGCGCCGGGGTAGCTGGAGAGCACGACGAGCTGCGGGAACGTGATCGACGGCGCCAGCTCCTGCTTCAGGCTGGTGAGCGCGTACCCGCCGAAGAGGGCGGCCACGATCGTGATGAGCGCGATCAGGGCGCGGTTCTTCATGCTGAGAACGGCGAGATAGTGCACGGAGGGTCCCCTTGGCGAATGTGAGTGCTTGGCACGCGACGGCGGCGGCGCTGCCAAAGTATCTCATTGCAGGCTGTGCAACTTCCTCATCCCCAGGTACGACGTCTCCCGGCGCGGAGCCGTACCAGTGGAGGCCCTATCGGCGGAGGAGTGTCACACCACGTTGGGGAGCGCCGCCGCGTCGTAGTAAGGCGCCGGCTCGACCGAGGCGACCGCCCAGGCCCGCTCCAGCGCCGTGAACGCACGCCGCGTCTCCTCCTCGCTGTACGTGATCGGCACGCGCAGGAACCGCTCGAAGGCGCCGTCGAGCCCGAACCGCGGACCGGCGGCGATGAGGAGGCCGTGGTTGCGGGCGGCGAGCGCGAGCGCCGAGCTGACCGGCGCGCCGATCCCGATCCACGCGGCGAGGCCACCGTGCAGTCGGGGGATGCGCCACTCGGGGAAGACCTCCGCCGCCAGCCGGCGCACGGTCTCCCGCCCCGCGGCGAGCTGCACGCGCCGCTCTTCGCGGATCTCGAGGGTCTGCGGCAGCATCCGGGCGACGACGAGCTGCTCGATCATGGGTGTGCCGAGGTCGGTCGACGGCTTGGCCGCGATCAGCCGCTGGATCAGAGGGCGCTCGGCGCGGATCCAGCCGATCCGGAGGCCGCCCCACAGGCTCTTGGAGGCCGAGCCGATGAGCAGCACGGGCGGATCGCCGGCCTTGCGATGGGCGTAGCGCGGCAGCGGCAGGAACTCGCCCACCCGGTCGATGTCGAGGTCGGCCGTCGTCTCGTCGCCGACCACGATGGTCCCGTGCGCGGCCGCGGCGGCGAGGATGCGCTCGCGGGTGGCTGGCGACATGGAGGCCCCCGTGGGGTTGTGGAAGTCCGGGATCAGGTAGGCCAGCGCCGGGCTCGCCCGCCGGATCGCCTGCTCTGCGGCGTCGGCGTCCCAGCCGTCCTCCTCGGCGGGTGCGCTGCCGTCCGGTGCGAGCGCGAGCGGCGCGTCCTCCGGGGGCGTGACCGTGATCGGCAGGAGCCGCGCGCCGGCCAGCCGGAGCGCCTCGGTCGCGTGCGGGTAGGTGGGCATCTCCACCAGCGCACGGTCGCCGCGCGACAGGAAGGTGCGGGCGATGAGCGCGATGGCCTGCTGCGCGCCGACCGTGACGAGCACCTGGTCCGCCGTCGTCGGGAGGCCGCGCTCGGCATAGCGGTCGGCGATCGCCTGGCGGAGGTGCGGGAGGCCGACCGGGTCGTAGCCGGAGTCCGGGAGGAAGTGCGGCAGCTCTTCGGCGGCGGCGCGTGCGGCGGCCGGGAGGGAGGCCGCGGCGGGCAGGGCGGCCTTGGTGAAGTCGAGCATCCCCTCGCCGCCGGCGATCGGGAGGGCGAGCGCCGGTCCGGGGAGGCGCGCGACGCTGCCGGAGCCGCGCACGCTGTCGAGGAAGCCGCCCTCCCGGAGGTGCCGGTAGGCCGCGCTGACCGTGGTGCGGCTCAGGTCGAGCCGGCCGGCGAGGTCCCGCTCGGCGGGGAGGCGCGTCCCGATCGGGATGCGGCCGTCCAGCACCAGCAGGCGGACGCGGTCGGCGAGCGACTGGTAGCCGGGGGCCGCGCCGCGCCAGTCGCCGAGCAGCGACTCGAGGGAGCGGGCGGTGAGTTGAGCGTCGGGCATGCGGGCCACTTTATCCGGATTGGCATCTTGATGTAAGGCCAATCGAGCGATTGGATTATCAGCATGTCCCGCTTCCTTCTCACCCGGCGCCTGGCTCAGCTCCTGGTCGGGCTGTTCCTGTACGGCATCGCCATCGCGTTGATGGTGCGCGCCGGGATCGGCGTCTCGCCGTGGGACGTGCTGGCGCAGGGGGTGTCATACAAGACGGGCATCCCGTTCGGGCTCGTGACCAACCTGGTCGGCCTCGTGGTGCTGGCCTTCTGGATCCCGCTGCGGCAGCGGCCCGGGCTCGGGACCGTGCTCAACGTCCTCCTGGTCGGCCCGAGCGCGCAGCTCGGGCTCTGGATCATCCCGCAGCTGACGGTGCTCTGGGCGCAGGTGCTGGCTTTCGCCGCCGGCCTCCTGCTGCTCGCGGTCGCCACCGGCCTCTACATCGGGCCGAAGCTGGGGCCCGGGCCGCGCGACGGGCTGATGACCGGCCTCCACGCCCGCACCGGCCGGCCGATCTGGGCGGTGCGGACCGCGATCGAGGTCACGGTGCTCATCATCGGCTGGTTCCTCGGCGGCAACGTCGGCGTGGGGACGCTCGCGTTCGCGCTGCTGGTCGGGCCGCTGTGCAGTCTCACCCTCCCGTTCTTCGCGATCCGGATGCCGGAGCCCGCACCCGCGGACGCCGAGCTGGAGGGCGAGCTCGAAGGCACGGCGGAGCAGGGCCTCGGCCTCCGCGCGGAGGGTGCGGACGAGCGGGATGCCGTCCGTTTCGACGTGCGAGACGGCATCCTGCTCGAGTCCGACGCGGCGACCCGCTCGCGCGCGATCGACCGCGCCGCCTCCCCGCTGGTGCGCGGCCCGCAGCCCGACCGTGGCCCCGCCGAACCCGCGGCCCCGCGCCGCCCCTCCCGCCTCATCGAGGCGCACTGGCTCGACGACCGCCTCACCGGCCGCGCCCGTCGCACCCACCCCCGCCGCGCCTAGCCCAGCCGAGCAGCCATCAGTTCCTCACTTTCTCCCGCTCGCGCCCGGCGTTTTGCGGGAGAAAGTGAGGAAGCGACTGCTCAGGACAGGGAGGCGGCGTAGAGGCGGAGGGCGTCGCGGACGAAGGCGGCGCCCTCGGTTCCGCCGTAGTCGGCGGCGAAGCGCGGGTCGGCGACGTACATGTCGCCGAGTCCGGTCAGGTACGCGGCCGGCGGGGCGCCCGTGCCGTAGCCGGGCGTGCCGGGGATGTCGGCCAGCCACTCGGCGTGCCGGCGGGCGAGCGTCTGCGCCTCCTCCGACGCCGGGTCCACCCCGCGCGCGGCGGCGGCCGTCCAGTCGGCGGCGAGCGCCTTCTGCCGCTGCTGCCAGCCGGCGCGCTCCTCGGCGGTCATGCCGCGCCACCACCGGTCCGAGGCGGCGTACGCGTCCTTCCCCCAGCGCTCCTCGACCTCCTCCTTGTACTGGGTGTGGTCGAAGCCGTCGAACATCTCCTCAGCCACGATCTCCCCTCCTTCCTCCACAGCGTGGATCGTCGACTCGACCGACGCGATCTGCCGCGCCAGCCGTTCCCGCTCGCTGCGTAGCCACGTCAGGTGGTCGCGCAGGGCGGGGACCGCATCCTGCCTGCTGTCGAGCACGCGTGCGATGGCCGGGAGGCCGAGCCCGAGGTCCCGCAGCAGGAGGATGCGCTGCAGCCGCACGAGGGAGTCGCGGTCGTAGTGACGGTAGCCGTTCGCGGCGATCCGGCTCGGCGGAAGCAGGCCGAGCTCGTCGTAGTGACGCAGCGTCCTGCTCGTCGTCCCGGCGATGCGCGCGATGTCCTGGATGCTCCAGTCCACGGTCGTCTCCACCATGTCCGTCTCCTCTCGTGGGGTGCTGAAAGACCACGGTAGAGGTTGACGTTACGTCAAGGTCAAGTGCCGGCGCGATACTGTCGTGCTTGTGCGTGATCTCCGTTCGCTGACTGCCGTCGCTCCGGGCATCCTCTTCGTCGAGGGCCCCGCCTCCAACTGGACGGTCTTCCACGGCCGGGGACACGTCGAGCTGGTGGACTGCGGCTATCCGGCCGACCGCCCCCTGGTCGAGAAGTCGATCCGCTCGACCGGGCTCGATGTCTCCGCGCTCACCCGCATCATCGTGACGCACGGACACTCCGACCACCTGGGACCGGCGCGCGACTACAGCGAGCGCTTCGGCGTGGAGGTGCTGGCCACCGCGAGCGAGCTGCCGAACGTCCGTCGCGAGATCACCGAGCAGGTCACCGTCGCCGACCTGATGCCGGTCGCGCTCCGCCGCGGCACCATCCCCTGGGCGGTGTCGGCCATCCGTGCGGGCGGCCTCGGCGACGTCGGCGTCCCGTCCGCGCAGGCGATCGCCGCCGACGTGCTCGAGCTGTCGACCGGGCACCGCCTGGAGGTGGTGCCCACGCCCGGCCACACGACGGGCCACGTCTGCTTCTTCGAACCGGACGCCGAGGTTCTGATCACGGGCGATGCGATCGTGACCGGGCACGCCCTGCTCGCCGCCGAGGGGAGCTGCAACAGCTACCGACGTTCTTCCACCACGACGTCGACGGAGCGGAGGCGAGCGCGCGGCGGCTCAGCCTGTGCGACGCCCGCTGGGTGCTGCCGGGACACGGGCCGGCGCTGCGGTTGTAGGCGCGCGCTACCGCTTCGCCCGGGCCGGCACGGTCTGCTGCTCGTCCGAGCCCTGCGACGTCCGATCCTCGGCACCCACCGGCGGCACCGCCAGCTCGCCCGGCGCCGCGAATTCGCTCTGCTGCCCGAGCGTGATGGGCGTCGGGTGGATGTGGATCCGCGCACGCGCGGCCGAGGCCGGCGTCAGCGGGCGCCGCGCGACCGGGCGCACCGGCTCGCCACGGCGGTCCTGGCCCGGCAGCGGGCGCGAGCGGCGGCCGTAGATCAGCGACGACGAGTCGAGCAGCCACGGCACGAGCGCCACGGTGACGCCGTGGCACAGCATGAGCTGCTTGCTCAGCCGGCGGGCGCGGTGGTTGTGCAGCAGCGACTCCCACCAGTGGCCGACGATGTACTGCGGCAGGTACACGGTCACGACCTCGGAGCCGTGCTCCTCGCGGCGGTGCTTGAGGTACTTGATCAGCGGCACGCCGAACTCGCGGTACGGCGACTCGATGATCGTCAGCGGGACGTGGATGTTCTGCTCGATCCACTGCCGCTGCAGCTTCTGGGTCGCCTCCTCCTCGATGGAGACGTGCACGGCCTCGATCGAGTCGTGGCGGGCGGCGATCGCGTAGTCCAGCGCCTTGAGGGCCGGCTTCTGCATCTTGCCGATGAGGACGACCGCGTGGTCGCCGACGCTGCCGAAGGTCGTGACCGGGTCGACCTCGACCTCCTTCTCGACATCCCGGTAGTACCGGTTCACTCCGAGCATCAGGAACCAGAGGATCGGCATGAAGATGAACACGAGGTACGCCCCGTGAGTGAACTTCGTGATCGTGACGACGATGAGCACGACGAAGGTCAGCGTCGCGCCGAACGCGTTGATGCAGAGCGACCGCACGATGCTGCTCCGCTCGCGCGCGCCGATCACCGCGTTGCCGTCAGTGCCGCTGCCGCGCAGCAGCGTGACCCAGTGCTTCACCATCCCGGACTGGCCGAGGGTGAACGAGACGAACACACCGATGATGTAGAGCTGGATGAGCTGGGTCAGGTTCGCCTGGTAGACGAGCAGCAGGACCGTCGCGGCGAGCGCCAGCAGGATCATGCCGTTCGAGTAGACGAGGCGGTCGCCGCGGGTGTTGAGCGCCTTCGGGGCGTAGGAGTCGCGGGCGAGCACCGAGCCGAGCAGCGGGAAGCCGTTGAACGCGGTGTTCGCGGCGAGCAGCAGCACGACGGCGGTGGCGGCCTGCACGATGAAGAAGAAGAAGGTGTTGTTGCCGAACGTCGCCGCGGCGATCTGCGCGATGAGCGAGCGCTGCGGGGAGGTCGCGCACTGCGCCCAACCCTGGAGGTCGCAGGGGTTCTCTGCGTAGTGCACGCCGCTGATCAGGGCCGTGGCGGTGAGACCGGCGAACAGGACGATCGCGATACCGCCCATCATCGCCAGCGTGGTGCGGGCGTTGCGGATCTTGGGCGTGCGGAACGCCGGGACGCCGTTGGCGACGGCCTCCACACCGGTCAGAGCGGAACAGCCGCTGGAGAACGCGCGCAGCAGCAGCAGCACCATCGCGGCCTGCGTGACGCTGCTCGTGTGCACGGTGTAAGCGGCCGACTCGGCGACAGGCGCGTGGCCGAGCACGGTGCGGACCAGCGCCGTGACGACCATCACGAAGATGCTGCCGATGAAGATGTAGGTGGGGAGCGCGAACGCCTTGCTCGACTCCCGCACCCCGCGGAGGTTGACCGCGGCGAGGATGATGACGCAGAGCACCGCGAGCCCCACCCGCCACGACGCGAGGAACGGCAGCGCGGAGATGACGTTGTCCACGCCGGACGCGACCGACACCGCGACGGTCAGCACGTAGTCGACCAAGAGGGCGGAGGCCACGATCAGGCCGGCCTTCTCACCGAGGTTCTTGTGCGCGACCTCGTAGTCACCGCCTCCGGAGGGGTAGGCCTTGACGAGCTGGCGGTAGCTCAGCACCACCGTCACCATCAGGACCACGACCGCCGCAGCCACCCACGGAGCGAACGTCAGGAACGACAGACCGCCGAGCAGCAGGATCATCAGAAGTTCCTGCGGAGCGTAGGCGACACTCGAGAGTGCGTCGGACGCGAAGATGGGTAGCGCGAGGTGCTTCGGGAGTAGCTGTCCTTCGAGCTTCTCGCTCGGAAGCGGGTCTCCGATCAGCCACCGCTTCGGGGATCTCCCCTCATTTGTCACGAGGGACGAGAATACTCGCTGCCAAAACGCTGTCAAATCGGCGCGTCGCGTCGTCGCCGGAAGGCGATTCCGCCAACACTGGGTCGGCACCCCGCAGAGCATCCGTTTCCGCGGATTCTCGCGGAAGTCGGCCCGTCATCGGCCTCACTGGGAGTGAGATGAGCGTGGGCTGGGACTTTCTGGGGAACTGTTCTCAAAACCCGCTCTCACCGGGCGGTTCAGCTGCTGCCGATCGCCTCGACGATCGCGCGCCGCACGCGCGTCAGCTCCTCCTTGAGAAGGGGCACGACGCTCTCCGGGAGGCCGCCGCGTGCCGCCTGCGAGCGCAGGTCGGTGCGGAGCTGCTGGCGGAACTCGTTGATCGCGACCTCCGCCTCCCGCGCCGCGGCGTTTGCCGCCGCCCGAGCGTCGCGGCCGGCCTCGCGCGCCTCCTGCCGCGGGTCGACACGGGTCGCGTCGCGCTTGGCCTCCCGCGCCGCCGAGGCCAGCTCGGCGCGCAGGGTGCGCATGGCGTCGTTCACGCCCGCGCGGACCTCGTCGGCGAGCCGGCGGACGGAATCGGTGACCTCGTCCTCGATCGCGTCCAGTTCGGGCTCGCGGGCCGCGAGCTCGGCGCGGCCGGCGTCGGTGATTGCGTAGACCGTCTTGCGCCCGTCGGTGGTCTTGGTGACCAGCCCCTCCTCCTCCAGCTTCGCCAGCCGGGGGTAGATGGTGCCGGCGCTCGGCACGTACGTGCCGCCGAAGCGATCGCTCAGCGCCTGGATGAGCTCGTAGCCGTGGCGCGGCTCCTCCGCCAGGAGGCTCAGCAGGTACAGGCGGAGGCTGCCGTGGGCGAAGACGGGGGTCACGCCGACGCCTCCTCCTGAGCCGCGGAGCTGCGGAGCACCGACACAGCGCCTGAGACCGAGTTGACCGTGATGTCCACCCAGTAGCCGTCGAGGCTGCCGGTGGTCGCCGTGTACCCCTTTCCGGCGGATCCGACGACCATGACGTTGTCGAGCTGGACCCGGCCGGAGACGGTGTTGGCGCGGTAGCGGGCGCCGAGCGCCTCCGGGATGCGGATGGTCGTGTCACCCGAGACGGTGTTGATCTGGACCTCGTCGGGTGTGCCCGTGATGTCCACCATGATGTCGGCGGAGACGCCGTCGGCGCTGAAGCGCGGGATGGCGCCGGTCGCGGTGATGTCCCCCGAGACCGTGTGCGCGCTGATGCGGCCGGTGTGGCCGCGGGCGGACAGCTCGCCGCTCACGGAGTTGAGCTCCAGGTCGCCTTCGAGGCCGTCGATGACGACATCGCCGGAGACCGTGCTGAGCCGGGCGTCGGTCTTCAGGCCCGAGATGAGGGCTCCGGCGGAGACCACGCCGAACTTGAGGGCGACGTCACGCGGCACCAGCACGCTGATGTCGGCGCGGGCGCTGGACCTCATCGACTTGAACACGTCGATGAAGTTGTCCCACCGCAACTGCGGGTGGTCGATTTCGAGGCGGTCGCCGTCGATGCTGACCTTGAGGTCGCGGCCGGAAACCGAGTGGACCTCCACCCGCGCCCCCGGCTCGTCGTGACCGATGATGTCGATCTGGCCGCCGAGCAGCCCGACCTTGAGGGAGCGGACGAGCTCCACGTCGATCGTGCGGCTCTCGCCGGGCTGGATGAGCCACTTCTCCTGTGCCATGCTCTCGCGCTCCTTGCGTCGTGTACGTGGGTACGTTTCGTACGTCGTTCGTGCGTTCGGGCTCCGGCGGAGCCCTCGGTGACTCGCGATATATCGCGATGTTGACGTATTCACGATATATCGCGAGTGGCCCCGCCGCAAGCGCCGGGAGCAAATCCCAGGGTCACCTCAGGGACATCCCCGACTCGGGCCTGCGCGGCCCGCGAGTACGCAGGAAATCAGACGAAAACCGCCGATTACGGCGATATTCGGCGTACTCGGCGGGTGGCTGGGCTCAGCGGCGCACGAGCCAGGGGTGCAGGACGCGGGTGACGAACGGGAGGAGGAAGTAGGTCATCGTCGGCGTGAGCAGCAGCGTCGTGATCAGCACGGTCGCGAGCGGCCAGAGCTGGTGCCAGCCGGGTACCAGATAGAACGTGACGTAGGTGAAGACGAGCGAGAGCGGGAAGAATCCGAGCCAGATCGTGACGGCCTGCTTCCAGCGCGGCGGGGCGGCCGGGACTCCGGGCTGCGGCTCGTCGAACCAGCCCTCGATTCCGGTGCGGCGCTCCACGCGGGACACCTCGACCAGCTCGCGGCCCTCGTAGAGCCATTCGGCGCGCTCGTCGGACGCCTCCCACGCCTCCAGCGACGCGGCGTCGGCGAAGCGGTACAGCATGTGCCATTCGTGCGAGTGGGCGTTCGCGCGCACCCAGCCGGAACCGAGGAAGCCCTCGTAGGTGTTGGCGAGGTTGACACCCGCCTGGACCCAATGCGTCACCTCGGGGAGGCGGTCGGGGTCGACGCGGCGGGTGATGGAGACGGTGACGGGGATGCGCGGGGGTGTGTCCGGGTTCTGCGCTTGTGGCGCGAAGAGGTTCGGCTCTTGTGGAGTCATGCGTCCATTCTCGCCGCCGTGCGTTTCGTGCGCGTTTCGCCGGATGCGAGCTGGACATTCGGCACGAATCGCGGCTTTCGCGCGCGCAGGGTCAACATTCGGCACGAATGTCGGAGGGATGCGGCTAGATCTGGGCCATGATCTGGCGCGCGATCACGCGGCCGGCGCGGTTCGCGCCGATCGTGCTCGCCTGCGGGCCGTAGCCCGCGAGGAAAATCCGCGAGTCGTCCCACGACGCACCGGACGCCACCGTGAGGCCTCCGGCCTTCTCGCGCAGCTTCAGCGGCGAGAGGTGCCGCAGCTCCGGGCGGAAGCCGGTGGCCCAGATGATGGCGTCCGCCTTCGTCGTCGAGCCGTCCGCCCAGACGACGCGGTCCGGCTCGATGCGGGAGAACATCTCGCGCTCCACCAGCAGCCCCCGGTCGATCCCGGCCGCGACGCGCCGTGTGCGCGGGACGCCGGTCCCGCTGACGATGCTCGGGAGGGCAAGGCCGGCGCGGGCCGCAGCGTCCTGGGCGGAGACGGCCGCCACGCCGCCCTCGATCGTCAGCTCCGACTCGTTGCGGAAGTCCACCGGGCGGCGGGTCGCCCAGGTCAGGCTCTCGGCGATGCCCTCCAGCTCCAGCAGAAAACCGATCGCGCTCGTGCCGCCGCCGACCACCACGACCGACTGCCCGGCGAGCTCCTCCGCCGACACGTACGACGACGTGTGCAGGTGACGGCCCGCGAAGTCGTTCATCCCCGGATACCACGGGATGAACGGCGCGCCCCACGTGCCCGACGCGTTCACGACGACCCGGGTGCGCGTCTCGCCGCGATCGTGCGCGACGACGAGGTCGGCGCCGCGGTCGAAAACCCGCGAGACGGTCACCGGCCGTTGAACCTCCAGGCCGTAGTGCTCCTCGTACCGGCGGTAGTAGCCGGCGACGATGTCCTTCGCCGGGAGGGCGCGGTCCGCCGTCTCGAAGCTGAGACCCAGCTCCGCCATTCCTGGGAGATCGTTCACATGGTGGGCGCTTCCGAGACGCAGCGCGTCCCACCGGTGCTGCCAGGCGCCTCCGGTGCCCGGACCGCGGTCCAGGATCACGAAATCCTGGCCGGGGACCAACTCGAACCGGCGCAGGTAGTAGGCGACCGCCAGCCCGGCCTGGCCGGCGCCGACGATCACCACCTGGGTGTCGGTCATGCCACTGATCACGCGCTCATTCCATCATCCGACGCTGTGCGGGAACTCGGGGTTCATTGGGGCCACCATGCTAAACTCGACGCTAGTTTTCACTGTTTCTGTTGGATCCCCGGTGCCATTCTCCGGGCAGGACCAAAAGGGGGTCACGCATGGGGCGCGGCCGTCAAAAGGCAAAGCACACCAAGATCGCTCGTCAGTTGAAGTCGTTCAGCCCGAACGTCAACTACGACGCGCTCGAGCGTGAGCTCACCGGACATTCCCACCACGACGACGAGCACCAGTACGACGCGTGGGCCGACTACAACCCGGATGGCGAGGACGACACCCCAGGGTACGACGACGCCGACGAGGACGAGTACGAGGACAGCGAGTCGGAGACGCCCAAGCGCGCCTGAGCCTGACCGCGTCATCCCGCCGATCACCTGAACCTCGACGCGGCGCACCGGCACCCGGCCCGCGATCACCCGAGCGGGCGCTCTGACCCGACGCCGACGGGTCGTGGTGACGCAGGAGCGCGCCCCTGCGCTCAGAGCCACCCTTGACGGGTCGCGATCGCGACAGCCTCGGAGCGGTTGCGCGCGCCCGTCTTGCCGATCGCGCTCGATAGATGGTTGCGCACCGTCCCGTCGCTGAGGTGGAGGCGGCGCGCAATGTCCGTGATCGTGCCGCCCTGGCCTGCCACCGCGAGCACCTCGGCCTCCCGCACGGTCAGCGGCGACGCTCCAGACGCCAGCGACTCGGCGGCCAGCGCGGGGTCGACGACGCGCAGCCCGGAGGCGACGCGGCGTACGGCGTCCGCGAGCTGGCCGGAGGGCGTGTCCTTCACGATGAACCCGGCGGCGCCGGCCTCCATCGCCCGGCGCAGGTAGCCGGGGCGTCCGAACGTCGTCACGATGAGCGAACGGCAGGAAGGCAGGTCGCGCGCGAGCTGCGCCGCGACCTGGATGCCGTCGAGCCCGGGCATCTCCACGTCGAGGAGGGCGACGTCGGCGGCGGAGGCGCGCGCCGCGCCCAGGACCTCGTCGCCGCGGCCGACCTGAGCGACGACCTCCAGGTCGGCCTCGAGGTCGAGGAGGGCGGCGAGCGCGCCGCGGACGAGGGCCTGATCGTCGGCGAGCAGCAGGCGGATGGTCACGGGGCGGTCCTCCTGATCGCGGGCCGGGCGGTGACCCGCGTGGCGGCGTTGAAGCGGAGGGTCACGCGCGCAGCCTCCGCACCGTCAGCAGGGTCCCCCCACGCGGCCCGGCCTCCACCGTCACCGCGGCGCCGAACTCCCGCGCGCGGTCGGTCAGCCCGGCGATCCCGGACCCGAGCACGAGCTCGCGGCGCTCCGCGCCGAACGGGGCCGGGCCGCGGCCGTCGTCCTCGATGCGGAGGGCGTCCGGCTCCACCGTCACCCAGCAGTTGCGGGAGCCGGAGTGGCGGATCACGTTGGTCACGCCCTCCCGCAGCACCCAGCCGAACAGCTCGCGCAGCTCCGGTACGGCGTCTTCGCCGTTGCGCGGCAGGTGCGCCTGGATGTCGGCGGCGGCGAGCCCGGCCTGGGCGGCGGCGAGCTCCGTGGACAGGCTCATCTCGCGGTAGCCGGCGACGGCGGCGCGCAGGTCGGCGAGGGCGGAGCGGGTGAGGCGTTCGATGTCGGCGAGCTCGTCCTCCGCGCGACGCGGGTCCACCGGGATGAGCCGGCGCGCGAGCTCCGACTTCACCGTCACCACCGTCAGCGAGTGGCCGAGGACGTCGTGCATGTCGCGCGAGAACCGGGCCCGCTCCTCCACCACGGCGAGCCGGGCGATCTCGCCTTGCGCGTTCCGGAGGCGGCGGAGGGTGTCGATCTGGCGGGCGAAGGCGCTCATCATGATGCCGATGGAGACCGTGATCAGGGCGATGAACCAGGCGTCCGCGAACGTGTCCGTGAGAAGGAACACGATGACCTGCACCGCCCCGAGCGCGCCGATGATCGTGTTCGCGACCCAGGTGCGCGCGATCGACATCCCCGCGACGGAGGCGACGTAGACCCACGTCCAGAGCGTGTCCAGGCCGATGAACGGGATGAGGATCAGCGTCAGCGCGAAGTACGCCAGCACGCCGATCAGCCGGTAGCGCTCGCCCTCCCACCACAGGATCGGCGGGAGGGCGAGGAAACCCGCATAGACGAGGGCGAGCAGCGCGGTCGCGACGACCTTGGTGCCCAGGGCGCCGGGTGAGGCCCAGAGGCCGACGAGCACGGAGATCTGGTACAGCAGGCCGATGAACGCGCCGGGGTACCAGCGGTAGGCGGAGCGGTGCGTCAGCCGCGCCCGCACCCCGGTGGGACGGTACTCCTCGACCTCGCTGCTGAACACGTCCCTACCCTAGCCAGCCGCGGCCCGGCCGATCGCGGCCCATCGCCTGCGGCTCAGCCACGGGCCGCGTCACGCCGGTAGCGCCACACGATCAGAGCGCCGAGGGCGAGCGTCCACGCGGTCAGCACGAGTGCCGGGGTGAGGGCGTCGCCGCTCTGCAGCGCGCCGAGCTGCCCGACCCGGTTGAGCCAGTACGACGGCACGGCCTGCGCGACGTTCGCGACCCAGGCGGGGAAGATCTGCAGCGGGACCCACAGGCCGCCCAGCACCGCCATCCCCATGAACACGGCCATGAACAGCGGCTGCGCGAACTCCGGCTTGGCGAACTGCCCGATCAGGATGCCGAGGAGAG
This sequence comes from Streptomyces sp. L7, assembly GCF_050990935.1. Classification (GTDB taxonomy): domain Bacteria; phylum Actinomycetota; class Actinomycetes; order Actinomycetales; family Microbacteriaceae; genus Leifsonia. Next base: position 3,417,137 of record NZ_CP194644.1, on the reverse strand, counting down.
CGAACGGCACGACGCCGCCCCAGATCGCCAGGCAGGCGAGCATCCAGCTCACCGCGGGGAGGTCGGGGTGGTAGAGCGCGATCGACACGGTGACGATGACGACGATGCTGAGCAGCGCGAGTGCGAGGGCCGCGACGAGCTTGGAGACCAGATAGCCGGTGCCGGTCAGCGGGGTGACCCGGAGCTGGCGGTTCCAGCCGAGCGAGCGCTCGGTGACGATGTTGAACGCCTGCGAGAGGGCGGCCATCATGCCGCCGTACGCGGACACCTGGATGGTCGTGACGACGATCCACGGGAGGTGGGTCACCGCGTCGACCTGGCCACGGCCTCCGAACGTGCCGCCGAAGGCCAGCAGCATGACGAGCGGGACGGCGAGCGTGAAGATCATGGCGCGCATGTTCTTGAGCTGGCGCAGGGACTCGCGTCCCAGGTAGGCGATGCTCATCGGAGGGCTCCTTCGGGGTCGGACAGCGTGGGCCGGGACGGCGCGGCATCGCGCGGGCCGTCGTCCGGCGACTCGGTGAGGGCGAGGAAGGCGTCGTCCATCGTGTGCGCGGTGACCTCGATGTCGTGGAGGTCGCGGTGCGCGGCGAGGAGGGCGCGGAGGGTGGCGTCGGAGTCGTCGCTGACGATCGTGAGGCGCCCGTTGCGGTGATCGACGGACCGGACGCCGGGGAGGGCGCCGACCTCGGCGGCGACCGCCGGGGTCCAGACGAAGCCGGCGGTGGCGGCGATCCGGCGTCCGGAGACGACGGCCTTCACCTCGGCGGGCGTGCCGTCGGCGACGACGCGGCCGCGGGCGAGCATGACGATCCGGTCGGCGTAGGCGTCCGCCTCGTCGAGGTAGTGGGTCGCGAAGACGACGGTGCGGCCCTGCTCGGTGAACTCCCGCATCGAGAGCCAGAAGGTGCGCCGGGCCTCCACGTCCATCGCGGCGGTCGGCTCGTCCAGGAACAGCAGGTCCGGGTTCGACACGACGGCGACGGCGAAGCGGGCCCGCTGCATCTGCCCGCCGGACAGCTTGGAGACGCGCTGCTTGGCGATCTCGGTGCAGCGGGCACGCTGCAACGCTTCGGCGACGCTGAGCGGGTGCCTGTGCGCCGATGCGACGAGCGCGACCGACTCGGCGACGGTGAGGGTGGGGAGCAGCGCGCCGCCCTGCAGCATCGCGCCGACCCTCCCCTCCCGGATCGCGTGGCGCGGGTCGCCGCCGAACAGCTCGGCGATGCCGGCGGTCGGGCGTGCGAGTCCCAGCGCGAGGTCGATGGTGGTGGACTTGCCGGCGCCGTTGGGGCCGAGGAGGGCGATGACCTCCCCAGCGCGCACGGTGAGGTCGACGCCGTCGACGGCGGTGAGCGACCCGAAGGTCTTGCGGAGACCGCTGAGGCGGATAGCTGGTGAGGTGTTCACCGTCTCAGAGTGCCGGGAGGGCGGCCGGGCCGCGCAGGGAGTCCGTCAGGGATCCGGGGTGACGTTTGTCATGGGCGTCGGAGCAGCGGGCCAGAGCAGCGGGCCAGAGCAGCGCGTCAGAGCAGCGCGTCAGAGCAGCGCGTCGCGCGGGCGCACCGAACGGAAGAGGCCGACGACGCCCGCGATGCCTCCGACGACGATCACCCCGGCGCCGAGGAGGAACAGGAGGTCTTGGCCGACCGGGGCGCTCGCGACCGGCAGGTGCGCGGTGGGGTCGCCCTGCGGGAGTGCGGAGGCCGTCCCGGCCGCGCCCCCGCCGCCCGTGCCTCCCGCCGCCACCGACGCCACGGCCGCGGCCGGGACCGCCGGCAGCGACACCATCGCGACGGCGCCGCTGACGTCCGCCGTCGCGCGCTGCAGGACCACGAAGAACACGGAGGCCGGCGAGCCGGGGCGCGCGCAGGCAGGCTCACCGTCGTGGTCGTGGCGGCCTGGCCGGCGGCGAGGGCGAGCGTCCCGGACGCGGCGACATAGTCGGGTCCGGCGTGTGCCGTGCCGTCCACCGTCCCGAAGTCCACAGTGACCGGGTCGGAGGCGCCCGTGCGCGTCACATGGACGGTGACGGAGGTGCTGCCCGAGACGACGCTGTCGGCCGCGACAGCGAGGGAGCCCGAGGCCGCCGTGACGGTCAGGGGCGCGGTGGCCGTCGCCGGTCGGAGGGTGGACCCGCCGGTGGGGCCGAAGGTCGCCGTGATCGTGTGCGCGCCGGCGGCCGGGGCGGGCAGGTCGGCGCGGGCGACGCCGTCCACGCCGACCGCGACGCTCGTGGAGGCTCCCCCGTCCACGGCGAAGGCGACGGTCCCTGCCTCTGGCGGCCCGAGCAGGAACCGGGTGACGGTCGCGGACACGGCGATGGTGCCGGAGGAGGCGGTCGCCGGTGCGCTGAGCACGATTGCCGTGGCGTCCGTGCACGCCGGGGCCGTCGCGTCGATGGCGACCGACCGGCCGCCCAGCGTCCAGGTCAGCGACGGCTCGGCCGCGGCATCCACCGTCAGCAGCCACGCGCCGTGGTGCTCGCCAGGCTGGAAGGTCGAGGGCTGCCCGCGGTCGGCCGCGCCCGGCGACAGGTCGTCGGCGCCGGAGCCGGGGGTCACGGTGACCGGAGCGGAGGCCGTCGAGCGGTAGCCGAGGACGACGGTGCGGGAGGTGACGACGCCGAGCGGGGCGTCCTGCACGCAGTCCACGAGCGGGGTGAGGGCGGCGGACGCGGCCGTCGGCGCCGGGGTGGGAGTCGGTGTCGGCGTCGGCGTGCTCGCGAACGCGGGCGCCCCCGCGAGCGCCACGGCGACGAGCGCCGCCCCCAGCGCGCACGCCGAGCGGAGGCGGGCACGGGGGTCACAGTGGCCACCCTAGCGGGAGGCCGCGATCGTCCGCGCCTCCACGAACGGGTCACGTGGAGCGATGTCGCCGACGGAGGAGATCAGGTGCCCGAGAGAGCCGGATCGCGGTCGGCGGAGGAGATCGGCGCGCGATCCGGGGAGGAGTCCTCCCGCGACGACAGCAGCGGCTGCGACTCAGCCGGCGTACGCCCCGACCAGTCGCACCGCGCCGCCGTCGACGCCCTTCGCGCCCTGCTCGAACCCGGCCAGATCGCGCGTCGCCGTCGACACCACACCCGCTCGCCACGTCGGGATCCCGTCCGCCGTGATCGCTGCCGCGATCGCGTCCGCTGCCTCCCGCGCCACGACGGCGAACATCCCGATGCCGAGGTTCCAGGTGCCCTCCGACGACTCCAGGGAGCTGCCGGCGAGGTCGCTCAGCACGCGGAACACCGGGCTCGGCGACCATGTCGAGCGGTCGACCTCCACCCACGAGCCGACCGGGAGGACGCGCGCCAGGTTCGCGGCGATGCCGCCGCCGGTCACGTGGCTGAGCGAGTGGACGGCGCCCGCGAACGACGGGGTCCCGAGCATGCGCAGCAATGGCGACGTGTAGAGGCGCGTCGGCTCCAGGAGGGCCTCGCCCACCGTGCCGCCGAACTCGTCCAGCGTGTCGGTGAAGGCGATGCCGCGCTGGGCGAGGATGTGACGAACGAGCGAGAAGCCGTTCGAGTGGATGCCGGACGACGCCAGCGCCAGCACCACGTCGCCGTCGCGGACGCGCTCCGCGCCCAGCAGCTCGTCGGCCTCCACCGCGCCGACCGCTGCGCCCGCGACGTCATAGTCGTCCGGGCCGAGCAGGCCGGGGTGCTCGGCGGTCTCGCCGCCGACCAGCGCCGTGCCGGTCTCCTCGCAGGCGCGGGCGATGCCGGCGACGATCGCCGCGATGCGCTCGGGGACGACCTTGCCGCAGGCGATGTAGTCGGTCATGAACAGCGGACGCGCGCCCACCACGACGATGTCGTCGACGACCATCCCGACCAGGTCCTGGCCGATGGTGTCGTGCTTGTCGAGCGCCTGCGCGATCGCGACCTTGGTGCCGACGCCGTCGGTGGAGGTCGCGAGCAGCGGGCGGCGGAAGGCCTTCAGCGCCGACACGTCGAACATGCCCGCGAAGCCGCCGACCCCGCCCAGCACCTGCGGGCCCTGCGTGCGTGCGACTGCGGCCTTCATCAGCTCGACGGCGCGGTCGCCGGCAGCGGTGTCGACGCCGGCAGCGGCGTAGGAGGAGGACGAGGATGCGGTGGGCTCGGTCACTGCTCCATGGTATCCGGGCGCCTCAGTCGCCGCCGACCGCGACCGCCGGACGCGGGGACTACTCCTGCCGCCCCGGGTCCCCGAACGACAGCAGCCGCTCGTACTCGGAGTCCGGCCCCGGCTCGCAGCCGTCGCTCGACGCGTCCGCGCCGGTGTCGGTCGGCTCGACCGTCGCCGCGCGCTCTGCCGCGTCGTCCCCCGGACGCTCCAGAAGGTTCTTGCCGAGGTGGTGCGCGTCGGGCAGCGGGATCGGGTACACGCCGGTGAAGCATGCGGTGCACAGGCGCTCGCGCGGCTGGTCGGTCGCGGCGATCATCCCGTCCTCCGACAGGTAGCCGAGAGAGTCCGCGCCGATCGACTGGCGGACCTCGTCCACGCCGAGTCCGGTCGCGATCAGCTCCGCGCGGGAGGCGAAGTCGATGCCGTAGAAACAGGGCCAGGTGATGGGAGGGCTGGAGATGCGCACGTGCACCTCCGCCGCGCCGGCCTCCCGCAGCATCGAGACGAGCGCACGCTGCGTGTTGCCGCGCACGATCGAGTCGTCGACCACCACGAGGCGCTTGCCCTTGATGACCTCCTTGAGCGGGTTCAGCTTGAGCTTGATGCCGCGCTGGCGGATGGTCTGCGACGGCTGGATGAAGGTGCGGCCGACGTAGGAGTTCTTCACCAGGCCCTGGCCGAACGGGATGCCCGACGCCTGCGCGTAGCCGATCGCCGCCGGGGTGCCGGACTCGGGCGTCGGGATGACCAGGTCGGCCTCCACCTCGTGCTCGCGGGCGAGCCGGCGGCCCATCTCGACGCGCGCCTCGTAGACGCCACGGCCGGCGATGGTGGTGTCCGGCCGGGCCAGGTAGACGTACTCGAAGACGCAGCCGGCACGCTTCTCCTCGGCGAACCGCTGCGTGCGGAGGCCGTTCTCGTCGATCGCGATCAGCTCCCCGGGCTCCACCTCGCGCACGAAGCTCGCGCCGACGATGTCCAGCGCCGCGGTCTCGGATGCGACCACCCAGCCGCGCTCGAGGCGGCCGAGCACCAGCGGGCGGACGCCCTGCGGGTCGCGCGCCGCGTACAGCGTGTGCTCGTCCATGAAGACCAGGCAGAACGCGCCGCGCAGCCTGGGCAGGACCTCCACAGCCGTGGCCTCCAGCGTGTGGTCGAGGTCGCCGGTGAGCAGCGCCGTGACGACGGCGGTGTCGGTCGTGTTGCCGCGGGACAGCTCGCCGTCGAGCTGCGGGTAGCGGTCGTGCACGAGCTGCATGAGCTCGGCGGTGTTGGTCAGGTTGCCGTTGTGGCCCAGCGCGACGGTGCCGCTGGACGTGCGGCCGAGGGTCGGCTGCGCGTTCTGCCAGCTCGAGGCGCCGGTGGTGGAGTAGCGCGTGTGGCCGACGGCGATGTGGCCGGTCAGCGAGTTGAGCGCGTTCTCGTTGAACACCTGGGAGACGAGGCCCATGTCCTTGTAGATGAGGATCTTGCTGCCGTCGCTCGTCGCGATGCCCGCGGACTCCTGCCCGCGGTGCTGCAGGGCGTAGAGGCCGAAGTAGCTGAGCTTGGCGACCTCCTCGCCGGGCGCCCACACTCCGAAGACTCCGCAGGCGTCCTGCGGCCCCTTCTCACCGGGCAGAAGATCATGACTCAGACGACCGTCGCCTCCGGCCACAGCGGGCCCCTTTCTCGAGGAATATCGGGATGTTCAGCTGTCGACGGAGGGCCGCGAGCCGTTGCTCTGCGTCCCGTCCGCATCGGGACCCGGCTCCGCGCCGCGCTCGGTGTCGAGCTCGGCGCCGGTGTCGGGAAGGCGCACGTCGATTCTATCCGCCTGAACGGTGCGTGCCCGGCGGGTGACCGCGCGGTCGATCAGGAGGGCGACGAGAGCGCCGACGGCGACGCCGATCGTGGCGCAGATCGCCAGCAGGAAGCCGAAGACCTGGCCGCGGTCGTAGGTGGGGTTCGCCGGGAAGGCGAAGGTGAGGATGAGCGCGATGATGCCGAAGACGATCGCGCCGGTGAGCATGAAGCGGAAGTAGCGCGGCGAGCGGTGGACGCGCACCTGCGCCTCGGTGACCGTGGCGTCGACCTCGGGGTCCGGGGCGGGCTCGGGCTGCTCGGGCTCGGCGGCATCGGCGGCGCGCGCCTCGTCGGGCACGGCGGACTCCTCCGGGTTCGAGCTCATGCCCCCATTCTCGCGCACCGCACCTGAGCGGATGCCCACTGCGGAGAGGGGGCGCAACATGCCGTTATCGCCGTCGGATGACGGCATGTTGCGACCCCTGCGCGGCCGGCGGCGGGGGGTCAGAAGCGGAGCGGGAGGAGGCCGCCCAGGGTCGCGCGCTGGCCGGACGCGTGCACGGAGCCGGAGGCTAGCGCGTCCGGCCACGAGAGGCTCCCGGAGGCCAGCGCCAGCCAGGTCGCGGCGTCGGTCTCGATCACGTTCGGCGGCGTCCCGCGGGTGTGCCGCGGGCCCGGGATGCACTGCACGGCGCCGAACGGCGGGACCCGCACCTCCACCGTGTTGCCGGGCGCGCGCTCGGCCAGGAGCTGGAGCAGGTAGCGCACGGCTGTCGCGGTGGTGTTCCGGTCGGCGTCCTCCGCGAGCGCGCTGCGGACCGCCGTGCCGCCGACCTCGTCGGTGATCTTCGCTCTGGCCATGTGCTCCATCCTCGCACCCGGGTCGGACGGCCGGGTCTGACGCCCGGGTCCGCGCCCTCTAGCATGGGTCGCGTGAAGATTCTGGTCCTCGGTTCCGGTGCCCGCGAGCACGCCATCATCACCGCGCTCCTGGCCGAGGAGGCCGGGCACGCGATCGTCGCGGCCCCCGGCAACGCCGGGATCGCTGCCGACGTCCCCGTCGAGCCGGGCCTCGACCCGCTGGACGGCGCCGCCGTCGCCGAGTACGCGATCGAGCACGGGATCGACCTCGTCGTCATCGGCCCGGAGGCTCCGCTGGTCGCGGGCGTCGCCGACCCGCTGCGCACGCGCGGCATCCCGGTGTTCGGCCCCGGCCGCGCCGCCGCGCAGCTGGAGGGCTCGAAGACCTTCGCCAAGCGCATCATGGAGGAGGCCGGCGTGCCGACCGGACGCGCCGCCCGCGCGAGCACGCTCGCCGAGGCCGAGCGCGCGCTGGACGAGTTCGGTGCGCCGTACGTCGTGAAGGCCGACGGCCTCGCCGCAGGCAAGGGCGTCATCGTGACCTCCGACCGCGCCGCGGCCGTAGAACACGCGCGCCACTACCTGACGCAGGGCGGCGTGCTGATCGAGGAGTTCCTGGACGGCGAGGAGGTCTCGCTGTTCCTGGTCAGCGACGGCCACACCGTCCTGCCGCTGAGCCCGGCGCAGGACTACAAGCGCCTCCTCGACGGCGACGCCGGGCCGAACACGGGCGGGATGGGCGCCTACTCGCCGCTCCCCTGGCTGCCCGAGAACTTCGTGGACGAGGTCATCGACACCATCGCCCTCCCGACCGTCCGTCAGCTCGCGTCCGAGCAGACGCCGTTCATCGGCCTCCTCTACTGCGGCCTCATCCTGACGCCCCAGGGCATCCGCGTGATCGAGTTCAACGCGCGGTTCGGCGACCCGGAGACGCAGGTCGTCCTCCCACGGCTGCTGACGCCGCTGTCGTCGCTGCTCTACGCGGCTGCGACAGGCGAACTGTCCGGGATGCCGCGCCCCGAGTTCGCCTTCGACACGGCGGTGACCGTGGTGCTCGCCAGCGAGGGCTACCCGGAGGCTCCGCAGACAGGCCGGCCGATCACCGGGCTGGACGAGGCGGCGCAGGTCCCCGAGGTCACGATCGCGCACGCCGCGACCGCGCTGGATTCGGAAACGGGCGCGCTGCTCGCGACCGGAGGCCGGGTGCTCTCCGTCGTCGCCCGCGGCACGAGCTTCGACGAGGCGCGCGAGCGCGCGTACGACGCGGTCGCCCGCATCCACCTCCCCGGCGCCCAGTACCGCACCGACATCGCCGCCCGCGTATCCCGCTCCTAACCCCGTCCAACCATCTGTTCCTCACTTTCTCCCGCCCCGCAGCGGCGTGTTGCGGGAGAAAGTGAGGAAGCGATGGCTGCTTAGCCGAGGAGGCGGGTGAGGAAGGGGTTGCGGAAGCGGGAGTGGGGGTCGAGGGACGCTGCGAGGGCGCGGAAGTCGTCCAGCTTCGGGTAGAGGGCGGGGACGACGCCGTCGACATCGAGGTAGAGCTTGCCCCAGTGCGGGCGCGCACCGAGCGGCAGGAGCGCTGCCTCCAAGGCCGGGAGCACGGCCTCCACTCCGGCCTGGTCGCGGAACCACGTGAAGTGGAGACCGACCGCATCCGTGCCGTACGCGCTCGACAGCCACAGGTCGTCGGCCGCCACGGTGCGGATCTCGCTGATCTGCAGCAGCGGTGCGATGACCGGGGCGAGCTCGCGCACCGCCTGGATGGCCTCCACCGCGCGCGCCCGCGGCACCAGGTACTCGGACTGGATCTCTGCGCCGTTGGACGGCGTGAACTCGAACCGGAAGTGCGCGAGGCGCTCGCTCCACGGCCCGACGACGCCGAGCTGCTCGGTCGTGTTGCGGACGTCCATCGCCGCGATCATGTGCCGAGCCTCGGTGAGCGCCGGTGCGCCGAAGAAGTCGTCTCCGATCTCCGTCTCGGCGCCGTCCAGCTCCTTCAGCCAGGCGAGCGAGACGGTGTCCTCGTCCCAGGTCGTGAAGAGCGAGACGCTGTAGGCCGCCGAGGTGACCTCGTCGAAGCGGCCGGTCACGGCCTCCCACGGGACACCGCCGAACAGCCGCTGCCGCGCGTCGAAGGTCGGCCGGATGTCGAGCACGACGTCCGTCACGACGCCGAGTGCCCCGAGCGAGACCGCCGCGCCCTCGAAGCCGGCGTCGCCGCGCGCGAAGTCCACGAGCTCGCCCGAGCCGGTGAGGATGCGCAGCCCCGCGACCGCGGTCGACAGGTTGCCGTTGCGGTCCCCCGAGCCGTGCGTCGCGGTCGCGATCGCGCCGGCCACCGAGATGTGCGGAAGCGACGCGAGGTTGTGCAACGCCCAGCCGGCCGCCTGGAGATCGCGGGCCAGGTCCCCGTAGCGCACGCCTCCGCCCACGGTCACCGTGCGCGCCTCGGCGTCGATGCGGATGTCCGCCGGGAGGCCGGCGGTGCTGACCAGGACGCCCTCGGTGTCGGCCAAGTCGTTGAAGGAGTGCCTGCTGCCGAGCGCACGCACGGACGTCGCGCCCGTCACGAGCTCGCGGAGCTCGTCCACACTGGTCGGGCGCGCGATCCGCTGCGCCCGGTACTCGTGATTTCCTGCCCAGTTCTTCTCGCCCACCAGGGTCCCTTCTCGACGTCGACGGCGGTGTCCGCAGGGTTCCAGTCTAGAGATGTGACCGTGCACATTACGCGCCTTCCGGCGGCCGGAAATCGGTCATTGCCGGGCTGAGTACGCCTGTGTATCGTCTGCCGTGAAAGCGGGACCGGCCCGCTGACGGAGGCGTGAGATGGCTGAATTCGAGTACGGTCCGGCGGAGTTCATCGTCGCCCAGTTCGACAACGACAGGCCGTCGCCCGGGGTGGTCCAGGCCATCCTCGACCTGGTGGAGAGCGGCACAGTGCGCCTCCTGGATCTCGTTTTCGTGATGCGGCACGCCGACGGCGGGGCCGAGATCGTGGAACTGGAGGAGATCGGCGACGAGATCGGCATGGCCGATATCACCCTGGAGGCCGGCGGCCTCGCGGGCGGGGAGGATGTCGACTCGATCGCCGAGCTGATCGAACCGGGAACGACCGGCGCGATCATGGTGATCGAGCACCTCTGGGCAAAGGAGCTCGCCAGCAAGTTCTTCCAGGCGGGCGGCCTGGTGGTCCACAGCGAGCGCATCCCGGCGCCGGTCGTCAACGCGGTCGTGGCCGGGGAGTTCGAGGACTACCTGGAGTCCGACACCGATGTCGAGACGGTCGAGAGCTGAGGAGTGGGGACATGCCTTTAGGACGAATGGGACGCCCGGGACTGATCGGGATGGCGGCGCGCACCGCGGTCGTCGCCGGCACGGCCACGGCGGTGTCGGGGAACGTGCAGCGGCGTCAGGCGCAGCGCGCGGAGGACAAGTACGAGCAGCAGGCCGCCGAGCAGCAGCAGCAGCAGGCGCAGATGCAGCAGGCGGCGGCGCAGCAACAGGCCGCGGCGCCGGCGGCGGCTCCCGCTGACGACATGATGACGAAGATCCAGCAACTCGCCACGCTGCACTCGCAGGGGATCCTGTCCGACGAGGAGTTCACCGCCGCGAAGGCGAAGCTGCTGGCCTGACCGTGCACCCGCCGAGTACGTGGATCGTTCGCGTACTCGGCGGTTTTCGCGCGTACCCGGCGGCCGGCCTCGAGTTCGTCCACCCGCGCGACGAGCCGTGGCGTGGCTCGCATCTCCCGCGGCGTGTTCGGGAGGAAGCGCGGAAGCGATGGCCGGGCGGGGCGACCCCTACGATGGACGGGTGAGCGAACTGGCAGGCTGGAAGCACGTCTACTCCGGGAAGGTCCGCGACCTCTATGTCCCCGAGGGGGCGGACGGGCTGGACGACACCACCGCCGTCCTCGTCGTGGCCTCCGACCGGGTCAGCGCCTTCGACCACGTGCTCGAGCCGGGGATCCCGGGCAAGGGCGAGCTGCTCACCACGCTCAGCCTGTGGTGGTTCGACCGCCTCGGCAGCGTCCCGAACCACCTCATCCCGGACCATGTGCTGGACGGCGAGCGCGTCGTCGAGCGCATCCCCGCCGAGGTCGCAGGCCGCGCGATGCTCGTGAAGCCGCTGGACATGTTCCCGATCGAGTGCGTCGTCCGCGGCTACCTGACCGGCAGCGGCTGGGCCGAGTACCGGACGACGCAGAGCGTCTGCGGCGTCCCGCTCCCGGCCGGGCTCACGGACGGCGACCGGTTGCCGGAGCCGATCTACACGCCCGCGTGGAAGGCTCCGCTCGGCGAGCACGACGAGAACATCAGCTTCGAGCGCACGGTCGAGCTGGTCGGCGCGGAGGTCGCGGAGGAGCTCCGCCGGCTGTCGCTGGATGTGTACGCGCGCGGCGCGGCCATCGCCGAGGAGCACGGCGTCATCATCGCGGACACGAAGTTCGAGTTCGGCGCAGACCGCGCCACCGGGGAGATCACGCTCGCGGACGAGGTGCTCACCAGCGACTCCAGCCGCTACTGGGACGCCCGCGTGTTCGCCACGGCCGCGACGCCGGGCGAGCGGATGGCCAGCTTCGACAAGCAGATCGTCCGCGACTGGCTCGCCGCCAACTGGGACAAGCAGGGCACCCCGCCCGCGCTCCCCGCCGAGGTGGTGGAGCGCACAGCCGCCCGCTACCGGGAGCTGCTGGAGCGGCTGACCGGGGCGTAGGTCCCCGCGCGCGGGCCGGCCGCAGCCTCCCGCGCATCAAGGCGCCCTCCGATCGCCCGGAGCGCGGCGAGGATGGTCGCGAGGTCGACCAGCTCCTGGATGAGCGCACCCGCCGTCGCCGGGATGAAGCCGAACGCCGCGATCAGCATCAGCACGACCGAGACGACGATCCCGAGCCAGATGCTCTGGAGGGCGATGCGCACGGTGTCCTTGCCGATCCGGACGGCGCGGGCGACGCCGTGGATGTCGTCCACGAGGATCACCGCGTCGGCCGACTCGCTCGCCGCGGTGGCGCCTTTGGCGCCCATCGCGATGCCGACGTCGGCCGCGGCGAGCACGGGGGCGTCGTTCACGCCGTCACCGACCATGATCACGGGACGCTCCGCGACGCCCGCCACCTCGGCGACTTTGTCCGCCGGAAGGCACTCGGCGCGCACCCGGGTGATGCCGAGTTCGGCAGCAATGTGCTCCGCCGTCTCCTGCGCGTCGCCGGTGAGCATCATCGTGTTCGTCACCCCGAGCGTTGCGAGCTCGCGGAGGGTGGCCGCCGCATTCCCTCGGAGCCGGTCCCTCGCCAGCAGCGCACCGGCGTATCGCCCGCCGACGGCGACGTAGACGGCCAGCTCGCCGGGTGCGATCGCAGTCCGCACCGCGTCGGGCACGTGCGACGCGACGAACGCGAACTTGCCGACCACCACCTCCCGGCCGTCGATCTCCGCCACGACCCCGTTCGTCGCGGCCTCCTGCGCAGAGGCCGCCTCGCGCAGTTCCAGCCCGCGCTCCCGCGCTGCCTGGATGAACGACGCCGCGAGCACGTGGGACGAGTACTGCTCGGCGCTGGCAACAGCGGCCAGGAGGCCGTCCTCGTCGAACGGCGGCTGCGGACGGATCTCGCTGAGCGCCGGGGCGCCTTGGGTGAGCGTGCCGGTCTTGTCGAACACTGCGGTGCGCGCCCGGGCGAGCTGTTCGAGCACGCCGCCGGACTTGACGATGATGCTGTTGCGCGCGCCACGGCTCATCCCGCCGATGAACGCGACAGGGGCCGCGATGAGCAGCGGGCACGGCGTCGCCAGGACGAGCACCTCTGCGAACCGCACAGCGTCGCCGCTCAGCCACCACGCCAGCGCGCCCAAGGCCAGCGAGAACACGGTGAACGGCACGGCGTAGCGGTCGGCAAGCCGGACGACCGGCGCCTTGCTCTCCGCCGCCTGCGCGACGAGCGCGATGATCTGCTGGTACTGCGACGAGGCGGCCGTCGAGGTCGCCCGCATCTCGACGGCCTCCTGCCCGTTCACGGAGCCGCTCAGGACCTCGTCGCCGGTCGATTTCTCCGCCGGGATGCTCTCGCCCGTGATCGACGCCTGGTCGAACGCCCCGCGCGCGGAGACCAGGACGCCGTCGACCGGCACGATCTCGGACGGCCGGACGAGCAGCGCGTCCCCCACCTTCACCTGATCGACCGGCACCTCCTGGTAGCCGCCGTCCACGACGAGATGCGCGAACTGCGGGGCGCGCGTGAGAAGGGCATCGAGCTCGCGTTTGGCCCGGCGGTTGGCGTAGTCCTCCAGCGCGTTGCCGCCGGTGAGCATGAGCACGACGAGCAGCGCGGCCACGAACTCGCCGACCAGCACCGTCGCGACGATCGCCGTGATGGCGAGGATGTCGAGGCCGAATCGGCCGTGCGCCATCGCGCGCAGCATCCCCACCGCCTGCCACGCAGCGACGACCAGCGCGTAGACGCTGAACAGCCACTGCACCAGCCAGCCCGCTCCCGCGAGCGCCAGTACGATGCCGACGACGCCGATTCCCAGCGTCAGCGTCACCACCCAGTACCGGCCGGCCAGCCGAACGATCCGTCTCATCGCGCCTCCCGGAACCATCCTTGGGCAGCCGACCGCTTCGGAGAAGACCCGAACTGGATCCGTGGAGAAGTCGCGCCGGTTATCGGGCTGTGGAGGACGTCGCATTCCCCCGCGCGCATGAGCGCGGCGGTAGCGTCGCGACATGGACACCAACGGCACCGCCGCATCCCTCCCCACCGCCGCCGTCGCCGACGCCGCGGTCCGCCTCGGCATCCCCGTCGGCACGGTGCCGGTTGCGCTCGTCCCGCTCCTCCCTGGCCGCCCCTTCCGCGGCCCCGCCGCGCCCGTCACCCACCTCGGCAGCGTCGACGTGCTCCTCGAGACCATCGACGACGCGCCTCCCGGCGCCGTGCTCGTCGTCGACAACGGCGGCCGGCGCGACGAGGCCTGCGTCGGCGACCTGATGCTGCTGGAGGCGCGGGAGGCGGGCCTCGCCGGTGCCGTGATCTGGGGCCTGCACCGCGACACCGCGCAGCTCCGGGAGATCGGCCTCCCGCTGTTCAGCCTCGGCGCGATCCCTTTCGGCCCGCGTCGGGTCCCATCTGCCGGGACCGCGATGCGCAGCGCCACGCTCGACGGCGTCGCGGTCGCGCCCACCGACTGGATCGTGGCCGACGACGACGGCGTGCTCGTGGTGGGCGCCGACCGCCGGGACGAGCTCTTCGCGGAAGCGCGACGCATCCAGACGGTGGAGGGAGCGCAGTCCGAGCGGATGCGTGCCGGTGCATCCCTGCGCACCCAACTCGACTTCGCCCGCTACCGCGAACTCCAGGCCGCCGACCCGTCGCTCACCCTGCGGCGCTACCTCGCCGAGACCGGCGGCGCGATCGAGACCTGAAATACCCCGGGCAGCTCCGGTGTTGCATTACCCATGCCCGAACTGCTCCCTGCCGACTCCGCGATGAGCGCCGTGACCCTCCGGGTCGCCGACCTCGACGCGATGACCGCCTACTACCGCGACGCCGTCACGCTCTCCGTGCTCGCCGCTGAGGGAGGCCGCGTCATCCTGGGCCGCGGCGCGACGCCCTCGGTGATCCTGGAGCATGCGCCGGAGCTCAAGCACGCCTCCCCGGCGAGGCCGGCCTGTTCCACACGGCGATCGTGTTCGACAGCCAGGAGGCGCTCGCTGCGGCGGTCTACTCGGTCGCACGGCGCGCGCCCGGCACGTTCACCGGCAGCGCCGACCATCTCGTCTCGCAGGCCTTCTACTTCACCGACCCCGAGGGGAACGGCGTCGAGCTCTACTGGGACCGCGACCGCAGCCAGTGGAGCTGGACGCACGGTCAGGTGGAGATGGACACTCTCCACCTCGACCCGAACGCGTTCCTCCGCGAGCACCTCAGCGAACGCGGCGCGGCGCTGGCCGAGCTCCCCGCTCTGGACGGCTCGACGAACGCGGACGACCCGCGCTTCGGCGACGCCGTCGTCGGGCACGTGCACCTGTCCGTGGGCGACGTCGCGTCGGCGCGCACCTTCTACGTCGACCGGCTCGGGTTCGAGGCCACGGCCTCGCTCGGCTCGTCGGCCCTGTTCGTGTCGGCCGGCGGCTACCACCACCACATGGCGATGAACACCTGGAACAGCCGCGGCGCGGGCGTGCGACGGCTCGCGCTCGGGCTCGGGGAGGTGCAGCTCCGGCTCCCTGGCGCCGACGACGTGGGCGCGCTGACCGAGCGGATGCGGCACTACGGTGTGCCGACGCGGGATGACGGGCGGTCGGTGTCGTTCGACGACCCGTGGGCGAACGTCGTGCGGGTGGTCGCGGAGGCGTAGGCAGCGGAGGCGATCCGGCGCGCCACGCCGCCGGGACGCAGTGAAGGGAGGACTTCCGGGCCGGATGGGCCCAGGAGTCCTCCCTTCTTCACGCGATGGCGCCGTTAGTCGGTCGCGGGGGCGGCGTGGATGCCGTGGTGCTCCTCGCCGTCGCGGCCGCGGTCGGCGACCGGGTCGGCGGCGTGCGCGCCGTGCTGCACCGCATCGACCGGGCCGGCGGCCGCGTGCGCGCCGTGCTCCGGCGTGGTCGAGGCCACGTCCAGCGCTTCGCCCGCAGGTGCGCCGGGGACGCCGGCACCAGAGGCGTCGTCGGCCGCCGCCGCCGCCGCACCGCCATCGGCCACCGCACCCACCGCGACGGGCTCACCCGCGCCGGCCGGCCGCTCGGTCTCGGCGGGACGACCCGCCCCAGCGGCGCGCGGTCCCCACGCGGGCGGCTTCGGCTTCGCCCACCACACCACGACGAGCGCACCCAGGAAGGCCACCGCCGCGGGAAGGAGCAGAGCCTCCGACATCGCCTGGGTGAACCCGGCGTGCAGGAAGCTCGGCAACTCGGTTCCGGTGGTCGCGGTCGGGGCCGCACCGCTCGGAGCCTTCGGCAGGTCGGCTGCGAGGCGGCCGGTGATGAGCGCGGAGATCGATGCGCTTCCGAGCACGGCGCCGATCTGGCGTGTCGTGTTGAACACGCCGGAGCCGGCCCCCGCCTGGTTCATCGGGAGGTTGCGGGTGGTGACGGCCGAGATCGGCCCCCAGACGCCCGACATCGCGATGCCCATCAGCGCGCTCGGGATGAGCAGCCACCAGATGCTCACGTCCGGGGTCAGCATCCGCGAGTAGAGGAACAGCGACAGCGAGAACAGCACCAGCGCGGGCGTCGCGATGAACTTCGGGTTGATCTTGTCGATCAGCCGGCCCATGATCGGTGCGAGCACGCCGGAGAACACGGCGGTGGGGGCGAGCATCAGCGCGGACTGCGTCGGGGTGAGGCCGCGCACCGTCTGGAAGTAGAACACCAGCGGCAGGGCCATGCAGGTGACTGCGAAGCCCACGGTCGTGATGGCGCCGTTCGAGAGCGAGAAGTTGCGGTCGCGGAACAGCGGGAGCGGCAGCAGCGGCTCCTTCTTGTTCAGCGCCTGCCAGACCACGAACGCGGCCAGGACGACGATGCCGGCGATGATGAGACCCCAGACCGAGAACGGCCCGTCGCCGATGACGCCCCAGTTGTAGGTGCCGCCTTCCTGGATGCCGAACACCAGGAGGAACATGCCCACCGCCGAGAGCACGACGCCGAGGATGTCGAACGCGTGCGTGTGAGTCGGGAGCTTCGGGACGAGCCGCATCGCGAGGATGAAGGCCACGACGCCGACCGGGACGTTGATGAAGAAGATCCACTCCCAGCCGAGCCAGTCGACCAGCACGCCGCCGAGCAGCGGGCCGATCAGCGTGGCGACGCCGGCGACGGCGCCCCAGAGTCCCATGGCCGCGCCACGGCGGTCCGGCGGGAAGATGCGCGTGATGACGGCCATCGTCTGCGGGGTCATCAGGGAGGCGCCGAGGCCCTGGACGACGCGGGCGGTGATCAGCATCGCGATGCCGCCTCCCGCCATGACGCCGGAGAACCCGCACCAGGCCGAGGCGAGCGTGAAGATCACCAGGCCGATCAGGTACATGTTCTTCGGGCCGAAGCGGTCGCCGAGGCGACCGGTGATCAGCAGCGGAACGGCGTACGCGAGCAGGTAGGCGCTGGTGACCCAGATGACCGCGTTGTAGTCCGTACCGAGGTTGAGGCCCTTCATGATCGACGGGTTGGCGACCGACACGATGGTCGTGTCGATCAGGATCATGAAGAACCCGATGACGAGCGCCCAGAGGGCGGGCCAGGGCTTCAGTTCGCGTTCCATGTGATTCTTTCTCTCAGTGCTGCTTCTCCTCGTCCCAGGAGATGACTCCCGAGGCGAGGTCGTCGATGAGGGCTTCGAGGGCGGCGGCTTCGGCCTCCGCCGTCGTGCGCAGGTACCGCACGTCGAGCCAGTACTTCTCGGGCAGCCCCTTCGACCGGACACGGTGGATGCCGTCGTCGAGCAGGGCGATGTCGGCGCGCATGAGGCCGACGCGGTTGCGGAGGAGGTCGATCACGGTCTCGAGCGGGAGGTTGTGCGCCTCGCCGAGGCCGAGCGGGAACTCGGGGAACTCGTTGACCGGGGTCGCGATGATGTCCGCGACGCGTTCGCCGAGCGCCTTCGTGCCCTCCTCCGTGATCTCGTAGGTGGTGCGCTCCGGGCGGTTGCCCTCGCGCTCGGTGCCGGTCGCGCGCACGAGCCCCTGCCGGGCGAGGCGGTCGACCGTGTGGTAAAGCGAGCCCGGGCGCACCTTGACGAGCCGGTCCTCCGAGCGCAGCACGAGCGTCTGATACATCTCGTACGGGTGCGTCGGACCCTCGGCGAGCAGCGCGAGCGCTGCGACGGCGAGCGGGGTGAGGGACGGGGCGTGCGGCATGGGGTCTCGGAGGTTCTGTCGAGGCGATGATCGGAAAGGATTATTCCTTGTGGAATAGTACGCCCGGAGGATTCCTTGGTCAAGCGCTGCGAGGGACGTCGTTGTCACGATCCGCTTCTTAGCGGGCGGACGACAATAGCCGGATGTAACTAGCTGGTCTAGCTAAATCGTGTCCGTGGCGACCGATTCCCCCGCCCCACCGGGAAAAGAACTGTTCCACAAAATGGATAGCTAGTTATCCTAGCTATCGCTATACTCATCGCAGGTCCACTCGCCCCAGTGAAAGGACACCAGCATGGGCGCACTGATCTACGGCGGCCAATCGTTCGCGTTCGACGACCGGACGCTCGCGCACCTGCAGGCCGTCATCACCATGAAGCTCCGCCGGCGCGAGCCGTTCCTGCTGACCTGGTCACCGGAGGAGGCCGAGGGGATCGGCCGGCATGCCCTCTGGATCGACAACGCCATTCCCCTTCGCTACGAGTTCGCGTCCGCCGTCTCCGAACGTCTCGACGACCAGTGGCTGAACACGCTCGCCGACCTGGCGTCCCGGGCGAGCGGGCTCGTCGTGACGCCGCAACCGGCCGAACCCGCCGTCGTCTGACGCGGCGGAGCGACCCGGCCTATCATCGAAGCCATGACCACCGAGAAGGGTTCGGGTTCGACGCCATCCGCGTCCGGCAGGACGGACGCGGAACGACGACGCGCGCTCGACGTGCTGGAGGGCCTCCGGGGCTACCTGGTCGCCGAATCGGAGATGCAGCGCCGTTCCGAGAAGAGCATGAACCTGACGGTCAACGACATCTCCGCGCTGCGCTACCTCCTGCGGGCGCGCGAGCGCGGGATCGCAGTGGGCCCGAAGGAGCTCGGCGACTACCTCGGCATCCAGAGCTCCTCCGTCACCGTGCTACTCGACCGGCTCGAGAAGGGCGGCCACATCCGCCGTGAGCCCAGCCCGTTCGACCGCCGCGCGCTCATCATCGTGCCCGCGGTCCCGACCGACGAGCTCCATCGGGCGATCCTCGGCGATGTCCGGGAGGAACTGGTCGAGATCGCCGCGACGCTGGATGACGACCAGGCTCGGACAGTCGTCGGATTCCTCGACCGGCTCCGCGATGCGATCGACACCATCGACGATGTGACGACGCAGCAGCCCAAGCGCCCCGCGCGCTGAGCGCCCGCAGTCGCGGTCGCGCGGCGCTCAGCGTCCCAGCGCGTGGTTCAGTTCGATGAGCTGCTCGGCGAACAGCGCGGCGCCGCCCTGCGCGGGATGCCGGATCGCCGGGGCCTCCAGTCCGGCCGTCGCGATCGCACCTTGCGCCTTGCGTCCGACGGCGACGACGGTCTCGATCTCCAGCGCCCGGATCAGCTCCAGCGCGACCGGCGCTCCGGCGCGCACCTCGGCGGGCCGCGGCGTGCGGTTGCTGTGCGGCGTGCCCGCGACGAACGGGTGCAGCGGATAGACCGGCCACGACAGCGGAACCGGCCCGCGCCAGTCCTTCAGCGTCGCCCAGACCACCCGGCTGGAGGCCTCCCACGGCGCCTGCGGATGCGCGGGCAGCTCCAGCCCGGGCACGACCCCCGCCTCGGCCTCGCGCGCCGACACGAACGGGACGCCGGTCACCGTCATCCCCCGCCAGCCGGGCGCCTCGCCCAGCAGCAGTACGGGCGCGTGCGGCATCGCGAAATACCGCCGCAGATTGCGCTCTCGCCGCCGGCCCTCCGGATCGTCGCCGTACAGGGCCTCGGCATCCACCGGCTCGGGAAGCGCGCGCAGCAGTTCGAAGAAGCGGGCGAAGGGGTCGGCGGCCATCCCCCTACGATGCCACGATCGCCGGTCAGCGCGGCCGGACGGCGACCCGGGCGAACCCGGTCACCGTCAGCGCCGCGTCCACCTCCGCGAGCGGGAACACCGCGCCGACCTGCTCGGCGAACGGATACTTCGTGCCGGCCTCCGCGAGGAAGCGCACCGCCTGCTCCAGGTGGCGCGGCGCGTAGTTGTGGACTCCGCGGACGGTGAGCAGGCGCCGGACGAGCTGCTCCGGCACGAGCGGCAACTCCGGGCCGTCCGACAGCGAGCCCGCGAGGACCAGGACGCCGCCGACGTCGACCACGGGCAGCAGCGACCGCACGGCCGACGGGTTGCCGGAGAACTCCAGGGCGATCGTGGGCGCCGACGCCCGGCCGCCGGCCTTCGCCAGGGCCGCCGCCAGGCCCGCGCGGGAGTCCGGCGCGGCGCGCGGGTCGGCGACGGCCGCGGCGCCGAACAGCCGGGCGGCCTCCCGGCGCTCGGGGACGGGATCGCTGACGACGACCTTCGCCCCGGCCTCCGTCGCCATCGCCGACGCGGTCAGGCCGAGCATCCCGGCGCCGGTGATCAGGACGAGCGCGCCGTCGAGGGGGACGATCGCGCCGGCGGCCTCGAGTGCCGCGGCGACGGTCGCCGTCGTGCAGGATGCGGGCGCGAGCACGGCTGCGGGAAGCTCGTCCGGCACCGTCACGATCGGCGTGCCGTCGAGGAGGTGCGTGTGGGTCGCGAATCCGCCCGAGAGCTCCCAGCCGCGCCGCATCCGCGCGTGGCCGTACTTCTGGAGGTGGACGCAGCGCTGCGGCAGGCCCCGGCGGCAGCGCGCGCAGCGGCCGCACGGCACGGCGACTGACCACACGACACGTTCGCCGAGCGCCACGCGACGCCCGTCGGTCGTCTTCGCGCCGCCGCGGCCGAGCGCGACGACGCGGCCGACCTGCTCGTGGCCGAGCACGAGCGGTGTCGGCGCGAGGCGGTGGCCCAGCGCCGTGTGGATGTCCGAACCGCACACCGTCGCCAGCTCGACCTCCACGAGGGCGTCGCCCGGCGCCAGCCGCACTCCGGGGACGGCCACGGCCTCCTGCCGGTGCCCGACACCCTGCCACACCATCGCGGTCGCCGACGGGAACACGCTCACCCCCATCCCCAGGCTCGCCGGCGGCTCGACGACGCGCGGGGTCACTGCTTTGATGGTCACTGCCGGGTCAGCCCCTCCGGCTGGCCGAAGTCCTGCTCGTCCGGGTCGCCGAACTCGCGCTCCAGCTCGTCGGCGCGCTCCAGCTCGTCGGCGCGCTCCAGCTCATCCAGGCCGAGCAGCTCCGCCAGGTCGGCGATGCCGGCGATGACCGCGTCCGCGCCCGCGTCGATGAGGGTGTCCTCGTCGTGGGCGCCGGTCAGCACGCCGACGACGAGGCCTGCGCCGGCGGCGAGACCGGACGCGATGTCGCTCGCGGTGTCGCCCACCACGACCATCCCCTCGACGCTCGACGCTCCGGTGCGGAGCAGCGCCGTGAGCGGCAGGTCGGGGTAGGGCCGTCCACGGCCGGCCTCAGACGGGCTCAGCGTGAGGTCGGCGAGGTCGCGCCAGCCGAGGGCGTCGAGCACCGTGTCGTGCGTCGCGCGGGAGAAGCCGGTGGTGAGCACCACGGCGACACCGAGCGACTGGAGGCGCCGGATGAGGTCCTCGGCGCCGGGGACCGGGCGGAGGCCCTGGTCGGCGACGAGCTCGGCGTAGGCGGACTCGAAGACGGCGTTGGCGTGCTCCGCCTGGTCCTCGTCGTCCGTGAGCGCAGAGAAGACGGCGAGCTTCGGCTGTCCCGTCGTGGCGTGCGCGAACGCCCGCGCGCGGCTCTGCTCGTCGTCGGTGACGGCGAGGCCGACCGCGTCGAGGGCACGCAGGAAGGCACGCTCGACGAGGCCGTCGTCCACGACGGTGGTGCCTGCGAGGTCGAGCACGACGAGCTCGAGGTCCGCGAGAGCGTCCGGGTCGTCGGCGTCGACAGCGACGACCGCGGCGGCGTCGACCTCGGTGTCGATGATGGCGGCGTCGTCGAACTCGCTCGTGATGAGGCCTTCAGGAGACATGGCCGGTGCCTTTCTGTGCGGGGCTTGGGTGGTCGGCGGGGATGCGGGGCGCGGTGCGGTCCGGTGCGATCACCGTGTGCGCGCAGCCCCGGCGGCGGTCAGCACTCCCGGCGCGGTGGCGAACAGCTCGTCCACCACGCGGTCGGCGAGGCCGAGCCCGGTGGTCATCCCGATGCCGGAGGTCACCGAGACGACGCGGACGGACGGCGCGGGTGAGGACACGAGGAAGTCGTCGGTGGCCGACGCGTGGACTCCTTGCCAGCGTTCGAGCACGCGCACGCGACCGAGGCCGAACAGCGCCCGCGCGCCGTCCAGCAGCAGCTCGAACGCGGTCTCCGACTGGAACGGCGGCACGTCGTCGCCGCTCCGCCTGGCCGCGCCGAGCAGGACGGAGCCGTCCGGCCGCTGGGCGAACACCTGGTCGATGTCGAACGCGGCCAGGTCGGGACGCTCGGCGGCGAGGCGGTCCCGGAGCACGTCGATGCCGGGGACGCGCCCGAGCCCGGGGGCCCGCACCAGGGATCGCGCGGTCAGCACGGGCGCCGTCAGCGGTCGTTCGAAGTCGCCCTCCACGAGCAGCATGTCGAGCCCGGAGCGCTGGATGCCGTGGGCCTCCGCGATGCCCGGGAACAGCCGGTCGACCTCGTGGTCGACGGCGACCACGACAGCGTCGGCGGAGACGCGCCCTCGCGACGTGTGCACCCGGCCGGTCTCGACGCCGGTCACGGTGGTGTGCCAGAAGAAGTCGACCCCGTGCGCGTCGAGCCAGCGCGCGATCGCCGGCGCGGTCTCCCGCGGGTCGACTTGCAGGTCGCTGGGGAAGAAGGCGCCCCCGACGGCGATGCCGTCGGCGACGGGCACACGCTCGCGCACGTCGGCGGGGGTGAGCATCCGAACGCTGTGACCTCCGCGCGTCTCGCGGAACTCTTCGAGCACGGCCTGCTCGTCCGGCGCCTGAGCGACGACGACGGTGCCGGCCTCGCTGAGCCAGAATCCCGCCTCCACGGCCAGCGTGAGCCAGAGCTCGCGGCCGAGTTCCGCGTACGCCCTCGCCTCGCCCTCCTGGCCGGTGATGCAGAGGTGGCCGAAGCCGCGGACCGAGGCCCCGTCCACCCCGGTGGCGCGATCCACCACCGCCACGGTCAGCCCGCGCCGGAGCGCCGCAACCGCATGCCCGAGCCCGACGATGCCTCCGCCGACGATCGCGAGGTCGTAGTGCCTGCCCATTCCCGTCTCCCGTCCGCAGGAAGTCCCGGCACGACGGTAGAAGCCGGCGACGACGGAGGCGGCAACTCCCGGTAACCGGGCGGTGAACGGCAGCGAACGTCCGCGTGCCGGGCGTCGAGCGCCGATGGGCTGTTGCACTTCCCTGACGACCGGCGCAGAATTGCAACATGACGTCGAACCAGAACACGCGCGAGTTCGATCCGGACATCGTCACGGACTTCCGCGAACGCATGTCGTACGGGTCGTACCTCGACCTCGGCACGCTGCTCAGCGCGCAGAAGCCGGTCAGCGTGCCGGAGCACCACGACGAACTGCTGTTCATCATCCAGCACCAGACCACGGAGCTCTGGCTGAAGCTCGTGCTGCACGAGCTGGAGTCCGCGCGCGACCTGCTGCGCGCGGACGAGCTGCAACCGGCCCTCAAGCGCATCGCGCGCGTCAAGCACGTCCAGAAGACGCTGACGGAGCAGTGGTCGGTGCTGGCGACGCTCACGCCGACCGAGTACGCGCAGTTCCGCGGTTTCCTCGGCAACTCGTCGGGGTTCCAGTCGTACCAGTACCGCGCCGTGGAGTTCGTGCTCGGCAACAAGAACCGCCGGATGCTGTCGGTATTCCGCGAGGACCCGGGCGCGCTCGCGCTGCTCACCGAGCTGCTGGAGGCGCCGAGCGTCTACGACGAGTTCCTGCGCTACCTGGCGCGCGCGGGGCACGCGGTGCCCGCGTCGCTGCTCGACCGCGACGTCACCGAGGCCCACGTCTTCACCCCCGAGCTCGTCCCGGTGTTCCGCGACATCTACGAGCACGCGTCGGAGCATTGGAGCGAGTACGAGGCGTGCGAGGAGTTCGTGGACCTGGAGGACAACTTCCAGCTCTGGCGCTTCCGCCACCTGAAGACCGTGCAGCGCACCATCGGCATGAAGACCGGCACCGGAGGCTCCACCGGCGTCAGCTTCCTGCAGAAAGCGCTCGACCTCACCTTCTTCCCGGAGTTGTTCGCGGTGCGGACGGAGATCGGAGCGCCGGAGTGAGCGATGCCCGATCACAGGCCCCGACCATCCAGGTGGACGCCGCCTGGAGCGGTTGGGGGTTCGACGGCCCGGCGACCTTCCGGATCGACGGCGAGCGCCTCGTGCCCGTCGCCGCTCCCGCAGCCGCGTCGTCCCCTGACGACCCCACGCCACCGCTGTCACTGGGCGGAACGCTCTTCCCGTCGCTGACCGACCATCACACGCACCTCGGCCTCACCGACCCCCGCACGCTCTTCGCCGGCGGCATCACGCACGCGGTCGACCTCGGCTGGATCCCGAGCGTCGCGACCTCCTGGCTGGCCGACCACCCGGGTCTTCCGGCGGTCGCGATCGCGGGCGCATTGATCACCGCCCCGGGCGGCTACCCGGTGGCGTCCGGCTGGGCGCCAGAGGGCGCAGCGCTGGAGGTCGGCGGCCCGCGGGAGGCCAGGGATGCGGTGCGGAAACAGGTCATGCTGGGAGCCTCACGGATCAAGGTCGCGCTCAACACCGATGCGGGCGAAACCGTGGACAACTCGACCCTGGCCGCGATTGTGGCGGAATCCCACGCCACCGGCCGCCCCGTCGTCGCGCACGTGCAGGGCCCCGGCCAGACCGCCCGCGCGGTGGCTGCCGGTGTCGATCAGCTCGCGCACACCCCGTTCACCGAACGGCTCGACGACGCGCTCGTCGCGGAGTCCGTCCGCCGCGGGATGACGTGGATCAGCACCCTGGACATCCACGGCTGGGGCATCCCGACCGAGCACTACCGGGTCGCCGTCGACAACCTGCGCCGGTTCGCCGGCGCCGGCGGAAGTGTGCTGTACGGCACCGACCTCGGCAACGGCGACCTCCCCGTCGGCGTCGACGCGCGCGAGCTCGCCGCGCTGCAGGAGGCCGGGCTGACCGGCGCGGCACTCGTGCGCACGATCGCAGGCGAACCGACTGCGTCCCTCGGCCCGCGCGTCGCCTGGATCCCCACCCCGCCTCCGGCCGACCACCGCGACCTGCCCGCCTGGCTCGCCACCGCCCGCGGCGTACGCGTCCCCGACCTCCTCACCCTCCCCTCCCGACCGCTTGGACAGGACACCCCATGACCGACATCCCCGACGACCTGTTCGCCTACGACCCGCTCGACGACGAGGCCGCCGAAGCCGCTGCCGACACGCTCGCCGGCGACCCCCTCGACGCCGCGCGCGCCCTCGACGCCGCCGACCCGCTCGCCCACTACCGCGACCGGTTCGTGGGCGTCACCGCGACCGCGCCCGCCGACCTCGGCACCGCGACCCCGGTCGTCGCGTACTTCGACGGCAACTCCCTCGGGCGCCCCACGCTCGCCGGCATCGAACGCATCCAGCGGTTCCTCGTGGAGAGCTGGGGCGGCCGCCTGATCCGCGGCTGGGACGAGGAGTGGATGGAGCTGCCGTTCCGCATCGGCGACACGCTCGGCGAGACCGCGCTCGGCGCTGCGGCCGGGCAGGCCTTCATCGGCGACTCCACGACCGTGCTCCTCTACAAGCTGGCGCGCGCCGCCGTCGACTCGCTGCCCGAACGCAGCGAGATCGTGCTCGACACCGACAACTTCCCGACGGACCGCTACGTGCTCGACGGCATTGCGCGCGAACGCGGGCTCTCGCTGGTCTGGATCGAGGCGGACACCGAGTCCGGCGTGACGCCCGAGCAGGTCGCGGCGGCGGTCGGGCCGCGCACGGCGCTCGTCGTGCTCAGCCACGTCGCGTACCGCTCCGGGTTCCTCGCCGACGCGCGCGCGATCACGCGCATCGTCCACGACGTGGGAGCCCTCGTGCTGTGGGACCTCTGCCACTCCGCCGGCTCGGTGCCCGTCGAGCTCGACGCGTGGGACGCCGACCTGGCCGTCGGCTGCACCTACAAGTACCTGAACGGCGGCCCCGGCTCGCCCGCGTTCGGCTACGTGAACAGCCGCCTCCAACGCCGGCTCGAACAGCCGATCCAGGGCTGGATGGGCGTGCGCGACGTGTTCCTGATGGGGCCGGAGTACCAGCCGGCGGACGGCGTCCGGCGCTTCATCTCCGGGACGCCGCCGATCGTGGGGATGCTCGCCCTCCAGGACACCATCGCGATGATCGCGGAGTGCGGGATCGACGCGGTGCGCGCGAAGTCGGTCGCTCTCACGACGTTCGCCGTCCGGCTCGCCGACACCTGGCTGACCCCGCTCGGCGTCACGCTCGCCAGCCCGCGCGACCCATCGCAGCGCGGCGGGCACGTCACCCTCGACCACCCGGCGATGCGGGAGGTCACGGCCCGGCTCTGGGAGCGCGACGTCATCCCCGACTACCGCGACCCGGACGGCCTCCGGATCGGGCTCTCGCCGCTCAGCACGAGCTTCGAGGAGGTCGCGGTCGGGCTGGCGGCGGTGCGGGATGTGCTGGGGCAGCTGATCGCGGAATGAGCGCGCCGGTGGACGGGTCGGCACGGGAGGCAGCCGCCCGCGAGGACCTCGAAGCCCGCAGCGGTTCGGCCACCGCCATGCTCCGCACGGTCGTCGGCAGCACGCTGCGCCCGCTCGGCGGCTGGATGAGCGCCGCCGGCGCCGCGGAGCTGATGGCCGCGCTCGGCGTCCCCGCGACCACCGCGCGCTCCAGCCTCGCGCGGCTGTGCACGCGAGGCGTCCTGGTCCGCGAGCCGCGCGACGGGGTCGCCGGCTACGCGCTCCACCCGGCCGCGGTACCGATGCTGGAGCGCGGGGACGCCCGTATCTTCGGCGAGCGCGCCGCGCCGGCCTCCTGGTGCCTGGTGTCGTTCTCGTTCCCCGAGCATCAGCGCTCGCAGCGGAACCGGCTGAGGCGGGCGCTCGCAGCGCTCGGCTGCGGAACGGTGGCCGACGGGCTCTGGATCGGCCCCGACAGCCTGGAGGGCGAACTCGCGGAGGTCGGGCGGGCGTTCGGCGCCGACCTGTTCAGCGGCGCGAAGCTCGCCGCCGACCCGTCCACCCCCGACCTCGCCTCCGCCGTCGCCCGCTGGTACGACCTCCCCGCCCTCCGCTCACTCCACGAGAGCTTCCTCGCCCGCTTTCAGAACACGCCGGCCCCGGTTGACGACCGTGACGCCTTCGCCCTGTGGATCCGCCTCCTGGACGAGTGGCGCGTCATCCCCTACCGCGACCCCGGCCTCCCCGCCGCCGCCCTCCCCGCCGACTGGCCGGGCGCCGCTTCCGCCGCCCTGTTCGCGCGCCTGCACGCCGGGCTCGCCGGCCGCGCGCTCGCCTTCGCGGCCCAGACCGCCCGGGCGGACCGAGGGCCCTCCGCCCCACGGTAGAATCGCTGTGGCCCGGATGCGCGAGTGGAGCGGAGATCACCCTTTGTCGACGATCGTTGTGGAAGTCATGCCTAAGGCTGAGCTGCTCGACCCGCAGGGCAAGGCCGTCGCCGGCGCCCTCGCGCGGATCGGCAAGGGCCAGTTCTCGGGAGTCCGCGTCGGCAAGCGGTTCGAGCTGACCGTCGACGGTCCGATCGACGACGCGACTCGCGCCGCGGTGACGGAGATCGCCAACGAGATCCTCTCCAACTCGGTGATCGAGGACGTGGTGGGCATCCACTACCCGGGCGTGGACGCCTGATGCGCATCGGCGTCATCACCTTCCCGGGCTCGCTCGACGACCGGGACGCGCTGCGCGCCGTCCGCATCGCCGGCGCCGAGCCGGTCGCGCTCTGGCACGGCGACCACGACCTCCAGGGTGTCGACGCGCTCGTGCTGCCCGGCGGGTTCAGCTACGGCGACTACCTGCGCTGCGGCGCCATCGCCTCCCTCTCGCCGATCATGACCGAGGTCGTGGACGCGGCAGGCAAGGGACTGCCGGTGCTCGGCATCTGCAACGGCTTCCAGATGCTCGCCGAGGCGCACCTCGTCGCCGGCGGCCTCATCCGGAACGACCACGGCAACTTCATCCGCCGCGACCAGCACCTCATCGTCGAGAACGCGGACACCCCGTGGACCAGCGGCTTCGAGCAGGGCCAGGAGATCGTCATCCCGCTCAAGAACGGCGAGGGCGGCTTCATCGCGTCGGCCGAGGAGCTGAAGCGGCTGGAGGGCGAAGGCCTCGTCGTCTTCCGCTACACCGGCGTGAACCCGAACGGCTCGCTGGACGACATCGCGGGCGTGCGCAACGAGCGCGGCAACGTGGTCGGCCTGATGCCGCACCCCGAGCACGCGGTCGAGCCCGGCTTCGGCCCCGACACCGCCGCCGCCATGCGCTCCGGCATCGACGGCCTCACCTTCTTCACCAGCGTTATCCGCTCCACCCTCGTCGAGGCCTAACCCGCCCAGCAGCCATCGCTTCCGCACTTTCTCCCGCAACACGCCGAGTGAAGGCGGGAGAAAGTGAGGAAGCGATGGCGGACTACGGGAGGCGCGTGTAGACGACCACGCGCAGGTCGGGGTGGTCGGACGGGGTGAGCTGGTGGTGCTCCAGGGTGACCTCGCCCTGACCCGGGTGCCGGAAGCGGCGCTCGCGTGACGCGAAGCCGCGGATGTCGTAGCGCTCCCACGCCGCGCGGAACGCGGGGCTGGCCTCCCGCAGCCGCTCCACCAGCGCTCGCACCGCCGGGTCGCCGGCCCGCGTGCCCGTCTCGGCCCGGAACTCGGCCAGGAAGCGCGCGCTCGTCTCCTCCCAGTCGGGCAGCAGCTCCCGCACCGCCGGGTCGGTGAAGACCAGCCAGAGCAGGTTGCGGTCCTCGCGCGCCGCGCGCGCGACGTTCGGATACAGGTCGGCGTACGCCGCGTTCCAGCCGGCGATCCCCCAGTCGGGCGCGAGCGCGAATGCCGGGTTGGCGCCGAGCGCGTCGAGAAGTCGCTGCACGTGCGCAGGAGCGTCCTCCACCGGCCGGGTCGGCACGAGGGAGGGGAGGCCGAAGCCGGCGAGCGAGAGCAGGTACTCGTGCTCGGGCGGCGAGAGCCGCAGGGTGCGGGCGACGGCGTCGAGCACCGCGCGGGACGGGTTGATCCGGCGCCCCTGCTCGAGCCAGGTGTACCAGGTGACGCTGACGCCGGAAAGGTAGGCGACCTCCTCGCGCCGCAGCGCGACGTCGCGCGAGCGGCCGACGGGCGGGAGGCCATAGTCGGCGCGGGGCGCCTGCTCGCGCCGGCTGCGCAGGAAGCGGCCGAGCTCGCCGCGGCGGTCGTCCTGTTCGGTCACGCGGTCGATACTAGTGCTGTCAGTACTAGTAGTGTTGCCGACTTCCGCGTGTTCACCCGTGCCCGCAGCATGGAAGCATGCCAGCCCTCCGCTCCCGCACTGTCACCCACGGCCGCAACATGGCCGGCGCCCGCGCGCTGCTGCGCGCCGCCGGCGTCGCCCGCGAGGACTTCGGCAAGCCGATCGTCGCCGTCGCGAACAGCTTCACCGAGTTCGTCCCCGGCCACACCCACCTGCAGCCGGTCGGCCGCATCGTGTCGCAGGCGGTCCAGGCCGCCGGCGGCATCCCGCGCGAGTTCAACACGATCGCGGTGGACGACGGGATCGCCATGGGCCACGGCGGGATGCTGTACTCGCTTCCGTCGCGCGAGCTGATCGCCGACTCCGTCGAGTACATGGTGAACGCCCACTGCGCCGACGCGCTGGTCTGCGTCTCCAACTGCGACAAGATCACGCCCGGCATGCTGCTGGCCGCGCTCCGCCTGAACATCCCGACCGTGTTCGTCTCGGGCGGCCCGATGGAGGGCGGCCGCACGGTGCTCGTGGACGGCACGGTCCGCAAGCTCGACCTCGTCTCTGCGATGGCCGACTCGGCGAACGACGCCGTCTCCGACGAGGACCTGCTGCGCGTCGAGGAGGCCGCCTGCCCGACCTGCGGCTCGTGCTCGGGGATGTTCACCGCGAACTCGATGAACTTCCTGGTCGAGGCGCTCGGCCTCGGCCTCCCGGGCAACGGCTCCACCCTCGCCACCCACACCGCGCGCCGCGCGCTCTACGAGAAGGCCGGCGCGACCGCGGTCGAACTCGCGCACCGCTACTACGACGGCGAGGACGCGTCGGTCCTCCCGCGATCGATCGCGACCCGGGAGGCCTTCGGCAACGCGATGGCGCTCGATATCGCGATGGGCGGCTCTACCAACACGATCCTGCACCTGCTCGCGGCCGCGCGCGAGGGCGGCATCGACTACGACCTGGACGACATCGACCGGCTCTCCCGCCGCGTCCCGTGCCTCAGCAAGGTCGCGCCCAACGGCGCGGCACTCGTGGAGGACGTGCACCGGGCGGGCGGCGTGCCCGCGCTGCTCGGCGAGCTCGACCGCGCCGGGCTTCTCGACCGCGGGGTGCACAGCATCCACGCTCCGTCGCTGGAGGCGTGGCTGGCGGACTGGGACATCCGCGGCGGCTCGGCGACGGACGAGGCGCTGGAGCTGTTCCATGCGGCACCGGGCGGGGTGCGCTCGGCGCAGGCGTCGTCCCAGTCCGAACGCTGGGAGTCGCTGGACACCGACGCTGCGGGCGGGGTGATCCGGGATGTCGCGCACGCCCACTCCGCGGACGGCGGCCTGGCGATCCTGCGCGGCAACCTGGCGCCGGACGCCTCCGTGGTGAAGACCGCGGGAGTGGACCCGAGCATCCTGATGTTCTCCGGACCGGCGGTCGTGGTCGAGTCGCAGGAGGAGGCCGTGGACGCCATCCTGACCAAGCGCGTGCAGGCCGGCGACGTCGTCGTGGTGCGCTACGAGGGCCCGCGCGGCGGGCCGGGGATGCAGGAGATGCTGTACCCGACCTCGTTCCTGAAGGGCCGCGGCCTGGGTGCGAAGTGCGCGCTGATCACTGACGGCCGGTTCTCCGGCGGCACGTCAGGGCTGTCGATCGGCCACGTCTCGCCCGAGGCGGCGGCCGGCGGCACGATCGCGCTGGTGGAGGACGGCGACACGATCACCATCGACGTCGCGGCGCGCAGCATCCGGCTGGAGGTGCCCGACGCCGAGCTCGACGCCCGCCGGGAGGCGCTGGCCGCGGGTCGCGGGTTCAAGCCGCTCGACCGGGAACGCCCGGTGTCGGCGGCACTGCGGGCGTACGCCGCGATGACCCTCTCCGCCGACCAGGGCGCCGCCCGCGACGTCGACCAGCTCATGCGAGCGGCCGTCCCGACCCCCTGAACGGCCTTCATAGACACAGGGGTCGCAACACGCCGTTTTGCAGCCGCCGAAGCGGCGTGTTGCGACCCCTGTCCGCGTTTCGGGGTCGGTCGTGTGGTGCTCGCTCACGGTTTGGGCGTGCGCGGCTTCTTCTCCTTCGGCGGCATTCTGCCGACCTGCTCCAGCGCGACGCCGATCCACTCACGGAGCAGGTCGGGCTCGGCGCGCCAGGCGTCCGGGAGGGCGACATAGCCGCCCATCGGACGCTCGGCCGGCCCGTACGGACCGGTGCCGTCGATCGCCTGCAGCTCCTCCCGCACGGCGTCGTCCGGGAGGCGCACCCCGACGCTCTCGCCGAACAGGCCGGCGAACATGTTGCCGTTCACGAATGCGCCCAGGTTGGCGAACATCGGCTTGACCTCGACGCCGGGGGCGTCGGGCACCACCGAGCGGAACAGCTCCATCGTCTCCTGCGACGGGCGTGGGATCTGCATGGTCGGCCTTCTTTCCTGCAAGAGAGGGTGTGCAACGACACCTCTGCACATCCTCTCATTCGCCCGGGACGGCGCGCCCTCGCACCCCGGTAGAATGGCTCCCATCCCCCGCCACCGCCAGCAGCCTGGAGTGCCCGCGTGACCGACACCACCGTCCAGCATGTCGTCGACACCGTCGCGAACGCCGCCGCGACTCCGGAGAAGGAGCAGCCGTACGCGGCGCTCGGCCTCAAGCCCGACGAGTACGCGCAGATCCGCGAGATCCTCGGCCGCCGCCCCACCTCGGGCGAGCTGGCCATGTACTCGGTGATGTGGTCGGAGCACTGCTCGTACAAGTCGTCCAAGATCTACCTGCGCCAGTTCGGGCAGAAG
Organism: Streptomyces sp. L7; assembly: GCF_050990935.1. GTDB lineage: Bacteria > Actinomycetota > Actinomycetes > Actinomycetales > Microbacteriaceae > Leifsonia. Next base: position 3,385,448 of record NZ_CP194644.1, on the reverse strand, counting down.
GTCACTCCGGCGATGAAGAAGAACCTCATGGTCGGCATGGGCGAGAACGCGGGCGTCGTGGACGTCGGCGAGGGCTGGGCGGTCACCTTCAAGGTGGAGTCGCACAACCACCCGTCGTACATCGAGCCGTTCCAGGGCGCGGCGACCGGCGTCGGCGGCATCGTCCGCGACATCATCTCGATGGGCGCCCGCCCGGTGGCGGTCATGGACCAGCTCCGCTTCGGCCGCATCGACGACCCCGACACGGCGCGCGTCGTGCACGGCGTCGTCTCCGGCATCTCGTTCTACGGCAATTGCCTGGGCCTCCCGAACATCGGCGGCGAGACCTACTTCGACTCCGTGTACCAGGGCAACCCGCTCGTCAACGCGCTGTCGGTGGGGGTGCTGCGGCATGAGGACCTCCACCTCGCCAACGCATCCGGCGCCGGCAACAAGGTCGTGCTGTTCGGCGCCCGCACCGGCGGCGACGGCATCGGCGGCGCGAGCATCCTGGCGTCCGACACGTTCTCCGCCGGCGGCCCGACCAAGCGGCCGGCCGTGCAGGTCGGTGACCCGTTCGCCGAGAAGGTGCTCATCGAGTGCTGCCTGGAGCTGTTCCGCGACAAGCTCGTGGAGGGCATCCAGGACCTCGGCGCAGCGGGCATCTCCTGCGCGACGAGCGAGCTGGCCTCCAACGGCGACGGCGGGATGTTCGTCGAGCTCGACAAGGTGCTGCTGCGCGACCCCACGCTCACGGCGGAGGAGATCCTGATGTCCGAGAGCCAGGAGCGCATGATGGCTGTCGTGAAGCCCGAGCTGCTCGACGCCTTCCTCGCCGTGACCGCGAAGTGGGATGTCGAGACCAGCGTGCTGGGCGAGGTCACCGAGACCGGCCGGCTCGTCATCAACTGGAAGGGCGAGGAGATCGTCAACGTCGACCCGCGCACCGTCGCGGTCGACGGCCCGGTGTACGAGCGCCCGGTCGCCTACCCGACCTGGATCGACGCCCTGCAGGCCGACACCGCCGCTGTGCTGGCGCGCCCGACCACCGGCGATGAGCTGCGCGAGCAGGTCCTGGCCCTCCTCGGCAGCGCCAACCTGGCCGACAAGAGCTGGATCACCGACCAGTACGACTACTTCGTCGGCGGCAACACCGCGCTCTCCTTCCCCGACGACTCCGGCATGATCCGCGTCGACGAGGAGAGCGGCCTCGGCTTCGCCATCGCGACCGACGCCAACGGCCGGTACTGCCAGCTCGACCCCAAGCAGGGCGCGAAGCTCGCCCTCGCCGAGGCGTACCGCAACGTGGCCGCCTCGGGCGCCGTGCCCGCCGCGGTCACCGACTGCCTCAACTTCGGCAGCCCGGAGAACCCCGAGGTGATGTGGCAGTTCTCGCAGGCGGTGGAGGGGCTCTCCGACGCCTGCCTGGAGCTCGAGATCCCGGTCACCGGCGGCAACGTGTCGTTCTACAACCAGACCGGCGACGTCCCGATCTTCCCGACCCCGGTCGTCGGCGTGCTCGGCGTGATCGATGATGTCGCCCGTCGTGTCCCGGCCGGCTGGCAGGACGAGGGCGAGAACATCTACCTTCTCGGCGTCACCCGCGAGGAGCTCGACGGCTCCGCCTGGGCCGGCACGGTGCACGGCCACCTCGGCGGACGCCCGCCGGCGGTCGACCTCGCGGCCGAGCGCACCCTGGCGGAGACGCTGCACGCGGCCTCCGTCGAGGGCCTGGTCTCGTCGGCGCACGACCTCGCGGACGGCGGCCTCGCCCAGGCGCTGGCCGAGAGCGTCATGCGGTTCGGCGTCGGCGCGCGTGTCTGGCTCGGCGAGCTGCAGGAGCGGGACGGCGTGGACGCCGCGACGGCGCTGTTCAGCGAGTCCACCGCCCGCGTCATCGTCTCGGTGCCGCGCGAGGACGACGTCAAGTTCCGCGGGCTCTGCGAGGGCCGCGGCGTGCCGCTCCTCCGCATCGGTGTCACCGACGCCGAGGTCGGCGCCCAGCCGGTGCTCGAGGTGCAGGACCTGTTCACGGTCGGCATCGAGGAGCTGCGCGGCGTGCACCGCTCGACGCTCCCGGAGCACTTCGGCCCGACGGTCGCCTAGCCTCCATCACGTTCGTGCCGAATGTCGACTTTGGCCGCGCTAGAGGCGACATTCGGCACAAATCTCGGCCGCGCTAGTCGCGTGAAGAGGCGGACGCGCTGCTGCGTCAGCAGGATGCCGCACAGCACGACAGCCGCCCCGACCGGCTCGTTCCAGCTCAGGTGCTCGCCGAGCACGAGGATGCCGAGCGCGACGCCGACCACCGGCGTCACGTAGGTGACCCCTGAGGTGGCGGTCGGTCCCCACGCCCGCAGGACGTTCATGTTCCAGATGTAGACCACGCCCGTCCCGAGCGCGCCCAGCGCCAGCAGGCTGAGCAGCACGGGCCAGCTGAACGAGATCGGCGACAGCGCCACGACCGGCGTCAGCAGCAGCATGATCACCGCTGCGAGGCCGATGTTGAGGAACGCCACCGAAGTGGCCGGGATGTCGCGGTGGCTGATGAACCGCCGGATGTATCCGAAGCTGAAGCCGTAGCAGGTGACGGCGCCCAGGCACGCGAGCTGCCCCCACACGCTCCCGGACAGCGCGGCGATCGTCCACGGCCCGACCACGACGACCACTCCCACGACGCCGACGAGCACACCGAGCACCTGGTCGCGGTTGAGCTTCTCGACGCGGAACGCGGCCGTCGCGAGGATCGCCGTCGTGATCGGCGTGACGGCGTTATAGATACTGGCAAGGCTGGAGGACACATACTGCTCCGCCCAGGCGAAGAGCAGGAACGGCACGACGCAGTAGGTGACCGCCACGACCGCGAAGTGCAGGTAGACGATCGGCTGCTTCGGGAGCCTGCTGCGCGTGGCAAGCACGATGATCCCGAGCGTCAGCGCCCCGAACACGAGGCGCGCCCACGCCACCTGCCCGAAGGAGACGCCCTCGAGCGCCACTTTCATGAACAGGAAGCTGGCGCCCCAGACGAGACCCATCGCGACGAACTGCAGAGCGACCTTCACTCGTCGAGGCTACTGCCAGCCCCCGACGCCGACCGGCGGAAATCGGACGTGGCGGCTAGTCGTGGGCGGGACGCGCGGAGGCCTCGGGGAAGCCCTCCCCCGGGCGCACCGTGTTCGCGGCCGTCATGTACTGCTTCCAGACCCGGTGGCGGAGCTGATCGGCCTGGATGCCGCCGACCGTGGACCGACGCAGAGACACGTCCCCGGTCACGTTGCCGACCCACACCGCGGTGGTCAGCCGGGTGGTGGAGCCCACGAACCACGTGTCCTTCTCGGAGTCGGTCGTGCCGGTCTTGCCGAACACGGGGATGCCGTCGTTCGGGTTGGACGCCCGTCCCGTGCCATCGCGGGTCACGCTCTGCAACGCCGAAGCCATCGTTGCGGCGACCTCCGGGCTCACCGCCTCCGAGCAGGAGGATTCCGGCACCGGGACCTCGGCGCCGTCCGGCCCGACGATACGGTCGATCGCGATCGGCGAGCAGTAGACGCCCGCGTTCGCGATGCCCGCGAAGGCGGCGGCCATCCGCACCGGGGAGACCTCGTTCGTGCCGAGGACATCGGAGACGTACGAGGTCAGCGGCTTGCCGTCGGCGCGCCTCACACCGAAGGCCTCCGCCGTCTTGCGGATCTCGCACTGGTCGAGCTTCTGAGCCATCGAGAAGTAGGCCCCGTTCACCGAGCCGGCCGTCGCCGCCCGCACCGAGATGTTCCCCGGCTTCTGACCGCTGTCGTTCTTCGGGGAGTACGAACCGGAGCCCGAGCCCTGGCAACTGTCCTTGAACGAGGACAGAGTGAGCGTGCGAGAGTCCCCGTTGACGGCATCGTTCAGCGATCGCCCGTCCTTCAGCCATTCGGCCAGCGTGAAGACCTTGTAGGTCGAGCCCGCCTGGAAGCCGTTCGACCCGCCGTAGGCCTCGTCGGTGCTGTAGTTGACGGCCGTGTTCTCCGGGGACGCCTCGTCCTGGTCGGCGTTGAAGTCCTTGTTCTGCGCCATCGCGAGGATGCGCCCGGTGCCGGGCTCGACAGTGACCAGCGACGAGCCCAGGTCGAGCACGTCCGTGCTCCGCGGAACATACGCGTCGACCGCGGCGACGGCGGACGCCTGGAGGTCGAGGTCGAGAGTCGTGTAGATGTCGTAGCCGCCGCTCTTCATCGTGCTGTACCGCGAATCGGCCGGGTCGGAGAGGACCTTCTCGTTCTCGATCACCCGCTGCACGTAGCCGCAGAAGAAGCCGGCCCCGAGCGGGTTCGCCGTGACGCATCCGGTGGACGGCGGCGTGATGTTCGGCTCGATCGGGGTGGCCACCGCCTCGTCGTGCTGAGCCTGCGTGATCCTCTTCTCCTCCAGCATCGCGGCCAGGACGTCGTTGTCGCGGCGGAACTTGTTGTCGCCGATGTTGTCCGGGTCGTCGATGCGGAAGTCGTTGGGCGCGTTGACCGTCGCGACGAGGGCGGCGGCCTGCGCGAGCGTGAGGTCGGCCGCGGTCACGCCGAAGTAGTACTCGGCAGCGGCCTCGATGCCGTACACGGACCCGCCGAAGTGCGCGATGTTGAGGTATCCGAGCATGATCTGGTCTTTCGGGAGCGCCTTCTCGAGCCCGATGGCGAGGCGCATCTCGCGGAGCTTCCGGTCCATGCTGGTCTTGGTGGCCTCGGCGTAGGCGGCATCCCGCTCGTCTTTGTCGCGGATCGCCTCGGCCCGCTGGATCAGGATGTTCTTGACGTACTGCATCGTGATGGTGGAGGCGCCGGAACCGACCTCGCCGGAGGACGCGTTGCCGATCGCGGCGCGCAGGGCGGACGGGATGTCGACGCCGCCGTGCGTGTAGAACCGCGGATCCTCCGTGGCGGTCAGAGCATCCTTGACGAAACGGGAGATGTCCTCCCAGCCCACGTTCTTGCGGTTCTGCTCGTAGACCGACGCCAGCAGCACCGGCTCGCCGTCGCGGTTCTTCGCATAGATGTCGGTCGTCTGCGCGAGCGCGTCGACCGTCAGCGCCTCCGGCATCGTCTCGAAGAGATGGATGCCGGTCTCGGTCGCGACTCCCGCGACCGCGACCACCGGCGCCACCATCGCACTGACCAGCACCCCGGCCGTCACGCTGAGCCCGACGAAGGCCGCTGCGGCCGCACCGCGACGACGTGGATGTTTCGATTCCTGCTCCCCCATAAGACCCAGCCTGCCCGACCCCGCTGAGAAAAGCCTGACGTGTGATATACGCACACGGTCGATGATCCTGGCTCGCCGTCCGCCCGATGCGCCATGCTGGTCTCACCCGCCGGGAATACTTCCAGCTCGGCGTCGTTATATGCGTTTGCATAGATACGGCGAGAACGAACCTGAGGAGCCAGCAATGCAGTACGGAATCTTCTCCGTCAGCGACATCACCCGCGACCCGGTCTCCGGCGAGACCCCGAGCGAGGCGGAGCGCATCGACGCGATCGTGAAGATCGCCACGCACGCGGAGGAGGTCGGGCTGGACGTCTTCGCGATCGGCGAGCACCACAACCCGCCGTTCTTCTCCTCGTCGCCCACCACCCTGCTCGCGCACATCGCCGCCCTCACCGAGCGGCTGATCGTGACGACCTCCACAACGCTGATCACCACGAACGATCCGGTGCGGCTGGCCGAGGAGTACGCGATGCTGCAGCACCTCTCGAAGGGCCGCATGGACCTCATGCTCGGCCGCGGCAACACCGGCCCGGTGTACCCGTGGTTCGGCCAGGACATCCGCCAGAGCCTCCCGCTCGCGCTCGAGAACTACAACCTCCTGCACCGGCTGTGGCACGAGGATGTCGTGGACTGGGAGGGCAAGTTCCGCACGCCGCTGCAGGGCTTCACCTCCACCCCGCGCCCGCTGGACGACGTGCCGCCGTTCGTCTGGCACGGCAGCATCCGGACCCCGGAGATCGCCGAGCAGGCCGCGTACTACGGCAACGGCTTCTTCGCGAACAACATCTTCTGGCCCAAGGAGCACTACCAGCGCCTGATCGCGTTCTACCGCGAGCGCTTCGAGCACTACGGCCACGGCACCGCCAAGGAGGCGATCGTCGGACTCGGCGGCCAGGCGTACATCGGCAAGACGTCGCAGGAAGCCAAGAAGGAGTTCCGCCCCTACTTCAACGAGGCTCCCGTCTACGGCAACGGTCCGACGATGGAGGAGTTCACCGAGGCGACCCCGCTGACCGTGGGGAGCCCGCAGGAGGTCATCGACAAGACGCTGACCTTCCGCGAGTGGGCCGGCGACTACCAGCGCCAGCTCTTCCTGATGGACCACGCCGGCCTGCCGCTGAAGACGGTGCTCAAGCAGCTCGACCTGCTCGGCGAGGAGGTCATCCCGGTGCTCCGCAAGGAGACCGAGGCCCGCAAAGACCCCTCGACGCCCGAGGCCCCGACCCACGAGTCGCTCGTGAAGGCGAAGTACGGCGACGCCGCGCCGCGCCAGCCGCGCCCGAACGCCAACCGCGGCGACAACGTGACCGGCGCCTCCCCCTACCAGGACTCGGCCGACGAGTTCCAGGCGGAGTACCCGGCGCTCTGAGCGCCGGCGGTTCAGGCTTCTATTGCGAGAGAAGGACATCATGACCAGCACCGACCAGCGCCCGTTCCGGGTGGTCGTCGTCAACGCGGGCGTCAGCGACCCCTCGTCCACCAAGATGCTCGCCGACCGCCTCGCCCTGCGCGTGGAGGCCGCGGCCCAGCGCGACGGCCACACGGTCGAGACGCAGAACCTCGACCTCCGGGAGCTGCTTCCCGAGCTGTCCGGCGCGCTCGCGTCCGGTCACCTCGGCCCGCGTTTCACGGCCGCGATCGAGGCCCTCGCGGCGGCCGACGGGATCATCGCGACCGCCCCGGTCTACAAGGCCGGCCCGAGCGGGCTGTTCAGCTCGTTCTTCCAGGTGCTCGACAACGACCTCCTGATCGCGAAGCCGGTCATCCTCGGCGCGACCGCCGGCACCGCCCGGCACGCCCTGGTGGTCGACGAGCAGATGCGCTCGATGTTCGCCTACCTCCGGACGATGACGGCGCCGACCTCGGTGTTCGCGTCGACCGAGGACTGGCAGGACAACTCTCTCGGCAAGCGCATCGACCGGGCGGCGCGCGAGCTGGTCGTCCTCATGGAGACCGGCGTCGAGGCCCGCATCAAGGACACGTCCTGGAACAGCTACCAGCACGAGTTCGGCTCGGCCGGCGGCAACGAGCTCGGGATCGACCTGGGGTCGGACCTGATGCGGCTGGCGGCGGGCGGGACCCTGGGCGGCCCGGCGCGTAACTGAGGCGCGGGCGCGAGTAGGTGTGGAGGGCGGTTCCTGTTTCCACAGGGCGCCCTTCTTCCTGCGGCGAGTCGAGCGGGCGAGCAGAGTGGCCGCATGGATGACGTCGAGATCGCGATGTCCAGGCCCGACGAGAAGGACTCGATGATCCGGCTGATCGGAAACCTCATTACGCGGTGATCCCACCCCACCGCCGCTTCCTGTCCCGAGGCCCGCTCGCGGTACTCTGTGGGGAACGGAGGGGAGCCGCGTGGACGTGCTGGGCGTGCTGGAGTGGGTCGGCGTCATCGTGTGCCTGATCCTGGCGCTGACCGGGCTCATCCCGGTGGTCGCCGCAGCGGCGACGTTCGTCGTCATCCCGTTCCACGCCTGGATCAACCACTACACGAAGGCCGCGCCCTACCTCCCGCGCGTCGCCATCGTCGTACCCGCCTGGAACGAGGGCGCGGTGATCGGGACCTCCATCGACCGGCTCATGGCGCTCGACTATCCCACGGAGGCCCTGCGCATCTACGTGGTCGACGACGCCAGCACCGACGACACCCCCGTCGTCGTGGGCAGCCGCGCCGAACAGTATCCGGGCAACGTCTTCCTGCTGCGGCGCGAGCAGGGCGGCCAGGGCAAAGCGCACACCCTCAACCACGGCATCGAGCACATCCTCGCCGAGGACTGGATGGAGGCGCTCCTCATCATGGACGCCGACGTCATCTACCTGCCCGACTCGCTGCGGCGGATGACCCGGCACCTGGCGGACCCCGACGTCGGCGCCGTCTCCGCGTACATCCGCGAGGGCAGCCGCGACCGCAACTACCTCACCAAGTTCGTCAGCGTGGAGTACGTGCTCTCGCAGCCCGCGGCGCGGCGCGCCCAGAACGTGCTCGGCGCGCAGGCCTGCCTCGCCGGCGGCGCGCAGCTCCACACCCGGGAGAACCTGCTCGCCATCGGCGGGCGGGTGGACACTTCCACGCTCGCCGAGGACACCATCACCACCTTCGAGACGCAGCTCCACGGCAAGAAGGTCGTGTTCGAGCCGCACGCGCACGTGCTCGCCGAGGAGCCGCGAGCGGTCGACGCGCTCTGGAAGCAGCGGCTGCGCTGGGCGCGCGGCAACGTGTCGGTCACGGCGCGCTACTCGAAGGTCTGGTTCCGGCCTTCGCGCGTGCATCGCCTCGGCGCGTGGACGTTCGGCGTCGTCTGGTTCAGCCTGTGGCTGCTGCCGCTGATCATGGTGACCTCGGCCATCGGGCTCGCCGGGCTGCTCTTCCTGCAGAACGAGCTGGCCGCGAACGTGTTCCGCGTCCTCTGGATCTCGGCGGCGCTCGCCTATCTGTTCGTGCTCATCCTCGGCTCGCTCACCGATGCGAAGACGAGCCGCAGGGAGCTCGGGCACATCCTGCTGTTCCCCGGCATCGTCAACATGCTCGTGATGATCACGGCGCTGTTCCCGCCGATCACCCTGGTCTGGCTGCCCGGCCTGTTCGGGATCACCCTGAGCGACGAGGCGCTGTTCATCCTGACGCTCGTGATCTACCTCTGGATCCCGTTCTCAATGGTCGTCGCCTGGCTCGCCCGGCGGTCGGAGCGCACGCGCGCCGGACGCTGGCTGGCGCCGCTGCTGATCTACCTCGCGGGATACGGGTCGCTGCTCTGCGCGATCACGTTCGACTCCTACCTCAAGGAGCTGGCCGGCGCGGAGGCGCGCTGGGACAAGACCGAGAAGGTCGGGCGCGTCGCGGCGAACTGAGGCCGCGACCGCCCCTCAGCCGGTCAGTCGACCAGCGTCAGCTTGACCGGGACGTTGCCCCGCGTCGCGTTGGAGTACGGGCAGACGTGGTGCGCCTTCTCCATCGTCTCCTCCGCGGTGTCCCGGCCGAGGCGTGGGATGTAGACGTCCAGCTCGACCGCCAGGCCGTAGCCGCCCGCGCCGTCGGCCCCGATCCCCACACTCGCCGAGACGGCGGCGTCGGAGGTGTCCAGCTTGCCGGCGCGACCCACCGCGTGGATGGCGCTGAGGAAGCACGCCGCGAAACCGGCCGCGAAGAGCTGCTCCGGGTTGGTTCCCTCGCCCGAGCCGCCGAGCTCGCGCGGCGGCCGGGTGTCCAGGTCGATCAGGTCGTCCTCGCTGCGGACGTGACCGTCGCGACCGCCTCCGGAGGCGTGCGCGATGGCGGTGTAGGCGATGTCCATGCGCACAAGCCCAGTCGACTGGACTGAGCGTCCGCTGAGAGCGCGCCCAGGATACTGAGGTACGGCCCGTGATGCTGATGTACGGCCCGTGGCTGATCTACGGGCAGTCCGGTAGCGTTGCGTGCGATGAGAGTGCACGGCGTGACGCAGACCACCGAGACCCGCGAGCTGACCGCCGAGGCGGACGACGCCCAGACGGCACGCGCCCGCGTCGAGGAGCAGGTTCCGGCGGGGTTCGAGCTGTTGCAGGTGCACAACGCGATGCCCCGCGGCGGACGCGTGATCGCGACCGCGATCATCCGGGAGTCCGCGACGCAGCACATCCAAGCCGATGGGGCCGACTACGCGGCCGCCCGCGACGCGCTGCGCGCCAAGGTGCCCGAGGGGCAGCGGCTGCTCTCCATCGTCGTCGACGACTGAAGCGCGCGCCTCAGCGGACCGTGAACTCCTGACCCGAGGCGGCCTCCAGCAGCGGCCACAGCCGTGCCCCGGTCCGCGGGGAGCGCGACGACCGCGTCGGCCGCCCGTTCGCCGGCGCGCCCTTCGTGAGCCCGGCCGGACCGAGGTAGCCGCCGGTCAGGGTGGGGTCGAGCACCGCCCGCACCGGCACCCACGCGCCGTGGTCCTTGCCCTGAGTCCACGCGGCCTGGAGATTGTCGGCGAAACGCTTGGCGCGGCTCGGCTGGTTGACGCCGCGGACGCCGGGCGTGCGCCCGGAGGTCGAGTAGCCCGGATGGACGACCAGGCTCGTCACCCCGCTGCCCGCGGCGCGGAGCCGGCGCTCCAGCTCGAACCCGAAGACCTGCGCGGCGATCTTCGAGCCGGAGTACGCGCGCCACGAGGTGTACGACCGCTCGAGCTGGAGGTCGTCCAGCCGGAGCGAGCCCAGGCGGCTGGCAAGGGAGCCGAGCGACACGATCCGGCCGCCCGCGGCGCGCTCCAGGGCGGGGAGCGCGCGGGCGACGAGGCGGAAGTGGCCGAGCACGTTGGTGGAGAGGACGAGCTCGTTGCCGTAGCGGTCGGTGCGGCGCTCGCGCGGCGGGTGCACCATCCCCGCGTTCAGCACGAGAGCGTCCACCCGCTCGCGTTCGAGGAGGGCGTCGGCGAGGGCGTCCACGGAGGCGCGGTCCGTCACGTCGAGCGGCGTGGCCTCCACCCGGGCGCCGCGCACGCGCCGACGGATCGCCGCGACGGCGGCCTCCGCGCGCTCGGGGTCCCGGCAGGCGAGCACCACCCGAGCGCCGGCGCGGGCGAGTTGCTCACCTGTGAAGTAGCCCACGCCCGCGTTGCCGCCGGTGATGACGACGGTCCGGTCGTGGGCGTCCGGGAGCTCCGCGGGGTCCCAGGCCACGGCCCTAGCGGCCGTTCTCTGACGCGATGCGCTCGTGGTGGTGGATGACCTCCGCCACGATGAAGTTGAGGAACTTCTCGGCGAACGCCGGGTCGAGATGGCTCTCCTCCGCGAGCACGCGGAGGCGCTGGATCTGCTCGCGCTCGCGCTCCGGGTCGGCTGGCGGGAGGCCGTGCTCGGCTTTCAGCGCACCGACCTGCTGGGTGAACTTGAACCGTTCGGCGAGCATGTGGATGACGGCCGCGTCGATGTTGTCGATGCTCTGCCGGATGCTCCGCAGCCGCTCCAGCGCCTGCACGGTCGACTCGTTCTCAGCCATGCTCCGACACTACCGGGCCGGAGGGTACGGAGATCGCTCGTCGCGACTGCATTGCTTCGACAGAGGGGCTTGCGCAGTCGGTCGCCTCCGTTTTATTCTATGCGTAGATAATCTACCCATTGAGTAAAGGAGACTCATCATGTGGACGACTCAGGAGACCGCCGTCACCGGACTCGAGCGCGAGCACGTCTGGGAGGCCGTCCGCGACCTCCACACCGGCGCGCTGACCTATGACGGCGCCGACCGCTTCGAGCTGCACGGGGCGTTCGCCGTCGGCACGAAGCTGACGGTGACGCCCGTCGGGCAGGAGCCCATCACCTCCCGGATCGACGTGCTCGAACCTGAGCGCACCTACGCCGACGTGACGGAGTTCGGCGAACTCCGCCTGACCTTCCGCTACGACCTGGAGGACCACCCCGAGGGTGACGGCGCCGGCACGCGTGTGCGCTATTCGCTCGTCATCGACGGCGCCGGGGCCGACGCAGTCGGTCCCGAACTCGGCCCGCAGATCGCCGGCGACTTCCCCGAATCCCTCGCCGCCCTGCTGGCCGCCGCGGAGCGCCGCGCCGGACAGGCCACACTGGACGCATGACGGACTTCCCCGAGGGGCCGGCCACCAGCCCGGGCTTCCTCCTCTGGCACGCCACCCTGCGCTGGCAACGGGCGATGGCGGAAGCGCTACGACCCCACGATCTGACGCATGCCCAGTTCGTGCTGCTGGCCTCCACCTGGTGGGCGAACGGCCAGTCCGAGAGCCCCAGCCAGGCGCGGCTGTCGGAGCAGACCGGCTCCGACCCGCGGATGACGTCGGAGGTCGTGCGGCGGCTCGTCGCGAAGGGGCTGCTGGAGCGCGCGGCGGATCCGGCGGACAGTCGGGCCAAGGTGCTGCGCGTCACCACGGGAGGCGCGGCGACGGCGGAGGCGGCCATCGGGTCCGTCGAGGCGGCGGACGCCGCGTTCTTCGCGGAGGCGCAGGAGGCCGCGCCGGGCGCCCTGCTGCCGGTGCTGCACGCGATGGCGGGGCGCTGACGGGATCGGCCCGGCGCTGATCCCGGCGCCGGGCGGCTCTGGTCCCGCCTCGGACGGCCCTGTTCCCCCGTCGCACCGCCCCGATACGGTGGAGCAATGACCCAGACCCACCTCACCGCACCCCTCGACGAGGCGGCGAGCGGCGACCTGGCCGCGGCCGGACTTCGGCTCGCCCTGGTCGACCCGGCCGACACCGCCGCGTTCGACGCGTGGATCGTCGCGGACTTCCGCGGCTTCCACGGGCGCCGGCCCAGCGAGGAGGTCCTCGAGGAGGCCAGGGGGAACTACGGCGGCCGGCGCACCACCGCGGTCTACGACGAGGGCGTGAGCACGCCGGTCGGCACCGTCAACTCGTGGGTCGCGCCGCTCACCCTGCCGGGCGGCCGCGCCCTGGACACCTGGGCGATCAGCTCCGTCACGGTCGCCCCGACGCACCGCCGCCGCGGCGTCGCGACCGCCCTGCTCGGCGCCGAACTGCGCACCGCGCACGCGCTCGGTGTCGCCGCCGCGATCCTCACCGTCTCCGAGTCCACGATCTACGGCCGCTGGGGCTTCGGGCCCGCGACCTTCGTGACCGGCTGGAGCGTCGACGCCAAGCGGGTGCGCTGGGCCGGAGGCGCGACCCCGGGCCGGTTGTCGTTCACCACTCCCGACGAGTACCGCCAGACCGGGAGCGCCGTCCTCGCCGAGGCCATGTCCTCCCGCCACGGCGAGATCGGCCTCGAACGGCACCTGGCCGACCGCCTCCTCGGCCCGCTCAAAGGCGACGACGACGCGGCGCGCTATCTCCTGGTGCGCTACGACTCACCCGAGGGACGGCCGGAGGGCTTCGTCAGCTATGTGGTCCGGGGCGGCGAGGAGGACTTCTCCCGCCACGTGGTGGAGGTGAACTACCTGGCCGCGACAAGCGACGCCGCGCTCACCGCGCTCTGGCGCTACCTCCTCGAACTGGACCTCGTCGCCGAGGTGAAGGCGTGGACGCGCGGCGTGGACGAGCCGGTGCAGCTGCTCGTGCAGGACATCCGCGGCGCCCGCATCACGAACGTCCAGGACCACCTCTGGGTGCGCATCCTCGACGTCCCGGCGACGCTCACCGCGCGCCGCTACGAGAGCGACGGCGACCTCGTGCTGGAGGTCACCGACGGGCTCGGGTTCGCGGGCGGTCGCTACCGGATCATCGCGCAGGACGGCGAGGCGCGCGTGGAGCCGAGCACCGACGCTCCCGACGTGACCCTGCCGGTCGAGGCGCTCGGCAGCGTCTACCTCGGACACGACCTGGCACGCGGGCTGGCGCTGGCAGGGCGCATCCACGGGGATGCGGAGGGACTTGACCGGCTGTTTCGGACGGCGGTGCCGCCGCGGCTCAGCACGTGGTTCTGATGGTCGGAAGCCGGAATAGTCAGGGAGTTATTCCGGGTTAGGGGCGCAAGCCGGAATAGCGGGGTCGTCATTCCGGGTTACGGCGCGCAAGCCGGGATAAGGGGTCGCCCTTCTGCTCGGCGCCTGACCACTCGGCCCGTCAGTCCACCAGGTCGTGCCGCACGACTATCTCGTCGCGGGCCGGGCCCACGCCGATCGCCGAGATGCGGGCGCCGGAGATGGCCTCCAGGGCGAGCACGTAGTCCTGCGCGTTCTTCGGGAGGTCCTCGAACGTGCGGGCGCCGCTGATGTCCTCGGTCCAGCCGGGGAACTCCTCGTAGACCGGCACCGCGTGGTGGAAGTCCGTCTGCGAGGACGGCACCTCGTCGTGGCGGACGCCGTCCACGTCGTAGGCGACGCAGACCGGGATGCGCTCGATGCCGGTCAGGGTGTCCAGCTTGGTGAGGACGAAGTCGGTGACGCCGTTGATGCGGGCCGTGTAGCGCGCGACGGGCGCGTCGTACCAGCCGGTGCGGCGCGGGCGGCCGGTGGTGGTGCCGAACTCGAAGCCGCGCTCGCGGAGGAACTCGCCCCACTCGTCGAACAGCTCGGTCGGGAACGGGCCGGCGCCGACGCGCGTGGTGTACGCCTTCACGATGCCGATCACCCGGTCGATGCGATTGGGGCCGATGCCCGAACCGGTCGCGGCGCCCCCGGCCGTGGAGCTGGAGGAGGTCACGAACGGGTACGTGCCGTGGTCGACGTCCAGCATGGTGGCCTGGCCGCCCTCGAAGAGCACGTACTTGCCGTCCACCAGCGCCTGGTGCAGCAGCAGCGAGGAGTCGACCACCATCGGCCGCAGCCGCTCGGCGTAGCTCAGCAGCTCTTCCACGACCTCGTCCACACCGATGGCGCGGCGGTTGTAGACCTTCACCAGCAGGTGGTTCTTCTGGTCGAGGGCGCCCTCCACCTTCTGCCGCAGGATGTTCTCGTCGAAGAGGTCCTGGATGCGGATGCCGACACGGTTGATCTTGTCGGCGTAGGTCGGGCCGATGCCGCGACCAGTCGTGCCGATCTGGCGCTTGCCGAGGAAGCGCTCCGTCACCTTGTCGATGGTGCGGTGGTACTGCGTGATCACGTGCGCGTTCGAGGAGACCTTGAGGCGGGACACGTCGACGCCGCGGGCGATGAGGCCGTCGAGCTCCTGGAACAGCACCTCGAGGTCCACGACGACGCCGTTGGCGATGACGGGCGTGACGCCCTCGGTCAGGATGCCGGACGGCAGCAGGTGCAGCGCGTACTTCTCGTCGCCGACGACGACCGTGTGGCCGGCGTTGTTGCCGCCGTTGAACTTGACGACGTAGTCGATGCGGCTGCCGAGCAGGTCGGTGGCTTTACCTTTGCCTTCGTCGCCCCACTGGGCGCCGATAATCACTATCGCGGGCACGTTTCGTCCTCTCGAATGTCGGGAGTGCGTCGGCGCCTCGCGGACGACCGTCGCACTCGATCCTATCGCGCCGGGTTCCGGAGCCTTCCCGAAGGGCCGCCCGCCTCGCATTCGGCACGAATGTCGAGTATGGCGAGCGGAGAGTCGACATTCGGCACGAATGTTTGCGACGGTGAGACGGGCATTGTCGCGAAGCTGAGCAACGCTCTACATTGGCCCCGATGTCGTCGCTCCTGTACCTGCTGGGCCGCGCCGCTTTCCGAGCGCGCAGGCGGGTGCTCGCCTTCTGGCTCGCAGCGCTCGTGCTGCTGCTCGGCGGCGCGGCGCTCCTGAGCAACGGGACGGACAACACCTTCAGCATCCCCGGCACCGAGTCGCAGGAGGCCCAGGACGCGCTCGCACGCACCTTCCCCGAGGTCAGCGGCACCTCCGCCCAGCTCGTCGCCGTCGCGCCGAAGGGCTCGGACGTGCACGACCCGGCGTTCCAGTCCGCGGTGGAGTCCTCGGCGGCGGCGATCGCGAAGATCCCGCAGGTGACCTCGGCCTCCTCCCCTACAGCGGTCCGTCGACGGGCAACATCGCGGCGGACGGGTCGGCGGTCATCGTGCCCGTACAGCTCTCCGTCGCGCAGACCGCGGTGCTGCCCTCGACCTCCGACGCCCTCCAGCGCGCCGGACGCGACCTGGAGGCCGCCCTCCCGACCGGGTCGCAGGTCGCCGTGGGCGGCCAGCTCTTCTCGCAGACGGTCGCCGGGATCAGCGTGACCGAGCTGCTCGGGATCGTGGTCGCCTTCGCGGTGCTGATCGCGACCTTCGCCTCGGTGATCGCGGCGAGCCTCCCGCTCCTCACGGCGCTGCTCGGGGCCGGACTGTCCCTGTCGCTGATCTTCGCGGCGACGCACTGGCTGACCATCGCCTCCACCACGCCGTTGCTGGCGCTCATGCTCGGGCTGGCGGTCGGGATCGACTACGCGCTGTTCATCATCTCCCGCCACCAGGAACAGCTGAAACACGGGATGGCGCCGGAGGAGTCCGCCGCCCGCGCGGTCGCGACGGCCGGGTCGGCCGTGGTGTTCGCGGCGGTCACGGTGATCGTCGCGCTGGTGGGGCTGAGCGTGGCGGGGATCCCGTTCCTCACGACGATGGGCGTCGCGGCGGCGCTCGCGGTGACGATCGCCGTTCTCATCTCGATGACGTTGACGCCGGCGCTGCTGGGGTTCGCGGGGAGGCGGGTGGTGGCGAAGCGGTACCGTCCCGGCGGGGACGCTCGGAAGGCGGGGAAGGCGAGGAAGGAACCGAAGGCGGGGAAGGCACCGAAGCCGACGGTCCCCCATCCGATCGCCGGCTTCTGGGTGCGCCTGGTCACCCGCATCCCGATCCTCACCGTCGTCCTCGTCGTCGCCCTGCTCGGGCTGGTCGCACTCCCGGCCGCCTCCCTCCGGCTCGCGCTCCCGGACGCCGGCTCCCTCGACGAGCACGCGCCCGCGCGGATCGCCTACGACCTCATCGGCGAGCACTTCGGCCCCGGCTTCAACGGTCCGCTCATCGCGACCGGCTCCGTGATAGGCAGCACCGATCCCGTCGGGCTGATGACCGATCTCGGTGCGGAGTTGAAGACGGTGCCCGGCGTCGCGGCGGTCCCGCTCTCCACGCCGAACGAGTCGGGGGACACCGGAATCGCGCAGGTGGTCCCGACCGGCGCGCCCGACTCGGAGGCGACGCAGGCGCTCGTGGCGAAGCTGCGGTCGATGCACGATCACTTCCAGCGGGAGTACGGGATCGACCTCTCCATCACCGGGTACACGGCGGCGGGCATCGACATCTCGTCTCGGCTCGGCGGGGCGCTGCTGCCGTTCGCCCTCCTCGTCGTCGGGCTGTCGCTGGTGCTGCTGGCGATCGTGTTCCGGTCGATCGTCGTGCCAGTGACGGCGGCGCTCGGCTACCTCCTCAGCATCGGCGCGGCGTTCGGGGTGACCAGCCTGGTTTTCATGGGCGGCTGGCTCGCCGCGCCGCTGGGCGTCGCGCACGTCGGCTCGATCATCAGCTTCATGCCGATCATCGTCATGGGCGTCCTGTTCGGGCTCGCGATGGACTACGAGGTGTTCCTGGCCAGCCGGATGCGGGAGGAGCACATCCGGGGCGCCGACACCAAGGACTCCGTCCACCAGGGCTTCCAGGGGTCGGCGAAGGTGGTCGCGGCCGCGGCGGTCATCATGTTCGCGGTGTTCGCGGCGTTCATCCCCGGCGGCGACGCGCAGATCCAGCCGATCGCGCTCGGCCTCGCGGTCGGGGTCGCGGTGGACGCGTTCGCGGTCCGGATGACGCTCATCCCGGCGGTGCTGGTGCTGTTCGGGAGGGCGACGTGGTGGATGCCGCGCTCGTGGGACCGTGCGCTGCCGGTGCTCGACATCGAGGGCGAGGGCGTGCAGGCGGAGCTCGACGCGGCCGGGTGGCCCGAGCCGGGGACCGTGTACGCGCTGGCCGCGGACGGCGCGCGAGCCAGAGGGTCTGGCGCGCTCGACGCGCTGGTCCCGCCGGGTGGGGCGATCGTGGTCACCGGGCCGGGCCACACCGCGCTCGCGCTGGCCATTGCGGGACGTGCGCCCTTGACGGCAGGACGGATGAAGGTGGACGGTCTGCTGCTGCCGGTGCGGAGATCGTCGGTGCGGGCGCGCGCGGGGGTCGCGCGGCTGAACCGGGCGGCGGACGCGGTGGCGGCGGTTCGCGATGCGGCGGCCGGCCGCCCGACGGTGGTCGTGGTGGACGGGGCCGAGGCCGTGGTCGGGGAGGAGCGTCGAGCCCTTGCCGTGGAGCTCCAGCGCGTGGCGGAGTCGGGGGCCGCGGTGGTGCTGGCTGCGACATCGCCCGAGGGGGTGGCGGATCTGCTGCCGGACCCTCCCCTCCCCTCTCATCCCCGCCACGCCCAGCCGCCCTCCCACGCACTCGATGCGCGCGGCGACGACGCGGCGCTCGACCCGCACCTCCCCTCCTGACAGGAGCGCACCATGACCGATCCATCCGCCGTCCGGGCGCCGTTCGGCGCGCGTGCCGGGACCGAGCGCACGCGCGTGATCACCCTGGTCGGGCTCGCGCTCGCACCGCTGCTCGTGACGACCGTGCTCGGCTGGGGGCTCCTCGCGCCCGTCCAGCACCTCGACCGGGTGACCGCGGCCGTGGTCAACGACGACACCCCGGTGACCCGGAACGGCACGACCATCCCGCTCGGACGTCAGTTCGCCGGGTCGCTGATCGCGGGCGCCTCGACCGTTTCGGCCTCCGGGAGCGCGAGCCCGACGGAGGCGCCGCCGTCCACCGACGCCACGAACTTCACCTGGGTGCTGACCAACGACGCGGACGCGGCGTCCGGGCTGGCCGGCGGGCAGTACGCGGCGGTGCTCACCATCCCGTCGTCGTTCTCGGCGGATGCGACGTCGATCGGAGGCGCCGCCGCGAGCGCGAAGCAGGCGAGGGTGACCGTCCAGACCAGTCCGGCGTCGGCAGTGGTCGATCCCGCTCTGGCCGCGGCGGTCACGCAGGCGGCGACGGCCTCGCTCGACCGGCAGCTCACCGCCCAGTACCTGCAGAACGTGTATGCGGGCTTCAACACGATCGACCAGCAGATCGGGTCCGCTGCCTCCGGCGCGGCCTCCCTGTCGTCCGGCGCGGCGACACTGGCGCAGGGGACGCAGTCGCTGGCGAGCGGCGCGACCACCCTGGCGACGGGGGCGCAATCGCTGGATGCCGGCGCCCAGTCGCTCGCCTCCGGCCTCGGCACCCTGAGCGCCAAGACGCAGTCCCTGCCGACGCAGACACAGCAGCTCGCAGCGGGTTCGGCCGCGCTCGCGGGCGCCGCGGACCAGGTGTCGGCAGGGGCCGACTCCGCGACGACCCAGTTCGCGCAGGTGGTCGCGCAGCTCTGCGGGACGGGTCCGGCTGTGCTGTGCTCACGCGCCACGGCGGCCCTCGCCACGCTGCAGCAGGCGAACAGCGGGCTGTCGGCCTTCGCCCAGGGATCGAACGCCGTCGCCTCCGGCAATGCCGCTCTGGCGAGCGCGATTCCGGAGGTCGTCGACGGGATCGACGCTTCGGCGTCCGGGGCCGCGCAGGTCGCCACTGGCGCGGACCAGACGGCCTCCGGCGCGGCGCAGGTGAGCTCCGGCGCCGCGTCCGCCGCGACCGGCGCGAGCCAGACGGCGCAGGGCGCAGCTCAACTCGCCTCGGGTCTGGCCCAGGCGACCCAGTCCATCCCGACCTACAGCGACAGCGACATGACGACGCTCTCCGCCGTCGCCGCGCAGCCGGTGGTCGCGGTCCAGAAGGCTCCGCCGACGGGCCTGGGGACGCTCCCCTCTACGCGGTCCTCGCGCTCTGGCTCGGCGGGATGGCGACCGTGCTGGCGCGGCGGGCCGTGCCGTCGCGGATGCTCCTCACGACGACCCCCTCGGCGCTGATCGCGCTCCGGTCGGCCGGGATGGTGGCGCTGATCGGCGCTGTTCAGGGCGTCGTGGTCGCGGGCGCCGCGCAGTTCGGGCTCGGTCTGCGGCCGGACGTCTGGCTCGGGTTCGCGCTGGCCGCGGCCGTCATCGGGGCGGTGTTCGGCGTGCTCAACCAGGCGCTCGCGGCCGCGTTCGGAGGCGTCGGGCGGCTGGTGACGCTGGTCGTGGGGATCGTGGCGCTGACCGCGGGGCTGTCGTCGACCGTGCCCGCGTCGCTCTCGTCGATCGCGGCCGCCCTGCCGACCGCGCCGGCACTGGCGATGCTGCGGGCGGCGGCGACCGGGGACGTGGGAGCGGCGTTCGGCGCGGTCGGACCGCTGCTCGTCTACGCGGTCGGGGCGCTCGCGCTCACGCTGGCGGCCGTCGCGGCGCGCCGCAGCGTGCGGGTGCCGAAGGTCGCGGGAGGGGCGGTGGTCGCGCGATGATCGCTTAACTTGCACACTTGTGTGCAAGAAGAGTACGATCGTCCCATGCCCACCACCCCCGCGCCCCGCCCCGCCGCGCCCGCACGCGCTCCACGGCGCGACGCGACCGCGAACCGGGAGGCCCTCCTGGTCGCCGCCGCCGCCGCGCTCAACGAGGACATCGACGCCTCCCTCGAAGCCATCGCGGCCCGTGCGGGGCTCAGCCGGCGCGCGGTCTACGGCCACTTCGCCAACCGGGACGAGCTGCTGATCGACGTGTTCACGCGCGGCGCCGCCCGTCTGGCCGCACTGCTCGACCCGGTGTCGCATCCCGACGCCCGCGTCGAGATCGCGCTGTTCGGCGCGACGCTCTGGGCCGAGGTGGAGCACATCCGGGTCAGCGCCGCCCTCGCCGTGCGCGGGCCGCACCGCGAGCTGGTCGGCAGCGCGCTCGACCCGGCACGCGAACGGCTGCGCGGCACGGTCGGCCGCGGGATGACGGACGGGACGATCCGCACCGACCTCGACACGGAGACCGTCACCCGGCTCATCGAGCACGCGGCGGTGTCCGTACTCGACGAGGCGACGCGCACGAAGCTCTCCGACCGCGACGGACACCGGCTGGTCATCCTGGCCGCGCTGTCCGCTGCGGGGATGGGATGGCGCGAGGCCGGTGAGTTGCTGGCGGCGACGCCGGAGCTCGCGTTCGACGCCGTGCAGGGCGCCTCTGCCGGCACGGAGGCGACCGCCCGATGAAGATCATCCTCGACTCCGTCGCCAAGGGAGCGCGCGACGCCGCCCTCCCCGCGACCTCGGTCGCGTTCGAGACCGGCCAGGCCGCGCTCTCCCGCGCCGAGACAGAGCAGCGGCCGACCGTGCTCGGGCTGATCGCGTCCGGACGGATGCGGCCCGACTCCGGCACGGTCACGATCGACGGCCGTACCGACTTCGGTGCCATGCGCCGGCGCATCGCGCTGGTCGACGCTCCCGACGTCTGCGAGCCGGCGTCCGACGTGACCGTGGCCGGGATCGTCGCCGAGGAGCTGATGTTCGCCGGTCTCGCCTCCCACCCGCTCGCGGTGCGCCGCCGGCTCGCGGGGCTGGGCGCGGGCGAATACGCCCGGTACGCGATCGGGACCGTCCCGCCGACCGTCCTCATCCGCCTCCTCACCGAGCTGGCGCTGCTCCGGAAGGACGTCGAGGGCGTCGTGATCGTCTCCCCCGACCGGCACGGCGGTGACCCTGTGGAGTGGTGGCGGTTCGCGCGCGAACTCGCCGGGCGCGGCATCGCCGTGCTCGTCGTCGCGGGCGATGCCTCCGCCGCGGCGATCGCGGCGTCCGCGCTCGTGTCACGGCAGTTCACCGGCGACGACGACGCCGACTCAGTACCTCAGACTTTCGACGAAGACCCGGCACGCGACGACACCGACGATCTGTTCCGTCCGGAATCGGGCGACCTGATCGTGGAGAATTCATGAAGATCCCCCAGATGATCGCGGCCGAGTTCCGCCGCCTGACCGCCAGCCCGATGTCCATCGTGGCGCTCATCGCCCTGATGTGCGTCCCGGTGCTCTACGGCGGCCTCTACCTCTGGGCCAACCAGAACCCGTACGCGAACCTCGACCGCATCCCCGCGGCGATCGTGGTGGACGATACCGGCACGACCGTCGACGGCAAGACCGTGAACTACGGCAGCCAGGTCGCCGACCAGCTCATCGCGGACGGCTCCTTCCAGTGGCATCGTGTCGCCTCGGGCTCCGCCGCGTCCGGCGTGGACGACTCGAAGTACGACTTCAGCATCACCTTCCCGTCCGACTTCTCCACAGCGCTCGCATCGGCCTCCGGAACATCGCCGCAGCGCGCGATCGTCACCCTGACCACCAACGACACCAACAGCTACCTGGCGTCGACCATCGGAACGCAGGCGGCCGAGAAGATCCGCTCCTCCATCGTCAAGCAGGTGAACGAGGAGGCCGCCCAGCGCTTCCTGCTCGGACTCGCCGACATCCGCACCAGCCTGGTGAAGGCGGAGGGCGGCGCCGCACAGCTCATGGACGGCAGCGCCGGCGCGCAGAGCGGGGCCGCCCGGCTCGCCGACGGGACCGCCCAGCTCGCGAGCGGGACGCAGACGCTGGCGAGCAAGCTCGGCGACCTGTCGTCCGGCGCGGCGCAGGTGCGCGACGGCGCGGCCCAGGTCAGCGCCGGCGCCTCCCAGGTCGCTGCCGGGAACGACCGGCTCGCGGCCAAGGCCACCCAGGCCGGTCAGGCTGCGGCGCAGCTCGCGGTCGAGGCGCCCGCCGCCGGGCAGCAGCTCATCGCGCAGCTCCAGGCGTCGCACGTCGAGCCGGCCGTGATCGCGCAGGTGGAGGCCGGGCTCAACGGCATCGACCAGAAGGTGCAGACCGGCAACACGCAGATCCAGTCCGCCGTCGGGCAGGTCAGCCGACTCGCGGCAGGGTCCGACCAGGTCGCCGCCGGGGCGGCGCAGGTGTCGTCCGGGGCGTCCCAGGTCGCCGACGGGGCGTCGCAGGCGCAGGCCGGCGCCGCGCAGCTCGCGAGCGGAGCCGCCTCGGCGGCGACCGGTTCGGCGAAGCTCCGGGACGGCCTCACGACGCTGCACGACGGCACCACCCAGCTCCACGACGGCCTCGCGAAGGGCGTCGCTCAGATCCCGGACAACTCGCCCGCCCTCCAGAAGAAGCAGGCATCCACGATCGCCGACCCGGTGAACCTGAAGAACGACTCGGTCACCTCGGCCGGTACGTACGGCGCGGGCCTGGCGCCGTTCTTCGTCGCGCTCGCGGGCTGGATCGGCATCTACGCGTTGTTCCTCATCGTCAAGCCGGTGTCCCGGCGGGCGATCACCGCCCTCCACTCGCCGGTGAAGATCACGCTCGCCGGGTGGCTCACGCCGGGCCTGCTCGGCGCTGTCCAGATGATCGGGCTGTTCGCGATCGTCTCGGGCGCGCTCGGCTTCGGCATCCATAACCCGCTCGGCATGTTCGGGATGATGGCGCTCGCGTCGGTGACGTTCGCGGCCATCATCCTCGCGCTCAACGTCTGGCTGGGGAGCGTCGGGCAGTTCCTCGGGCTCGTGCTCATGGTGCTGCAGCTCGTCACCGCGGGTGGCACCTTCCCGTGGCAGACGCTTCCGGGGCCGCTCGCGGCACTCCACCACGTGCTGCCGATGTCATATGCCGTCGACGGCATCCGCCAGCTCATGTACGGCGGCAACCCCGCGACGGCGTGGGCGGACGCGGGCGTCCTCGCGGTGTGGATGCTGATCGCGCTGCTCGTGTCGGCGATCGGGGTGACACGGATGACGCACTTCCGCACGCTGCGCGACCTGCGGCCGTCGCTGATCGGCTGAGGCGCCGGCAGCCTCGCTGGCGTCGGACCGTGGCGCTAGGGTGGGCGGCGTGACCGACCGACTCCGGATCCTCCACCTCAGCGACACGCATCTCTACGGCGACGGCCGCCTCCAGTACGGGCTGGTCGACACCCTCGAAGCGCTCGATCGGGTGCTCGTGCGCGCCGGCGAACTGGAGACGGTGGACCTGGTGGTGGTGTCCGGCGACCTGTCCGACGACGGGACGGCGGCGTCGTACCGGCTGCTGCGAGAGCGGCTGGAGCCCTGGGCGGCGGAACGAGGGGCGGCGGTCGCGTACGCGATCGGGAACCACGACCTCCCTGACGCCTTCGAGGAGGTGCTCGGAGAGCGGGAGCGGGTTCTCCCGGTCCGCGGCTTCCGGGTCGTGACGGTCGACACGACCGTGGCTCGGGCCGGCTACGGAACGGTCGGCGACATCCGGCTCGCGCGGCTTCGGGAGGTTCTCGCCGAGCCGAGCGCGAACGGGACCATCGTGGTGCTGCACCATCCGCCGGTCCCGCCGACCACGGGGCTGTTCGAGAGGCTGCGGCTGGTCGACCCGGACCCGCTGCTCGAGGCGTGCTCGGAAGGGGATGTGCGGCTGATCCTGGCCGGGCACTACCATCACGCGCTCATCACCTCGGCGGGCGCCGGGGACATCCCGGTCGTGGTGGCCCCCGCCGTCGCCAACACGACGGACGTGCTCTGGCCGCGCCCGCGGAGCGCGCCGAGCGCGGGGCCGGGTTCGCACTCGTCGAGCTCCCCGCCGACGGCGCAGTACGGGCACATGTCGTGCGCGCGCCGGCACCCGACGACGGCGCGACGGTCTACGACCTCGATGCCGACGCGATCGCGCGGATCGCGGCGGACGCCGGCTGGCAGGGCGCGGTGTGAGCGGCGCCGGCTACTCGGGCACGCCGCTCTGGAAGAAGCTCGGCCTCAAGCCCGGGATGCGCGCGCAGCTCCTGCACGCCGACCCGGGCTGGGCGGTGCCCGTGGAGGACGGGCCCGTGGACGTGGAGTGGCTCGCACCCTCATCGGCGGAGCCGGCCGGGCTCATCGTCGCGTTCTACCGGGAGGCGGCCGACTACGTCGCCGAGCTCGACGCGCTGGCGCCGCGCATCCACCCCGCCGGGATGATCTGGGCGGCGTGGCCGCGGAAGGCCGCCGGCCATGTCAGCGACATCGACGAGAACCTCATCCGCGACACCGCGCTCGCCCGCGGGCTCGTCGACGTCAAAGTCGCCGCACTCTCCGCCGACTGGTCCGCCCTCAAACTCGTCATCCGCCGCACCAACCGCTGACCCGACGCCATCGATTCCTCACTTTCTCCCGCCTCCGCGCGGCGTGTTGCGGGAGAAAGTGAGGAATCGATGGCTAGTCGAAGGGGACGTGCTGGAGGATCCAGGCGTGCATGGCGACGGCGGCGGCGGCCGACGCGTTGATGGAGCGGGTCGAGCCGAACTGGGAGATCTCGACGACGATGTCGGCGGCCTCCAGGGCGGCGGGTGAGAGGCCGGGGCCCTCCTGGCCGAACAGCAGCACGCACTCGCGCGGCATCCGGTACGTCTCGATCAGCACTGAGCCCGGCACATTGTCGACCGCCACGATCGGGAGGCCGGCCTCCCGCGCCCAGGCGACGAAGGCCTCCACGTCGTCGTGGTGGACCACGTGCTGGTAGCGGTCGGTGACCATCGCGCCGCGCTTGTTCCACCGTCGCCGGCCGATGATGTGCACGGTGTCGGCGGCGAACGCGTTCGCGCTGCGCACGATGGAGCCGATGTTCATGTCGTGCTGCCAGTTCTCGATCGCAACGTGGAACGGGTGGCGATGCTGGTCCAGGTCCGCGACCACGGCCTCCATCCGCCAGTAGCGGTAGCGGTCGATCACGTTGCGGGTGTCGCCGTGCCGCAGCAGCTCGGGATCGTAACGCTCGTCGTCCGGCCACTCGCCGGGCCACGGGCCGACGCCGTGCGTGGTCAGCTCGGCGGACGGCGGCAGGTCGCTGGGCTGGGGGGTCTCCGGACTCACCGACTCAGCGTAGCCGGAGCCGCCGCGGGCAGCCCGGGCAGGACCGTGTTCTTCGAAACAGCCCTGCTTGCCCCGGCCCCTTCCCCTGCCTAGGGTTTCCCCGTGGGCGGATTCTTCCGGTGGTTGGCCGATTCCGGCGTCGTCCAGGGTGTGATCATCGGCGCGACGTTCGCATACGTGACCACGGTCCTGCTGCTGAACGCCGTGGCGAGGTCCGAAACGACGACCGTGAACGGCTGGCGGGCGATCCGCCGTGCCGGCCGTCCCGGAAACGGGCTGCTGGTCCGCGCCGCACTGCAGAAGGCCCTGCCGGTCGTCAACAGCTTCGAGGAGGCCGCGTACTGGAGCGCCAACACCGATGCCACCGGCTCGCGGCTCAGCGGGGACCGTGGCTATCGGGTGCGTTTCGCGGCCGACGGTCTTCCCCGAACGGCGCGTTCTGGTCGCTCACCGCGACGGACCCGACGGGCTACATCGTCGAAACCCGGGGAGGACGGTCGAGCCTCGGCAGCCAGTCGGGTCTGCGCGCGGAGCCCGACGGCTCGCTGGAGATCCTGCTGCAGGCGCAACGACCGCCGGATGCTGCGCTGAACTGGCTGGCGACTCCCCCGGGCCGGTTCTCGCTCATGCTTCGCGCCTATCTTCCCGGGCGCGCGATCCTGGACGGCGACTACCAGCTCCCGCCGGTCGTCGAGGTGCGGTCGTGAATCGCCTGATCCTGAAGTACGCCACCCCGATCACCGTCGTCATCCTCGTGATCTTCGGCTGGGTCGTGTACCGGCGCATCGTGGATGGCGGCCCGGCCGCGATCGTCCCCCTCGGCATCGCGGCGGTGGTCGTCTGGGCGGCCGGAACGTTCCTGTTCGTCTACTTCTGGCCGCGCATCACGGTCGGAGGCTTCAGGCGCGTCTTCACGAAGCGCGGGATGGGCGGCGGCCCGATACCCGTGAACACGCTCTACGCCGTACCGGAGAGCGCGTCGCAGTCCGCCACGGCAGGCAGCGTCATCGCCACCGGCGCCGACGACCTCCTGTACCTGGGCGGCTGGCTGGAGGTCGCGGCCGGTCCGCAGGTGCTGCACGTGCCCGATTCGGCCGGCCGCTACCTCAGCATCCAATTCACCGATCCCGTCTCCGGCTCCAATTTCGCCTACGTGGGCACCCGCACGACGGGAACGGGTCCCGGGGACTTCCTCCTCTGCGACGCCGGCTGGGGCGGCACGACGCCGCGCGGGATGACGCGCATCGACGTCCCCCATCGCGCCGCTCTGGTCATCGGCCGGGTGTTCGTGGCCGACGATGCCGACCGCAGCGCGGCGTACGCGCTGGCGAAGCAGGCGCAACTCACGCCGTACCGGCCGGCGTGATGCGGCTTGGCGGCACTGCGCGTCACTCCGACAGCGGACCGAAACCTTCCTGCAACGCCCGGGCAATATGCAGCTCGACGGCGCTGCGCGTCACTCCGACAGCGGACCGAAACCTTCCTGCAACGCCCGGGCAATATGCTGGTGGCGTCACTTCACCATCGGAAGGGGTCCTGCGTGGCGCGACGCGACGAGATCGAATGCTGGCTGACCGACATGGACGGCGTCCTCGTCCACGAGAACTCCGCGCTCCCCGGCGCGTCCGAGCTGATCCAGCAGTGGCGCGACCAGGGCACACCCTTCCTGGTGCTCACCAACAACTCGATCTACACCCCGCGCGACCTCGCGGCCCGGCTGCGCGCCTCCGGCCTCGACGTGCCGGAGGAGTCGATCTGGACCTCCGCGCTGGCGACGGCCGACTTCCTGCGGTCGCAGAAGCCGGGAGGCAGCGCCTACGTCATCGGGGAGGCCGGGCTCACGACCGCCCTGCACGAGGCCGGCTTCATCATGACCGACACGAACCCGGACTACGTGGTCGTCGGGGAGACCCGCAGTTACTCGTTCGACGCCATCACGAAGGCCGTCCGCCTGATCGGCGCGGGGGCGCGCTTCATCGCGACCAACCCGGACGCCACCGGCCCGAGCGCCGAGGGTCCGTTGCCCGCGACCGGAGCGGTCACGGCGATGATCACGAAGGCGACCGGCGGCATGGAGCCGTACGTGGTGGGCAAGCCCAACCCGATGATGTTCCGCTCTGCGCTCAACCGCATCGGCGCGCACTCCGAGAACACCGCGATGATCGGCGACCGGATGGACACCGACGTCGTCGCCGGCATCGAGGCCGGCCTCCACACGATCCTCGTTCTGACCGGGATCAGCGACCAGGCGGAGATCGACCGCTACCCGTTCCGTCCGGACGAGATCCTGTCCGGCGTGAAGGAGTTGGTCGCGTCGGTGCCGGTCGAGTCGGACCTCTGAGTCGGCGCGCCGGTCAGCCGGTCGGACCCGGCCCCGCCACGGTGGACGTCAGCGGCTGGCCGCTGGAGCGGTTCGCGAAACAGTAGTAGGACCGCTGCCCGCTCTTCCACTGCGCCTCGGTCGCCGGGAATGCGCCCTGCACCTGGAGGTCCGGGTACGCGGCGGCGGCGTTGAGGTCGATCACGCCTGAGGCCGTGCACAGGGTGTTGATCTGCTGCGCGAGCGCATCGGTGCCCGGGTAGGGCGCTGCGGGGTCGGCGGAGACCAGGTTGGTGTAGACGAGCTGCGCGGAGTGCGGGGCCGTGCAGTCCACGACGGTGAACGTCTCCGCCCACGGGCTGGTGTACGGCTGAACGCACTCGCCGCCGCCGAGCGTGTTCCACGCGTGGGTGCCCGGCCCTACCGCCGCGGCCGGCTTCGGGCTGACGGTGGGAGTCGGCGTGGGCGTCGGCGTCGGCGTCGGGGTGGCCGACGGGGTCGTGGACGTCGAGGCCTTCGGGGCGCCCGCGGGCGCGCCGAACAGCGACGGGAGGCGGGTGCCGAGCGCGAACAGGCCGACCAGGACGAGCAGCACCGCGAGGACGCCGAGGATGAGGAAGAGGCGGCGGTTGGTGGGGGGCTGTTCGGAAGGCGGGGCCGGGGGTGCGGAGGTGGGGGGTGCGGAGGCGCCGGAGACCGAGTCGGCGGCGGATGTCGGCTGAGCGTCGCGGACAGGCGGAGTCGTGTCGCGGGCTGCGGCGGCGGCGTCGAACGCGACGGTCGGCGTGTCCAGCGCGTCGAAGGCCACCGTGGGCGTCAGGAGGGCGTCGAAACCGCTCGTCCCCGAACCGACCTGCGGACCCTCCAGCCCGGCCGACGGGGCGTCGAAGGCGAACTCGGCGCCGTCCACCGACGACGGGGCGTGATGCGCCGAGGCCTCGTGACGCGGAAGCGCATCGGACTCCGGGGGAACGTCCTGCTCCTGCTCAGTCGCGAGCTCGGGGAAGAGGATGGCGTCCATCCCCAGCGCGGCCGCGGGGAGAAGGGCGTCGGCCCCGTCCCCATTCGGCGCCTGATCGGCCGGTCCGGAGGGCATGCCGAACGTCGGAAGCGCCCCGTCCGCCACCGGCTCAGAGGACGACGGCTCGACAGGCTCGACCGGCTCGACCGGCGCGACCGGCACGGCGAAGGACGACGGCTGAACACGCTCGGCCGGCTCGCCGACCGGCGTGGGCCGGCCTTGGGCCGCCGACTCGCCGAAGGTGAACGGCACACCCTCCTCAGCGGCTTCCGCGGACGAGGGGAAGCTTCCGCCCTCGGCGGCCGGCCGCTGGGCGTGTCCGTTCTCCTCATCGTGGGCGCCGTCGTCGGACTCCTCGTTGACGCCGAAGTCGCCGAAGAGCTCGGCGATGCCGTCCTGCTCGTCATCGCCCGGCTCGTTGGCGGCGTCGGGCACGGCGGACACGGGAAGGTCCGCCGCGCGCTCCGACGCCGGATCGGTCACGGGCGCGAAGACATCCGGTGCGGCAGCCGAGGCCGCGGCGAGCGCCTCCGCGTCGAACGGACTGGTCGCGGGAGACGGCGGCGCGCCGAGGACCGCCTCGGTCTGGGCGGCCCCGTCGTACCCGGCCGGCGCGACGCCCGGTTCGCTCAGGGGAGGCGGCGTTGGCACGACGTCCTGGCCGTCGCTGGCGCCGCCGGCGGCCGCCCAGGCGCGCGCCTGAGCCTCGGCCTCGGCTCGTGCTGCCGCGGCCTGTTCCTCGGCACGCGCGCGCTCAGAGGCCTCGGCCTGCGCCTGAGCCTGCGCCTCAGCTCGAGCCTGCGCCTCAGCCCTGGCCTGCGCCTCAGCCCTGGCCTGCGCCTCAGCTCTGGCCTGCGCCTCCGCCTGAGCCTGCGCCTCAGCTCGCGCCTGCGCCTCCGCCTGAGCCTCAGCTCGCGCCTGCGCCTCGGCCTGCGCGCGCTCGTCGGCGTCCGCCTGGGCTTGGGCTTCGGCCTCGGCCTGGAGTGCGTCCTTTCGGGTCAGGGGAGGGGCCTGGATGGGGATGATGCCCGTGGTGTCCCCGAGCAGCGGACGCGGAGCGGGACGCTCCTCCTCGAACATTCCGAGCAGAGCCGCCAGGCCGTGGCCCTCGATGGGGCCGGTCGGGGCAGGCTCGGCAACGGGCGGCTCGAGCGCATCAGGCCCCGCCGCTTCAGGTCCGGGTGCCACTGCGCCGGACGGCGCGGGTTCGGGCGCTGTCGGCTCGCGGCGGGGGAAGCCGGGCACGGCCTGATCCGGCGTGGCAGGCTCCAGAACCTCATCGGGACCGGAGAAGCGGTCGCCGACCTCCGGAGGCTGCGGTATGCGCAACGCGGCCACGAAGCCGGTGGGTTCGAACGCCTGAGTCGGCGGCGTCGCAGCGGGCGCAGCCGGCTCGGTCGGCACGGGTGTCGGCTCGGCCACGGACGCAGGCTCCGGCGGCGTCGTAGCGGGCTGATCTGCAGCCGGTGCAGGCGCAGGCACCGGTGCGCCGTCCGGCACCGGAATCGAGCCCTGCCCGGGTGCCGCGTGCGCCGGCTCGGCGCCGGACTCCGGCGCCGCCGGAGGAACGGGCGTCGGCTGCGAGGGGGTCGGCTCGACGAAGTTCGAGCGACGAACGGGAGGAGCATCGTCCTCGGCGTCCCCATCCCCGGCGTCCACATCCCCGGCCGGGCCCTCGGTCTCGTCGAACAGCGACGGGACCTCGGGTGCCGCGGCATCGCGGGACGTCAGGTTCCAGGTGAAGCCGGGGGCGGTCGGGGCGATGAGTGTTCCATCCGGCAGCGCGGCGGCACTGTCGTCGGCCGTGGACTCAGGCGTGTGCGGTTCGCGGAGGAGGTCCTCGAACGCGGACGAGGACGCGGGAGCCGAAGGGACGGGCGCGGCAGGCTCCGTCGGCGGCAGGGGCTCGTCGGAAGCCGCGGTCGGCGAGGCGAATGGCCAGACCGGTACCGAACCGGCCGGAGCGGCAGCTTCGGCCGGAACGCCACCGACCGGCGAAGCAGACTCAGACTCCACCGGGGGAGCGGAGGAGGCGGGAGCAGCGGGGGCGGCCGGTGCGGCCTGCTCAACCGGCGCAGCATCGGGAGCCGAACCCGGCTCCCCGGGCCCAGCCTCCGTGGCCGCGCTCTCCGCATCCGGCGCTTGCGGCCGCGTCAACGGGCGGCCGCCGCTGAGCTGCGCGAGGAACCACTCCGAGCTCCCCACCTCTGGCTCCGTCGCCTGCTCCCGATCCGGCTCGTCGCCCGCCGGGGGTTCGCGGTGTTCCGCCACTACTCCAGCCCCAGATCCTCGAGGCCGATGGCGGCGAAGTACGGGTAGCCGGCCGACTCGATGACTTCGCGCGCGCCCGTGTTGCGGTCGACGACCACCGCGACGCCGGCGATCTCCGCGCCGACCTTCTTGAGGGCCTCGATGGCCTTCAGCGGGGAGCCCCCGGTCGTGGACGTGTCCTCCAGCACGATGACGCGCTTGCCCTGGAGGTCCGGGCCCTCGACCTGCTTGCCGCGACCGTGGTCCTTCGGCTCCTTGCGGACGACGAACGCGTCGTACGCGAGCCCGCGGGCCGCGCCCTGGTGCAGGATCGCGGCGGCGACCGGGTCGGCGCCCATCGTCATCCCGCCGACGGCGACCACATCCGGGACCTCCGCGATCAGGTCGATCATGACCTGGCCGATCAGGGGCGCCACCCGGTGGTCGAGGCTCACCTTGCGCAGGTCGACGTAGTAGCTGGCCTTCTTTCCGCTGGTCAGCGTGAAGTCGCCGTGGAAGACGGCCTCGGCGGAGATGAAGTCGATGAGCTGCTGTCGTGCGTCGGTCACGTCTGACATTCTACGGTTAACCCGCTCCGGGCAAGGGGTCGGCGGTCCCCGATACGATCGGGGCATGCGCGTCGCCACGTGGAATGTGAACTCCATCCGTACCCGAGTCGCCCGGGTGGTGGACTGGATGGTCCGGGAGGACGTGGACGTTCTGGCCATGCAGGAGATCAAATGCAAGCCGGAGCAGTTCCCGTACGAGGCGTTCGAGGCGGCCGGTTACGAGGTCGTCCTGCACGGCCTGAACCAGTGGAACGGCGTCGCGATCGCCGCCCGGCTGCCGATCGAGGACGTCGAGGTCGGCTTCCCCGACATGCCCGGGTTCCTGAAGGACCACGACGGCCCCGACCTCCCGAAGGAGGCCCGCGCGATCGGCGCGACGGTGGACGGCGTGCGGTTGTGGAGCCTGTATGTCCCCAACGGCCGCTCGCTCGCCGACCCGCACTACGTCTACAAGCTGGACTGGCTGGCCGCCCTCGCCGCGGACACCCAGCGCTGGCTGGCCGAGAACCCGGGTCAGCAGCTCGCGCTGATGGGCGACTGGAACGTGGCGCCGCTCGACTCCGACGTCGGCGACCCGAGCCTCATCCCGGGCGTCTCCACGCACATCTCGCCGCCGGAGCGCACCGCGTTCGCTGCCTTCGAGAAGGTCGGACTGACGGATGTCGTGCGGCCGATCGTCCCCGACGGGTACACGTACTGGGACTACAAGCAACTCCGCTTCCCGCGCAACGAGGGGCTCCGGATCGACTTCATCCTCGGCTCGCCGGCGTTCGCCGACCGGGTGTCGGGCGCGAGCATCCACCGGAACGAGCGCAAAGGCGACGCGCCGAGCGACCACGTGCCGGTGCTCGTCGAGCTGGCGGAGGTCGCGACGCATGAGGACGACGACGACCGGCCGATGATCTGGTGAGCACGACTCTCTGATTGCGCCGCGAGCCGCCTTCACATGGAGGTCGTGGTGCAGCCCGAGCCGATGATGCTGACTCCGCGCGCCTGGATGTCGGGGCGCGTGCCCAGCACCGAACCTGTGTGTGCGTCGACGACGGTCACGGTGTCGAAGTCGGGCGCGAGCCCTGGGAACGACGGCAACTGCCGCGCAACCCTTTCGCAACCGTTCGTTACGCCGCATTGCGCCCCCGGGAGCGCCCGCTGGGCCGCTGTCGATAGCGTCGAGGGACCATGCCTTCCGCCTCCCCTGCGTCCGCGTTCTCCGTCGACTTCGTCGGTGTCGGGCGGGCGTTTCCCGGGCTTCGGCAGCGCGGGGCCGCCGCCTCCGTGAGGCCCGTTCTGCGGGACGTGTCGCTGAGCGTCGCGGCCGGTGAGGTCGTCGCGATCCTCGGGGCCAGTGGGTGCGGCAAGTCGACGCTGCTGCGCATCGCGGGCGGGCTCGACTCGCCCACGGCCGGTGCGGCGCGGATCGACGGGTCGCCCGTCGCGGGGATCGACGCCCGGTGCGCTGTCGGGTTCCAGGAGCCGCGGCTGCTGCCGTGGCGGTCGCTCGCCGACAACGTCGCGCTCGGGCTGCCGCGCGGGCTCGACCGGGCCGACGGGCGCGAGCGGGTCGGGAGGCTGCTCGAGCTGGTCGGGCTGGAGGCAGCCGCCTCGCTGCGTCCGCGGGAGGTGTCCGGCGGGATGGCGCAGCGCGCCTCGCTCGCGCGGGCGCTGGCCCGGAACCCG
This sequence comes from Streptomyces sp. L7, assembly GCF_050990935.1. Classification (GTDB taxonomy): domain Bacteria; phylum Actinomycetota; class Actinomycetes; order Actinomycetales; family Microbacteriaceae; genus Leifsonia. The sequence continues at coordinate 3,352,303 of NZ_CP194644.1, read as the reverse complement.
GGAGTCCTGCTGCTGGACGAGCCGTTCGGGGCGCTCGATGCGCTCACGCGGCTGCGGATGCAGGACCTCCTCCTCGACGTCCACACCGCGAACCCCGCCACCATCCTCCTCGTCACGCACGACGTGGACGAGGCACTCCAGCTCGCCGACCGCGTCATCCTGCTGGGCCGCGAGGACGGCCGTGACGGCGCGACCATCCGTCGCGTCGTCACGGTCCCCGGCACCCGACCGCGCGACCGGGGCTCCGCGGCGCTCGCCGAGCTCCGCGCCGAACTGCTCGACGGGCTCGGGATCGACCGGCACGGGAGGGCGCTGGACGACCACCAGGCGCCCGCCATCGCGCCGTTCCCGTACTGAGCCCGGCCAGCACAACCAGCACCAGCCACGGAACACAGCACCGCCCCACCAGACCCGAGAGGCACCCGATGCACCGCAGACCCACCATCCTCCCCGCCGCCGCGGCCGTCGCCGCCGCGGCCGCCCTCCTGCTCACCGGCTGCGTCGCCGGGGAAGGCGCCGCCGCCGGCTCCCAGAGCACCGCCGGCGTCACGAAGGGCGGGACGCTCAACATCGACTTCGCGACCTACAACCCGCTCAGCATGGTCATCAAGAAGGAGGGCTGGCTCGAGAAGGCCCTCAAGAAGCAGGGCATCACGGTCAACTGGGTGCAGTCGGCCGGCTCCAACAAGGCCAACGAGGCGCTCCGCTCCGGCGCGATCGACGTCGGTTCCACGGCGGGCTCGGCCGCCCTCCTCGCGCGCGCCAACGGCTCGGCCATCAAGACGATCGACATCTTCTCCCAGCCCGAATGGTCGGCCCTCGTGGTCGGCCCGAACTCCCCGATCACCTCGGTGAAGGAGCTCAAGGGCAAGCAGATCGCGGCGACGAAGGGCACCGACCCCTACTTCTTCCTGCTGCAGGCGCTGGAGGCCAACGGGCTGTCGGCGAACGATGTCACGATCCAGAACCTCCAGCACGCCGACGGCTGGGCGGCGCTGCAGAACGGCTCGGTGCAGGCGTGGAGCGGGCTCGACCCGATCATGGCCAACGCCCAGAAGTCCGGGGCGAAGCTGCTCTGCCGGAACGTGAAGTTCAACACCTTCGGGTTCCTCAACGCGACCGAGTCCTTCCTCTCGTCGAAGCCGGACGTCGCACAGACGGTCGTGAACACCTACGAGCACGCGCGCGCCTGGGCGCTGAAGCACCCGGACGACACGGCGAAGATCCTCGCGGACGTCGCCGGCATCGACCCGGCGGTCGCGACCACGGTCATCACCGAGCGCACCAACCTCGGCGTCTCCAACATCCCCGGAGCGGCCCAGCTCGCGGTGCTGAAGAAGGTCGGCCCGATCTTCGTGCAGTCCGGCGACGTGCGCACGCAGGGCGACATCGACACGGCGCTGAGCACCCTCCTCGACCCGACCTTCGCCACGAAGGCCGACCCGAGCGCGATCGGCGGTTGAGCGCGGGATGACGTATCAGAACGCGCCGGACGGCGACGGGCCGCTGATCGTCGTCGGGGGACCGGACGGCGGCCTCCCCGTCGCGCGCCGAACGCCGCGGGAGCCGACGCCGCAGGAGCCGAAGCCGCGGGCGGCATCGTCGCGCGCGCCGTTCCTCTCGCGCCGCTCGGTGCGGATCGTCGGCGGCTCTCTGATCCCGGTCGCGCTGCTCATCGTCTGGCAGCTCGTCTCCACGTCCGGCGCGTTCTCCTCCTCCCAGCTCCCCACCCCCGCGATGGTCGTGCAGGCCGGCGTCGACCTCGCCCAGCGCGGCCTGCTCGGCCTCTACATCGCCATCTCGACGCAGCGCGTCCTCATCGGGTTCGCGATCGGGGCGGCGCTCGGGCTGCTGTTCGGCGCGATCGTCGGGCTGTCGCGCCTCGGCGACATCCTGTTCAGCCCGACCCTCGGCGCGATCCGGGCGGTGCCGTCGCTCGCCTGGGTGCCGCTGCTGATCCTGTGGTTCAAGATCGGCGAGGACTCCAAGATCATCCTGATCGCGATCGGCGCGTTCTTCCCGGTCTACACGACCGTCGCCGCCGCGCTCCGGCACGTCGACCGGCAGCTCGTGGAGGCCGGCCGCGCGTTCGGGCTCGGGGGCGTCCGGCTGTTCACGACCGTGCAGTTGCCGTCCGTGCTGCCCGCGGTGGTGTCGGGGCTCCGGCTCGCGCTCGCGCAGGCGTGGCTGTTCCTCGTCGCGGCGGAGCTGATCGCGTCATCCATGGGGCTCGGCTTCCTGCTCAGCGACTCGCAGAACAACGGGCGCACGGACCGGCTGTTCCTGGCGATCATCCTGCTCGCGATCCTCGGCAAGCTGACCGACTCGCTGGTCGGGCTGTTCGAGCGGTGGGCGAACCGCCGCTGGGCCTGATCCCTCTTCCCACCATCCCGGCCGACTGTCGACCCCTCGAACGCCTCGGCGATCCCGCCTAGCGTCGACGCCGAATCCGTACACATCGAGATGCGCGATCGAGCCATCGAGATGCGCCATCGAGGAAAGGAATCGGCCCATGGCCACCGTGACCCAGAGCATCGACGTGAACGTGCCCGTCACCACCGCGTACAACCAGTGGACCCAGTTCGAGAGCTTCCCGCACTTCCTCGACGAGGTGGAGGACATCCGCCAGGTCGACGCCACCACGAACCACTGGCGCGTGAAGATCGGCGGTGTGACCCGCGAGTTCGACACTGTCATCGCCGAGCAGCACCCGGACGAGCGTGTCGCCTGGAAGAGCGTCGCGGGAGACGTCGTCCACGCGGGAGTCGTCACCTTCCACCGCCTCTCCGACGACAGCACGCGCGTGACCGTGCAGTTCGACTGGCAGCCGGGCGACGCGCTGGAGAAGGTGGGCGCCGCGCTGGGCGTCGACGACCACGCCGTCAAGAAGGACCTCCGCAACTTCAAGGAGTTCATCGAGGCGCAGCCGGCCGAGACCGGCGCCTGGCGCGAGGATGTGGACCGGGGAGGCGTCGCCTGACCCGAAGGGTCTGCTAGGTTCTCGCCCCATGAACCCTGGGGAGCAGCCGCCGGATCGGAGATTCGCGCGGCTGCTCCTGGGTTTCGACGAGACGCGCCGCAAGTTCAGGGAGACGACCGTCCCGCTGCTCTGCACGACCCGCGAGTCGCAGACCTTCCGCACGGCCGTGAGCGGCGCGATCGTCGGCGGCGTCGTGTTCAACGCCATCAGCGGCTCGCGGCACACGGTCGAGCAGCCCGACCAGCACGGCGGGAGCGAGACCGGGGCCAACGCGATGATCCACATCCAGCTCACCGGGGAGAGCGCCCTCGAGCAGGACGGCCGAACCGCCGTGGTGCGGGCCGGTGACATCACCGCGTACTCTGCCGCGCGCCCCTTCGTGCTCGACCACGGCGGGGAGAGCCTCATCGTGCGGATCCCGCACCGCGCGTTGCCGGTGCCCGCGAGCACGGTCGACGAAGTGGTGGCGGTGCGGTTCGAGCGGGAGCGTCCCCTCGTCGGCATCGTCCACCCGCTCGCCGTGCAACTCGGGCGCACCGCCCACCGGCTCGAGGGCAGCGCGGGCCGGCGACTGGTCGACAGCGCGGTCGGGATGCTGGGCGCCGTCGTGGTGGAGGCGCTGCAGGATCGCGAGACCGGCGCCAGGGAGTCCCAGCTCGACCGGGTCATCGAGTACATCGAGCTGAACCTCTCCCGGCCCGACCTGACGGTGGCGGAGATCGCGAGCGCCAACTTCATGTCGGTGCGCAAGCTCCACGCGCTGTTCGGGGAGCATGACAGCACGGTCGCGGCGTGGGTGCGGTCGCGGCGGCTGGAGCGCTGCCGGATGGACCTGTCCGACTCGGAGTTCGGCGGCCTCCGGATCGCCGAGGTCGGGGCTCGGTGGGGGTTCAAGGACGCGGCGCACTTCAGCCGGCTTTTCGCGGAGCGGTACGCCACGTCGCCCCGTGCGTTCCGGGCCTCGATCGCAGGGGTCGCGGCGCGCGGACGGGTGGCGAGCCCGCACCCGGACTCGCCACCCGCTCCCGTGCTGCGCTAGCGGCTACGTCCGGGTCGAAGGCTGCGTCCGCGCGGGCCGCCGCTTCATCGCCTGAGCGATGGCGAGCCAACCGCTCGTCACCAGCAGCACGATGGCCAGCGCCGCCATCTTCCATGCGTTCGTGAGCGCGTCGCCGGTGCTCGCGAGCGCGCCTGCCGGCGGGGCCGCGTCCGAGCTCACCGGGGCCACGCCCGCCTCATCGACCGACCGGTCGTCGAGGGGCGGCACCGTGATGTCGGTGTCGTCGTCGGAGCAGACGGCTCCCGTCAGGGGTCGTCCTCGCAGACGCCCTCCGTCGTGATGGACGCGGTGTTCACGATCGACGTGCCCGGGCCCACGTCGGCACGGACGGCCGCCGAGACGACGATCTCGCGCCGCTCCCCCACAGCCAGCTCGCCGAGCTCCCACACCAGCGTCGAACCGGAGGACGCCGGGCCGGGCGCGACAGAGGACTCCACGAAGTCCAGGTGCTCGGGGAGGGTGTCGACCACGACCACGTCCGGTGCGGGGACGTCCCCGACGTTGGCGGCGACGAGCACGTAATCGAGGCGCTCGCCGGCGGTCACGGCCGTCCGGCCGTCGTCCTTGGCGATGGACACGGCGGGCAGCGTCAGCGGCTCCTGCGGCGGCGGGGTGACCGGCGCCGGGTCGCGGGCGAACGGGACCTCGAAGCCGCTCTCGAACAGGTTGGGGAGGACCGTCTTGATCTGGTCGTTCGCGGCACGGACTCCGCTGCCGAGCGGCGTCCCGCCGCCGAGGCCGTGTGCGAACATCTTGCGGAAGCCGAGCGTGACGGGACGGTCGAGCGGCTTCTTCTTGGTGACGTGGATGCTGCCGTCGGTCGACATCGTGGCCCCGAGGTAGTCGTCGTAGCCGGGCGTGGAGGCGGCGGGGTCGACCTCGAGGGTGAAGCCGCCGAGCGCGCCGGCATCCGTGAGGGTGACGCGGTCGGCGAACGTGAGGGGATCCGGCCCAAAGTCCGGGGTGGTCTCGAACCGCGCCAGCAGTGCGTCGAGTTCGGCGTGGAGGGCCGTCAGGTCGACGGGCTCGACCACGACCGTGACGCCATCGGGGCCCATGGTCCGCCGGTCCACGGAGAAGTCGCTCAACTCGAGGTACGGCAGCGGTTGCGAAACGTTGTCCCGCGCGAACAGGTGCCACGCTGCGATCTGCGCGGCGAGCATGATGTCGGACGCCTCGGCGGTGCGGAACGTCAGCGGCTGCGAGCCGTCGGCGGCGATCGAGAGGCCGCGCTCGGCGGCGAGCTGGAGGCCGGCGTTCAGGGTGCGCGAGATCCGAACCGCCGTCTCTTCGGGCACCAGGGTCGTCAGGTCGAAGTACTCGGAGCCGTCGGGCACGCGGTAGTCGACGTGGAGGATGTCGATGCAGACCAGGACGCTCTCCGGAAGGTAGGCGCCGGAGCCGGGGTCGCGGCCGAGGAAGTAGTACGGCATCCCGACCACCGGGTCCCCGTTGGAGTGCCGCAGCGCCGGGAGGGGCAGTCCGGCGTGCGCCGCCTCGATCCGCTCCACGTCCAGGCGGACGTGGCTGTAGAGGCCGCCGTAGAGGGTGGGCCTGGTGTCCCAGTCGACGCCGGCGATCGCCCCCGGCCGGGCGTGCGCCGCCCTCGGTGCCTCCGCGAGCGCGGCGAGCGCGACGCCCTTCGTGACGACGAATGCGATCGCCGCCGTGATCCGTGTTCCGATCCGTTTCATGTTGCGAGCCTTTCGAACGAACGGGCCAGGTTTCGGCCCGCACCTTCAGGCTCGGCGACGCGTGCGGCGCGGAGGGCGGACTGTGCACGGATCTCCACGTCCCGCCGCGGGATCGGCACGGATCGTCAAGTCGCGGACGGTCGCGGCGACCGGCCGGGGAGCGGTCGGCGGTCAGCGGCCGGTGAACTCGTCCATCGAGCTGTAGACACCGAACAGCCGCCCGGCCACGAGGTCCCAGGCTCGGGTGGGGAGGACGCCCTTCAGCGTCTTCGCGAGCCCGACCGACCACGGCAGCAGCAGGACCGGCTTGCCCGCGAGCATCGCCCGCCAGACCCGGTCGACCACGTACTCCGGGGTGAGGATCGGGGTGAGCAGCGGCCCGCGGGCGCCCTCGAACATCCCGGTGTCGATGTAGCTCGGCGCGACGGTCGTCACCTTCACGTGGCCGTAGCCCTGCTGCTCCAGCTCGAGGCGGAGGCTGTCGCTCCAGTTGATGACGGCGGACTTGCTCGCCGCGTAGACGCTCATGCGCGGGTTGGCCAGGGTGCCGGCCGCCGAGGCGATGTTGACGATGCGCGCCTCGCGCGGGCTGCCGATCATCCCGCGCAGGAACTCCCGCGTCGTGTACATCGGCGCGAGCGCATTGACCTGCATGGTCGCGCGGGTGTCGTCGCCGTTGTCGTGGTCCCAGAAGAACTTGCCGCGCACGATGCCCGCGTTGTTGATGAGCACGTCCACGCCGCCGAGCTCCTTGCGCACCGACTGCGCGGCCTGGGCGATCCCGCCCAACTCGCGGAGGTCGACCACGTGCGGGTGGATGCTCGTCCCGGCTGCCGTGCCTCCCGCCGCCGAACTCGGGGAGCCTGCTGGGGCGCCCCACGCGGTGACGGTGCGGCCCGCGAGCACTTCAGCGCGCAGACGATCGGTGAGCCGGGTGAGGCCGGCCTCGTCGCGATCCCACAGCACGACGTCGCGGGCGCCCTCCCGGACCGCGCGCTCCGCGTAGAGGAGGCCCATCCCGGAAGCCGCACCGGTGATCAGGACGCGTGCGCCTCGAACCGTTCTCGCCATTCGTCCATCATCTCAGGCCCTCTCACCTCCGGCGAGGGACCGCCCGATATGCGGCCCTCGCAGCGGGGTCGAGGTGCTCGGTCGTCGCCGGGGCCGGTCGTGAAGAAGCGCTGGAGGAAGACCGCGTCGGCGGGGTCGGCGACCGACGCCAGCGCCTCCATGACGGCTACGGCGGTCTGCTCCGTGGTCACGAGAGCACTCTAGGTGTTCGGAGGGCGGCGTGGTTTCGCCGGTGGCGCGAGTCCGCGGGGTGCTGTGATTTCGCGGGGTCCTGTGATTTCGCGGGGTGCTGTGATTTCGCGGGGTGTCCGGCGTTTCCCGAATGAACGGACACCCCGCGAGCAGCCTCCCCGCCAGCCGCACCGGTCGGCACGAGCACGTCCCGGCATGTGAGAGAGCGGGCGTCCGGGAATCCATGACGCGGCGGGAGGAAATCCTTTCCTCGGCACACTGCGGCGTTTTCGTGCGCGACCAGCCCCGGCTGCGCAGATTTCCGCCGAAACTGTCAAGAAATCGCCCGGACTTCGCGGTTAGGCTCGGATCGGAGCGCGGAAAGCTGCGCTCCATCGCAGTGCCGCTAGCGCGGCCGATCGTACGACGGGAGGTTCGTCATGTCTCAATTCGTCCCGCAGTTCACTGCAGGAGCCATTGTCGGGGAGCCCGAGGTCGTCGAGGACGCCCGCTCCGTCCGCGAGGTCGCGACGCATCCCGCGTGGCTGCGGCTCAAGGAAGCGGCGACCGCCCTCCAGGCGCTGCAGGTCAAGGACGGCTCGGTCGAGCAGGAGTCCGACAAGGCCGCCGCCGCCGAGCTCACCGCGACGATCGTCGACGCCGTCGCCGAACTCGCCCCGTTCTTCCCGCACGACGCGGCGTACCTCGACGCGCTTCGCCGCGACTTCGGCCGCTGGGCCCACGAGGGCTTCGGGGTGCCCGACTTCCTCGACGCGCTGAACGCGTTCCAGCCGCAGCAGCACCGCGTCGACGGGCTCGGCCACCTGGTCGTGTTCCCGATGTACACGCAGAACGGCAGCACGAACCGGTTCGTCGAGGCCGTGCTGGTGGAGGTCATCTGGCCCGAGTTCGTGGCGGCGCTGGAGGCCGGCGACTACGGCAACAAGCTGTTCGTCGCGCTGCGCTTCGTGGACTTCACCCCGGGCTACGACACCAACTCCGCGGTGCTGTTCCCCGAGACGGTCGCGATGCGCGAGATTCCGTCGTTCACGTGGGGTGCGATCTTCCAGGACCGGGAGGCCGCCCGCTACCGGCGGGTCGTGGCCGCTGCCGCACAGATCACGAAACTGGAACTCCCGGAGGATGCCGCCCTCATGCTGGAGGACCAGCGCCTGACGGAGGAGACGTTCGTGATGTGGGACATCATCCACGACCGCTCCCACATGCGCGGCGACCTGCCCTTCGACCCGTTCATGATCAAACAGCGGATGCCGTTCTTCCTCTACTCGCTGGAAGAACTGCGCTGCGACCTGACCGCGTTCCGCGAATCCGTCCGCCTCCAACGCGAACTCGGCGCCCTGCCCGAATCGGAACTGTCCCCGGCGCAGAAACAGATCCGCGACCACGCCAAACTGGTGCAGTACGCGGTGATCTTCGACCGGATCTTCCGGTTCGCGATCACCGGCAGCCGCATCCGCAACTACGACGGCCTCGGCGGCCAGTTGCTGTTCGCCTGGCTGCACCAGCACAACGTGCTGCACTGGACCGACACCCAACTCACCATCGACTGGGATCAGGTCCCCGACGTGGTCATCGCCCTCTCGGACCGCATCAACGACCTGTACTGGCGCTCCATCGACCGGCCCAAAGTCGCGCACTGGCTCGCCGCCTACGACATGCTCACCCAGACCCTGACCCCGAACCCGGCGTCGGTGTGGGCACGCGGACTGCCGGACGAAGTCCTCGCCGGACCACCCAAGGGATACACCGACGCCGTCCTGGACGACGAATTCCCCCTCTCCATGTTCTACGAAGCCCTCAACAAGAAGATGGCCACCGTCATCCAATCCACCTCCGGCATCACCGGAACAACGGACGAGGCGTGACGGATCAGGAAGGTTCGGCGTCGGCGCGGTTCTCACCCGAAGGAATCGCGCCGGCGCCGGCGAACGGCGTCGCCGGGCGCCTCGTGCTGATCGCCGGCGCGACCAGCGCGTCCGGCGAGGCGGTGGCGCGCGCGCTCACGGCGGCGGGCGCGACCGTGCTCGCGGTCGGCACCCGGCAGGAGGCGCTGGACTCCCTGGCGCAGGCCGTCCCCGGCGTCGACACCCGGGTCTGCGACTTGGCCGACCGCGACGCGGTGGCCGAGCTGGCGATGCGCATCCACCTCAAGTTCGGGCGCGTCGACGGCCTGGTGCACCTGGTCGGCGGCTGGCGCGGCGGTGGCGGCATCGCCGGGCAGAGCGACGCGGACTGGGACTTCCTCTTGCGCGGCTTCCAGACCCTGCGGAACACCACGCGCGTCTTCTACGACGACCTTGTCGCCTCCCCTGCCGGCCGGCTGGCCATCGTGTCCTCCACGGCGGTCGACAAGCCGTACGCGGGCGGCGCGAACTACGCTGCGGCCAAGGCGGCGGCGGACGCGTGGACACGCGCTATCGCCCAGGGCCTCGGCAAGGAGGCGCCGCAGTCGGCGGCCGTCGTCTTCGTCGTCAAGACGCTCGCCGGCCTGGAGGAGCGCCTCGGTGAGGAGGTCGTGCGCCTCTGGGACGTCGACGCTGCGCCGTTGAACGGTGCGCGCCTCCCCGTCGCCCTCTGACATTCGTGCCGAATGTCCACTTTCGCGGGGCCGTAACGCACATTCGTGCCGAATCGGGGCCGCGCTTTCAGCGAATCTAGGATGGAACAGTGACGCTTCAACTCCATGACCTCAACCTGCGCGGCTTCGCGTCGGACAACTACGCGGGTGTGCACCCGGAGATCCTCGACGCGATCGCCGCCGCCAACAACGGGCACCAGATCTCCTACGGCGAGGACGTGTACACCGAACGCCTCCATGAGGTTTTCGCGCAGCACTTCGGCGACGGCGTGCAGGTGTTCCCGGTGTTCAACGGCACCGGCGCGAACGTCGTCGGCCTGCAGTCGATGGTGCCGCGCTGGGGAGCGGTGATCTGCGCCAAGACCGCGCACATCAACACCGACGAAGCCGGAGCCCCCGAGAAGGTCGGCGGGCTCAAGCTGCTGACGGTCGAGACCCCGGACGGCAAGCTGACGCCCGAGCTCATCGACCGCGAGGCCTGGGGCTGGGGCGACGAGCACCGTGCGCAGCCGCTCGCCGTCTCCATCACGCAGACCACCGAGCTCGGCACCGCCTACAGCGTTGAGGAGATCCGCGCGATCGCCGACCACGTGCACGCCCGCGGCATGAAGCTGCACTTGGACGGCGCCCGGATCTCCAACGCCGCCGCCACCCTCGGCGTGCCGCTGAAGGAGTTCACCACCGACGCCGGCGTCGACGTGCTCAGCTTCGGCGGCACCAAGAACGGGATGCTGTACGGCGAGGCCGTCGTCGTCCTCAACCCGGCCGCGTCCGAGGGCCTGCTCTACCTGCGCAAGCTCAACATGCAGCTCGCGTCCAAGATGCGGTTCATCTCCGCGCAGCTCATCGCCCTGCTGCACGACGACCTCTACCTGCGCTCGGCGTCGCACGCCAACGCGATGGCCTCCCGGCTCCGTGGCGCGCTGGAGGCCGGGATCGCGGACGGCAGCATCCAGGGCGTCGGCTTCAGTCAGGCCACCGAGGCGAACGGCGTGTTCGCCACGCTTCCGGCCGGCGTCGCGGACCGGTTGCGGCAGCACTTCCGGTTCTACGACTGGGATGCGGCCCGCCACGAGGTGCGCTGGATGTGCTCCTTCGACACCACCGAGCAGGACATCGACGACTTCGTCGCGGCCCTGGTCGCTGAGCTGGCGGCCTGATCGGGCCGCACCCCCTCTACTGGGGACAGGCCGGGGTACAAACATGTCCTCCATTTGGCCGACACATGCGATAGTCTCTAAGAGTCGACGGAGGAACCCGAATAATCCTCCAGCGATAACCCCGAAACGTATGCCGGGCTGTGTGGAGTAACCCTAGTATCCACACCGCCCGGCATCGTGGTTAACGCCTGTCGTATCAGCCGAACCTCGGGGAGGGTCAGGTCGCGGGCACCGGCACGCCACCGCGCCAGGTCACCGGCACGGCATGGAGACCGCGGTAGGCGGCCGCGTCGTCCCAGGAGTGGAACAGCATCCAGTCCTTCCCACGGAAGGTCACCAGGTCGGCGCCGCCCGGGCCGAGGTAACGACCTCCACTGCCGGCCGTCGACACGATCGGGCCCGTGTGCTTCGCGTACGGGCCGAGGAGGCCGGCCGCCGTGGCCGCGCCGGTCGCGTACGAGTCGCCGCCGTAGTCGTTCGCCGAATACAGCAGCACGTACGAGCCGGCGTGCTTCACGATCACGGGCGCCTCGACCAGGTGGCCCTCCCAAGGCTCGGTCTGCTTGATCAGCTTCGTGCCGGCCCCGACCAGCGCGGTCCCGTCGGCGGAGAGCCGCTGCGCATGGATCCAGGTGTCGAGCCCGCAGCAGTTGCCGTCGTTCTTCCACACCAGGAACCGGGTGCCGTCGTCCTCCGTGAACACGCTCGCGTCGATCGCGCCGCCCTCATCGACCGGGCAGACCAGCGGAGTGGCGGACGGCGACGTGAAGGGGCCGGCCGGGTCGGTCGCGAACGCGGCGCCGATGCACTGACGGCCGCTGGCCGCGTCCGTCGCAGTGAAGTACAGCGCGAACCGGCCGCCCGGGAGCGCGGCAGGCCCGGGAGCCCAGGTCTTGCCCGGCGTGGCCCACGACGGCAGGTCCGGGAGGGCATCGGTATCGCTCATCGCCCAGTGCCGCATGTCGGCGCTCGTGGCGAACTGGACATTCTTGCCCGGCGCGTTCGTCGCGTACGCGTAGACGCGGTCGCCGACCACGAGCGCACCCGGGTCCGGGAAGTCGCGGTCGAGCTGGAACGCGGCGGTCGTCGGCGACGCACTCGGCGCTGCAGCGTCCGCCGAGCACCCCGCGAGCGCCCCGAGAGCGAACGCGGCGGCGAGCACAGTGCCCGCCGCCGCACCGACCCGCCTGCGCCTCACCCCTTGACCCCGCTGGTCGCGACGCTCTCCACGATCTGCTTCTGCGCGAAGAAGAAGAGGATGAGCACCGGGACCGACGCGACGACCGCGCCCGCCATGACGATGGCGAAGTGCGTCGAGTAGGCGCCCTGGAGCTGGGACAGTCCAGGCTGCAGCGTCAGGTTCTCCGGGCTCAGCAGCACGTACACCGGCCAGAGGAAGTCGTTCCAGTTGGCCAGGAAGCTCAGCACCGCGAGCGTCGCCAGCGCAGGCCGCGCCAGCGGGACGACGATCTGCAGGAAGATGCGCAGGTCGCCCGCCCCGTCGATGCGCGCGGCCTCCTCGATCTCGGCGGGCAGCCCGATGAAGAACTGCCGCAGGAAGAACACACCGAAGGCGCTCGCGGCTCCCGGGATGGTGATGGCCCAGATGGAGTCGAGCCAGCCCAGGTTCTGCACGATGAGGTAGTTCGGGATGAGGAAGATGACCGGCGGCACCAGCAGCGTCGCCACGATCAGGCCGAACACGATCCGCTTGCCCACGAACTCCAGCCGGGCGAGCGCGTACGCGGCGAGGGAGGCGGTGACCAGGATGATCACCGACTGCAGCGCCGCAGCCGCCAGGCTGTTGAGGAACCAGCGGAACACCGGCTGCTGCCCGTTCGCGATGGTGGCGTAGGCGTCGAACGAGAACGGGTTGGGCAGCGCCGAGTACGGGTTGCGGATGGCGTCGCCGTCGGTCTTGAACGACGTCAGCAGGATCCACAGCAGCGGCAGCAACACGAGGAGCGCCAGCACGATCAGCACCGCGTAGAGCACGCTCTTGCGGAGCGCCTGCTGCGGGGTCTGCTTGCGCCGCGCCCGGATGCGCCGGCTCGGCTCGGCCCCGTCCGGGGCGGGTCGCCCGGAGTCCGGGCGGGAGGTCACGGTCGTCATGAGGCGCTCTTCTCTGACCGCTCCCGCTGAATGCGGAAGTTGACGATGCTGATGATGGCGAGGAAGGCGAACAGCACGTAGCTCATGGCCGATGCCGCCGCCATGTTGTTCTGCGACAGGCCCTGGTCGGCGATGTACATGATCGCCGTGCGGGTCTGGTTGCCCGGGCCGCCCTTGGTGAGCAGGAACGACTGGCCGAACATGTTCGCACTGGCGAGGATCGTGATGGTCACCACGAAGGTCATCACCTGCCGGAGGCCCGGGAGGGTGACGCTGAGGAACTGGCGGAACGGACCCGCACCGTCGAGCGCAGCGGCCTCGTAGAGGTCGGCGCTGATCCCCTTGAGGCCGGCCAGGATGATGACGGTGTTGAAGCCCATCGTCCACCAGACCGTGACGCCGACCAGTGAGATCCACGCCCAGGGCACGTCGACGGTCCAGGGCAGGTTGTCGGGCAGGCCGATCATCCCGAGCACGTGGTTGACGATGCCCGACTGGGTGTCGAGCAGGTACTTCCAGATCACGCCGATGACGGCGACGCCCAGCACGTACGGGGCGAAGAAGATCGCGCGGAAGAACGAGCCCGCGCGGATGCGCTGGTTCAGCAGCACGGCGACCAGCAACGGCACGAGCAGCAGGAACGGCACGCTCGCCACGGTGAAGATGCCGGTGGCGAGCATGGACTGCCAGAAGTCACCGGAGGTCGCGCTGCCGGGGGTGAACAGCTCGAGGTAGTTCTTCAGCCCGACGAACGACTGCGTCGCGCGGAACGGGCTCCAGTTGGTGAGGCTGATCCACAGGCCGAAGACGGCCGGAGCCAGCACGAACACCAGGAACAGCACCAGGAACGGCGCCAGGAAGAGGTAGGCGACGCCCGTGCGACGACGGCCGCCCGGCCGTCCGGCCGCACCGCGTGCGGACCGGGTCGACCGGGCGGACCGTGCCGAACCGCGCGGGCGGGGCGCCCCGGTCTCCCGGGGCGCCACCAGCGAGTCGGTGTCAGTTGCCATAGGTGTCTTTGTTCTGCTTGATCAGCGCGTTCGCCTTGGCGACGGCGTCGTCGAGCGCCTGCTGCGGGCTCTTCTTGCCCGTGATCGCCTCGTTCACCGCGGTGGTGATCGTGGCCTCCACGCTGCTGATGCCGGGCGCCGTGCTCTCGTAGTGGGCGTACGGCAGCTCGTCGAGGAACGGCTTCAGGGCCGGGTAGTCCTTGACCAGCTTGGGGTCGTCGCGCACCGAGTTCTTGGCGGGCAGCTCACCGGTCTTGGGCCAGTCGGCCGAGTTGTCGTTCATCCACTTGACGAACGTCGCGGCCGCGGCGGTCTTGTTCTTGTCCTGCCCCTTGTTGTTCATGAACATCCAGTGGGTGGAGCTCGACCACACGGCCTTCTTGTCGCCGATCTGCGGCACAGCAACGGCCTGCCAGTTCAGCTTGCCGAACGCGGTGTTCGTGGTCTGCCAGACGCCGTTCCAGTTGAACGCGGTCTTGCCGGCGATGAGGGCGTTGATGTTGCCGTCCTGGGCGACGTTCGACGGGCTGTAGCCGTTCTTGATGAGGTCCGTCATCCAGGTCAGCGCCTTGACTCCGGCCTCGGAGTTGAAGGTGGCCTTCGTGACCGGCTTGTCGAAGAGGTCGCCGCCGTACTGCCAGAGCAGGCTCTCGAACTCGAAGGTGCCGGTGAACACGTAGCCGTCCACCCACTCGCCCTGGACTCCCGCCGTCTTGAGCTTGGCGAGGGCCGCCTCGTAGGAGGCCTTGTCCGCGGGGATCGAGCTCGGGTCGACGCCGGCCTTCTGGAGGACGTCCTTGTTGACGTAGAGGCCGAGCGGCGTCACGCTCCACGGCACTGCGTACTGGGCGCCGTTGTACTTGCCGGCGTCCATCAGGCCCGCGGGGAAGTCGTTCGCCGAGTAGCCGAGGGACTTGACGATCGAGTCGGCCTTCAGCACGAGGCCCTGGGCCGCGTAGGTGGCGATGTCGTCGCCGTGGCCGACGGCGACGTCCGGGCCCTTGCCGGCCTTGACCGCGAGCGGCATCTTCTGGGCGATGTCCGACCACTGCATCGGGACGTCCTTGACGACGATGTTCTTGTGCTCGGAGTTGAACTTGTCGATCATCTTCGGCACGAGGACCGGGGCGGCGCCGCCGGTCCAGCCGTTCCAGAAGCTGATGGTCACCTTCGGGCCGGTGTAGTCGCCCGAGGAGACCTCGGAGCCTCCGGAACCCGAGTTGCTTCCGCACGCCGTCAGCGCGAGGCCCAGCCCCACCGTGACGGCGGCTGCGACCGCGCGCACCGCGAATCGCTTCTTCATGTGATCTCTCCCTTGAGTGCTCCCCGCAGCCGCTGAGATGCGGCGGTCTGTTCCGAGGAGGGGCCGATGGTGTCCCTGCATGTTTACAGCGCTAGATATTTGCTGTCAAGCGGTAGCGGATTTCCTCCGACGGTACACTCGTGCTCACAGTGCCACGGAGACAGGAGCCGACATGGCTGTTCGCTTGCAGGACGTCGCGGAGTACGCGGGCGTCTCGATGAAGACCGTCTCCAACGTCGTGCGCGACTATCCGCACGTCAGCGCCAAGATGCGCGAGCGCGTCCAGAAGGCCATCGACGAGCTCGGCTACCGGCCGAACGTCATGGGCCGTCGCCTGGCGACGGGGCGCACAGGACTCATCGCGCTGGCCTTCGCCGACGTGCGGATCCCCTACTTCGCCGAGCTCGCCCGGGTCATCGCCGACGCCGCGGAGGAGCGCGGCTACCGCGTGCTGCTGGAGCAGACCGAGGGCACTCTGGACGGCGAGCGCGCGGTCGTCTCGGCCAGCGAGTCCGGGCTGGTCGACGGGATGCTCTTCCAGCCGAGCCTGATGAACTCGACAGAGCTGGCGCAGAACCGCGCGGACATCCCTCTCGTGGTGCTCGGCGAGAACGCGGCGCCGCTCACCGTCGACCAGCTCATGGTGGACAACGTCGCAGCGGCCCGCACGGCGACGGCGCACGTGATCGCGCACGGCCGCCGCCGGATCGGCTTCGTCGGCCACGAGGCCGGCGGCCTGACGCGGACCTCCACCCTGCGCATCGCCGGCTACCAGCAGGCGCTCGAGGAGGCCGGGATCACGCCGGAACCGGGCCTGCTGATCTCCACCACGGCGATCAGCGCGTCCAGCGCGGTCGCCGCCGTCGGGGCCGCCCTCGACGCCGGGCTGCAGTTCGACGGGCTGGTCTGCCGCGATGACCTCGCCGCGATCGGCGCGCTGCGCGCCCTGCACGAGCGCGGGGTGCGGGTGCCGGAGGACGTGGTGGTGACGGGCTGGGACGACACCCCGATGACCGAGGTCACCTACCCGTCGCTGACGTCCATCGCCCCGGACATGCGGGCACTGGCCTCGCGGGCCATGGACATGCTGCTGGAGCGCGTCGCCGGTTTCGGGGGCGTGGGGCGGCACGAGCTCGTCCCGTACACCCTGGTGACGCGGGAGAGCGCGCCCGCGATTTTCTGACTTTACAGCGCTGGATAGTTGCGGCATGCTTGGGGCGTGCTCGACTCCATCCCCACCAGACACCGCTCGTCCGGACCCGCCCTGCGCGCCAGCGACCAGGACGGCAGCCACCCGCGGCCGCAGCTGATCCGGCCCGCGTGGCTCGACCTGGGCGGCACCTGGACCTTCGCGTTCGACGACGACGACCGCGGCCACGCCGAGCACTGGGAGCGCCGCGACGACTTCCCCGGCCGGATCGAGGTCCCGTACCCGTCGGAGTCGCCGGCTTCGGGAGTCGGGGACACCGGCTTCCACCCGGTCGTCTGGTACGCGCGCCGCATCGCGGTGGACGACCTCCCCGAGGGCGAGCGCACGCTCCTGCACTTCGGCGCGGTCGACTACCGGTGCGAGGTCTGGATCGACGGCCGGCTGGCCGGCCGCCACGAGGGCGGCCAGACGCCCTTCACGTTCGACATCACCGACCTGATCGAAGGCGACGAGCTGACGATCACCGTCCGCGCCGAGGACGACCCGTTCGACGTCTCCCAGCCGCGCGGCAAGCAGGACTGGCGCGAGCGCCCGCACTCCATCTGGTACCACCGGACCACCGGGATCTGGCAGCCGGTCTGGCTGGAGGGCGTGCCCGCCCTCCATGTGGCCCAGGTGCACTGGAGCAGTGACATCCACCGCGGCATCGTGACCGCCGACCTGCGATTCTCCCAACGCCTCCCCGAGGGGTCGCGCGTGCGGCTGGAGCTGGCGCACGTCGAGCAGTCGCTGGCGTCGGTGGAGGTCGTCGTCTCCGGCACGCGCGCCGAGCTCGTCGTGCCGGTCGCCCGGCA
Organism: Streptomyces sp. L7; assembly: GCF_050990935.1. GTDB lineage: Bacteria > Actinomycetota > Actinomycetes > Actinomycetales > Microbacteriaceae > Leifsonia. The sequence goes on along the minus strand of NZ_CP194644.1, from coordinate 3,335,139 downwards.
GCAGAACGGCCAGGCCTACGAGGAGCTGCTGTGGTCGCCGCAGCGCCCGACCCTGATCGACGCCACCATCGCGGTGACCGCGGGCGGCGCGACCGGCGACGTCGTGCACTCCTACCTCGGCCTGCGGTCGATCGCGGTCGAGAACGGCCAGTACCTCCTCAACGACCGGCCGGTGTACCTGCGGTCGGTTCTCAATCAGGGCTACTGGCCGCAGTCGCACTCGGCCGCTCCCGACTCGGAGGGGCTGCGGCGCGAGGCCGAGCTCATCCTCGAGCTCGGCTTCAACGCGGCCCGACTGCACCAGAAGTACGAGGACCCGCGCTTCCTGTACTGGGCCGACCGGCTCGGTCTCCTGATCTGGGCGGAGGCGCCGGCGGCCTACGCGTTCGACGCCGACGCGGTCGAGCGGACGATGGCCGAGTGGATCGCCATCCTCGACCGTGACCGTTCGCACCCGTCGATCGTCACCTGGGTGCCGCTCAACGAGAGCTGGGGCGTGCAGCACCTCGCCCACGACCAGCGGATGGTCGCGTACGCCAAGGCGCTCGTCCACACCACCAAGACGCTCGACCCGTCCCGGCCGGTGGTGTCCAACGACGGCTGGGAGCACGTGGAGTCGGACATCCTGAGCATCCACGACTACGACGCCGACCCGGAGGCGGTCCGCGAGCGGTACCGTTCGCGCGAGCACATCCTGAGCTCGTCGCACACCTTCCCCGGCCGCAGGCTCGTCGTGGACGGCGCGCAGCGGCTGGATGTGCCGATCATGCTCACCGAGTTCGGCGGCATCTCCTACATCGAACGGCCGAGCGACGACGCCTGGGGCTACTCGTCCGCCGCGACGGCCGACCAGTTCGCCGACCGGCTCGACGCGCTGTTCGACGCCGTCCGGGCGAGCGACGGGCTCGCCGGCTTCTGCTACACCCAGCTCGCCGACACCGGCCAGGAGACCAACGGGCTCGTGTTCGAGGACCGGAAGCCGAAGGTCCCGCTCGCGCGCATCCGCCGGGCGGTGACCGGCCAGGAGGCCTGAAGCACCATCCATCCATCCAGACGAAGGAGTCTTCATGCGCACCACGACAATCGCTCTCGCGATCGCCGCCACCGTCGCACTGTTGCCGTTCGCGCCCGCGACGGCCGCGGAGCCTGGGGCGTCGTCGCCAGGGGCTCGCCCGGCGTCGCGGCCGGTGTCTCGGCGTCGGGGCGCCCCGCGATGCCGGGGAGCTACCAGAACCCGATGACGCTGAAGCTCCCCTCCGGCGAGACGGCGGAGAGCTGCGCCGACCCGTCGGTCATCCACGGCGCCACGAACGGCGACACGGACTGGTACCTCTACTGCACGACCGACGCGCTCACCGCGACCGAGAAGGCTGCGGACGGGTCGCTCGTGATGCACAACGTCCCGATGTACCGCTCCGCCGATCTCACGCACTGGAACTACGTGGGCGACGCGTTCCCGCAGAAACCGTCGTGGCTCGGAGCGAACGGGTCGATGTGGGCGCCGGATGTCGTCTTCCGCAACGGCCGCTACTTCCTCTACTACGCAGCCTCCGACTCGGCGCTGCCCGGCGGCGGCTCGGCGGTCGGCGTCGCGACCAGCGGCAGCCCGACCGGCCCGTGGACCGACACCGGCACCCCGGTCGTCGCCCCGCAGGCGCATCCGGCCGACCCGAACGCGCGGCGCTGGGAGTTCGACCCGGAGGTGATCACGACCGGCGGCACGAGCTACGTCTACTTCGGCAGCTATTTCGGCGGGGTCTTCGCCCGGAAGCTCAGCGCCGACGGCCTGGCCTCCATCTCGTCCACCGAGACGCCGATCGCGATCGACAACCGGTACGAGGGCACGAACATCGTGCAGCACGACGGCTGGTTCTACTTCCTCGGGTCCGCGACGAACTGCTGCGCGGGTCCGCTCACCGGTTACAGCGTCTTCGCCGCGCGGTCGCGCAGCCCGCTCGGGCCGTTCGTCGACCGGGACGGCGTGCCGATCCTCGCCAACCGCGTCGGCGGCACCCCGGTGCTCGCGCAGAACGGCAACCGCTGGGTCGGCGCCGGACACACCGCCGTGGTCACCGACTTCGGCGGCCAGGACTGGATGGTCTACCACGCAGTCGACAAGAACGACCCGTACTACGCGGGCGACGTCGGCTACACGAAGCGCCCGGTGCTGATCGACCCGCTCGACTGGCAGGGCGGCTGGCCGTCGGTGCGCGCCGGGGCGGGACCGTCGGACTCCGTCATGCCCGGCCCGGCGGCACAGCCCGGTCAGCGTACGGCGTACAAGCCGGCGTACGCCCCGGACCCGCGTCCCGGCCGCCCCGACCTCGCGCGCTCGACCGAGTTCGACGGGACCGCGCTCGGCGCGAACTGGAGCTGGGTGCGCCGGCCCGACCCGTCCACCTACGCGGTGAAGGGCGGGACGCTGACCTGGCAGACCCAGGCGGCCGACCTTCAGCCGCCCTCCACTCCGCTCGCGTCGGTGCTCACCGAGGCGGCGCCGTCGGGCGACTACGTGGTGGAGACGAAGGTGTCGGTGAGCACGCCGAACGACGGCAGCGTCCACAACTACGTGCAGGGCGGCCTCATCGTCTACGGCGACGACGGCAACTACGTGCGGCTGACGTCCAACAGCATCTGGAACACCCGGCAGACCGAGTTCGGCAAGCACGTCGCGCCGGTGCCCGCGGGATACCCGAGCTATGGGAACGGCGTGGTCGGGCCGGTCGCCGACCGGACATACCTTCGCATCGTCCACCGTGTCCAGCAGGGGACGGACACCTACACGGCGTACACCAGCATCGACGGCGGCCACTGGGACCGCGGCGACACCTGGACCGCCGACCTGGGTGCGCATCCCCGCATCGGGCTGATCTCGCTCGGCGGCGCCGGGTACACGAGCAGCTTCGACTACGTGCACGTCAGCGCGCTGGCGGGAGGGCCGGCGCAGTAGGAGCGGCTCAGCCCGCGGGCGCCGTCCAGTACGCGTGGCGCGATGCCGGACGGAAGCCCAGCCTGGAGTAGAGCGCATGGGCGGCCGCGTCGTCCGCAGCACCTGGAGTCACCAGGTGCCGGACTCCGCGGCCGCCTGCTGCGTCCGCGAGGGCGACGGCGAGCGCGCGGGGAAGGCCCCGGCGGCCGCGGGCAGGGGCCCCCGTCGACAGTGTCCGCTGCCGCGGCCGGCCGCGAAGGCGTACCGTTCGTGCCATGACCGACACGAAGGACGCCGCGCCCGCCGCCGAACCGTTCCCCGCCGCGGAGATCGCGGGCCTGAAGGCCAAGACCGTGGCGCACGTCGTCCACTACCGCAGGAAGACCTACGTCACCCTGCCGTCCGAGGGCTACGCCCTCCTGAAGCGCGTGCGGACCCTGCTGCGCGACGGCACCACCGACCTGGTCCCGCTGGTGCACCGCGACGGCTTCGTGTGGCTGGCGATCGGGCCGAACATCCCGATCGCGGTGGACGAGGTGGAGACCGACAACGGCGAGAGCGAGAAGCACACCCTCAAGCGACTCGGGCTGCGCTGACCGCCGCCGTCGGCCGCGCGATTGGACCTACTGCGGGCATCGGGCCGGGACTATGCTGACGCCGTGAGCGCAGACGCCGGCTTCGCACCCCGCACCGCCCGACGCGGCGGGACGCCCGCGCGGACGCGTCGCCGGGTCGCCGCCGCACTCGTCGGGGTGGCCGTGCTGGGCCTCCTGACCGGCTGCGACCTGCTGGCCCCGCAGGACACCAAGTACATCCAGGAGACCGCGGACGGCGTGAACGGCGACATCGGCCCGATCTTCATCGGCAACGCCGTGCTGCTCACCGCCCAGTCGTCCTCGCCGGTGAGCCTGGTCGCGACCCTCGTCAACCAGGGCGAGTCGAGCGAAGACGTGCGCATCGTGACGCCGGCCGGCTCCGAGACCGTGACGGTGAAGGCCGCCGAGTCGGTGCAGCTGGGCACCTCCGACGGCCAGACCGTCACCTTCGACGGCCTCGACGCCAAGCCGGGGTCGCTGTCGCCGGTGACGTTCCAGACCAGCACGATGACGGAGACGCTCTACGTACCGGTGCTGGACGGATCGCTGCCGCAGTACCAGGACCTGGTGCCCTGAGCGCTGCGCCGCGTCAGCGTCGCCCAGGCAGCGGCCGGGCGCGCGGGAAGTGCCACCACAACTGGGGCATCACCGCGCCCGTTTCCTGAGAACTCCATCACCGTCGACCGGCGACGACTCAGCGGGGAGGTCGTAGGTTGGAGCGTCAGCCAACGAGGAGGTCGTGTGTCGCAGCAGGTTCAGGAGGGGTCGCTCCAGCTTCGGGGGACGCTCTTCGACGGGGACGATCGCACGGACGTCGGGTCGCTCGCCGAGCTCATGGAGGAGTTGCAGACGTCGACCGCGTTCGGGTACCTCGAGATCCAGGACCCCGACCGACTGCAGCTCGCCGAGCTCGCCGACCGCCTCGGCGCGCACGACCTCGTCCACCCGCCCGCGTCGGCCTCCGCCGGGCACATGCCGATGGTCGCCGGCGAGCACGTGCGCCTCTCCACCCACCGGGTGCAGCTCGAGGAGCCGACGTTCCAGCTCGTCGTCGCCGACCTCCACATCTACGTGCTGCCGCGGCTGCTGATCCTCGACCACGACGGCGACTTCGACTTCGAGCCGCTGCGCGCGCGGCTGACCACCGAGAAGCGGCACCGCGACCAGGGCGTCGGCTGGCTGCTGTGGATCGTCCTCGACCAGTTGCTCGGTGAGGCCGGCGCCGCACTCAACGCCCTGGACGACGAGCTGGACGACATCGAGGATGTCCTCCTCGCCCCCGGCGCGAAGCCCGCCGTGATCCAGAACCGCGTGTACCAGCTCCGCAAGTCGGCCTCCCGCCTGCGCCGCTGCCTCCTTCCGCTCCGCGACGCGGTCGACGCACTGCTGCGCCGCGAGGCGGACTGCGTCAGCTCGGGGCTGTTCCCGCTGTTCCAGGGCCTGTACGACCGCGGCGTGCACCACGTGGAGTGGGCGGACTCGCTGCGCGACCTGGTGACGGCGCTGTCGGACACGCAGATCGCGATGGAAGGCAACCGCCTCAACGTGATCATGAAGAAGGTGACGAGCTGGGCGGCGATCATCGCGGTCCCGGCGGCTGTCACCGGGTTCTATGGGCAGAACCTGCCGTACCCGGGGTTCAACTCGATGGGCGGCCTGTGGATGTCCACGCTGCTGATGGTCGTGGGCTGCGGCGGGCTGTACCTGACGTTCAAGCGGAAGGACTGGTTGTAGGGCGCCAGAATTCGGAGACACGTCACCGAATTCTGGAATACTCTCCCAGGTCCATGTGTTCACATCGACATAGCCGGGCAATGGAGCCTCGTGATCCCGTATTCACCGTCGAGGAGTTCCATCCCATGTCGCTGACCGACACCATCACCCGCACCGCCGACACGTCCTTCCCGCTGCTGCCCGCGCTCGCCGAGCGCTGGAGCCCGCGCGCCTTCGACACCGAGGCCGTGATCGACGACGACAAGCTGACCGCCGCCCTGGAGGCCGCACGCTGGTCGCCGTCCGCCAACAACACGCAGCCGTGGCGGTTCATCGTCGCCCGGCGCGGCGGCGAGGCGTTCGACGCCATCGTCGCCAACCTGATGGGCTTCAACCAGGCCTGGGCCGGCGCGGCCGGAGCGCTCGTCGTCGCCCTCGCCGAGGTCGTCGACGCCGAGGGCAACGAGCGTCGCTGGGCGACCTACGACGTCGGCCAGGCGGTCGCGCACTTCAGCGTCCAGGCCCACCACGACGGCCTCCACACGCACCAGATGGGCGGCTTCGACCCCGCGGGGATCCGCGCGGCGTTCGACATCGAGGAGCGCTTCGTGCCGGTCTCCGTCACCGCCGTCGGCATGCTCGGCGACGTGGACTCGCTGCCCGAGCCGCTGCGTGAGCGCGAGCTCGCCCCGCGCACCCGCAGTGCGCTCGACGAGGTCGTGCTCGTCAACTCCTGAGACACTCCCGCCCCGCAAACCCGGAAACCCCCGTACCCGGAAACCCCCGCAACACGCGAAGGAGGGCACGTCGCGAACGCGACGTGCCCTCCTTCGCTTTGAGAACTACGGCCGCACGAGCGTCTTGATGGCGCGGCGCTCGTCCATCGCGGCGTACGCCTCGGCGATGTCCTCCAGAGGCAGCTCCAGGTCGAACACCTTGCCCGGCTCGATCGCGCCCGACCAGACGTCCTGCAGCAGCTCCTCCACGTAGTTGCGGACGGGGGCGACGCCGCCGTTCACGCCGACGTTCGTGCCGAACAGTGTGCGGATGGGCAGCTCGGCGCCGCCGTTCGGGACGCCGACGTAGCCGACCATCCCGCCAGGACGGGCCGACCGGATCGCCTGGTCCATCGACTCCTTGGTGCCCACGGCCTCCAGGACGCAGTCCGGGCCGACTCCGTCGAACAGCTCCTTGACGGCCGCGATCCCCTCATCGCCGCGCTCGGCGACGATGTCGGTCGCGCCGAACTCGCGGGCGAGCGCCTGGCGCGACTCGTGCCGCGACATGGCGACGATACGGGAGGCGCCGAGCCGCTTCGATGCGAGCACGGCGCACAGGCCGACCGCGCCGTCGCCGACCACGACGACCGTGCTGCCCTCGGTGACGCCGGCGGAGACCGCGGCGTGGTGGCCGGTGCCCATGACGTCCGACAGGGTGAGGAGGCTCGGGATGAGCTCCGCCCGCGGGTACTCCGGGGTCGCGACGAGCGAGCCGTCGGCGTGCGGGACGCGGACCTTCTGGCCCTGGCCGCCGTCGGCGAAACCGCCGAGCCGGTCGTCGGCGCCCCACCAGCCGCCGTGCAGGCACGAGGTGCTGACGCCGTTCTTGCAGTTCGCGCAGGTCATGTCGCAGTCGTAGAACGGGGCGATCACGAAATCGCCGACCGAGATCGTGCTCACGTCGGAGCCGACCTCCTCCACGACGCCGACGAACTCGTGGCCGATGCGGCGCGGTGACGCAGTCGGGGTGACGCCGCGGTACGGCCACAGGTCGGAACCGCAGACGCATGCGGCGACGACGCGCACGATGGCGTCTCCGCCGGTGGAGAGGACGGGGTCGGGGACTTCTTCGAGGCGGACGTCGCGCTCTCCGTGGATGATGGTCGCAAGCATGCCTCCCAGCCTACGCGAGGCAGGTGAATACCCCCTCTCTGCGGGCCAGAGGACCGCCCGGTGGATGCCCTAAGCTCGCATCCGTGCTCCGCGGAACCCCGCCGCGACGAGCCGAGGAAGGATCGCCCGTGCCCGACGTGTCGCGACGTGCCGTGACGGCGCTGCGCACGCTCGTGCTCGGGGTGTCCGAGCGCGGCGCCACCGAGCCGCTGACCGTCCGGCTGCGGCCCGTCGAGCCGATCGAGGCGGTCGATCCGGTCGGCGCCGGGCCGTCCACGACACCGGCCGCCGTCCGGCCCGGCGCCGTGACGCTGCGGCCGGCGACCTCCGCGGACGAGCCCTTCCTCCGGCGCGTCTTCCGGGACGCCCGGCGCTGGGAGCTCCCGGGGGCGCAGAGCGCCGAGCTCGACCCCGCGCTCGGCCCCAAGTACCGCGCGCACTCGGCCGACCGTCGCGACCGCTACCCCGACGCCGAGACCTCCATCGTCCTGGAGGGCGCGGAGCCGGTGGGCACCGTCACGCTGCACCACGAGGACGGCCGCACGCATGTCGTGGAGCTCGCCGTGCTCGCCGATCGGCGCGGCCGCGGAATCGCCTCCAGCGTGCTGACCGGGCTGCTCGCCGCGCACCGCCGGCTCACCGTCACCGTGTGGGAGGAGAACCGCGGCGCGCAGCGACTCTACGAGCGGCACGGCTTCGCGGTCGTCGCGGAGCAGTTCGGCTATCTGCTGATGGCGACGGGGGCCGACCGCTGACGGCCGGCCCGCGCCTGCGTGACTAGGCCTCCTCGCGGACCGGTGCGACGGTCAGCCGCTCGCCGGACGGGTCGAGGTCGACGCGCACTGTGTCGCCGTCGCGGATCTCGCCGGCGAGCAGCTCGGTGGCCAGCCGGTCCTCGATCTCCCGCTGCATCAGCCGACGCAGCGGACGTGCGCCGTAGATCGGGTCGTAGCCGCGCTCGGCCAGCCAGCGCCGGGCGTCCGGGGTGACCGCCAGCTCCAGCCGACGCTCCTCCAGCCGCCGCATCAGGCGGTCGATGTTCAGCTCCACGATCTCGCCGAGCTCCTCCTTGCTGAGCGCCGAGAAGACGACGATGTCGTCGAGCCGATTGACGAACTCCGGTTTGAACGCCTGCCGCACCATCTGCAGCACGGCCTCCTCGCGCTCGGTCTCGTTCAGGGTCGGGTCGACCAGGAACTGGCTGCCCAGATTGGAGGTCAGGATCAGGATGGTGTTGCGGAAGTCCACGGTGCGGCCCTGGCCGTCGGTGAGCCGGCCGTCGTCCAGCACCTGCAGCAGCACGTCGAACACCTCCGGGTGCGCCTTCTCGACCTCGTCCAGCAGGATGACCGAGTACGGTCGGCGCCGCACGGCCTCCGTGAGCTGGCCGCCCTGCTCGTAACCCACATAGCCGGGAGGGGCGCCGACGAGCCGCGAGACGGAGAACTTCTCCCCGTACTCGCTCATGTCGATGCGCACCATCGCCTTCTCGTCGTCGAACAGGAAGGCGGCGAGCGCCTTCGCCAGCTCGGTCTTGCCCACGCCGGTCGGGCCGAGGAACAGGAACGAGCCGGTCGGGCGTCCGGGGTCGGAGATGCCCGCCCTGGTGCGGCGCACAGCGTCGGAGACCGCCTGCACGGCCTTCTTCTGGCCGATGATGCGGCGGCCGAGCTCGTGCTCCAGGTTCAGCAGCTTCTCGGTCTCGCCCTGCGTGAGCCGGTCGACCGGGATGCCGGTCCACGCGGCCACGACCGCGGCGATGTCGTCGGCGGTCACCTGCTCGTTCACCATGCGCGGGTGGCTGTGCTCGGCCTGCTCGGCCTCCGCCAGCTCGCGCTCGATGTTCGGGATGGTCTCGTACTCGATCTTGGAGGCTTCCTGGTAGCGGCCGTCGCGCAGCGCGAGGTCGCGGCGGGTCTTGGCCTCCTCGAGCTGCGAGCGCAACTCGCCCACCCGGTTGAGCGCGGCCTTCTCGGCACGCCAGCGCTCCTGCAGTTCCTCGAGGGTGTCCTCCTGCTCGTGGAGGCGCTGCCGGAGCTGCTCGAGGCGGTCCTTGCTCGCGTCGTCCTTCTCCTTCTTGAGCGCGAACTCCTCCAGCTTCATGCGCTCGACCTGGCGTTGGAGGGTGTCGATCTCCACCGGGGCGGAGTCGATCTCCATCTTCAGCCGGCTGGCGGCCTCGTCGATCAGGTCGATCGCCTTGTCCGGAAGCTGGCGCGCGGTGATGTAGCGGTTGGAGAGGGAGGCCGCGGCGACCAGTGCGGAGTCCTCGATGGTGACCCCGTGGTGCGCTTCGTAGCGGCCCTTGAGGCCGCGCAGGATGGCGACCGTGTCCTCGACGCTGGGCTCTCCGACGTACACCTGCTGGAAGCGGCGCTCCAGAGCGGCGTCCTTCTCGATGAACTCGCGGTACTCGTTGAGCGTGGTGGCGCCGATCAGCCGCAGCTCGCCGCGGGCCAGCATCGGCTTGAGCATGTTGGAGGCCGCGACCGAGCCCTCCCCGCCGCCGGCGCCCATCAGGATGTGCAGCTCGTCCACGAAGGTGATGATCTCGCCCTCGGCGTCGTTGATCTCCTTGAGGACGGCCTTCAGCCGCTCCTCGAACTGGCCGCGGTACATCGCGCCGGCGACGAGCGCAGAGAGGTCGAGCGCGACGAGCTGCTTGCCCTTCAGCGAGTCGGCGACGTCGCCGGCGACGATGCGCTGGGCCAGCCCCTCCACGACGGCCGTCTTGCCGACGCCGGGCTCGCCGATGAGCACCGGGTTGTTCTTGGTGCGCCGGGTCAGCACCTGGCTCACGCGGCGGATCTCGGCGTCCCGCCCGATGACGGGGTCGAGCTTGCCGCTCTTTGCGATCTCGGTGAGGTTGATACCGTACTGTTCGAGCGCGCTCTTGGCGTCCTCCTGCGTGGAGGGGGCGCCCTGCATGTTCGCCATACTCCTGGGTTTCCTTTCGAAGTCCTGTGACAAAGTTGAGTCTAATAGGCTCAACTTTGGTTGTGCCAGGGGTATTCCGACGCGACTACCCTGACTCACATGATCGACCCGTTGGACGCGCGAGTGGTATTGCTCGACGGCCAGACCGCAGCCACGCTCGCGCAGATCCTCCCGCTGCTGCTGCTGACGCTCATGGTCGAGCTGCGGCGCGTGGAGGTGCACCGCCGCGGGCGCATCCGGCTCACCCGCACGCTGCTGGGGGTGTTCTTCCTGGTGTTCGGGATATTGGAGACCGGGCTCGTGCTGTCGATCGACGGCACGCTCATCCCGTTCGAGTGGACCGATCTGGCGCTGGGGCTGGTGATCTTCGGGCTGCTGGGCCTGCTGTTCTGGCTGTCGCTGCTGGACGCGCCCAGCGCGAGGAAGCGCACACGGGACGACGCACGCGCCGAGCGGCCTCACTCCTGACCTGCCGCGGGGCACGTAGACGCCCTGAAACGTGCTCGTGGGGGCCTTTACGCGCCCCTCGGCGGTGGTCGGTCAGGGCGTGGTCGGGGGCTTGCGGCGCGTGAGCAGCAGGATGACGACTCCGAGCAGGGCCAGGACCACGATGCCGACCGCGATGCCGATGACCAGGCCGAGGTTGTCGTCGGACCCTGCCTTGGTGGGAACGGACGTCGACGCCGTGGAGGTCGGCGCGGGCGCGGCGGCGCCGGGGGTCGCCACGACGTTCGACCGGGCGGCGCAACCGGGCGCGGCGCTGCCGGGCGCAGCCGACGTTCCGGCCGGCGGGTGGTACGTGAAGCCGTACGACCCGGACGCCGTGTGGCCGTCCTCCGAGACGATCTGCCAGTCCACCGTGTACGCGCCCGCGGCGCCGAGCGCGACCGGCGCCGTCATCGTGGCGTCGAGGATGGTCGGGCATCCCGTCTCGTAGTGCCGGCCGCCCGCCGTGACCCGGAGGATCGCGGACGACCCGTCTCCGCCCAGGTCGAGCACGCGGTCGTTGAACGTCAGCTTCACCTGGGTGAGCGGTTCGGTCTGCGTGGCGCCGCTCGCGGGCGAGGCGTCCACCAGGTAGTCGTGGGCGCTCGCGGCGACGGAGGGCGCCAGAGCCAGCGCGACCGTCGCCAGGATGCCGCCGATCCCGGCGAGCACGCGCGTCGTCATTCTCGTCATGTCACTGCTCCTTCGGGGCCGCCGCCGTGCGCGGACGGCGGGTGGCGGCGAACACCGCGACGACGAGCGCGATGGCGCCCAGCGCGAGTCCGCCGATGCCGAGGCCGATCGCGACCGCCGCAGCGCCCGGCGAGGCGGCGGCGGGCGCGGTCGCGCCGGAGGTGGCGAGCACTCCCGACGAGGTGCCGTCCGCGGCCGGGGCCGCGTCGTTGAGGTAGACCGTCGGCGCGGGGTGCTCGGGCGCCGCGCCGGAGGCCGGCGTCTTCTGGTCCCAGTTCACGACGGTGCCGTCCGAGTAGTACTGGTGGACCGGGAGTTGGATGCTGCCGGTGTCGGGCATCGCGCCCGCCGAGAAGACGAACTGCTGGAACTGGCCCGGCGCCACCTGCACGCCGGACGCGGCTGTCCAGACGACCTTGACCGGGGCCTCGTTCACCGTCCCGTCGTCGGTCTTGATCGGCTTGGCGAGCTTCTCGGTGACCACCTGGGTGCTCCAGCCGGCGATGGGCTGATACACGACCGAGCCGAGCGGCGTGTCGGTCGGGAGGTCGACCTCCAGCTTCACGGTGCCCGCGGTCGCCGACTCGGTGGGGACCGTGAAGGTGAGCGTCGCGTAGCTGCCCGGCGCGGCCTGGTTCGGGCCGACGGTGACGTGCGCACTGGCCGCGAGCGGCCCGGAGAGAGTGAGGGCGACGGCGGCGAGCGAGGCGGCGCCGGCGATGCCCAGCGTCCGGACGCAGGAGGTGCGGGTGCGGGTGTGCGAGGTGCGGGTGCGCGCGGTCGTGCGCGCGGAGGTACTGTTCATGGGTTCGTCCGATTTCTCGGCCGCGCGGGGCGACCGGGTGGGGAGGTCGTGAGCTGGCTTCCCCGGACGGCGACGAGCGAAAGCGTTCAGCCGGCCGGGACGACGACCCGCGGCGGACCCCGGTGCCGAAGCGTCCCGAGCAGGGCTTCCACGGCGTGCAGGGTCGCAGGGACGGTGTCGATCGGCGTGGGGACACGGCCCGGCACCACCGGCGCCACCGCCGCGACCCGGTCGGCGAACCGCCGCAGCCGGAAGAACGTGAAGCGCGCGACGGCGAGCAGCGTCCGCTCGGCACGCAGCAGCACGGCGATCGTCAGCGCGGCGGCCGCGGCGTGGGCGAGCCACATCCAGACGTCCTCGCCGAGGAAGGCGGGGCCGACCGTCGCGGTGTCGGACACCGCAGCCGCGCCCGGCACGAGGGTCAGGTGCATGCCCGCGTGCAGGTGGCCGCCCATCGGCATTCCGCTGAAGCTCGCCGACGGGCTCAGAGCGAACAGGGCGTGGAAGAGGAACTGGCTGACCACTACGGAAAGCGTCACGCGCCAGAGTGCCACCCGACGGCCGACGAGGACGATGCTCGCGAGCGACGAGAAGACGAGGCTGAGCGCGAGGGCGACGGCGCTGGGCGCCTGTCCGCCTCCCGCCATGTGGAACAGCGCGGCGACGAGCGTCGCGACGCCGGCGGCCGCGAAGCCGCGGGCGACCCGTGCTCCGCGCGAACTCATGCGTCCCACTCTACGCGGCGTCGAAGACTCCGCCACGCGCGCGAACGCGACCGCCGAGCACCCCGGGGTCGGAGAATGCTCGGCGGTCGGGTCGGGCCGGCGGGGCCGCGCTCCGCTGGGTCAGAGCGCGGCCGGGTCCCTGTCGTCGATGTTGGCCGGCGCCTTCGCGTCGAGCTCATCCGGCAGTTCGAGGGGACGGCGCGTGTAGTAGCCCTTGCCCTTGCGGTAGAAGAGCACGAGCGGGACGATGCCGACCACGATCAGGCCGACGCCCAGGATGTTGACGATCGGATCGTTCTGCCCGATGCCCTGCACGAAGATGTAGCCCATGAAGATCGCGCCGGCGAGCGGCCAGAGGAAGATCAGCAGGGCGTTCTTCACCGACTTGAACAGCACCCGGCGGTAGGCGACCACCACCGCGAGACCGGCGAGCGTGTAGTAGAAGGCGATCTGCATGCCGATCGACGCGATGGCGTTGGTCATGATCTCGCCGACGGAGCCCAGCAGGTTGGAGCCGACGAACAGGACGACCGACACGCCGACGACGATGAGGGTCGCGAACGCCGGGGTCCGCCAGCGCGGGTGGATCCGGCCGAACGCCTTCGGGATGGTGTGGTCGCGGCCCATCGCGAACAGCGTGCGGGTCACCTGGATGAGCGTGGTCTCCAGCGTCGCGATGGTGGAGAGCGCGACGGCGACCACGAGGATCTTCCCGCCGATGCCCGGCCAGACCGCGTCGCCGAGGACCGAGAGGATGTTGGCGCTGTTGTGCTCGATGGTCTTCGACGGGAGCATGACCAGTGTCGCGATGGTGAAGATCTCGAACAGCAGGAACACGATGACGATGCCGATGATGCCGGCGGAGCCCGCGTTCTTGTGGCCGTCCTTGGTCTCCTCGTTGAGGTTCGAGGAGACGTCCCAGCCCCAGTAGTAGAAGGCGGCGATGAGCGCGGCCGAGACGAAGACGCCCTGGCCGGTCAGGTGGCTGAAGCCCAGCCAGTCCCACGAGAAGGACGGCCCGGCGTGGCTGCTCGTCGCGGCGCGCACGATCATCAGCACGGCGAAGAGGATGAGGATGCCCACCTCGATGAGGGACATGATCCACTGCGCCCGCGCAGTCACGTGCACGCCGAAAAGCACGCACGCCGCCATCACGAGGAACCAGATCGCGCCCACGCCGGTGATCAGCCACGCGTTGTTCGCCTGGTCCGGCGCGAACAGCGTCACCGTCATCGCGCCGGCCGGGAGGGCTCCCGCGACCATGAAGATCGTCGCCGAGACGACCAGCGCCCAGCCCGACAGGAAGCCGAGGATCGGGTGGAGGGCCCGGGCGACCCACGAGTAGGTGGCACCGGCGTTCACGTCGGCGCGACCCAGATAGAGGAACGCCCACGCGATGCCGAGCATCGGGAGGCCGCACCAGAGCAGTGCGGCCGGAGCGCCGAGTGCCGCCGCGCCGACGAGCGTCGCGGTGGTGGCCGCGATGGAGTACGCGGGCGCGCTGCCCGCCACGGCCATCACGATGGAGCCGGCGGCGCTCACCCCGTTCGCCTGCAGCTCGTGCTTGTGTTCGCCCCCGCGAGGGTCGGCTCCGCTGTCGGGTGCGGCGGAGTCCGGCCGGGAATATTCCTGCGTCATTGCTCTCCCTGGCTAGGGTCGCGTATGCGACAGGGGGACGTTAGCAACTCCCGGACCTGAGAACAAGCCTTTTCACCACGAAATCGGTCGTCGATTCAGAAGAAACAGACGGAAACCGAGGCCGATGTGGGTCCACTCAGAGATTCTCGACACTTTTCGTCCCGAAAGGCGGGGTCTCGACGGCCCCGCGCGACCGCTGGGCCGACCGTTCGATGGCGTGCTCGGCCTCCGACAGCACGAAGGTGGCCCGCCGGCCCGTCCCGCCCGCGAGGCGGAAGCCCAGCCGGAGCGCCAGCCGCGCCGACGCCGTGTTGGTCCGCTCGATGACCGCCGTCACGAGGCACGCGCCCAGCTCGCCGAAGGCCAGGTCGAGCATCGCGCGGGCGGCCTCTGTCGCGTAGCCGTGGCCCCCTCGGCCGTGAGCTGCAGCCAGCCGATCTCCGCGGTGCGCGTCTCCGGCGCGACTGTGCGCAGGTGCAGGGACACATCGCCGATCACGTGCCCGTCGTGCTCGACCGCGAGCACCAGGAGGTCGCCCGGCCCGGCGAGGACGGTGTGGCCCGTGCGGGCGAGAAGGTGCTCGTGCGCCTGGCGCGCGGTGCGCAAGGGCCAGTCGAGGCCCTGCCGCACCTCCTCGTCGTCCTCGATGCGGCGCCAGTCGGCGTCGTCGGTCGCGCGATAGGGGCGGAGGACGAGGCGCGCCGTCCGCACCTCGTGCGCCTCGACCGGCAGCTCGAGCACCGGGGAACTCCAGAGCGAGCGGAGCGACCCCAGGCCGTGGACGAACCCGTGACGGCGCAGCGGGCGGCGTGGGAGAGAGGTCACAACGTCCTCCTCTCCTGCTTCGACGGTAGAACGAGCGTGCTATGGCTGCGCTGCGACGTCCGCGGGCAGTGTGAGAAGGCCGGAAGCGTCGCACAGCCCACGCACACAGAGCGGTCCGGTCGACCCCCGACGGGGTGGCTTCAATTCGGAGGCCGAGTGTGCCTAGGGTTGCCCATGAGCGACGACGAGGAGCAGCACCCCGGGAAGATCTCCCGGCGCGCGGTCATCGGTGCGTCCGTGGGCGCCGTCGCGGTGCTGGCCGCGGGCGCGGTCGGCGTCGGCTCGCTTCTCTCGGTGTCCGGCCGGCCGTCGCCGGGAAGGACGCCGTCGCCCGGCGGTTCCGCGATGCTGACGGTCGCGCACCACGGCGGCTCCCGGGACTGGCCGGAGATGTCGATGCTCGCCTACCGCAACTCCGTGCTGCTCGGGGCCGGGGCTCTGGAGGTCTCGCTCGCACGCACCCGCGACGGTGTCTGGTTCGGGCTGCACGACGCCACGCTCGACCGCACGTCGGGGACCACGGACTTCGTGGCGGCGGAGCACACCTGGGCAGAGGTCTCCCAGCACCGCATCTCGGCCGAAGGGACCACGAACCCGTCGCAGCCGGCGCAGCCGTACGCCCGCTTCGAGGACATCGTCGCCGCCTTCGCTGCGACACATGTGCTCTACGTCGACCCGAAGGTCGTGCCGGGCACCTACTTCCCGGAACTGTTCGCGATCATGTCCCGGTCGCCCTCGCCGCAGCGGTCCTTCGTGGCCAAGGGCTACTGCACGGGGACCGACTGGCCGACGCAGGCCGCCATGCGCGGCTATCGAGGCTGGGGGTACTACTACGCGTCGGAGGTGGAGGCAGACGCGAAGCTTCTCCCGTCGACGCAGGCGCGCTGGACGACGCTGGGCCTCGACTTCAACGGCTCCCCCGCGGTGTGGGAGCGGATGCGGAAGCTCGGCCGGCCGGTGCTGGCGCACGTCGTCCCCGACGCCCCGGGCGCCGAGACGGCGCGCCGCCGCGGCGCCTCCGGCATGATCGTCTCCGGCATCCGCGAAGTGCTCTCGCCGAAGGGCACGTAGACGCCCTAAACCGTTGCGGGGGCGGTTACCCGCCCTTCGGGGGTGGCGGTGGAGGCGGTGACGGTGAACTTGGGGTTTCGGGCGATCTGACGCGTGGGGCCGACCGCGCGCTCCAGGGCGGCGCGGTAGCCGAGGTGCGAGTTCCACACCGTCCACAGCTCGCCTCCCGGGGCGAGCACCCGGCCGGCGTCGGCGAACATCCGCTGAGCGATCCCGGTGTGCACAGCCCCGCCGATGTGGAACGGCGGGTTCAGCACGATGAGGTCGGCCGACGCGTCCGGCTGCGAGGCAAGGCCGTCGTCGCGCACGACCGCCACCCGGTCGGCGACGCCGTTCGCCGCGGCGGTGGCCCGCGCCGACGCGACGGCTGCCGCGGACTGGTCGGTCGCGATCACGCGCAGGGCCGGCCGGGAGACGGCGAGCGCGGAGGCCAGCAGTCCCGTTCCGCAGCCGAGGTCGATCGCGGTGCGGGCTTCGGGCACGGCGTCGCCGAGGACGGTGAGCAGGAACCGCGTCCCGATGTCCACGCTCGCGCCCGCGAATGCCGCACCGTGGGCGCACACGTGGAGGCCGGTCGCCTCGTCGAAGGCCCGGTCCGGCCAGCGGTCGAGCGCGATCGCGGCGGCCGGCTCGGGTGTTCGGGCCGTGAGCACGCGGGCCTTCTGGCGGGCGAGCGACGCCTGCACGTCGCCGAAGACCTCCGCCAGCACGCCGTTCATCGCGGTGGTCATGTGCTTGAGCATCCCGCCGGCGAAGACCCCGACCTCCGGATGCGCGTGCTCGGCGGTCAGCGCGGCGATCTCGGCGAGCGCCTCCAGACTGCGCGGGAGCCGCAGCAGCACAGTGCGGGCGCCGGCGACGAGGGAGGCGTCGAGCGGCCGGTGCTCGAACGTGCCGCTCAGCCCGAGATCGGCGGCGTTGGCGTCGAGCGCCCGCTCGGCGGTCAGCGGGTCCTGGTGCACGCGGATGCCACGGGCGCCGCGGGCCGCGGCAGCGAGGGTGAGTGCACCGTACGCGTCGCCGATGACGACCAGCCCGCCGCGGAGCACGTCGTCGCCGGCGAGGTCGGCGAGGAGGCGGTCGGCGGCGTCCGACGCGAAGAGGTTCGGCGCCTCCACATCGGGGCGGCGCCTCAGACGCTCGTAGGGGAACACGCGTTCAGTCAATCAGACGGGACTGCGCGGTGTGGCTGGCTGGAGCTGCAGGAGCATGCCGCCTTCCCTGCGGAGCACACCACGATCGACCGCGTGGAACTGCTCGGGCCGCTGGAGCAGCGCCGCTGCCTCCGCTACACCGTGCGGCGCGGCGAGGCGACGATGGTGTTCTGGTTCGCCGTCGACCTCCCGGGATGCCGATCCGGGTCGAGCGCGCCGAGGGCGGGGAGACGCGGACGACTCTCGAGGTGGTGTCGGTCTCCGGGGTGCCTGCCGTCAGAAGGTGACGTCGGCGGTCCCGACGACCTCCGCCGTGCGCCCGGGGGCCCGGTGGTTGCCCCAGTACAGGTTGGTGTGGGCGATGACGAGGTCGGGCGTGGGCGCGCCCCACTCGCTCAGGTCCTCTGTCGTGTGGGCGTCGCCGACCAGCGTCACGTCGTAGCCGCGCACCAGCCCGCCGTGGATGGTCGAGCGGATGCACTCGTCCGTCTGCGAGCCGGTGACGACGAGCCGGCTCACGCCCGCGGCGGCGAGCACGTCCTCCAGCGGTGTCTCCTCGAACGCGTCGGCGTAGTGCTTGGGCACCAGCGCCTCCCCCTCGTCGCGCGACAGCTCGGGCACGTACTGCCACGCCTCGCTGCCGTACTCGACGTTCTCGTCGGAGTGCTGGATCCAGACCACCGGGACGCCCTCCGAGCGCGCCCGATCGACGAGCGCACGGATGTTCCCGACGACGTCGTCCCGGCGGTACGCGCCGCCGATGACACCGTTCTGGACGTCGATCACGAGCAGCGCCGAGCCCTCGCGGCCGTGGAGTGTGGTCATGCGATCCCCCTTACCCGGCCGAGAGTACTCGCCTCCGCGGGGTCGCAACACGCCGTTATCCGGTGCGGAAACGGCGTGTTGCGACCCCTGCGTGGGCAACGGGTCAGACGGTGAACCGGATCGGCTCCCCGAGGGTGGCCACCGACGTGCCCACCTGCACGGCGTACTCGCCGGGCTCGGTGCGCCAGGCGTGGTCGTCCACCGACCAGTAGTGCAGCGAGCGCGGCTCAAGCTCGACGGTCGCGACCGCGGCCTCCCCGCCTCCGCCCGGATCAGCGCGTACCCGGCCAGCCAGAGCACCGGGCGCTCGATGTCGGAGTCCGAGACGCGCGAGAGGTAGACCTGGACGACCTGCTTGCCCGCGCGATCGCCCACGTTCGTGACCGGGACGCTCACCGCGTGGTCGTCGAGGGTCGCCTCGCCGAGCTCCCATTCGGTGTAGCCGAGGCCGTGCCCGAACGGGAGGGCCGGGGCCGGCCCGCCGAGGGCTGCGCGGCGCAGCCACTCGCGGTAGCCGACGTTCAGCTTCTCGTCGTAGAACAGCTTCCCGTCGATCGGCTCGACCTGCCAGACCGGCACGTCCTCCTCGTCCGCCGCCCAGGTGGTCGGGATGCGGCCGCCGGGCTCGCGCGCGCCGGAGAGCACGTCGGCGAGCGCGCCGCCGGTCTCCTGGCCGGGGAACCAGGTGAGCAGCACGGCCGGCGCCTCCTCCAGCCACGGGAGGATGACCGGGCCGCCGGAGTTCACGACCACCACGGTGCGCGGGTTGACCGCGAGCACCCGGCGGACGAGTTCGTCCTGGCCGTCGGGGAGGCGCAGGCCCGCGCGGTCGAAGCCCTCCGACTCGAGGGTCTCGGTCGTGCCGACGACCACGACGGCGACGTCGGAGGCCGCGGCCAGCTCGACGGCGCGCTGCAACTCGGCCTCGGGGTCGGCGAAGGGCTCCTCGTAGCCGAAGGTGAACATGACGGCCGCCAGCCCTGCCTGCTGCTGGGGGCGGTGCTCCAGCCGCAGCGAGACGCTCTGGCCTGCCTTGAGGTCCAGCGGGAACGACTGCTTCGGCGGGTTGAGGAACGCCATGAACGGGTCGGTGCCCTCCGGGAAGAACAGTCCGTCGCTCTTGAGCTCGCCGCCCACCTCGAAGCGGAACAGGCCCAAGCCGGCGAAGCCGACCGAGTACTCGCCGTCCTCCGGCGCGGTGAACTCGGCGGTGGCCTCCACCACGGCGGTGTCGCCGAGGATGGGGTCGCCGAGCCAGACCAGCTTGCCGGAGGCGCGGTGCTCGTCGAGCAGCACGGCGCCGCCCTCGCTCAGGAAGCGGACACGCACCCCGGGCTCACCGGTCACCGGGTCGGTGGCGACGCGCGCGTCGATCGGGAGGACGGACTCCGACGACTTCACGCCGGCCGCGTACCGGACGCGCTCGGCGCCGTAAGCCTCCACCAGCCCGTCGAACGGAGTGACGACGTGGTCGGGGAACACGGTCGCCGAGCCGCCGCCCTGCGTGCGGACGATGCGGGCGTGCTCGCCCACGACCGCGATGGTCGGCGTGGACGCGGTGTCGAGGGGCAGCACGCCCTCGTTGCGCACCAGCACCATCCCGTCGGCCGCGGCCTCCCGCAGCAGGGCGTCGATGCGCTCCTGAGGCCAGGGCTCGGCGAGCGGGGTCGCGGCCTCCACGCCCTCGAGCGCACCGAGGCGGCCGGCGAGGCGGAGGATGCGGCGCACCTTCTCGTCGATCGCGGCCTCGTCCACCTGGCCGGCAGCGACGGCCTGCACCAGCGCGTCGCCCCAGACGCCCTCCGGGCCGGGCATGGCGAGATCCTGCGCCGAACTCCCGGCGGCGACGGTGTCGCGCACGCCCATCCAGTCGGAGACCACGACGCCGTCGAAGCCCCACTCCTCCTTCAGCGGCGAGCGCAGCAGGTCGTTCTCGGTCATGGTCACGCCGTTGACCGAGTTGTAGGAGGACATCACCAGCCAGGCGCCGCCCTCCACGACCATGCGCTCGAACGGGGCGAGGTACACCTCGCGCAGGGTCCGCTCGTCCACCTGCACGTCGACGGTCATCCGGTCGGTCTCGCTGTCGTTCGCCACGTAGTGCTTGGGCGTGGCGCCGACGCCGCACGACTGGATGCCCTTCACGAAGGCCGTCCCGATGACGCCGGAGAGCCACGGGTCCTCGCTGTACGCCTCGAAGTGGCGGCCGCCGCGCGGCGAGCGCTGGATGTTGACGGTCGGGCCGAGCGCGACGCCGACGCCCTTGCGGCGCGCCTCCGCCGCGATCAGCTCCCCGAGGCGGTGCACCCGCTCGACGTCCCACGACGCGGCGAGGGAGGTCGGCGACGGGAGGCTGGCCGAGGAGTCCCGCTCGTCCCAGAGCTGGCCGCGCACGCCGGCCGGGCCGTCGGAGACGACGATGGTCTCCAGACCGATCTGCGGTTCGTCGTGCAGGGTCCAGAAGGACGCGCCGGTGAGGAGGCGCACCTTCTGCTCCAGGGTGAGGGAGCCGAGCAGGCCGTCGAGGAACTCGTCGGCGATGTCGGTGGCGGTGGTGGTGTCGGTCATGACGGTGGTGCTCCTAGCGGACGGACTTGATCGGGAGGACCGCGATCGCACCCAGCAGGGCGATCACGATGCCGATCGGGAACAGCGGAGTGTAGACCTGGCCGAACGCCACCACGATCGCGCCTGCGATGCCGGGGGCCAGTGTCTGCGGGAGGGTCGCGGCGATGTTGAGCACGCCGAGGTCCTTGGCGAAGTCGTCCTTCGACGGGAGCACCTCGCTCATGAGGGCGGTGTCGACCGACTGGTAGGCGCCGAAGCCGAGGCCGGACACGAAGGAGAAGATCATCATGCCGGTCACCGTGGGCATCACCAGCGGGAACACCAGCGAGATGGCGAGGACGACACCGGCGATGACCACGACGATCTTGCGGCGCCCGAGCTTGTCGGAGAGCGGGCCGCCGATGAGCGTCGAGATCAGCGTTCCGGCAAGGCTCAGGATGCCGAGCACCGGGATCATCGTGACGGCGTTCCCCTTCAGGCCGATGTAGTCCTGCAGGATGTACAGCTGGTATCCCGTGACCATGAAGTAGCCGGCGAAGAGCAGGAGGCGCCCGGTGAAGCCCCAGAAGAAGTCGGGGTGCTCGACCGGGCTGACCCAGAACGTCTTGAGGAAGGCGACGACGTTGAACGGCGGCTTCGGCTCGGCCTTGTTGGACTTGTCGGGGTTCAGCACGACGAACAGCACGATGACGATCACGGCGACGCCGGCGAACACGAGGTAGCCGGTCGGGATGGATTTGGCGAAGGCCGCTCCCGCGATCTGGCCGCCGAGCGCGCCGAGCATCAGGCCGAGGCCGCTCAGCGCGGCGAATGTGCCGCGAACGGCGCTGGGCACGCGGTCGGGGAGGATCGCGCTCAGGGGGCCTTGCGCGAAGTTGTACGCGATCTGCACGATGACCCACGCGATCGCGATCTGGACGACGGTGTTCGCCGCCGCCATGCCGAGAAGGGCGAGGCCGCCGATCAGCACGCCCGCGACCATCCACGGCGCACGGCGGCCGAAGCGGCTGCGCGTGCGGTCGGACACCATGCCGGCGATCGGCTGAGCGACCATCGCGGCGAACGCGCCGATCGTGGCGACGATCGCGAGCGTGCCGGCCTTGGCGCCGTCGCCGACGATCCCCTGCACCTGCAACGGGAGCAGGATGCCGGGCACCGCGCCCCAGATGCTGAAGATCGCGAGGTTGGCGATCGACATCGACAGCATCAGCTTCAGCAGCTTGCCGCGCACCTTCACCTTCTGCGGCGTCTGGGCGGAGACGGCGGAGGTCGGGGCCGCCGAGAACGCCGAGTCGGCGGTGGTCAGCGTCGAGCCGAGGGCCACGCTGTCGGGAGCGCCGGAGAGGTTCGGCGGGAGGGTGGGCTGGACCGGGCGGGGGCCCTCAGGGAAGTCATCAGACGGCGATGTCACGGGGAGTGTCCTTTCAGAGCAGGCGACGTTGCGTGCTAACACGCGTAACCATACGTCACCCTCTTCCCCGAATACAACCCATCGCTCGGTTTTGCTGACGCGAGTAAGCAGATCCGCCGGTGAGACCTAGACTGAGCACACCATGTTCACGCCGCAGGTCGTCAAAGCCCCGACGAGCGCCGACGTCGCGCTCGCGGCCGGCGTCTCGCGTGCGACAGTGTCGTTCGTCCTCAACGACAAGCCGAACTCCCGGGTCTCCGACGACACCCGCCACCGCGTGCTGGAGGCCGCTCGCCTGCTGGGCTACACGCCCAACACCGCGGCCCGTTCGCTCGCCAGCGGCGAGGCCGTCGCCGGGCTGCTGGTCGCGTCGTCGGCCATCGACCACGGCGCCACCGTCGCACGGGCGCTCGACGTCCTCCTCGCCCGCACGGTCGACGACGGCATCGACGCGCTCCGGCACGCCGACACCGCGACGACGGGCGCGGAGGCCGGGCAGCTCTGGGCCAAGCTGCGCCCGGAGGCGGTGCTGGCCGAAGCCGCACGCTGCGATGCGGACGCCACCGAGGTCCTGCGCCTCGCCGGAGTGCGCGCGCTCGTCGTCCACGGCATGACAGCGGTCGACTACGCGCCGTCGCTGGTCATCCCGCAACGCCCCTTCGGCGGCCTCGCCGTCGAGCACCTGGCGGCGCTCGGCCACGAGCACTTCGTCTACCTCGCTCCCGCGACGCCCGGTCCCGCCGCCGCCGAGCGCCTCGCCGGGGCGCGGGAGACTGCCGAGCTGCTGGGCGTGCGGCTCGACGTCACGCACGCGGCAGCCTCCGCCCGGACGCTCCGCGACTGGGCGCACGGACTCCGTTACGACGCGCACGCACCCACCGCCATCGCGGCCTCCGACGACGGGCTCGCCATGGCGGCGATCCGCGCGCTGGCCGACGCCGGCCTCCGCGCGCCCGCCGACTTGTCCGTGGTCGGCGCCGACGACCATCCGGGCGCGGCGGACTTCCTCCCTCGGCTGAGCACGATCACGTTCGACGCGGACGCGCTCGCGGGGACGCTGCTCGACGCGTTCGCGCGGATGCGCGCGGGCGAACGCGTGGAACTGCTGGCGGCGCCGCCGATGCGGCTGGTGGCGCGGGAGTCGGCGGCGGCGCCGGCGCGCTGAGGGCAGTCCAGGGTCGGCAACGCGCGTCGACGGCCGACGTCGCTACTAATCCTGGGGAGCCCGTGATCGACGGGAGCAGCCGTCCGGTCTCCAGCGGTGGCGGGCCGCCGACCTCCGCCCCCAAGCCTCGGCGTGAGGCGGCATCCGACCACCAATCGCACGACCGGGAAGCCCGTTTGTGCGCATAATCACTTATCACTATGGTTAGATTGATATTCAACCAGAGATATGATGAGTGCGATCATTTGCCAGGACTGTTGGGCAAAGGTTATGTCGGGCCACGAACCCCAGCAAGTATCGAATTGGTTAGCGAGGATGCGAAGCAGTGAGTGTTGTGGAGTTTTCTGCGGATTCGTGGCAGGCGTCGTCGCCGGGTTTGCGGGAGGGTCTTGACCGTCGGATCGAGGTGTTGGCTGAGTTGGTGCAGGGGTTGGAGGCTCTGGCCGGGTCGGATCAGATCAGTGGTGTGGGTGCGGATGCGATGCGTGCGTATATCCGCGAGGTGCAATTGCCGGTGGCGCAGTCGGTTTGGGCCGGTTGCGGGGTTTCGAGGGGGAGCTGACGCGGATCTCTGCGGGGGCGGCGCATCTGGTGTCGTTGGGTGGTGCTGGTGCGCGCGCGGCGGGGGCTGCGGTCGAGGACTTCGAGGGCATGCGGGCTATTGCCCGGTCGCAGAAGGAGACCTGGGAGGCGTATGAGGCGTCGGATCCCGGTTTCAACCAGGTCCGCGAGCTGATCGCTGAGCTGAAGGGTGTTCTGAAGAGCCTTGGGTCGTTGACGGTCGGTCGGGGCCGGTCCTATACGGCGGGGAGTTTCGATCTGACCCTGGCGCGGTTGGGTGAACTGACTTCGGGGATGTTCGAGTACTGCCAGGCGAACCAACAGGTCGCCTCTGAGGGCTGGGAGAGCATGTTCGCCGGGTACGCGGCGGATGTCGCCGCCCGGGCGGAGGCGGAACGGCGGGAGCAGGCCGGGTGGGACTTGCTCTGGGACGGGTTACAGATCCTCGCCGGCGCGGTGATCACCGCGGTAGGGATCGGGTTGACCCCGTTCACCGGCGGGTTCTCCCTCGGCCTGACCGTCCTCGGTGGGTCGTTGCTGGTCGGCGGGATCAACAACGCGATCAACCACGCCACGATCGCCGCCACCGGGAACGAGTTCAACCTGGTCGGGATGGCCTCCCAAGCGGTCGGGAAATGGTACGACGCCACCATCGCCCAACCCGCGATCAAGTCCGGGGACCCGCGCCTGGCGTTCATCGCCGGCGCCGGTGCGGCGCTGGGTGACCTGGTCGCCGGCGGCCTGCAAGTGAACGTGAAAGAGATCGGTGCGGGCGTCTCTGCCCTGATCACCGACCAGAACGCACGCGACCAGCTGTTCAACGAACTGAACAACACGTGGAACCAGGTCATTACCGGGGACGCGTATGTGATCGGGTACGCGACCACCACGGTCGCCAGCGTCCTGATCCCGGGTGTGGCGGCGGCGAAGTTCACCAGAACGGGTGATCTGTTCCGTAAGGGCGGGAAGGTCCCCGGGCTGGTCAAACCATCGGTGAAGCTCTCGACCCCGAGCGCAGCGACCAGCGCACTGGACTGGGCGAAAGACCGCGCCGGCGCGGGTGTCACCGTCGTCAAACAGCAGTTCAAACCGGCCCCCCGACCGCTCGACAATGAGGGCCCGCACCCCACCACACCGCACGGCGTGGATGGCGCGCGTAGTGCAGACCGTGGGCCCGGAGCAGCCATCACCGGTCTCACCGCCGCAGAACACGAGCTAGTCGACCAACTACTCAAGGATGGCGTCAAGGTGAGCAGCGAGCACGTCGTCTCCATCATGAGAGCGCCAGATGGAGCCTGACCCGCTTTTCCGGACACCTGAGTTGAGGCGATGATCGTCTCAGAGAGGAGTCCGTGAGATGCCTGCTGCTCACCCGCCGGAGTTCCGGCGTCGTGCCCTGGATTTGGTCGCGCAGGGGAACCCTGTCGCGCAGACCGCCCGTGATCTCGGGATCAGTGAATCCTGCCTGCGGAACTGGATGCACCGGGACGCGGTCGATTCCGGCCGCAAGGCTGGTGTCACGACCGACGAGCACAAGGAGCTCGTCGAGTTGCGTCGCCGGAACCGAGTGCTGGAGATGGAGAACGAGATCCTCAAGCGCGCGAGCGCGTATTTCGCGAGGGAGAACGTGCTCCCAAAATAGGGTTCCGGCTGGTCCAGGAGCTCGCCGCGGACGGTGTCCCCGTCGCGGTGGCCTGCCGGTTTCTGAACGTCTCGACCTCCGGCTACTACGACTGGGCCACCCGGCCCCCGTCCGCGCGGGCGGTCGCGGATGCCGAGCTGACAGCGACGATCCGCCGCATCCACGCCGACTCCCGCCAAACCTATGGGGCACCGCGCGTGCTGGCCGAGCTGCGGCTCGGGCTCGGCGTTCACGTCGGCCGCAAACGCGTTGCCCGGCTCATGCGCAGCGCCGGCCTGATCGGGGTCTCGCATCGCCGGAAGCGACGCGGATGGAAGCCGGACACGGCCACCCATGAGGATCTGGTGAAGCGGCGATTCCGCGCGGACGCACCGGACCGGCTCTGGTTCTGCGACATCACCCAACACCGCGCAAAAGACGGATGGGTCTACTGCGCGGCCGTGATCGACGCGTTCAGCCGCCGGATCGTCGGCTGGTCGATCTCGGATCGGATCACCACCGAGATCGTCGTCGACGCCCTCGAGATGGCCCGCTGGCGGCGGCGCCCCGAGCCCGGCACCATCGTCCACGCCGACCGAGGAGCGCAATACACCAGTTGGCTGTTCGGGCACCGGCTCCGCCAAGCCGGCCTGTTGGGCTCAATGGGCCGAGTCGCCTCCAGCGTCGACAACGCTCTCATCGAGTCATTCTGGTCGATCATGCAACGCGAGCTCCTGGACCGCACCGCTTGGGACTCCCGCACCCAGCTGGCCTCAGCAATGTTCGAGTGGATCGAGGGCTTCTACAACCCGCGCCGACGGCACACCAGCCTCGGCAACCTCAGCCCCGCCGACTACGAAGCCCTTCACACCGCCGCCGAAATCGCGGCATGATCAACACACCGAAACCGTCCGGGAAACCGGGTCAGGCTCCGATGGCCGGATAACCTGGCTCGAAAGAGGGACCACGCGCGACACCACACCGAACCCCTCAGGTCTCGCCCACATCATTGAAGATCACGGAGCCCAGTTCGCGCAAAGGGGGATAAGCGAGTCTCAGATCCCGGAGGTTTTGATGAGAGCTGTGCAGGAAGGCGAGATCGTCGGTCATCAAGGAGCAGGGACAGGTCGGCCCATCTATCAAGTCGAATACGACGGAACGACTCTAAAGGTCGCTATCACCGTCGGCAGTAACGGCTATATCGTCGGAGCGAACATCACAAAATGAACAACTTTCAAATCGCCCTCCCTGTTATCGAACCCGATGAGCCTCCGCGCGTCGACGTTCACTACGAGTGGACCCAGTATCCCCTTTGGCTCGACGGCAAATACGGGATCGACAGTGTTGACGGACATGAGATCGGCCTCAGCCCGGAACTCGTGCGCGATCTTCGAGCCTGGAGCGGTTCTGCTGATGCCCAATTCAACGCCGATGACCCGCCCAGCAGCACCGTACCCGCGAACTTCCTCGAAGACGGTTTTGAACTGGCGAAACGAGTGCGAGCAGAACTTCCCGCCGAGTGGATTGTGACGTCCTACGATCCGCGGGCCCGGAGGAAGGTCACACTGACGCCTGAGGGATAAGCTCGGCGTCGTCACGGAAACACCGTCGTTCCGCGGGCGCCAGGCGTTCCGGGCACTGAGGCCAGTCCACCCCTCCACGGGCGCCACCCGGTTACGGGGGCACCCGCCGGTCGTGACGGCCGAGCCCGCCACCTAGGCTGGAATCGTGGGGACTCTCGCCTGGCTCACGCTCGCTCTCGGGCTGCTCGCCGCCTACCCGGTGGCGCGTTTCGCCGTGCGCGGCTGGCGGTTCCGTGCCGGGTCGACCGTGCGCCTGGTGGTCGTCGGCCAGGTCGCCGGGCTCCTGCTCATTGTCGGGTGGTGCCTGTTCGCGCCGCGCGCCGACCTGGGAGGGATCGGCTGGTTCGCTGTCACGCTGGCCGCGCTTGCGTTCCCGCTCGCGCTCGGCGACGCCCTGCAGTCCGACGGGCGGCTCCGGGTGCTCGCGATCGCGCTCACCGCGACCATCGGGCTGGCCGGTGTCGGCGCGGGAGCGCTCACGATCGCCCCGAGCTTCACGACGGCGACGGTTGCCGGGAGGGTCGTCCCGGTCACCGAGCAGACGCTCACCGCCGGCGCGCAGTTCGCCGTGCACATCCCGCCGACGGCCTCCGGGTTCTCCGCCCGCGACGCGCGTCTCTTCGTGCCTCCTGGCTGGCTGCGCGACCCGTCGAGCACGCGTCCTGTGGTCGAGATGATGATGGGCCAGCCGGGCAACCCGACCCTGGGTGCGACGCTCGACGCCCTCCACGGTCTCGGCGCCGAGCGGCTGGGCGACGCGCCGTTCATCCTCGTGGTCGACCAGCTCGGCGACGTCACGGCCAACCCGCCGTGCAGCAACACCAGCGCAGGCGAACTCGACACCTACCTGTCGAAGGACGTCCCGGCCTGGATCCGCGAAAACCTCCCCGTGAGCGGAGACCGTGCGGACTGGGCGATCGCCGGATACTCGCACGGCGGCGAGTGCGCGGCCTACCTCGGCGCGAAGCACCCCGGGATCTGGGCGAACGTCGTCTCCCTCTCCGGTCCGGACAAGCCCGGCGAGCACCGGCCGAATTACACCCGCGACACCTACTACGGCGGCAGCCAGGCGGCGTACGAGGCCGTCTGGCCCGAGAACATCCTCGCGTCCACCCATTACCCGCAGCCGACGAGGGCGATCTTCGTCGCCGGCGCGCAGGACTCCCACTTCCGGCCGCAGGTGGAGGCGACCGCGACCGCCGCCGAGAAGGCCGGCTGGAAGGTCACCTATTGGGCTGTGCCCGACTCCACCCACACGCAGGCGCTGGAGGCGGGGCTGAAGACCGCGTACAACCAGCTCATCGGCGTGTGGGTGTCGTCCGGCGCCGTGGCGGCGCAGGCCGACCGCCTGCTCTGCAGTCCGGACCAGGACGCGCGCGCTTGCGGCCTGACGCAGGCGGGAGCCGTCGCCGGCACGGTGACGATCGTCGACCTCAGCGTGCTCGCCGTGTTCCTCGGGGCGCAGCTGCTGCTGTTCTTCCGCCGCGGGCGCCGCCTCCGCGTCGACGCCGCCTGACTCCGGCCGCCATTCGTGCCGAATGTGGCGTATCGCGGCGCTGTAGGCGCGATTCGTGCCGAATGTCTGCACCCGCGGTGGGCGCGATTCGGACGGAATGTCGCGTTACGCGGCGCGAAACGCGACATTCGGCGCGAATCGTCAGGCGGCGACGGCGTCCCGTGCCGCGCTGAACGCGGCCACGCAGCGGCGGATCTCGTCGTCGGTGTGCGCGGCCGAGAGCTGCACCCGGATGCGCGCCTTGCCGCGCGGCACCACCGGGAACGAGAACGCCGTCACGTACACGCCGTGCTTCTGCATCTCGTCCGCGATGCGGGCCGTGAGCGCGGCGTCGCCGAACATCACCGGCACGATCGGGTGCTCGCCGGGCAGAAGATCGAAACCGGCATCCGTCATCAGCTCGCGGAACAAAGCGGCGTTGGCGACCAGACGCGCGCGCAGCTCGTCCGACTGCTCCAGCAGATCGAGCGCGGCCAGCGTGCCGGCGACGATGGACGGGGCGAGCGTGTTCGAGAACAGGTACGGCCGGGCGCGCTGGCGCAGCAGGTCGACGACCTCCTGGCGGGACGACACATAGCCGCCGGACGCGCCGCCGAGTGCCTTGCCGAAGGTGCCGGTGTAGATGTCGACCCGGTCGGCGACGCCGCAGAACTCCGGGGTGCCGCGGCCATGCTCGCCGACGAAGCCGACGGCGTGCGAGTCGTCCACGAAGACCAGCGCGCCGAACTCGTCCGCCAGGTCGCAGATCTCGCGGAGCGGCGCGATGTAGCCGTCCATCGAGAACACGCCGTCGGTCACGATCACCGTGTACCGTGCCCCCGCATCGCGAGCCGCGGTGAGCTGCGCGCGGAGGTCGTCCATGTCGCGGTTCTTGTAGCGGAACCGCTGCGCCTTCGACAACCGGATGCCGTCGATGATCGAGGCGTGGTTGAGCTCGTCTGAGACGATCGCGTCCTCCGCCGAGAACAAGGTCTCGAACACGCCGCCGTTGGCGTCGAAGCACGACGAGAACAGGATGGTCGCCTCGGTGCCGAGGAACGCCGACACGCGGCGCTCCAGCTCGAGGTGCTGCTCCTGCGTGCCGCAGATGAAGCGCACGCTCGCCATCCCGTAGCCCCACTCGTCGAGCGCGGCCTTCGCGGCGTCGCGGAGGGTGGGATGGTCGGCGAGGCCGAGGTAGTTGTTGGCGCAGAAGTTCAGCACCTCCGCGCCGTCCGCCGTGATCAGCGCCGCCTGCGGACCGTGGATGCTGCGCTCGCGCTTGGTGAGCCCGGCCTCCTCGATCTCCGCGAGCTGCGCCGAAAGGTGGTTGCGAAACGTCCCGTACATCAGACCTCCGTCCAATCGAGGATGACCTTGCCGCCGCCGGCCGCGGCCGCCGCGGCGAACCCCTTCTCCCAGTCGCGGGCGGGGAAGCGGTCGGACACGATCGAGGCGATGGAGTCGTGCAGCGGCTTGGAGGTCTGCAGCATCGCGCCCATCGCGTTCCAGGTCTCGAACATCTCGCGGCCGTAGATGCCCTTCAGGGTCAGCATGTGCGTCACGACGATGCCCCAGTCGATCGCGATCTGCTGCGACGGCAGCCCCAGCATCGCGATGCGGCCGCCGTGGTTCATGTTCTCGATCATCGAGGGCAGCGCGGTGGGGGCGCCGCTCATCTCGAAGCCGACGTCGAAGCCCTCCCGCATCCCGAGCGCCCGCTGGGCCTCCCGGATGTCGTGCTTCGAGACATCGACGGTGAAGTCGGCGCCCATCCCTTTCGCGAGCTCCAGCCGCTGCGCGCTGACGTCGGTGCCGACGATGAACCGAGCGCCGACGTGGCGGGCGACGGCGATGGCCATCAGCCCGATCGGGCCGCAGCCGGTGACCAGCACGTCCTCCCCGACCACCGGGAACGCGAGCGCGGTGTGCACGGCGTTGCCGAGCGGGTCGAACAGCGCGCCGACCTCCGGCTCGATGCTCGTGTGGTGGACCCACACGTTCGTGGCCGGGAGGACGAGGTACTCGGCGAACGCGCCGTCGCGCTGCACGCCCACGCCCTGCGTGCGGATGCACATCTGGCGCCGGCCCGCGCGGCAGTTGCGGCAGGTGCCGCAGACGATGTGGCCCTCGCCGGAGACCTTGTCGCCGACCTCCACGTCGTGGACGAGCGAGCCGACCTCGACGACCTCGCCGTAGAACTCGTGGCCGGGCACCAGCGGCGCGGCGACGGCGGAGGCGGCCCAGTCGTCCCAGCGCAGAATGTGGAGGTCGGTGCCGCAGATGCCGGTGCGCAGCACCCGGATCTTGACGTCCTCCGGGCCGATCTCCGGCTCGGGGACGTCGATCAGGGCCAGCCCGGGCGCGGCTTCGCTCTTGTACAGGGCCTTCATTTCGCCATCCTCGTGGGGTCGTGCGGGTGCGTCTTCGCTGGGCTCTTCCGCCTTGTGGGCATGGGAGACCGCGCACCAGCCTACCCGCCCCGGCGCGCTGCATTTCATCCCAGGTGGTCCCCTTTCGGGCACGTGCCGTTCGGGGCCGTGCTGGTGGGGAGCTCGTTCCTGTGAGGCGGGTCGCTATAGGCTCGGCGGCATGACCGGGGAACTGATCGCGGGAGGCGGGGACCGGCCGTGGACCGGCGCCGTCGCCGACCAGGGCATCCGCACGCTGTTCCCGCTGGAGGACGGGGAGGTCGCGCTCGCGCAGGGGACCTACACGCTGGACTCCCTGCGCGCGATCGGCGACGGCAGCTACCAGCGCACCGGCTCGTTCGCCTTCGGGATCGGCGTGATCGGCCTCGCGGTGACCGCCGGCACGCTCGCGGCCAACGCCTCGCGGAACAACGCCGCCCGAGCGCAGGCGATGGCCGACGCGCAGGTCGCCTGGCGGCCCGACCACGCCGGAATGCTGACGGTGACCGATCGCGGCTTCATCATCGTCACCGCCGCGGGGACGTTCCGCTGGGACTGGGGCTCGGTCGACCTCATGCAGGTGGTCGCGTTCAACACGGTCGTACTGCAGGGGCGGTCCGATCGCGGGCCGGTCACCTGGCGGATCTACTCGCACTGGTCGGAGCTGCTGTTCGTGCTGTGGGCGCGGGCACGGCATCCCGGGCATCCGCAGCTCGCGGGGCGCGCGTGGCTGCCGGAACGGTGGGAGGCCTGGGCGGCGTGGGTCGGGCACCCGCTGCCGGCTGTGCCGTCGCTGCCGCCGCCGCCGGCGCTCCCCTGATCCGCCCTCCCTGGCCGGGCTCCTCCGGCGTTAGAGTGCGGTCATGAAGCGCGCACTCATCGTGATCGACGTGCAGAACGAGTACGTCACGGGCAACCTGAAGATCTGCCACCCGGACCTGATGACCTCCATCCCCAACATCGAGGTGGCGATGGACGCAGCCGCCGACCACGGCGTGAAGCTCGTGATCGTCCAGCACGTCGAGGACGAGGGCTCGCCGCTGTTCGCCCGCGGTTCCGAGGGCGCCAAGCTGCACTCCTCGATCGCCGACCGCACGCCGGACCTCCTGGTCACCAAGCAGGGCGTCTCGTCGTTCGCGGGAACCCGGCTCGAGCAGTGGCTGCGATCCGAGGGCATCGACACGGTCGCGATCGCCGGCTACATGACCCAGCACTGCTGCGCCGGCACTGCCCGCGACGCCGCCGCGCTCGGCTTCACGGTGGAGTTCCTCTCGGACGCGACGGGCACCCTCGACCTGGTCAACGAGGCCGGCTCGATCTCGGCGGACGCCCTCCACATCAGCGTCCTGGTGACGATGGCCTCGGAGTTCGCCGCAGTGGCGACCACGGAGGAGTGGACGCTGGCGGTGGAGGCCGGCGACACCCTCCCGGTGTCGAACCTGTGGGACAGCACGGGGCACGCGCGGGTGCCGGGCAAGCACGAGGAGCTGCACAAGCTGATGCGCGAGGTGCGGGCGGGGATCGACAGCGACATCGCGGCGGAAGAGGCGCGCGAGTTCCGGAACACTCTGTACGTGGGGCAGGGGGCGTCGTCGGCGTTGTGAGGGGTCAGGGGCGGGATCCGCTTCGCGCCGCTCGGTTTGCCAGCACCGTTCCGATGAACGCGCCCGCGAGGAGCAGTACGACGGCGATGGAGGTCAGCACGACCGCCGCGCCCTCCCATGTGATCGATGCGGCTGAGAGCCCGACGACGATGCACGAGGTAAGCCAGGTGGGCACCACCGCGGCACGATGGCCTCGAACCCACGTGGTGTCGTCGCGACGGGTCGAGGCGGTCCGGATTCCGAGGATGCCGTTCCGCCGGAGACGGCCGGCCGCGGCGAGGTGAACCGCGGTCCCCGCGCCGAGCGCGATGAGGGCGATGAGTATGTTCAGAGGCGTCATTCCGGGCCACCTGCGACGGGCGACCGTCGTCTAACACGTAGAGACTTGGCAAATCGCCAGAGACGCTCGCGGATCGTTTGCGATGTGCGATCGGAAGACTCGGATGCGCTGGCCGACGCTGCGATCAGCACAGTGCCGACCATGACACCTGCGAAACTCCACAGCCCGATCGTCAAGACGATGAACCCGTGCAACAGGAGGTCAGCGAGTACTGCCCAGCGACGCC
The DNA here is from genome assembly GCF_050990935.1 of Streptomyces sp. L7. GTDB lineage: Bacteria > Actinomycetota > Actinomycetes > Actinomycetales > Microbacteriaceae > Leifsonia. The sequence continues at coordinate 3,301,865 of NZ_CP194644.1, read as the reverse complement.
ACTTGGCTGGTCCGAGAATGAGGACCGCGATCGCGATCTCGATTACGATGGCGCCCCAGGTCAAACTTGCAACGAGCAGCGGGACCTTTGTCACTTCGAGCATCACGGCGCCGATCCAGCCGGATGCGCCGAACATCAAGCTACGAACGTAGTAGTACTCGGCAGAACCATCGACCCACGCGTCAGTACCGAACTTCGCGATGGCGCTGTTGAGGTAGATCGCCGCGACCTGAATTCGAATCGCAATGATGAATGCAGACGCAGCACCTCCCGCGAACGGTCGCAAAGGCTGACTTGAGGTGCCCCAATGCCACCGCCTGTCATCAACCAGTGCGAGCGGAATCAGGAGGAGCCCGACAATGCGCGCGACTTGATCCCCACCGTCAGGGAGGGAAATACTCATGCCCAAGGACAGGCAGATCCATGCGTGAGGTACTGACGTCCATCGCGGGCGCCACCCGCTGGCGATCACACAGAGAAGGACGACCATGATCCAACGGCGCCACTCCTGCGAGACCACATCGCCACCGATGCAATAGAGCGTGAAGGCGCGAATACTGTCGCAGAGCGGGCCGGGTCCTTGGCCGACGACCGGCTGGAGCAGGGCCGCGGGAGGCGTCAGGACGATGATGCTCAACTGCGCAAGAGCGATCAGCGTACGCCCTGTTGACGACGCTCGAATTCTGAACGGTATCGACGCTTGAAAAGTGAACACTCAACGATTGGAGAGTGATCACTTTGGAGGATTGGGCGCTGATCAGGAGGCTCGCTGCGGAGGGTGTTCCGAAGGCCCGGATAGCCGACCGGTTAGGGATCTCGCGCACGACGGTGTGGAAGGCGGTGGGTTCTGATTCGCCGCCGACGTATCAGCGCAGGGCTGCGCCGACCTCGTTCGATCCGTTCCAGGCCCGGGTGCGGGCGTTGCTGGCGGAGGATCCGGAGCTGCCGGCGACGGTGATCGCGGAACGGGTGGAGTGGCCGGGATCGATGTCGTGGTTCCGTCAGAACGTGAAGCGGCTGCGGCCGGAGCATCGTCGGATCGATCCGGCCGACCGGCTGGTCTGGGAGCCAGGCGATGCCGCCCAGTGCGATCTGTGGTTCCCGCCGAAGAAGATCCCGCTCGAGGACGGGACAGCGTGCTTGTTGCCGGTGTTGGTGATCACGGCCGCATTCTCGAGGTTCGTCACCGGGCGGATGATCCCGACCCGGAAGACGGAGGACCTGCTGTTGGGGTCGTGGGAGTTGATCCAGCAGCTGGGCGCGGTCCCGCGTCGACTGATCTGGGACAACGAGCCCGGCATCGGCCGCGGACCCCGGCGCGCGGAAGGGGTGAGCGCGTTCATGGGGACTCTGGCGACCAGGCTGGTGTTGCTGCCGCCGCGAGACCCGGAGTCCAAAGGCATCGTCGAGCGCCGCAACCGATGGTTCGAGACCTCCTTCATGCCCGGGCGCAGCTTCGCCTCCCCGGCGGACTTCAATACCCAGTTCGCCGACTGGCTGACACGAGCTAATGCCAGGGTGGTGCGGACCACGAACGCGTCACCGATCTCGAGGCTGGCGGCGGATCAGGCGGCCATGCTGCCATTGCCGCCGATCCCGCTGCATCTGGGCTGGCGCAACCAGGTCCGTCTCGGTCGGGACTATTACGTCCGGTTGGACACCACTGACTACTCCGTCGACCCGTCCGTGATCGGCCGCCTGGTCGATGTCAGCGCCGACCTGGAACGGGTGCGAGTGCGCGCCGGCGGCCGTCTCGTCGCTGACCATGCCCGTCTCTGGGCGCGGGGAACCACGGTCACCGATCCGGCTCATGTTCAAGTCGCAGCCCGGCTGCGCAAGCAGTTCCAGCAACCCAGACCGGTTCGGCCGGTCGATGATCTGCACCGGGACCTGGCCGACTATGACCGGGCGTTCGGGCTGACCGGGGAGGTTATCTGATGCCCCCAACGAGCTCACCGGCCGAGGCGGTCAAACAGATCACCTATCTCGCCGCCGCGTTGAAAGCACCCCGGATCACCGATGCCGCGGCCCGACTCGCGGACCAGGCCAGGGACTCCGGCTGGTCGTTCGAGGACTACCTCGCCGCCGTCCTGGAACGCGAAGTGTCCGCCCGCAACGCATCCGGAGCAGAGCTGCGGATCAAAGCCGCCGGATTCCCCGCCCGGAAAACGCTGGAGGACTTCGACTGGGACGCCCAACCGACCGCCCGACAACAGATCGCTCAACTGGCCTCCGGCGGGTTCCTCCTGGAAGCGCAGAACGTCGTCCTTCTCGGCCCTCCCGGAACCGGGAAAACACACCTCGCGACCGCGCTCGGGATCGTCGCCGCCCGACACGGACACCGGGTCCTGTTCGCGACCGCGACCGACTGGGTCACCCGCCTCACCGACGCCCACCGCGCCGGCCGGCTGCCGCAGGAACTGGCCCGGCTGCGTCGATACGGGCTGATCATCGTCGACGAAGTCGGATACCTCCCGATCGAGCAAGACGCCGCGAACCTGTTCTTCCAACTCGTCTCCAGCCGCTATGAACACGCGTCGCTGATCCTGACCTCGAACCTGCCCTTCAGCGGTTGGGGCGGCGTCTTCGGAGACCAGGCCGTCGCCGCTGCGATGATCGACCGGATCGTCCACCACGCCGACGTCCTCACCCTCAAAGGCGCCAGCTACCGACTCCGCGGCCGAGGCATCGACAGCCTCCCCAGCATCCGCACCACCACCGCCGACACCGAGAACTAGACTGCCCGCAACCGTTCACTTTTCACCCGGCGAAACCGTCCAGAATCCGAGCGGCGTCGACACGCCCGCCGCCGATCCAACGGGACCGAGGGTCGAATCTTGCGATTCTGTCGATGAAGCTGAGCATTATGGGGCCTTGACGGGTCCTGAACAGTCCACGACTAGGAGCGCTCGCTGGTCGATTCGAGACGACAGTCCGAAGCCTCGATAGGCCCACGGCGCTGGCCTTTCGGAAGTCAAGACCACTCGTCCGCACACGGTACGGATGTAGGCGTCGTTAATCACGGCCTCCGCAGGCTCACTCGAACGAGGATCGATGCACGTAGCCGCGCCTTCCTTGCACGTCTTCCACCGAGTTATCTGCGCAGCAAGGGACGCCAGCTCGGGCCCTTGCGCGCGCTGGGTCCTGCTCATGCCGAAAAGGTTCTCTGCCTTCGTCTGAGGAGTGGCAAGAATGCTCTGACCGGTGCGCGCGTCGTAAGCTCCGATTTCGGGGTCATCCGGAGGCTTGGTGAAGAAGGCCCACCCCTGTGGCACCGTCATGGCGACGTGCTTCCGGATTGGATCGGACCCACTTGGATTGAGGACGTTACTCGGCCATCCCGCGTAGAGCGATAGCAAGAAGCTGGGGACCAACACTGCCAGCGAGGCTAGTAACCCCCATCGAGCCTGTGACTTCATCTCTTTTCGATCAAAGGGTGCGTGCGAGCGCTGCTGCAAAATTCTGCAGGTCGAACTGCTTAGCGCTCTCGTCAGGCATGTAGTAGACGGCATAGACGGGAACGGCAACCGCGCCGACGACCGCCGCGACAACGACCGCGACCGCACTCGCAACAAAGACCCAGACACCGACGACGCAGCGGCCCTTGCCGACTCCGGTCGGTTGTTCCGCCGCGAATAACTCGATGTCTGCCCGGAATTTGTCCAGCGCCGCTTCGGCGAGGTAAGGATCGCCCGATTGAACCGGCACCGTGACGTTGTCGTGGAACGCCGGATCCACTTCGTAGAGCTTGTTCAAAACAGCCTCATATGCCTCCATCGGCTGTTCCGGAGCCCTGACAGGCACGAGTGTGTCCGCAAGCTCGGGATAGCGGTCCGCTATCGGGCCCCGGCCGGCCAGAAACAGCATCACGATATCGAGGTCCCCATAAACCGGGCGTGCCGGCGAATCCTGTTCAGAGGATGCGACGTCTGCGGGATCGACGAACCCATCGTGCCCATCCAAGGGAGCAGCTGCGATCGATGACGTCGCGATCAGCACACCAACGGCTCCCCCGAGGGCTGCCCTCCCGAACCGGCTCGCCGTCAGATCTTCGATTCTCATGATTGATGCCTTTCGTTCAAATCTTAGATCTGCAATCTACAAGAAGAGGCGATTCGTGTAAACCCTCACAGATATGAACGCCCACGCAGCGAACTGCCCTCCCACCTGAAAGCCCGCTCCACGCCGCCCCCCGTCCGGTGAACGCCGCGTGAAGTCTGGGCGAGCAGTCGCCTGCGCGCATTCCCGCGTGCCCGCGCGCGCGCCAGGATCGACGAGGTTGAACGCCCCCGTTCGGGGGCGGCCTGTCGAAAGGAACCTGATGGCACCCATCAGACGGACCGCCAGCCCGCGGGTCCTCGCCGCGAGCGCCGCCCTCGCCGGCGGCGCGCTGCTCGTCGGCGTCACCGCCGCGCCCTCCCTCGCCGACGACGGCCACGGAGGCGAGCGCGACGGCCGCACCGCAGTGAAGCATGTGCTCCTGCTCTCGGTGGACGGCCTCCACCAGGAGGACCTCGACTGGTACGTCCGCACCCACCCGGGTTCCGCGATGGCCGCCCTGGCCGCGCACGGCACGGACTACACCCGCGCCTCCACCCCGGTCCCGTCCGATTCGTTCCCCGGATTGGTCGCCCAGGTCACCGGCGGCAACCCCGGCACCACCGGCGTCTACTACGACGACACCTACAACCGCGCGCTGCTCCCGGCCGGCACGACGAACTGCGTCGGCGCGAAGCCGGGCGCGGAGGTCGCCTTCACGGAGGCCGCGGACAAAGACCAGACCAGCATCGACGCCGGCCAGGGGCTCTCCGGCCTGCCGGGCAGCATCCTCTCCCTGACGGGGACGCCGGCCACGCTGCTCGACCCGGCCCAGCTCCCCGTCGACCCGGCCACCTGCAAGCCGGTCTACCCGCACCAGTACATCAAGGTGAACACCGTGTTCGAGGTCGCCAAGCAGGCGGGCCTCCGCACCGCCTGGAGCGACAAGCACCCCGCCTACGAGATCCTCGACGGCCCGTCGGGCACGGGCGTCGACGACCTCTTCACGCCGGAGATCAACAGCAACGCCGCCGCGCCTTTCACGGGCGACTGGACCAAGGACAACCTGGCCACCCAGCAGTACGACGGCTACAAGGTGAAGGCAGTGCTCAACGAGATCGACGGCAAGGACCACTCCGGCACCACCGCCGAGCCGGTCCCCGCCATCTTCGGCATGAACTTCCAGACGGTCTCCACCGCGGAGAAGCTGCCGACCTCCGACGGGCTCGCCGGCGGCTACCTCGCCGACGGCTCGACCCCCGGGCCGCTGCTGAGCAAGGCGCTCGACTACGTCGACGCGTCGCTGGGAGCGTTCACGTCCGAGCTGGGCAAGACCCGGCACGCGGGCGACACGACGATCATCCTGTCGGCGAAGCACGGCCAGTCCCCGACCGACCCGGCCGCCCTCAAGCGCGTCGACGACGGGCCGATCATCGCGGGCCTGAACGCTGCGTGGAAGGCCGCCCACCCGGGCGCGACCGACCTCGTCGCCTTCTCGACGGACGACGACATCATGCAGCTCTGGCTGAACGACCACTCGCAGTCGGCCGCCGACTTCGCCAAGCAGTACCTGGCGACGCACACCGCGGCCGGCAACACGATCACCACGGCGCCGGTCACCGTGAACGCGTCGGGCCTCTCCACGATCTACGCGGGTGCGGGCGTCGCCACCTACTTCGGGACCGCGACGACCGACTCGCGTATCCCGGACGTGCTGGGTATCGCGCAGACCGGCGTCGTCTACACCGGCGGCACCTCGAAGATCGCCGAGCACGGCGGCGCGAGCGCCGACGACCGGAACGTCCCGATCCTGGTCTCGACCCCCGGCGCGAAGCACGCGCAGCGGATCGGCGCCCCGGTCGAGACGACGCAGATCGCCCCGACCATCCTGGGCCAGCTCGGGCTCGACCCGCACGCCCTGCAGGCGGTGAAGATCGAGGGGACGAAGGCCCTCCCGGCTTCGCAGCGCTCGAAGTAACGACCCTCCACGCCGGAGCCCACGAGGGGCCCGTCGTCCTCGCTCTCCGTCCGGAGAGGCGAGGCGGCGGGCCGTTCGGCATTCAGGGTTAAAGACCCAGTGCATGCAGATTCCAGGCTCATACGCCCGAGGCTAAACAACCCTGATGGTGAACGAAATTAAGGTGAAGCGGACGGTGAGTTCTCCCCCGGATGCCCGTGCAGACGGCCGCGATCCGCGGGAACGACGACATGGCCCCCTTAGCGTCCTGCGGTGGCGGCTTCATCGCCGAAGCAACATCGAGAAACAAGGAACCACATGTCGAGTACCAACGAAGCTCAGCGACCAGACGCAGGGCGTCGCCTCCCCTCCCGACGCACCGTCGTCGCGGCGAGCGCCTGGAGCGTCCCCGCCGTCGTGGCGGCCACCGCATCACCGGCCTACGCCGCGTCCACCGACGGCCCGGTCACCATCCCGCCCTCACTGACCGGTGTCATCGGCGGCGGCTGGTCGATCGCCACCAACTTCGGCGCCAACGGCCTGCCGCTGGGCGCCCCCACCGCAGCACGGTCGACCGCGACCGTCGTCCCGATCGCTGTGTCGCCGCCCCGCGCCACGACGGTCACCCTGACCCTGAGCGGCGCAGGGTTCTCGTTCTTCACCGCCGCGACCAACGCCACGTTCACCGCAACCCAGTCCGTCACGGTCACCACCGCATCGAACGGGGTGGCGGCGGTCTACGTCGCGATCCCGCCGTACGGCAAGGGCGACACGGTGGCCACGATCACCGCCACCGGGAACGGCGGCAGCGCCGTCTCGACCCTGACGGCACGCACCGCCCATGTCTACGCCGTCGGCGGCCACACACCGGAAGGCCAGACCGGCAACGGCTCCAGCCGCAACGCAGTCGCGTGGCCGACTCCGATGGCGATCGACGAGCGCCTCTCGAGCGTCCACGCCAGTATCAGCTCGTACCTCTTCGTCACCGAGAGCGGGAGGCTCCGCACGGGCGGCTACAACCCGTTCGCGGAGGTCGGGACGGGCGGCAACGAAGTCTCGGTGCTGAACCCCATCGAACCGCTCAAGAAGGACGGCACCGCGTTCACGGACGCCGTCCGCGGGATCGTCGACACCTGCGGCTCCGAGCAGGGACTGTTCGTGGTGGAGGACTCCGCCGGCGACTGGTGGGCGGTGGGCGAGCAGGTCTCCAACTACCTCGCGATCCCCGGCGACGCCACCGGCTCGCGTTCCCTGACCCAGTGGGAGAAGATCGGCGGCAACCTCCCCGCCAAACCTGCGACGCTCAGCCCCAACCGGTTCGGCGACACCCTCGTCTGGAGCCTCGAGGACGGCACGGTCTGGTTCACCGGATCCAGCGCGAGCTTCCGGAACTACTCCAACGGACTGCCGAGGACGGCCGTCCGCGGTGCGATGGAGCAGCTGATGATGCCCGATGGCACGCCGGTCGCCGGCGTGAAGAGCGTGAAGCAGAGCGAGGACAACTCGGTCATGATGCTCACGACCGACGGGCGTCTCCTGTTCTCGGGCACGCAGGCCACCTCCATCTCGCCCGCCGACTATGCGAACAACGGCAACGTGCAGGAGATCGCGGGTCCGCCCGGGACCATCGAGGAGATCTGGGCGCTGCACCCGCTCGACTCGACCGGCGGCGCGTACTTCGCCAAGACCTCGGACAACTCCCTCTGGGCGATCGGGAGCAACGGCGCCGGGCGCGGCTACCTCGGCATCGGCACGACCACGCCGAGCAAGACCTGGGCGAAGGTCCTCGTCGACGACGTCAAGGAGATGGCCTGCGGTGCGCATCACCTGCTCGTGCTCGACAACTCGGGCGACGTCTGGTTCGCGGGCCTGATCGACGAGAACAACGCCGGCCTGGGCACCGGCCTCCCCGTGCACAACCCGACGCCGATGAAGGTCACCTCGCTGCCGCCGAACGCGAGGACCATCGCCGCGACCTGGTACGACGTCCCGTACGTCGCCTACTGAAAACAGGCAGAAAGCCGGCCGGCGCCGTTCCTCGGCGTCGGCCGGCTTCGTTCCGTCCGGGAGGCCGCTACCGGTCGAGCGGGCGCCAGACGACGACCTGGTTGCTGCGGCGGACACGGGTGCCGGCACGCAAGGAGACGACGTCGCCCTCCGAGCCGGCGGCGAACACCCGCCGGCCGGGCCGGTTGAGCAGCTCGTCGGCGAGCGCCGTCTCCAGCTCGCGCACCCGGCCGCTCAGCGCGGCGACATGGTCCTCCAGCTCCAGGATGCGGCGGATGCCCTCCAGGCTGACGCCCTCCGACCCCAGCCGCGCGATCTCCTGCAGCTTCGCGACATCGCGCATCGAGTAGCGGCGCGACTTGCCGGCCGTCCGGCCCGGGCTCACGAGCCCGAGGCGGTCGTACTGCCGGAGCGTCTGCGGGTGCATCCCCGCCAGCTCCGCTGCGATGGAGATCACGAAGACCTGGGTGTTCTCGTCCATGAGCGGACTCAGCTCCTCGCCTTCGCCAGGATGTCGTCGCGCGGATTCTCGTCGGGCAGCGTGGCGGCGAAGGCTTCCAGCGCCTCCTTGGCGTCGGCGGACAGGTGCGACGGCACCGCGATCTGCACGACCGCCAGGAGGTCGCCCGTGCCTTTCACGGTCTGGACGCCGCGGCCCTTCACCCGCAGCACGCGGCCGCTCGGGGTCCCGGGGGCGACGCGCAGCTTGACGGGGTCGCCGCCGAGCGTCGGCACCTCGATGGTCGCGCCGAGCGCGGCCTCGGCGAAGGTGACCGGCACCGTTACGCGGAGGTTGAGGCCGTCGCGCTCGAACACGGGGTGCTTGCGCACGGTCACGGTGAGGACGATGTCGCCCGCCTCGCCGCCGTCCGGGCTGGGCTGACCCTTGCCGCGCAGCTTGATCTTCTGGCCGTCGGCGACGCCCGCGGGGATCTTGACCTTGAACGGCTTGCCGTCGCCGGCCTGCAGGCTGATGGTCTCGCCCTTGGTGGCGGTGACGAAGTCGATGGTGGTGTGCGCGGTCACGTCGTTGCCGCGGGTCGGGCCGCCGTAGCCGCGGAAGCCTCCGCTGGTGGTGCCGAACCGGCCGTTGCCGAACAGGCCGCCGAACACGTCGTCGAAGCCGCCCTGCCCGCCTTGCTGGAATGTGTAGCGCTGGCCGCCCTGGCCGCCGCCGAACATCCCGCCGAAAACGTCGTCGAACCCGCCCTGGCCGGCCGAACCCGGTGCGGTGAAGCGCGCGCCGGAGCCCATCGCCCGGATCTGGTCGTACTCCTTGCGCTGCTCGGGGTCGGCGAGCACCGAGTGGGCCTCGCTGATCTCCTTGAACTTGGCCTCCGCGGCGGGGTCGCCCGGGTTGGAGTCCGGGTGGTACTTGCGGGCGAGCTTGCGGTACGTCTTCTTGAGGTCCGCCTCGCTGACGTCCTTGGAGACGCCTAAGACCTTGTAGAAGTCCTTGTCGAACCAGTCCTGGCTTGCCACGGCGCCTCCTCTCCTGCCTGTGCTGTCGTGATCTGTCTCGAAGTCTGCATGTGTCGTGGCGCCAGGAGCGGCGGGACACGCATCCCGCCGCTCCTGGCGCTCATCCTCCCGGTCAGGCCGGGGTGGCGACGACCACCTTGGCGACCCGGACCACGGTGGAGCCCAGCCGGTAGCCGGTCTCCACCACCTCGGCGACCGTGTCGGCCGTCACGCCCGGGGTGGGCTGCTGGAAGATCGCCTCGTGGACCTGCGGGTCGAAGGGCTCCCCCTTCTCGCCGTACGGGGTGAGGCCGAGCCGCTCGACCGCGGTGCGCAGCTTGGCCGCGATGGTCGCGAACGCGCTGCCCTCCGTCAGGTCGCCGTGCTTGTCGGCGCGCTCCACGTCATCGAGCACCGGGATGAGACCCTTGACGGCGTCCCCGATCGCGCGCTCGCGCTCGATCTCCCGGTTGGCCTCGGTGCGCTTGCGGTAGTTCGCGTACTCCGCGGTCACCCGCTGGAGGTCGGCGAGCCGCTCCGCCGCGAGCTGGTCGGACGTGGTCTGGCCGGAGAGGATGTCGAGGTCGTCGTCAGACAGGACGCTCTCCTCCTCGCCCGGACCGACGTCCACCAGCTCCTCGTGCGCGAGGTCGTGCTCTTCGCCCTGGGGCTCGCGAACCTTGCCGGTCTCGGGGTCGATCCTCCGCTTGTCGCGGATGATCGGCTGATCGCGCTCCGGCTCCTCCGAGCCGGCTGCGTCCTCCCCGTTCGGGTCGCGGTTCTGGTCGGCCATGGTTACTTCTTCTCCTCGTCCTCGACGACCTCGGCGTCGATGACGTCCTCATCGTCGGAGGTGGAGCCCTCGCCCTGAGCGCCCGCCTCGCCCGCGTCGCCGGCCGGAGCCTCGGACGCCTGCGCGGCCGAGTAGATCGCCTGGCCGAGCTTCTGCTGGCTCTCGTTGAGCTTGTCGTACGCGGTCTTCACGGCCTCGTCGTCGTCGCCGGCGAGCGCGGTCTTCAGCGCGTCGATGTCGCCCTGGACCTCGTTCTTGACGTCCTCGGGGAGCTTGTCCTCGTTGTCCTTGATGAGCTTCTCGTTCGAGTAGACGAGCTGCTCGGCCTGGTTGCGGGTCTCGGCGGACTCGCGGCGCTTCTTGTCCTCCGCCGCGTGCTCCTCGGCCTCGCGCACCATGCGCTCGATGTCGTCCTTCGGCAGGCTGGACCCGCCGGTGATCGTCATCGACTGCTCCTTGCCGGTGCCCTTGTCCTTGGCGGACACGTGCACGATGCCGTTGGCGTCGATGTCGAAGGTGACCTCGATCTGCGGGATGCCGCGGGGGGCCGGCGCGATGCCGGTCAGCTCGAAGGTGCCGAGCGGCTTGTTGTCGCGGGTGAACTCGCGCTCGCCCTGGAAGACCTGGATCGCGACGGACGGCTGGTTGTCGTCGGCCGTGGTGAAGGTCTCGCTGCGCTTGGTCGGGATGGCCGTGTTGCGCTCGATGAGCTTGGTCATGATCCCGCCCTTGGTCTCGATGCCCAGGGACAGCGGGGTGACGTCGATCAGGAGGACGTCCTTGCGCTCGCCCTTGAGGACACCGGCCTGCAGGGCGGCGCCGACGGCGACCACCTCGTCCGGGTTCACGCCCTTGTTCGGCTCCTTGCCGCCGGTCTCCTGCTTCACGAGCTCGCTCACGGCGGGCATGCGGGTGGAGCCGCCGACGAGCACGACGTGCGCGATGTCGGACACCTTGATGCCGGCCTCGCGGATGACGTCCTGGAACGGCTTCTTGGTGCGGTCGAGGAGGTCGCTGGTCATCTGCTCGAACTGGGCGCGGGTGAGCGTCTCGTCGAGGTTGGCCGGGCCGTTCTCGGTCAGCGACAGGTAGGGGAGCTGGATGCTGGTGCTCATCGAGGAGCTGAGCTCCTTCTTGGCCTGCTCGGCGGCCTCCTTGAGGCGCTGCAGCGCGATCTTGTCCTTGGAGACGTCGACGCCGGTGGAGTCCTTGAAGCGCTTGATCAGCCAGTCGACGACGCGCTGGTCCCAGTCGTCGCCGCCGAGGCGGTTGTCGCCGGCGGTCGCACGGACCTGGATGGTCGAGAAGTCGTCGTCCTTGCCCACCTCGAGGAGGGAGACGTCGAAGGTTCCGCCACCGAGGTCGAAGACGAGGATGAGCTCGTCCTCCTTGCCCTTGTCGAGGCCGTACGCGAGGGCCGCAGCGGTGGGCTCGTTGATGATGCGGAGCACGTTGAGGCCCGCGATCTCGCCGGCCTCCTTGGTGGCCTGGCGCTCGGCGTCGTTGAAGTAGGCCGGGACGGTGATCACGGCGTCGGTGACGGTGTCGCCGAGGTACTGCTCGGCGTCGCGCTTCAGCTTCTGCAGGATGCGGGCCGAGATCTCCTGGGCGGTGTACTTCTTGCCGTCGATCTCCTGGGTCCAGTCGGTGCCCATGTGGCGCTTGACGGACGAGATGGTGCGGTCGACGTTGGTGACCGCCTGGCGCTTCGCGGTCTCGCCGACGAGCACTTCGCCGTCCTTGGTGAACGCGACGACGGACGGGGTGGTGCGGAAGCCCTCCGCGTTGGCGATGACCGTGGGCTCGCCGCCCTCGAGCACTGAGACGACGGAGTTGGTGGTTCCGAGGTCGATTCCTACTGCACGTGACATGTGTGCTTTCTCTCCTTTGTTGCGGGCGTGGTAGCCGGTGTAAGTCTGTGGGGTCAAGAGTTGAGCCTCGACGGCTCAAGCCTGACATCCCGAAGGCGAGGGTGTCAAGCCGTCCAGCTCAAACTTGAGTACATTTGACTCAACTTTGAGACGAGCCGGTCTATTCCGACAGCCGATTCACACCGCTTGCACAACCCGCGTCGATAACGTCGGAGACATGGATTCGGACCCTGCACCGCTGCTCTCGACCCGGGCCATCGAGGCTCTGCAGAGCATCGACCCGGCGACGTTGAGCGAGGTGCAGGCGTTCCGCGAAGACTTCGCGCGGTTCATCATGCCGTACAAGTTCGGCATCGACGAGATCTCCACCAAGGTCTCCATCCTGCGCGAGGAGTTCGCCGAGCTGCAGGACTACAACCCGATCGAGCACATCTCCAGCCGGCTCAAATCGGCCGAGAGCCTCGAGCAGAAAGTCATCCGCAAAAACTGCGAGCCATCGTTCGACGCCATCCGCGAGGCCATCACCGACATCGCCGGCGTGCGCATCGTCTGCTCCTTCGTCTCCGACGTCTATCGCGTGTTCGAGCTGCTGACCGCCCAGGAGGACGTGCGCGTGCTGCGGGTCAAGGACTACATCGCGCACCCGAAGCCCAACGGCTACAAGAGCCTCCACGTGATCGTCGAGGTGCCGGTGTTCCTCAGCGGCGGGCCGGTCGCGGTGCCGGTGGAGATCCAGCTCCGCACGGTGGCGATGGACTTCTGGGCCAGCCTCGAGCACAAGATCTACTACAAGTACGACGGCGAGGTGCCGGAGCCGCTGCTGCGCGACCTCACCGCTGCGGCGGGAACGGCGGGGCAGCTCGACATCACGATGGAGGACATCCACCGGCAGGTGCGCGGGGACGGCGGGGCCGCGCAGTACACGCTGCCGGTGTCGGTGTAGCCCTTCAGGGAAAGTGCGAGGATGACTGGGTGACCGAGAGCACCCCACCGTCCGAGACCGAGTCCGCGGCCACGGCCACGGACGCCGAGTTCCCGCGCCGCCGCTCGCGCGCGTTGGTGCTCATCCTGGTCATCGCGGTTGTGGTGGCGCTCGTGGACCAACTCACCAAGCTCTGGGCGACCTCCACTCTGCAGGAGGGCGTCTACCGCTCGCTGATCGGCAACCTGCTGGGCATCCAGCTCGTCTACAACTCGGGTGCGGCGTTCTCCTTCCTGGTCGACCAGACCTGGGTGTTCACGATCATCGCCGCGCTGGCCGTCGTCGCGCTCCTCTACTTCTCGCGGCGGGTCGGCGCGCGCTCCTGGGCGGTCGCCTTCGGACTCCTGCTCGGCGGCGCGGTCACCCACCTCGGCGACCGGTTGTTCCGCGCGCCGTCGTTCGGCCAGGGGCACGTGGTCGACTTCATCGCCTACGCGAACTGGTTCATCGGGAACGTCGCGGACATCGCGATCTTCTGCGGCGCCGTGCTGGCGCTCGTGCTCGCCGTCGCCGGGGTGCCGCTGCGCGGCGGCCCACGGCACACGCACGCCCACGCCAACGCCTCCGCGGAGCCTCCCGCCTCCGCCGACTGACGCCGCGCAGCCATCGCTTCCTCACTTTCTCGCGCCCGTTGCCGGTGTGTCGCGGGAGGAAGTGAGGAAGAGATGGCTGCGGTCAGCGGGTGGGGGTGGCGGTGGCGAGCCAGTCGTCGAAGGTCTGCGTTCCGAGCTGGGCCTCGGGGCCGGGCAGGAGGGTGCCGTCGCGCAGCGCTCGGCCCCAGCGTCCGGGCAGCGGGACCGCGAACACGCGGCCCGGCGTCGCGGTCGCGGCGAGGTAGCGGCGGACGAGCGTCGGCATGTCCTCCGCACGCGGACCGCCGAGGTCGCGGCTCAGCCCGCCCGGTTCGCCGGTCGCCAGCTCGGCGAGGCGCGCGCCGACCTCCGCCGCCGCCACCGGCTGCGACCGCACCGCCGGGACCAGCTTGACGCGGCCGCGCGAGCGCGCCGCGAGCTGTTGCGCGAATTCGTGGAACTGCGTCGCCCGCAGCAGGCTCCAGCCGCCGCCGCTCGTCATCACGATCCGCTCCTGCGCGGCCTTGCCCGCGTAATAGGCGTACGGGGCCGCCGCCGCGCCGACGATCGAGAGCGCGACGTGGTGCGGCACTCCCGCAGCCCGCTCGGCGGTGAGCAGCGCCGCCGTGACCGCCTCGAAGAAGTTTGTGGAGGCCGCGCCGCCCATCGTCGTCACCGAGGTCACATCCACCACCGCCGCGCAGCCGTCGAGTGTGCGGGCGAGCCGGTGCGCCTCGCCGGTGTCGCGCGCCGCCGCGAGGAGGTCGACGCCCTCCGAGCGGCTCAGCACCACCGTCTCGTGGCCGGCCTTCTTCAGCGCCTCGACCGTGCGAGCGCCCACCACGCCGGTGCCGCCGGCGACCGCGATCCTCATCGTGTCCATACCGACAGCATCCGCACGAACGGGCGTCCCGACAACCTCCATCCGGGCGGACGACGCCGCGACGTACGATCGGGCCATGACATTCACCGGGTTCGACGAGGACGCGATCGCGTTCTACCGCGAGCTGACGCTGCACAACGACAAGGCCTTCTGGCTCGCCAACCGTGAGCGCTACGAGCAGCGGGTCGCGGCACCGATGCACGCTCTCGCGGAGGTCCTCGAACCGGCCTTCGGCGACGGCCGGCTGTTCCGTCCCTACCGGGACGTGCGGTTCTCACCGGACAAGTCGCCGTACAAGCTTCACGCCGCACTCACGTTCGCGCGCGGCGGGTACGTGCAGGTCTCCGCGGAGGGTCTCGCAGGCGGAGCGGGCGTGTACCAGCTCGACAAGGAGCAACTCGACCGCTACCGCCGCGCCGTGGACGCGCCGCGCACCGGCGGCGAGCTGGAGACTGCACTCGCCGCGCTGCGGGCCTCGGGGATCGCCATCGAGATACCCGAGCAGCTCAAGACCTCCCCGCGCGGCTACCCGGGCGACCATCCGCGCGCCGAACTGCTGCGGTACAAGGGGATCATCACCTGGGCCGACTGGGGCGTCCCCGACTGGTTCGCCACTCCGGAGGCCGCCGACCGGATCGCGGGATTCCTTCGCGACAGCGAACCGGTGACGGCGTGGTTCCGGGCCCACGTGACGGGCACGGGCGACTGACCTCGCGCGCGTTCACCGTCGGTTCCCCGCCACGCCCTACGCTGTCCCCATGACGACCGAACGACCGGCGGGCGGCGACGGCGACGCCCTCGCGACCGCGGCGGGCCCGATCTTCGCCGAGAGCTCCACCGAGCGCCGCATCCCGCGCGGCTGGGTGGCGTCGTGGGCGTTGTGGGACGCCGGCGGCGCGGCCTTCAACGCGGTGATCACCACGTTCGTCTTCACCGTCTACCTGACCTCCAGCTACTTCATCTCCCCGGGCTGGTCTCGGCGCAAGACGCGGAGAAGGACGCCTCCGGCCCGGCGCACCACGCGGTGACCGGTGCGATCGCCGGCCTCTCCAGCGGGCTGGCGTGGGGCATCGGGATCGCCGGGATCGTCGTCGCCGTCCTCGCGCCCGTGCTCGGCCGGAGGACGGACGGGTCCGGCCGACGGAAGCTGTGGCTGGGGATCAACACCGGGGTCGTTGTGGTCATCACCGCGCTGATGTTCTTCGTGGTCGGCGAACCGTCGTTCTTCCTGTTCGGCGTCGTGCTCGTCGCGGTCGGCACGGTGTTCTACGAGATCGCGACCGTCAACTACAACGCGATGCTGGTGCAGGTCTCCACCCCGAAGACGGTCGGCCGGGTGAGCGGGCTCGGCTGGGCCAGCGGCTACTTCGGCGGCATCCTGCTGCTCGTCATCGTGCTCGTGCTGCTGGCCTCCCCGAACGGCGACGGCACAGGAGGCATCCTCCACGTCTCGACGGACCAGGGGCTCAACTACCGGCTCGTCGCACTGGTCGCCGCGATCTGGACCCTCGCGCTGTCCATCCCGGTGCTGCTGAAGGTGCCGGAGGCCCCGGCCAACCGGCGGCTGCCGCGGGTCGGGTTCTTCGCGTCGTACGGGCTGCTGTTCCGCGACCTCGGGGTGCTGTGGCGGGAGAGCAGGAACACGGTGATGTTCCTCATCTCGTCGGCCCTGTTCCGGGACGGGCTGGTGGGCGTGTTCACCTTCGGCGGCATCCTCGCCAAGGGGACGTTCGGGTTCAGCCAGTCGGGGGTGATCGTGTTCGCGATCGCGGCGAACGTCGTCGCGGGGCTGAGCACGGTGCTGTCGGGGCGGTTCGACGACCGGTTCGGCGCGAAGCCGGTGATCGTCACGGCGCTGGTGGGGCTGGTGATCGCGGGTCTGGCGGTGTTCTTCCTGCACGACGCCGGGGCGATCGCGTTCTGGGTGTTCGGGCTGGTCCTGTGCCTGTTCGTCGGACCGGCGCAGTCGGCGAGCCGGACCTTCCTGGCCCGGGTGACGCCGGCCGGACGCGAGGGCGAAGTGTTCGGGCTGTACGCGACGTGCGGGCGCGCGGTGTCGTTCGTCGCGCCGCTGCTGTTCGCACTGTTCGTCTCGGTCGGTGGCGCGCAGTACTGGGGGATTCTCGGGATCGTACTCGTGCTGCTGGTGGGGCTGGTGCTTCTGGTGCCGGTGCGGTCGCCGCGGTAGCTTCCGCGCGGCGTCGGCAACGGAGGAGATCCGGTGCGACGCGCCGGTCCGCGGCAGCGAACGGAGGAGATCGGCGCGGCGTGACGCGGGATGTCCTCCGTTGGCGATGGAGGACGGCGGTCAGCGGGGCCACGCCTGGACGAAGCGGGCGAACAGTTCGGCGAAGGTGCGGGCCTCCTCTGGAGTGAAGGAGGCCAGGGCGGTCTCGACGGCGGAGCGGCGGTGGTCCTGCACCTCGCCGAGCTGGGAACGTCCGGCGCTGGTGAGCTGGATGAGCGCCCGCCGCGCGTCGGACGGATCCGGGACGCGCCGCACGAGCCCGCGCTCGACGCCCTCCTGAACGAGCCGGCTCGCGCGCGGCTGATCGACGCCGATGGCGGTGGCGAGGGAGCTGACCGAGAGCTGCCGGCCCTCAGCGTCTGCCGCGGCGAGCGCTTCGAGCATGCGGATGCGGGCGAACCGGCCGAGCGAGCCGTCGCGGCCGCGTCGGCCGGGGCCTGGCCGGGCGGAGTCGCCGAACGGGCCAGGGAAGCCGGGCCAGGGGCCGCGCGCGGACCAGGTGTGCGGGTCGAAGCCGTGGGGCGCGGCGTGGGAGCGGCCGTGGTGGTCGTGGGCGGCTGTGCCGTCTCGTGCGTCGGTGTCGTCGCTGCCGGTCGGGGCGGAGTCCCGGCCGTTGTCGGCGCTGGCGTCGGCGCGTCCGTCATGCATGCCGTCACCACCACGGCCGTGGTCGGCGTGACCGTGGCCGGGGTAGGCGCCGTGGTCCCACGGCCCCGTCGGCCGGCGGCGCGACTGGTCGCGGCGGACGGCGACCAGTGAACGCTCGATGAGTGCGACCACGTCCGCTTCGGGCGAACGGTCCTGCTCTTGACGATCCTCAGCCATGCATGTAACTATACATTCACTTGTAATGGTACATAGAAAAACGAAGGGAGTCTTCCGATGACGACCATCGACGACTCGAACACCCACGATTCATCCGACACCCCGCCGTCCTTCTGGTTCGGCGAGATCAGCGCCCGCCTCCGCGCCCGGACGCGCGACGAGCTCCACGAGCTCGACCTCGGCCGCCGGGGCTGGCGCGTGCTCCACACCCTCGCGGACGGCCCGGCAACCGCCGATGAGCTGTACGCTTCCCTGCCGCACCGCGGACGTCGCGGCGGCCGCCCGATCGGCGGTCGTGCCACCGCCGCCGCCGAACGGCCGGCTGAGGCGGCCGCGCACCCGGATGGCGTCCCCTCCGGCGAGCAGACCCACGCAGCAACCGCGTCGCGGAGTGGCGCGGCCACCCCGACTGGATGCGGCGCGAGTGGGAGCGCCGCCAGGAGATGTACCGCGCGTGGATGGAGCACGACAGCGCGCGCGCTCAGAGTGCAGCGCACGACCACGGCGAGCACGACCACGTCGACGACCACCACGAGCACGACCAGCACTCCCACCACCCTCATCCCCACCACGGCGCCGAGCAGGCATTCGAGCGCGGCTTCGAGCGTGGCTTCCTCCGCGGCGTCGAGCGCGGAACCCCGTTCGGTCACGCCGGGCACGGCTTCGGCCCCGGCGGGTTCGGGTACGGCGGGTTCGGTCGCGGACGCTACGGTCGCGGCTTCGGCCCCGGACGGTTCGGCCCGGAGGCCTTCGGCCACGAGCACTTCGGTCACGGCCGGCCCCCGTTCGCCGGCCGGCACGGCTTCGAGGGGCGCTGCCGCGGCAGCGTGGACCGCATCCTCGCGGACTTCGTCGAGCGCGGCTGGGTCTGGTTCGACGGCGATCGCGCGACGTTGACCGACGAGGGACGCGCGGCGCACGACGCCGCCTCCGAGCGGGTCGACTCGGTGCGCGCCACGGTGGCCGAGGGGATCGACCCCGCCGATCTGGCCACCACCCTGGCGACCCTCGAGGCGATGGCCCGCAACCTCGGCTGGACGCCCTCCGCAGCCCAGCCAGACGATGCCGCCGAGGGCAACAACGCCGACGATACCGACACCGGCACTGCGGCCGACTGACCGCCCCGCCCACCCGCCGCCGAGGGGCGCGACCGCGAGGCCGCGCCCCTCGGTCGTCCCGCCTCCCGCGCCTAGGATGGACGCATGACGTCACCGCGCGAAGAGGTCGTCCTGCTCGGGGAGGACGGCACCCCGATCGGGACCGCGGACAAAGCGACCGTCCACACCACGGGCACGCCCTTCCACCTCGCCTTCTCCTGCCATCTCTTCGACGGCGAGGGCCGCATCCTCGTCACCCGGCGCGCACTGAGCAAGGCGACGTGGCCTGGCGTCTGGACCAACTCGTTCTGCGGCCATCCCGCGCCCGGCGAGTCGATGGAGGACGCGGTCGCGCGCCGCGCAGCGGACGAGCTCGGCACATCCGTCGACAACCTCGTTCCGGTGATCCCCGACTTCCGGTACCGCGCCACGGATGCGGCCGGCATCGTCGAGTACGAACTCTGCCCCGTGTACACGGCCACGATCGCCGGCGACCTGAACCCGTCCCCCGCCGAAGTCGCCGAGTGGGAGTGGGTCGACCCGCGCTCGCTGCTGGCCGCTGTGGAGGCCACGCCGTGGGCGTTCAGCCCGTGGCTGACCCTTCAGCTCCCCGCGCTCTACGCCGACGATGCACCCGAAGCTTCAGGTCAGCTGTGAGTCTGACTCACTATTTTCCACCTGTGTAATCGACTGTGGATAACTGACGGAGCGTATGCCGCGAACCGAATCCATTCGGCGACGGAACAGTTCGCCGAGGTAGAAGTTGCAGGACCGCACATCCACTGCCTCGGGCGGATCAGCCCGTGCGTCGCGCGTCGATATGCTGCTCGAGCCACCACGTCCGGCCCTCGTCGTTCGAGACCCAGCCGTCCCACTCGAACGACTCGCCGGTGATCTTCGAGAAGTTCCACCGGATCGGCCGCCCGTCGGTCTGGGTGCCGTCCTGCCGGATGCCGTCCCGGCGATGCGGCGTCGCCACCAGCGTGCAGAAGTCGCCGGCCGCCGCACCGAACCAGCTCACCCGCCACGCGCCGAGCGTCGAGTCGTAGACGCGCACGGTCGAGCCGTGGGCGGCGAGCTCGTCCGGGCGCGACGGATCGGGCGCCACCAGCACGTCCTGCACCGCCCGGCCGCCGAGCGTGTACGCGAACACCCACTCCTCGACCCGATCCGTCCACCCGCCGGAGGCCTCGTCCAGGAAGCGGACATCGGCCCGCCAGCTCCCGACGAGCTGCCCGAAGAGGTGCATCCGCTGCGGACGCTCCGGCGTCGGCTCGGCCGCGATCAGGGCTCGCGCGAAAAGGGAATCGGTCGACTCGCTCATGGGCAGCCCTCTCGGGTCGGGGGGATCTAGCTGGAGGGACGTCCTGCTTCGGTCGCTGACACGTCGGTCCGGTGGAAGTTGAGATACGAACGCGAGGCCGTCGGGCCGCGCTGGCCCTGGTACCGGGAGCTGTACTCCGCCGACCCGTACGGCTTCTCGGCCGCGGACGACAGCCGGAAGAAGCACATCTGGCCGATCTTCATCCCGGGCCAGAGCTTGATCGGGAGCGTCGCGACGTTGCTCAGCTCCAGGGTCACGTGCCCGGAGAAGCCAGGGTCGATGAAGCCCGCCGTGGAGTGGGTGAGGAGGCCGAGCCGCCCGAGCGAGCTCTTGCCCTCCAGCCGCGCCGCGACGTCGTCGGGCAGGCTCACCAGCTCGAACGTCGACCCGAGCACGAACTCGCCCGGGTGCAGGATGAACGCCTGATCGGGGTCCACCTCGACGAACCGGGTCAGCTCCGGCTGGTCGACCGCGGGGTCGATGAACGGGTACTTGTGGTTGTCGAACAGGCGGAAGAAGCGGTCGAGCCGGACGTCGATGCTCGAGGGCTGGACCATCGCCGGCTCGTACGGCTCCAGCGCGATCCGCCCGGCACCCAGTTCGGCCTTGATGTCACGATCGGAGAGAAGCACGCGCCCAGCCTATCGGGTGCACCGGTACCGGCATCGGCGGTTACGCCGGAGGTCACGCGTCGGTTACGGCGTCCCGAAATGATTAGAGGATCGGACTGTAGAAACCGTCGACGAACGCGGGTTCCGAATGAACCAAGTCGAGCAAGCTTGTTGAGTATCCGGTGTCACCTTCGATCTGGTCGACCAGGCCGGCGAGGAGTGTCAGCGCCGCGGCCGGAGTCCGGGGAGAGAGAAATTGCCTCTTCACTTGGAGCGCGATGGAGGGGAGCGCGACGTATCCATCGAATCGTCGATTCCACAGCCTGCCGTGATGGGCGGCAATGTTTCTCAGGAAGGTGATGTTCTGAATAGCCTGGAGGAGCTTCCGCTCGTCCTCTAGTTGTAATGATTTGGTGACCGGCTCAAGGACAACCTTGTCGCGAAGCGCCCGCAGGAATCGAGAGAATGTGCCAATCGAAACCACCTCGATAGCAGCCCAAAACGGAATAGGGTCGCCCTTATTGATGTGGTGCCTGATGAAGATCTCGTGGCGCCCCTGAATCTTGTTGAAAGTAGCCAGAACCTTGTCGCGGTTCTCGACCTCGGCCTGCCACCGATCGTGCGCCTTTTCATCGGATAGAGGCGGCTCCGGCCCGATCGGCAGATAGAGCGCCTTATCGAGATATCCATCTCCACCACCTACGACCTTCGCGACGTGGAACGCGACTCGGCTGCGTAGCGTCGGTTCGACCACACCGACTCCATCGAGGACGAGATTGCGGATGGAGCGATCGAGGTCGTAGATGTCCATGAGCTGCGCTGCGGTCGCCCCAGCGACGTACTTGTCTGCATCGGTTTCGTAGAAGCAGCGCGCGTACCCGCTCACACGGTAGTAATTGCTCGAGTACAGGAACATGGCGAACGTGCTTGTCTTCACGCCGCCTAGATCGAGCCCGCGATCCACATGCTTTTGCACTTGGGCGCTCAAGTCAATCCAGTTCTTCAAAGTTTCCCCCCAGAAACGAAGGACCCACCCGGCTGCGCCGAGTGGGTCCGAATGTTGAGTACATCATATGTCAGCCAGGGCACGCCACGCAACTCGTCACGCGGACCGCGCAATTCGAAACATCCGGCCAGAACCGCAGCTCGCCCTCCAGGAACGGGAACGCCTGGTCCACGAGGCCCGCGAGCTGTGTCATTCTCTATTGCAGAAACTCTTTTGCAGAATCTTTTCTGCGATTACACTGCTCGTATGACCGACGAGCCGAACCCGTTCCCGGACCTCGACCCCGCCCGGGATGTGCTGCTCAGCCCCTCCGCCATGCGCGGGCTGGTCAACCCGTTGCGCCTGCGGCTGCTCGACCTCCTCCAGGCAGATGGGCCCTCCACCGCGACCGAGCTCGGCCGGCGCGTGGGCCAGTCCACCGGCGTCACCAGCTACCACCTCCGCGTGCTCGCCCAGCACGGCTTCATCGAGGAGGACGCCGAGCGCGGCAACGACCGGGACCGCTGGTGGCGCGCGGTGCACCGGTCGACCTCCTTCTCGTTCCGGGTGCCCGGCGACGCCGCGACCGAGGCGACCGTCGACCAGGCGGTGCAGTTCGTGCGGCTCAACGCCGAGGAGTCGCACCGGCGCGTGCTGGCGTGGGTGGACACGCTGTCCAGCCAGGTGGACGAGTTGCCCGAGTTGCCCTGGACGGTCAGCGACTGGCCGCTCACGCTGACCGTCGAGCAGGCGCGGGAGGTCACGGCGGCCGTGCGCGAGCTCGTGACGCGGTTCCGGCGCGAACCGGGGGCGGACGCCGGCGACGGGGTCCGGGTGCACGCGCAGTTCCAGCTCTTCCCGGAGCCATGACCGACATCGCGCCCCGCCGCGCTCCGCTCCTCGGGCTGATCGGCGCCTACCTGGTATCGGGCGCCGGCACGGCGCTGTCGGCCATCGCCATCCCGTGGCTCGTGCTGGTCACGACCGGCAGCGCCGTCGCCACCGGCCTGGTCGGGTTCGCAGAGATGGCCCCGTACGTGCTGCTGCAGGCGACGGCCGGCCCGCTGGTCGACCGGGTCGGGTTGCGCCGCACCTTCCTGATCGGCAACCTCGTCGCCGCGGCGGCGGTGTTCGCGGTCTTCCTGCTCGGCGCGCTGCGCGACCTCCCGCTCGGCGCACTCGTAGCGCTGGTCGCGGTGGCCGGGGCGGTGCGCGGTGCGGCGGACGCGGCCTCCACCCCGATGATCCCGCCGCTCGCCCGACTGGCCCGCTGGAGCGACGAGCGCGCGGTCGGGCTGTACTCGGGAGCGAACCGGGCGTCGCTGCTGGTCGGGATGCCGCTCGCGGGCGTGCTGGTCGCGCTGGTCGGGCCGGCGGTCACGATCCTGATCGACAGTCTGACCTTCCTCTGCGCCGTCGTGGTCGTGGCGGCGACAGTGCCCCGGGTCCAGGCGGACGCGGGGGCCCCTTCCGCCGCGCGCAGGCTCGGCGTGCGCGCCTACCTGGCCGAGCTGCGGGAGGGGCTGCGCTTCCTCCGCGCCGACCGGCTCCTGCTCAGCCTCCTGGCCCTCATCGTGCTCACGAACCTGCTCGACCAGGCCATGAGCGCGGTGTTCCTCCCGGTCTGGGCGCACGACCGGGTGCACGACGCCGTCGCGTTCGGTGTGGTCGGCGGCGCCTCCGGGCTCGGGATGCTGGTCGGCGTGCTGCTCACCGCGTGGCTGGGCCGGCGGCTCCCGCGCTGGTTCACCTTCGCCTGCTGCACCCTCCTGGCGTCGGCGCCCCCGTTCTTCGCGGTCGCGGGCTGGACCTCCGTCGTCGCCGTCGCGGCGGTGTTCTTCGTGTGCGGCGTCTTCGGCGGCGTCCCGAACCCGATCATCGGGGCGGTGCAGTACGAGCGGGTGCCCGCGCTGCTGCAGACCCGCGTGCTCGGGGCGATGAAGGCGAGCGCGTACCTGGGCGTCCCGTTCGGGTCGCTGCTCGGCGGCCTCCTCGCGCAGGGCGTCGGTCTCACCTGGGCGTGCGTGGTCTCGGGCGCCGTGATGCTGGTGGCGACGATCGCGCCCCTGGTGTTCCCGGTGTGGCGCGGGCTGGATCGGCAGGACGCCTCACCCGGGTCGCCGGGGCTCGGACCCGAGCCGGCGTGAGGGCCTTTCCGTCGCGCGGGCCTCGGCGGCCGGTGACGGCTCTCAGTACCCCGCAGGCCAGGTGAACGGCTTCGGCGCGGAGGCCGTCGTCCCCTTCTTCGCGACGACGACGTCGATGTCCTCGTGCGAGGTGAGCGCGATCGTGCGCGGGTCCCCGGTGTACGCCGTGCCGTTCACGAAGACGGTGACGGTCTGGCCGTCGGCACCGTCCCGGTAGGTCCCGACCTGACCGGTCCCGAGCTTCTGGCCCCACTCGTCGAACACCTGTCCCAGCGTGAACGTCCGCACCTCCGCCGACTCGACGTGGATGATGCCGGACTCGTCGTGCGTGTGGATCGGCGAGATCCGCTGCTGCGCCTCGTCGATGCCGATGCCGGCGGGAACGGCGACGGACGCGCCGTCCACCGTGACGCTGAGGTGCTGGTGGATGTGCAGTGCCGTCCCCTCGGCGGACAGCATCTGCAGGCCCGCGGCGCGAACCGCCCCCTCCACGTCGGCGGGTGCGGTCCACACTCCCGCGCTCGCGGAGGCGGTGGAGGACGTGGAGGTGCTTCCGCCGGCGCCGGATGCCGGCGTCGACGACGGGCCGTTCAGCACGACCCCGGCGATGACGCCGGCCACGGCGAGCACCGCGACCGCGGCGCCGCCTCCGATCAGGAACCCGCGGCGGCGGGCCCGGCGCTGCTCCTGCAGCCGCAACTCGGCCGCGTGTTTCTGGGCCTCGAGCCGGCGGTCGCGCTTGGGGGTGTCGTTCACACTCACAGTCAATCAAGCCGCTGCTGTGCGTCCGCCTCCGACACGGTGCGAAAAGCCTCCGGATCCTCAGGTTCAGGACCCGGCCGTCGCCGACGGCGTCAGTCTTCGCCGATGTCCTCGTTCCAGAGCTCCGGGTTCTGCGCGATGAACGCCCCCATCGTCTCGATCAGGCCAGGGTCGTTGACGACCGTGACGTCGACTCCGTGCCCGGCCAGCCAGTCCTGGCCGCCGACGAAGCTGCGGTCGTCGCCGACGACGACGCGGCCGATGCCGAACTGCTTCACCAGGCCCGAGCAGTACCAGCACGGCGAGAGCGTGGTCACCATGACGGTGTCGCGGTAGCTGCGCTGGCGTCCCGCGTTGCGGAAGGCGTTCGTCTCGGCGTGCATGGAGGCGTCGCCGTCCTGCACCCGCCGGTTGTGGCCGCTACCCAGCAGCCTCCCGTCGCCGTCGAACACGGCGGCGCCGATCGGGATGCCGCCGTCGGCCGCGCCGCGCCTGGCCTCCTCGGCGGCCACGGCCAGCTTCTCCGCGTCGGTCGGATAGACGCGGTCCTCGTCGCCGCTCACGCGACCTCGTCCGCCGCGTCCACGCCGACGATCACCGTCGGCTCGGTGGCCAGCGGCGCGCCGAGCCGCACCCGGAACGCGCGGAACAGCACACCGTAGAGGGCGGCGGCGAGCAGGAACCCGACGAGCGGGGTCAGATCGCCGATGGGGAGCGCCTTCGCGACCGGGCCGGTGTAGAAGGGCTGGTTCGAGAACAGCAGGATGGACACCGCACCCGCGACCACCAGCGCGATCCAGCCCGCCGGGTTGCGGTACTTCGCGTGGCTCGTCACCAGGCTCGCGATCTCCGTCCCGCGGCGCAGGAGCCGGTCGGTCAGCACGACGCCGAGCCAGGGCGCGATCCAGTACGCGATGACCAGGAGGAAGTTCTCGTACTTCGCTCCCGCGTCGGGCAGAGCGCTCCACGCGATGAAGAAGCCGATGACGCCGAAGCCGAGGGCGACGATCGCACGGCGCCAGGCGAACGGGATGCGGATGCCGGCGGCGAGGAAGGACATCGCGCCGGAGTAGATGTTCAGCGCGTTCGCCGCGATGGCGCCGACGGCGATCGCGAGCAGCGTGAGGTCGCGGATGACCACCGGCATGCTGGCCGTGAACGAGGCGGTCGGGTCGTCCGGGTTGAAGCCCGCGATCGTGGCCGCGGCGGCGCCTGCGGCCATGAGCACCACGCAGCTGACGAAGTTGCCGAGGCCCGCCGCCCAGCCGATGACCTTCCGGCTGGCGTCCGCCGGGAGGTAGCGGCTGTAGTCGGACGCGTACGGGTTCCAGCCTGCGGCGTAACCGAAGGCGGCCGCCGCCGTGAGCGTCCAGCCCGCGAAGCTGAACCCGCCGCCCTTGACCGGGGCGCCGAGGTTCGCGTGCAGGAAGACGGTGATGGTCGCGACGAGGAAGATCGCACCGAGGATGTAGGTGGCGTAGCGCTCGAACAGCTGCACCAGATCGTGGCCGATGAACGCCACGACGACCTCGACGACGACCACGATCAGCAGCGACACCACGGCCGGCATCCCCGTGAGCGTGGTCAGGGCGAACGCGCCGCTGACCGAGTTGACCGCGAACCAGCCGAGGCCGGCCATGACCGTGTTCAGCGCCGACGGGAGGATGTTCCCCCGGCTGCCGAACGCCGTGCGGCCGATGACCATCTGGGCGAGACCCTCCCGCGGGCCCACGTCGACAGGATCCCCTGCGTCAGCGCACCGAACGCGGTGCCGAACACCAGCGCCGTCATCGCCTGCCAGAAGCCGAGCCCGAAGAATGCGACCGCGATCACGCCGACGAAGATCGTCGCGAACTCGAGGTTCGGCGCGGTCCACGTGGCGAAGAGCTGCCACGGCGAGCCGTGTCGGCGCTCCGGCGGGATGGCCTCGATGCCACCGCTCTCGATGGTGGTCGCGCTGGCGCGACGGGTGTCTGCGGGCAGTGTGCCGACCGGCGGCGTTCTCGTCATGCGTGCGAGCATACGAAATCCGTTGCGCTCCAGCACCGGAGTCGGGCGCCCGCGCGGCAAATGTCACATGATGTTTACACGAGACAAGTACCGGCGGCCGGTCCGGGTGCCGGTAGACCGTCGGTAGAGTGGTGGATGACGCGGGGTGCCGTCCCCTTGGAGGCCGGCTGAGAACATACCCGTCGAACCTGATCTGGTTAGTACTAGCGAAGGGACGTCATCCGTGGCCTCTTTCTCTCCATCCATCGACGCGCCCGCGCTCGGCGACGCGCTCAACGCGCTCCGGGCGCAGCCTCCCCTGGTGCAGTGCCTGACGAACATCGTCGTCGCCCAGTGGACCGCCAACGTTCTCCTGGCCGTCGGCGCAGCCCCCGCGATGGTCGACAACCCGCGCGAAGCGGCCGAGTTCGCGCCGATCGCGAGCGGCGTGCTGGTCAACCTGGGCACGCCGTACGACGACACGGCGGACGCGATGCGCCTGAGCGCGGCGGCCGCGGCCGCCGCCGGGACACCCTGGGTGCTCGACCCCGTCGCGGCGGGCGGCCTGCGCTGGCGCACCGAGCTCGCGCTGGAGCTGTTGCGGTCGTCGCCCACGATCGTCCGTGGGAACGCCTCCGAGATCATGGCCCTGACGGGAGGCGCGGGAGGCAAAGGAGTCGACGCGACGGACAGCCCCGAAGCGGCGCTCGAGGCCGCGCAGGAGATCGCGCAGACCTACGGCACCATCGTGGCCGTCAGCGGGCCGGTCGACCACGTCACGGACGGCGAGCGCACCGTGCTGATCGCGAACGGACACCCGTGGATGACCCAGGTCACCGGTGTCGGCTGCGCGCTCGGAGCGCTGATGGCCGCCTTCGCGGGAACCGGCGCCGACCCGCTGACTGCGGCCGCGACCGCGACCGCCGTGCTGACGGTGGCGGCGGACGAGGCGGCCGCCGCCAGCCAGGGGCCCGGCAGCTTCGCCGTCGGGCTGATCGACCGGCTGGCGGCGCTGACCCCCGAAGGCCTGGCCGCGTCCGTCCGCCTCTCATGACCGGTCGGATGCCTCTCGATCTCTCGCTCTACCTCGTGACCGATTCCCGGCTGTGCGGGAGCCGCGGAGTCCCGGCCACGGTCGACGAGGCCATCGAGGGCGGCGTGAGCGTCGTGCAGCTCCGCGATCCGGATGCGACCGACGTCGAGTTCCTCGCGCTCGGCCGCGCCGTCGTCGCCGCGGTGCGCGGACGCGTGCCGGTGCTCGTCGATGACCGGGTGCACCTCGTGGCCGCCGTCGGCGCCGATGGGGCGCACGTGGGCCAGAGCGATCTGGCTCCCGTGGAGGCGCGCCGCCTCCTCGGCCCGGACGCCTACCTCGGTCTCTCCGTGCAGACCCTCGGTCACGTCGACCGGGCGCGCGCCCTCCCGTCCGGTGTCATCGACTATCTCGGGGTGGGGCCGGTCTGGCCGCAGGAGACCAAGCCCGATGCGGCGGACCCGTGCGGTGTCGACGGGCTCGCCGCGATCGTCCAGGCGAGCCCGTGGCCCTGCGTGGCCATCGGCGGCATCGGGATCGAACGGACGCCGGACGTGCGGGCCGCCGGAGCCGCAGGCATCGCCGTGGTCAGCGCGATCTGCGGACGGCCGGAGGTCGCGGCCGCCGCGCGTGCGCTGAGGAGCGCGTGGGACGGGGCGGACTCATGAGACCTCCCGTTGCCCTCAGCGTTGCCGGAAGCGACCCGTCCGGCGGAGCCGGCATCCAGGCGGACCTCAAGACGTTCAGTGCTCTGGGCGCGTACGGCGCGTGTGTCATCACTGCGCTGACCGCGCAGAACACCCGGGGAGTGTACGGCGTGCACGAGGTCCCCGCGCCTTTCGTCGCGGAGCAGTTGCGCGTGCTCGCCGACGATGTCCGGCTCGACGCGGTCAAGCTCGGGATGCTCGCCAACGCGGCGATCATCGAAACGGTCGCCGCCTTCCTCCTCGAGAACCCGCGAGAGATCGTGGTGCTCGATCCGGTCATGGTGGCGACCAGCGGCGACCTGCTGCTGCGCGACGACGCGGTGCAGGCGATGCGGGAGCTGCTGCCGCTCGCGTCGATCGCCACCCCCAACGCGCCGGAGGCGGCGGCCCTCCTGGAGACGACGGAGGCGGCCACGGTGGACGAGCTGGCCGATCAGGCGCGCGAGCTCGTCCGGCGCGGCGCGCAGCAGGTGCTGGCGAAGGGCGGCCACCTGGACACGCCCGACGAGGTTGTGGATGTGCTCGCGGACCCCTCGGGGGTGACGCTGTTCCGCGGCCCGCGGATCGCCACCGTCAACACGCACGGCACGGGGTGCAGCCTGTCATCGGCGCTGGCCGCGCTCAGGCCGCAGCGCAGTTCCTGGAGCGAGACCGTGGGCGACGCCCGGAGCTGGCTCGGCGCCGCGCTGGAGGCGGCGGACGGGCTCGAGGTCGGCCGGGGCCACGGTCCGGTCCACCACTTCGCACGGTTGTGGGCGGGGCGATGACGTTCACCGGCCAGGCGTGGCAGGACATCCGGCCCATCCGCGACGCCATCGACGCCCACCCCTTCCTGCAGGGGCTCGAGGACGGCACGCTGCCGCGCGAGGCCTTCACGCACTACCTCGCGCAGGACGCGGCCTACCTCGGGGCCCATTCGAAGGTCCTGGCCGCGGCGGCCTCGCGGACGCACGATCCCGACGCACTCGCGTTCTGGAGTCATTCGGCGGCCAACGCGATCGCGGTCGAGCGACAGCTCCACGAGTCGCACGGGGTGGACGCCGCAACGGTGGAGGCCTCCCCGACCTGCACCGCGTACACGTCGTACCTGCTCGCCCTGACGGCGACCTCCTCCTATCCCGTCATCGTGGCTGCCGTGCTGCCGTGCTTCTGGATCTACGACGATGTGGGGCGTCGGCTCGCGGAACGCCTGGTCGACCTCGGCGCCCACCCCTACGGCGACTGGATCGGGACCTACGGCGACCCCGCCTTCGCCGCCGCCACAGCGACCGCGCGCTGCTTGGTGGACGACGCCGCGCAGTCGGCCGCGCCCGCGGACGTCGCTCGGATGCGGCAGGCGTTCGCGACCGCATCCCGGTACGAATGGATGTTCTGGGACGCCGCCTGGCGCCGCGAGGAGTGGCCGGTCTGATCCCCTCGTCGCCGTCGTCAGAACGCGACGGCGACCGCGGCCGGGAGGCATGCGACGAGCGCCGCGAGGGCCAGCAGGAGAGTGTCGGCGCGTCGCCAGGGCGCCGGCTCGGCCCAGGTCCGGCGGTAGCCGCGCGCGTGCGCGGCGGAGAACCCGCGCGCGTCCATCGCCACCGCCATCCGCTCGGCTGTGCGCAGGGACTGCACGAGGACGGCGAAGGTCAGTCCTGCCAGTTCACGTCCGTGGGCGAGCGGATTCCGGCCGGCCGCCACGCCGCGGATCCGGCGGACACTGCGCAGCCGGCGCCAGTCGGCGGTGAGACGGTCGAACTGCTGGACGGCCGCCATCGCCGCCACGACCGGGCGGCCGGGAAGCCGGAGCCGCTGGGCCAGGTGGTCGCCCAGCGCCGAGGGCCGAACGAGACCGGCCAGGGCCACGCTCGGGAACACGAAGAATGCGATGCGCAGCGCGGCCGTCAGCGCGACCTCCGGGCTCTGCGCCTGACTCAGCAGCCACGACGAGAATCCCACGGAAACGACGGCGATGAGGCCCGGAAGGAGCCGTCTCGCCGGAACCCGCACATCCCGCATCACGAACGGCGTCAGCGCGAGCCATGCGGCGATCCCCGCGGCCCCGGAGGCCGGCGAGACGATCCCGATCGCACCCACGACGAGCAGCACGGCCGCTGCAAGCAGGGACAGCGGACCGCACCGGGCGGCGACGCCGCGCCGCGGGGCGCCCGGCACGTCGTCACCGAGGGGTCGACCGGCGTCGTGCGCGGGCGCACCCGCCGCACGGATCAGCTCCCGAGCGTCGCCGGGCTCGAGCGCGAGGGTGCGATCGGCCAGGGCGAGCAGCTCCCGGTCGTGACTCGCCGCGATCACCGCCACGCCCGCTTCCCGGGCGGCCTCGATGAGGCCGGCGACGGCGCTCCAGGTCAGGCGGTCCTGCCCCACCGTCGGCTCGTCCAGCACGAGCACCGCCGGCCGGGCTCCGACTGCTCCGGCAACGGCCGCGCGGCGCAACTGGCCGCCGGAGAGCCGGTGCGGATCCGCGTCGGCGAGCGCGCTGAGACCGAGCGCCGCGAGGAGGTCGTCAGTTCGCCGGTCGACGTCCTCCGCGCGTCCCCCGCTCTGGGCCACCGCGAGCCGGACGTCCTCCCGTACGGTGGCGCCGAGCACGGCGAGCTCCGCATCCTGCGGCGCCCACCCGATGCGGCGCACGATCTGGGCCGAACTCCAGGCGCCCGGCCGATCGTCGCCGTCCACGGCGAGCGCCGCCGCCACCCGCACGTCGCCTGTCGCCGGCTCACGCAGGCCGGCGAGGAGGGCGCCGAGCGTCGACTTGCCGGCACCGCTCGGACCGACGACGGCGAGCAGTTCGCCCGCGCGCACGTCGAGTTCGAGCGCGCCGAGACGGGCGCGCACCGCCACCTCCCCCACGGGCACGGGCGACTGGGGGGCGAGGAGGTCCGCGTCCAGCCGGGCCGGCGCGGGAGCCGCGAAGCCGGGCACCCAGACCCCACTTTCGGCGAGGCCCGGTCCATGGTTGCTGAACACGTCGCGCGGGTCTCCGTCGGCGACGATCCTCCCGTCCTCGCTGAGGGCGACGACGCGGTCGATCACCGGTAGCCAGTCCTCGGCGTCGTGCTCGACGAGGACCAAGGTCGAGCCGGCAGCCGAGACGGCTTCGGCGACGGCCGCACGAACGGCGCGGGCGGCCTCCCGGTCGAGCATGGCGGTGGGCTCGTCCAGCAGCACGACCCGCGGGTCGAACACGAGGGCGCCGGCCAGGGCCAGTCGCTGCGCTTCTCCGCCCGACAGCGCCCGCACCGGATGACCGATCGGCTGCGCCAGCCCGACATCGTGGAGGGAGCGATGAACGGCCGCCCACAGCTCGCGACGTGGAGTGCCCGTGTTCTCCAGTCCGAAGGCCACGTCGCGGCCGATCGTCTCGGCGGCCGCCGCGTCGCGGGGATCCTGCAGGAGAAGGCCGGTCATCATCTCGGCCGGCGCTGCGTCGTCCACGAGCACGGCGCCGTCGTGGTCGCCGGAGCCGGCGGCGTCGAGAGCGCCCAGCGACCCGGCGATCGCCCGGAGCAGCGTCGACTTCCCGCATCCGCTCGGCCCCACCAGGAGGACCCGCTCACCGGGTGCGATCTCCAGCGAGAAGTCGGCGAAGACGTCGTCCCGCCGTCCGACCGGGCGCCAGGTGAAGCCGCGGAACCGGATGCGCGCCCCGCCCGTCATCGTCGCGATGGCTCACGCCTCCCGTGCGCGACGCTCGAGGTGCTCCTGCCCCGCGGGGAACGCGTTCAATGCGCCGGATCGCGCGAGCGCGCGGGTGAGCGCCCAGCCCCCGACGCCGGCGATCGCACCGCCGGAGAGGATCCCCGCCGCCAGGTAGACCAGCTTCCACGTCCAGGAGTAGGCCGGCACGTACGCCCACCACTCGTAGCAGACGATCTCCAGCGCCGCGGAGAGCATCCCGCCCCCGATCGCAGCGACCAGGCCGAACGACCGCCAGAGCAGGATGGCGAAGACGATCTCCACGCCGACGCCCTGCAGGAAACCGGAGAGGAGGACGCCGACGCCCCACTGATTGCCCATCAGCAGTTCGACGTTCGCGGCGACAAGCTCGGTGAGGACCGCCGCGCCGGGTCGGCGGACGACGAGCGCACCGAGCACCGCCGGGACCAGCCAGACGCCCAGCGCCAGTTCACCCGCGGGCGGGAACCCGGCGGTGACCAGCGTGACGCCCGGGTAGACGAACGTGTCGAATGCCCAGAACACCACCCCGAACGCCACGGCGATCATGGCCGCGCTGATCAGGTCGATGGCCCGCCACCGCGCGAGCGGTCTGCGCGCCAGCACGTAGCTCCCGGAGGGGCGCGCTGCCTTGCCCGAGGTCGTCGTCGTCGTGTTGCTCATCGTGGTGAGCTCTCCTTTTCCCGCATCGTGGACGATGGCGACAGCAGGAGCGCACCGCACGGACGACACCAGTGGTCGCACGCTGCGGACGTGAGAATTTCGACTCCCTTCGCCGGTGCTAACCGGAGCAGGTTCCGAGGGTCAGCGGCATGCCGCACTCTCAGCGCCCTGAAGGCGCTCCCCTGTCGTTCAGCACAATGCTAGACCACTGGGCGCAGACGCTTGAGCGAGAGGGCCTTGCCCTTTTGCCGGCGCCCGCGGCACAGTCGTCTGCGTTCGACCACGATCACCGTCCCCGGGCGAAGGATGAGGATGGCGACGCCGGCCCGCTGAGCTTCACCGCGTCGGCGGCACGCTCCTCGGCAGCTCGATCGTCGCCCGGGTGCCGCCGGTGGCGGGGGAGGCGAGACGGACGGAGCCTTCGTTGCGCTCGACCAGCTCCGCGACGATCGCGAGTCCGAGCCCTGTCCCCGGGACGGCGTCCCGTTGCATGCCGGGCGCGCGGTAGAACCGGTCGAAGGCGTGTGCGAGGGTCTCCTCGCTCATGCCCGGTCCGGTGTCGGCGACGACCACGGTGATCGTCGCGTCGTCGGCGGACGACGTGACCGTCACACTGCCGCCCTCCGGCGTGAACTTGACGGCGTTGGCGATCAGGTTGGTCAGGATGCGGCCCACGTCTCCGGGTTCCGCCCGGGCGACGCCGGCGCGGCCCGCCGTCGACAGCTCGATGTGCTTCTTCGCGGCGATCACGCTGGACGCCCTCATCACCTCGCCGATCTGAGCGTCCACATCCGTTTCGACCGCGGAGCCGGACCGCTTTCCCGCCGGCTCGCCCAGGGTCAGGAGGTCCTCGACGAGGGAGGCCAGCCGGACCGCGTTCCGGTCGATCACGTCGACCCAGGCCTTCTCCTGGTCTCCGAGCGCGTCCGAGCCGGCGAGCAGTTCGCAGAACCCGACGATGCTGGTGATCGGGGTGCGCAGCTCGTGGCTCGTCGTCGCGACGAAGTCCTCGCGCTGCCGCTCCAGGTCGATCCGGGTGGTGCGCGCCGCCTCCTGCTCGCGTTCTGCGGCGAGCGTCGCCGCCTGCATCCGCAGTGTGCCGGTCACGTCGACGAGCTGTACGGCGAATCGGTCGGGCTCGTCCGGGATGCCGTTCGCCGCCACGGTGAGCGTGCGCGACTCCCCGGCCACCGTGACCGCTGTCCCATCCGCGAGCGCAGACCGGGCGGCCTCGGCGAGCTCCCCTCCCATCGCCGGCCGCTCCGCGGAGGGAGCAGAGCGCCGGCGGTGGGGTTGTTCCAGATCACGCGCAGCTCGCCGGCTCTGGACCGTTCCCCGATCAGGAGCCCCACGGACGCCTCGACGAGGCTGCCGGAGAGGAGCCGGGAGGTGGCGAGAAGCTGCCGGGTGGCGGCTCGCAGCTCGTACTGGGCGGCCGTCAGAACGATCGCGAAACCGGCGAAAGTGACCAGGAAGGTCTCCGCGAGCGCGGCCCGTCGCGTGAAGCTCAAGGCGGCGTCGTTGAACGGACCGCCGCCGGCGATCGTCAGCGCGAGGATCGCCATCGACGCCAGAAGCGTCTCGGTGACCACGACGCGGATGGGGAACCGGAAGGCCGCCCACGAGAGCACCGGGTACGGCAGGAACGCGAGCGGCAGGGTCGTGGACGGGTGGAAGACCACGACGATCACGGCCGCCAGCGCGACGCCCTGGGCCACCATCTCCACGACGCTCGCGCGCACCGGGACGCGAGGCGGGAGCAGCCCGAACGGGGCGATCATGAACACGGCCGCCGCGTGCGACGCGGCGACGAACGCGGCTGTGGCGACGAAGCTGCCGCCCTGGAAGACGGCGACCGCCGCCGCGGCCAGCACTCCGATCGCGATCGCACCGGCGAGCACGGCGACCGTGAACTTCAGCGCGGAGTCGAGATCGCGCAATCGGAAGCCCTGGCCTCCCAGACGGGCCAGGATCAGGACGACCACCAGCACTTCGACGGTGTTCGCCAGTCCGAAGGCGCACGAGACCAGCACCGGTCGCCCGGCCACGGCGTTCGCAAGAGCCGTCGCCACGAAGATCGCGCCCAACGCCGCCGCCCGCTCCCTCCGGCCGCGCACGAGCAGGACGAACAGCACCGAGAGGCCCGCGGCGGGCCACCAGATCGCGACTTCACTGCCCGGCGGCGCCAGCCGGACACCGAGCACCGAGGCGGCGACGATGAGGACCACGGCGAGCAGCCACCCCCACCACGGAAAGGCGGCACGCGACCGATCGGTATCCTGTTCGTCGGCGAGAGCAACGTCGGCAGGGCTGAGGGTCACATCAGGGACCGTACCCGCGGGCGGCGTCAACACCGCGCAGGCTCGCCCTCTCCCCGGCTCGAGCGTACGGTGCCAAGACGACAGCACGAACGACAGGAGGGACGAGAACGATGACCGATCGCGACACACACCACCCCGACCCCGACGACCTCCCCGACGGCACCGGCACCGGCACCGAGGATCCGGACGACGGCGCGGACACCGCCTCGGGCGGCGGGGCGGACGACCGCTAGACGTCCCGCCTGACGAAGATCTGATGGAGGAGGTCGGCCGAGGTCGGGTCCTCCTCCTCCAGCTGGGGGTGGGATGGTTTCCCTACTTCCCGAGATCCCTCTGGACGCTCTCGGTCAGCACGGTGGGCTGCGAGCCCCGGCCGGCGACCGCCTTCCGCCCTCGCGCGGTCGCGCGTACTGTCGTCGCCGGTCGAGGCGTCGCCGGTCGAGGCGTCGCCGGTCGAGGCGTCGCCGTCGAGGCGTCGCCGTCCGGGGTCGCCCCGCCGGGACGGAGGATGATGGGAGCGTTTGTCGAGGCCGCGTGCTGGTTCGTCGTGGGGATGCTGTTCTGGATGGCGACCGTGTCGGCGGTCACCCTGGCGGAGACCATCGTCGCCGCCTGCGCCTCCGCCGTGCTGGGCGTCTTCGCCGTCGTGGCCCGGCGCGCGATGGGGCTGCGGTTCCGCCCCTCCGCCGCGTGGCTGCGCTGGGCGCTCCTCGTGCCGGTCGCCGCGGTCGCGGACCTGGGACGCCTCTTCGCCTGGATCGCGCTGGGCGCCCACGACCCGGCCGAGGAGGACGCGCTCGTGCGCAGGCACGTCCCGGCCGGCGACGCACCGGGGGCGGTCTGGCATCGCGCGGGCGCGATCGTCGCCGTCTCGGCCACTCCGGGATCCTGCGTCGTGGACGCCCAGGACGACGGCACGTTCCTGCTGCACCGGGTGGTCGGCGGCCCCCGTCGCTGGAGAAGCGGGTGTCGTCGTGAGCTTGGTCTGGGAGGTCGCGATCGGCGTGCTCATCGTGGCCGGCCCGCTGGTCGGGCTCGTGCTGGCCGCCCGCGGCGAGGCGGTGGGGCGGCTGGTCGGCCTCCAGCTCGCCGGGGTGACCACCGTGATGATCCTGGTGGCCGTCGCCGTGGGGGACGGGCAGACGTCGTACCTGATCGTGCCGCTGACGCTCGCCGTGCTCCTGACGACGGGCACGCTCGTGTTCACCCGGTTGATCCGCCAGCGCAGTCAGCGGATCGCGGACGAGCGAGCCGCGGACGGCGACAGTGACGGCGACGGTCCTCTGGGGCAACGCTCGTGATCGCCGTGCTCACCTGGGTCCTCGTGCTCCTGGCGCTCGCCGTCGTCGTGTTCTGCGCGATCGGCGCACTGGTCGCCCGCCGCCCGCTGACCCGGCTGCACTTCCTCGCGCCGATCACCACCGTCGCAGTCCCGCTGTTCTGCCTCGGTGCCGCGCTCCCCACCGGCTTCACTCTCGGGACCGCGACCATCGTCGTGATCGCCGTCGTGGTCGCCGCGGGCAGCCCGGTGCTCACCGCCGCTGTCGCCCGTGCGCTCGCGGCGGACGCGGGCATCGAGGTCGGGAGGTCGCCCGAATGACGGTCCTCATCGTGATCGCGCTCGTCGCCGTGCTGGGAGGCGCCGCCGTCGTGGTCTTCACCGACGACCCGGGCCGTCAGGCGGTCGTGCTCGGCATCTACGGCCTCCTTCTCACCGTCTTCTTCATGGTGCTCCAGGCGCCCGACGTCGCACTCAGCCAGCTCACGGTCGGCACCGCGGTGACGCCGCTCATGGTGCTGCTGGCCGTGCGGAAGGTGGCGCAGTCCAAGCGGCGCAAGCGGGAGGACCCATGACCCGGCGCGTGCGGATGACCCTGCTGTGGGTGGGCCTGCTCGGCCTGGCCGCGTTCTTCGTCCTGGCCTGGCTGCCGCTCCCGCCGTTCGGCGGCACCTGGCATCCCTACCGCGACCTGGCCGTGACGGCGGCCTACGCGCACTCGACCGCGAACGTCATCTCGTCCGTGAACTTCGACCAGCGCGGCTTCGACACGTTCGGCGAGGAGAGCATCCTCGTCGCCTCCATCGCGGGAGTCGCCGTGCTGCTGCGCGCCGGGCACGAGGAGGAGCGGGTGAAGCCGGACGACCGCGGCCGCGTGCTCGACTCGACGCGCGTGCTCGTCTACATCTTCCTCCCGCTCACGCTGCTAATCGGGGTGGATGTCGTCACCCACGGAGCGGTGACCCCGGGAGGCGGCTTCCAGGGCGGCGTGGTGCTCGCGACCGGTCTTCACCTGCTCTACGTCGGCGGCCGCTTCCCGCTGCTGGAGCGCTTCCGGCCGCTCGACCTGTTCCCGCCGGTGGAGTCGGCCGGGCTGCTGCTCTACGCCGCCATCGGCCTCGCAGGGCTCGCGCTCGGCGGATCGTTCCTCGCCAACGTCATCCCGCAGGGCGCGCTGGCCGACCTCGTCTCCTCCGGCACCGTCCCGCTGCTGAGCGTCGCAGTGGGGATGGCAGTCGTGAGCAGCGTCATCCTGCTCCTGGCGCACTTCCTCGACCAGGCGCTCGTGATCCGCGAGAAGGACCCGGCGCCGTCCGACGACGCCCCCGAGCGAGGAGCCGCCGCGTGAGCCTCTTCCCCTACCTCGTCGCCGGCGCGATCGTGCTGCTCGGCATCGTCGGCATCGCCCGCAGCCGCGACCTCGTGCACACCGTGGTGTGCCTGTCGGTGGCGCAGTCGGGCACCTACGTGTTCCTGATCGCGGCCGGCTACCAGTACGGCGGGCTCGCGCCGATCTTCGGGTCCGGCGTCGGGCGGCACACCCCGGTGGTCGATCCGGTCGTCCAGGCGCTGACCCTGACGGACGTGGTGGTCTCGGCGGCAGTGACGTCGATGCTGCTCGCACTCGTCGTGCAGATCGCCAAGCGCCGCCGCACGGTCGCCCCCGACGAGCTCTCGAATCTCGAGGGCTGACGTGGTCACGACCTCGGCTCTCGCGAGCCTGCTTCCGCTGCTCATCGTCGTGCCGATCGCGTTCGGCTGCGTCGTGCTGGCCGTCGGCCGCTGGCTGCCGTGGCGGCTCATCGAGCTGCTGTCGCTGCTCGGCGCCGGGGCCTCCCTCGTCCTGGACGCCGTGCTGCTCGCGGGCAGCGGACGCGCGCGGATCGCGGAGTGGCTGGGCGGCTGGACCCCGACCCACGGCGTGAGCGTCGGCATCGCGCTGGTCTCCGACCAGGTCGCCGCCGGGCTCGCGCTGCTCGCCGCCGCGCTCGTGATCGCGGCCGTCGTCTTCTCGTGGCGGTACTTCGAGGGCTCCCGCACCCAGTTCCACGGGCTCCTGCTGTTCTTCCTCGGCGGGATGACCGGCTTCGTCCTCGCCGGCGACGTCTTCACCATGTTCGTCTTCTTCGAGCTGATGAGCGTCGCCGCCTACGCGCTGGCCGGTATGAAGATCGAGGACCCGTCCGCGGTGCAGGGCGCGATCAACTTCGGGATCGTCAACTCGCTGGCCGCCTACGTCTCGCTGATCGGCGTCGGCACGATCTACGCGCACACCGGCCAGCTCAACCTCGCGGAGCTCTCCCGCACGCTCGCGCACCAGCACGGCCCGATCGTGGTCCTCGGCTTCGTGCTCATCTGCACCGGGTTCCTCGTCAAGTCGGCCGTCGTCCCCTTCCACTTCTGGCTGGATGACGCCCACGCCGTCGCACCGACCCCGGTGTGCGTGCTGTTCTCCGGCGTCATGGTCGAGCTCGGCCTGTACGGGGTCGCCCGCGTTCTGACGGTGGCCTTCGCCGCTCCGCTCGGCGCGCACGCCGTGCAGCCGTTCCTCCTGGCGCTCGGGGCGCTGACGGCCGCGGTGGGCGCGGTGATGTGCCTCCTGCAGCGGCACCTCAAACGGCTGCTCGCGTTCTCGACCATCGCGCACGTCGGGATGTTCTTCCTCATCCTCGGCGTCGGCGGCCGGGACGCGGGAGGCGCGCTGATCGTCTACCTGCTCGGGCACGCGGCGGTGAAGGGGGCGCTGTTCCTGCTCGCGGGCATCCTGCTCAACCGCTACGGCAGCGTGGACGAGATCACCCTGCACGGCCGGGCACGGCCGCTCCGATTCGTCGGGATCCTCTACGGGCTGGCCGCGCTGGCACTGGCCGGGCTGCCCCCGTTCGCCACCGCGGTCGGCAAGTCGATGGCCGACAGCGCGTCCGACGACGCCGGGCTCGGCTGGGTGCCGGTCGCGCTCCTGCTGGCCTCCGCACTGACCGGAGCCGCCGTGCTGCGCGCGGGCGGACGCGTCTTCCTCGGGATGGGCGACGTGCCCGAGGGGATCGAGGCGGAAGGGATGAGCGGGGACACGGAGCTGATCGAGGTGCGCATCGACGGCGACCGCACGCCGTCGAGCATGCTGGCGCCGGTCGCGGCACTCGTCGTCTGCGCCCTGGTGCTCGGCCTCCTGCCCGGGCTCCCGGCCTCCGCCGTCGTAGCGGCCGGGCGCTTCCTGGACAGCGCGGGATACGCCGGCACCGTGCTCGATGGGCGTGCGGGGTACGCGGCGAGCGCGCCTCACGCCATCGAGGTCTGGTCGCCGATGGCGTTCGCGATGGCGGCGCTCACCCTCCTCGTCGCCATCGGTGTCGCGGCGTTCGAGCTGTACGGCGTGCGCACGCGGGTCCGTCGGGTGGTGGACGCCGTCCTCCGCTCGCCCGCACGGGTGCTGCGGCGTGCGCACTCGGGCCACGTCGGAGACTACGTCGTCTGGCTCGTGCTCGGCGTCGCGGCGATGGGGTTCGGTCTCCTGGCGCTGACGTGAGCGGCCGACGTGAGCGTACGGTGGGCGGCATGACCCAGAAGTCCGAAGACCTCAAGCGCCGCGGCGGCTGGCTGCCGCACGACCAGGACGAACTGGAGGACTGGCTGGACGGCCGGATCGACCGGCTCGGCGAGGACGACACAGCGCCGTACCGGCATCCTGTCATCCAGGAGTTCGCCGACCTCATCGACAGGGACGCGATCGTCCGCATGTACCTGACGCGGATGATCGAGGAGGTCCCGAAGACCCGCCAGTACAGTGCGCGCCACATCGAGAGCGTCGACCAGCTGCTGCGGCTGATCGACGACGTGCTGGACACGGCCCCGGAGTTCAGTGAGGGCGCGATGGTGACCACACCGCTCACGGGCATCCTCGACTGGACGATGGGCACCACCTCCGGGATGGCCGCCTACCGCGACCCTCGGGTCAACGCGATCCTGAAGAAGGTCCTCGACGCCTGGGCCGAGTTCCTGAACGGACCGGACTCGCTCTCCGTGCTGAACGACTCGCCGCAGGGCTGGATGTCCGAGAAAGCACGCGAGGTCGTCGGCATCGACCAGTTCGAGCACGACCCCGACGCCGAGCACTGGGGCTTCACCTCGTGGAACGACTTCTTCACCCGCCGGCTGAGGGAGGGCGCGCGGCCGGTCGCCTCCCCCGACGACGACGCGGTGGTGGTGAGCGCCTGCGAGTCCACGCCGTACCGGATCAGCCGCGACGTCGCCCGGCACAGCGAGTTCTGGATCAAGAACCAGCCCTACTCGCTGCAGGACATGCTCGCGAACGACGAGTCCGTCGACGAGTTCGTGGGCGGGACGGTGTACCAGGGCTTCCTCAGCGCCCTGAACTACCACCGTTGGCACAGCCCGGTCGCGGGCACCATCGTCCGCGCCTTCGTGCAGCCCGGCACCTACTTCTCCGAGGCGGACTCGGAGGGCGCCGAGGCGGTGGAGGCGACCGTCTCCCAGGGCTACCTCGCGCATGTCGCCGCCCGTGCGATCATCCTCATCCAAGCGGACAACCCGGCGATCGGGCTGATGGCGGTGGTGCCGGTGGGCATGGTGGAGGTGTCCTCCTGCGTGATCGGCGACGATATCGTGCCGGGTCATCACGTGGCGAAAGGCGACGAGCTGGGCTACTTCCAGTTCGGCGGCTCGACCGAGTGCCTGGTCTTCCGGCCCGGCGCGATCCAGGAGTTCGCGCTCGGCGCGATCCCGCAGACCGGCGAGGCGGGCGAGACCGTGCTGAAGGTGCGCTCGAGGCTCGCGGTCGCGACGGGGTAGTGGGGCGACAGAGGAGGCCTGCAGCGCGACTGCTCAGACGATCGTCAGCGCTCCGAGTGATGGCGGCCCGGCTACCCTGATCCCGGATACCGCGCACGCGTCCCGCACCGCGGTGGCCACCCTCGTCGCGGCGTAGCAGGTGCCGCGGTCACCACGCAGATTGAACCGGCCGTACACGCTGCTGTCGAACCACCAGGCGCTTCGGCGGGGCGTATGAGCGCGAAAGATCGTTGAGGTCGCGTAGAGTCGCCGTTCCGGGAATGCTCGATAGCTACGCGCGGGGTCCGGCGGCCGCTGGACCGCCGTCATGCGGCCCAGCTCGCTGCCGCGATCTCGGCATCGCGGACGATACCTTCGATGTCTCCCTCAGCGAGTCGCTCGATGTTCCGACGCCTCGGCGGCTCCGCGCCCTCAGCGACGACGGCCGACCGGTCCGGCACGGGCGTGTTCAGCCACTGCGCCCAGGTCCACGGATCGTCCTGAGCGCCGAGCCGGAGCACCGCGAGCACCTCGCGCAGCCCGCGCACCAGGGCCCCGTCGACGACCTGGAAAGCGGGATACACGTATTGACCATCCGAGGTCATCAGACGAAGCAGGCGCCCGTCGCTGACAGCCTTCGACAGCGCGGCGCGGCTCACCCCGAGCTCACGCTGCAGCGAGCCGCTCGTGTAGCACGGGCCGACGATCTCCGGCCACGGGTTCGCAATCGGCAACCGGCTGACCAACTGCGCGGCGACGTCATCCGCGTCGCCGAGCTGAATGAGCTCCGCGCCTTGGTCGACCAGTTCGAGCAGCCGAAGGCGAACCGCATCCGAGATCTCGTCGACGCGATGCACTTCGTCCTCGCGGCGGAACTCCGGCCGACGCTCGGGAGAAACGGTGCTCATCCGTGCTCCTCCATCCATGTCAACTACGTCAACCAATTGTTCCGCCCGACGTCAACCGTGTCAACCAGACGACCAGGTGGCCAGCCCGCGCAGGTACTCCGCGTACCCTTCCGGCGCGCGGCCGGTGAGCCTGCTGGAGGTGGTCACGGGATGGCGCTCGCTCTCCGCGACGGGTCCGCCGGCCGCGCGCAGCCGGGAGACCAGATCCACGTCCTCCCCGACGAAGAGCGGCAGGAACCCGCCCACCCGCAGGTAGGCGTCCGCGCGCACACCGAGGTTGGCGCCGTGCACGTGGCCGAGGGTCGCCCCGGGCGGGTGGCTGCGCTCCCACGCCCGCCTGCGCGCC
Source organism: Streptomyces sp. L7 (assembly GCF_050990935.1). Classification (GTDB taxonomy): domain Bacteria; phylum Actinomycetota; class Actinomycetes; order Actinomycetales; family Microbacteriaceae; genus Leifsonia. Next base: position 3,259,590 of record NZ_CP194644.1, on the reverse strand, counting down.
TCGTCCAGCTCCGCCAGCCGGGGTACGACCGCGCCCACATACGCGTCGGCGCCCCTCGCTGCGCGCAGATGCTCCCGCAACCACGACCGGGGGACGGAGCTGTCGGCGTCGGTGAACGCGATCCATACCCGCTCCGGCGCCGTGTCGACGGCGGCCAGCCCGGCGAGGACGGCGTCGTGGCGGCTGCGGCCCACGTTGGCGTAGTCGCGCTCGATCACGCGGACGCCCGGGAAGCGGTGAGCCACCTCCGCCGACCCGTCCGTGCAGGCGTCCAGCACCACGACGACGGACGACGCGACGTCGACAGCGTCGCGGGCGCGCTCCACGGAGCGCAGGCAGTCAGCGAGCGTGCCCTCCTCGTCGCGGGCGGGCACGGCGACGAGGATGTGGTCGACCGTCACCCGAAGACCTCCAGCAGGAACTCCTCGTCGTGATGCTGCACCAGCACGCGGAGCCCGGAGCGGTTCGCGAAGGCGGCGTGGGCGTCCCAGCCGGACTGCGCGAAGTCGTCGGCCTGCCCCATCCAGTGGCACAGCACCACCTGGCCGCCCTCGGCGAGCGACCCGACGATGCGGTCGACGGCCGCCGCCCACTGGTCGGCCGCGAGGTAGTAGGCGACCTCGGAGACGACGACGAGGTCGAACGACCCCTCCGGCCACTCCCCGGGACGCGCATGCGCTGCACCTGGACGCCTGCGGCATCCGCGGTCCGCTCGGCAGCGAGGGCCACCGCGGTCGGCGCGCTGTCCACGCAGACCAGTGCGTCGCACCGCCCGGCCAGCAGCGCCGACATCTCCCCGTTGGAGCAGCCGATCTCGAACCCGCTCGCGTAGCGCTCCTTCGGGAGCACAGCGCAGGTGAGCGCCCGCTTGCGCCGCTCGTACCAGCGCGTCCGCACCGACCACGGGTCGGCGCTGACCCGGTGCAGCGCCTCGAAGTGGTCGCCGATCGCGCCCTCCTCCGGCTCGAACAGCACCTCCCGGCCGTGCACGGCCCGCTCGACGAAGTCGCCCGTGAGCACAGCCTCCGGGTTCGCGGGGGTGTGCAGTTGGCTGGCGAACGCCGAGAGCGCCGCGCGCTTGCGCTCGCGGGCCGAGGAGGTCAGCTCGACCTCGCTCGCGCGGTCCCACGGCAGGTCGTCGGGAGAGCCCCACTGCCACAGCCAGATCGGGTACAGCAGGAGGCGGTCGCCGTGCACCGCGCACGCGGCGGCGACCTCACGGCCGAGCGTGCGGTGGTCGCCGTGCCGGTCGCCCGGCCACGGCGCCAGCACCAGAGTCGTGTCGCTGCGCCGAGACGCCAGCGCCCGGTCGATCCCGTCGCGGAGGGGGTCCGCTTCGTGTTTGAGACCGCCGTCCGTCAGGCCGAGCACCGTCAGGTCGGCGGTCGTCCCGAGGTGGGACAGGGCGGAGGTCAGCTCGACCACGCGCTCGTCGCGCTCGCTGGTCGCGACGATCACCGAGATGTCGATCCCGAGCTCGCCGGCCAAGACCAGGAGGCCGCCCACACCGAGCGTCTCGTCGTCGGGATGCGCGGAGAAGACCACGATGCGCGTGAAGCCCGCGAGCCATTCCCGGCTGCGCCGGGGCACGGTCGCCCAGCGCGCCGGGTCCTCCCAGGCGGCGGGCGGGGTCGTCGTGACGAGCGGGTCGAAGGTCACCACGTGAGCTGACCTCCCGCCAGGTGGCCCGCGAGCGAGGCGTCGTCGCGCCCGCGGTGGTACTGCGACACATAGAGTTCGAGGTCGGCGCAGCGGCGGGCGAGATCCTCGTCGAACGCCAGTGCGGCCGGGCCGAGCACGTCGCGGGCGGCATCCAGGGTCGCGACGACCGCCTCGGCGATGGTGCCGCGGACGGCGTGCGCGAGGACGGCCGCGTCCGCGACCCGGCCCTCGTCGATCCGCGCCGCCGCGTCCTCCAGAGCCAGCCGTCCGCCGTCGATGCGGCGGTAGAGCTCGCCGGTCCGCGCCGCCAGGATCGCGTCGTCCGGGCGCTTCCGCGTGCGCGCGATCAGCGCGTCCACCACGGGGAGGCAGCCGCCCCACCAGCACGAGGCGACCCCGATCGCGCCCCAGCGGAAGCCCGGCCGGTCCAGGTACCAGCCCTCGCTCCCGACGGGACGCGCGGGCGTGTGGTCGAAGGCGATCGGTCCGCTGACGACGTCGCTGAGGCCGCGTGCGACCCACTGCGCCGGTTCGGCCGTCACGCCGGGCGCGCCCATCGAGACGGCGAACATCCGGCGTCCGCCCTCCGGCGTCGTGGCCGTGACCAGCGCGCTGGTGAGCCTCCCTGCCAGCGAGCACCAGGGCTTGCGGCCGCTCAGCACCCAGCGCTCCTGTTCCGGACCGGCGAACAGCGCTGCGTCGGGCGCCTCGGCTGCGAACACACCCCACGTCGTCCCCTGCCCGGGTTCGTGGACGTCCGCCTCCGCGAGGATCGCCACCGCGTCCACATGCGGTTCGAGCACGCGGGCCGCGGTCACATCCACCGCGGCGACCCGGGCGAGACCGCGGAAGCGCTCCGCCGTCCGCCCCGACCCCGGCAGCGGCAGCAGGTCGGCCGGCGGCGTGGCGCGCAGCACCTCCAGCAGCGGTGCGACCCTGCCTCCGCAGTGCGCCGCGGCGTCGAGATAGGCGCCCAGCCCGGTCGTCGGCGTCTCGGTCATCATGCGCCGATCAGCGCCTGGTCGAGGCGATCCGCCCATTCCGTTCCTGGTGCGCACGGGGCTCGCGCGCCCCAGACGTCAGCGATCCGGGTCTTCTCCATGAGACCAACGTCGTCGCTGATCCGCCGGGCACAACCCCCTTGCGCCGGGCGCGAGAAGGTGTGACGGCCGGTGCGAGGCACGGAACGGGTCGCCGGGCAAGGCCTGGAATGCGCGCGGCTCCCCGCCTACCGTTCTCAGTCGGATCGATGAAGGAGCCCAACCCCGTGACCGAGAACATGAGCACGGCGCCTCGCAGCCGACGGCGAACGTGGAGCGACCTGCACCAGAAGTTCGTCGTGGAAGAGCGATATCTGCCCGCCGAGACGCGCCGGAGGCTGTACGTGACCTCCGGAGTGCTGATCGCGGTCGGCCTCACCGCGTTCCTGATCCTGCTGGTGAACGTGGTGACCCATACGGGCTTCGAGCGCCTCGACCTCCCGGTCGAGCGGTGGTTCGACGCCCAGCGCACGCCCGAGCTGACGGGCTTCATGATCGTGCTGGCGATCGTCTTCGGGCCCATCGCGATGCCCATCATCGTGCTCGTCACGGTGGTGATCTGGGCCGTGACGGCGCGCCACGCGTGGCGACCGATCCTGCTCGCGGCCGGCATGCTCGTCGGGGTCGGGCTCGCCGAGATCCTCGCCCCGATCGTGCAGCACCCCCGCCCGCCGATCGGACTCATGCTGTTCGGACCCGATCACACGTTCTCGTTCCCCTCGGGGCACGTGCTCGGCACCTCCGACTTCCTCCTCATCCTCGCCTTCCTGGTCGCCAGTCGCGTCCAGCGGAGAGGATTCACGGTCGTCGCACTCGTGGTGGCGATCGCCGGCATCGCGCTGCAGGTGGTCAGCAGGCTCTACCTGGGGTACCACTGGATCAGCGACACGACCTCCTCGGTCGTCTTGTCGCTGGCCGTCCTCGGCGCGGTCATCGCGATCGACACCCGCCGCACGGTGCGCGTGGAAGGCGAACGCGTGCAGGGGGAGCTGTCGCAGAAGCAGGTGCACGGCACCTGAGCGACGCGCATCATGTGCGTCGGCGGCGTCTACGGGGTGTGGCTCACGGTGACCTGCGGCTGAGGGACGACGCCCGTCCTACCCGACGGGCACGATCATGACGCCCGCATAGCCGAGCAGCCACTCCTCCTCCGTCGCCGGGTCGAGCTCGCCGACGAGGACGTCCACTCCGAAGCCTTCCTCGAGCGCGACGAAGCCCCGCGCCAGCACCTCCGCGGGCTGCCGGAGCCGGAAGCGCCCCGACGCCTCGCAGTCGCGGAGCACCCGTTCGTAGAGGGCGGCCTGCCGGGCGATCAGCGCCACGTGCTCCGCGGCAGCCGCGTCGTTGCGCAGCACGATCGGGGTGAGCTCGTAGAGCAGCCGGCTCGTCTCCTCGGCGTGACCCGGCCACGGGATGCCCGACCGGATGCACGCCTCGAGCTTGTCCTCGAGCGAGCCGGCGGCCTCCACGTGCGCTTCGCGTTGCGCGATGTACTCCTCGCCGCCCTGAGCGAAGGCGGCGGTGTAGAGCTCACGGACATCGGGGTAGTAGTAGAGGACGGACGCCGAGGTGAGGCCCGCCTCCTCGGCGATGTCCGCCAGGCGGAGACCGCTGGCTCCGTGCCGGAGCACGGCCGTGGAGGCGGCCGCGATGAGCTGGTCTCGTCGCTTGGTCTGTTCCTTCGGCCGGGCCATACGTCGATCGTCGCACACCACGCCTCCCGTCGATCGCCCGCTTGACATCGGGGAGTTAATTACATAAATTTCGTTTAATTTATTCGTCGCCCCCTCGCGGGGCCCAGCGGAATCCGGTTAACGATGACCCGACCCCTCTCACTGGCACTGGTGCAAGCACCGGCGGCCCCGCACCACGACGTGGACGCCTTCGCTGTCCACCTCGACCAGCTCACCCGCTCGCACCCGGAGGCGCACCTCTTCGTCTACCCGGAGCTGCACCTCGCCGACGCCGGGGCGGAGACCCCCACCGACCCGATCGAGCGCATGGAGTCGCTGGCGCAGCCGCTCGACGGTCCCCTCGACCGCGAGCTCGCGCAGGTCGCCGGCGACCTCGGCGTCTGGCTGATCCCCGGCAGCTTCTACGAGCGCGGCCCGGACGGCCTGATCTACAACACGGCGACGGCCTACTCCCCGGAGGGACGCCGGGTGGCGGCCTACCGCAAGATCTTCCCGTGGCGTCCGTACGAGAAGGCCGCCTCCGGCTCCGAGTTCGTGGTGTTCGACATGGCCGGCCACGGCAGGATCGGGCTCTCGATCTGCTACGACGCGTGGTTCCCGGAGAGTAGCCGCCACCTCGCCTGGATGGGCGCCGAGCTCATCGTCAACGTCGTCCGCACCCCCACGGCCGACCGAGCTCAGGAGGTGACGATCGCGAAAGCGAACGCGATCGTGAACCAGGTCTTCGTCGCCAGCGTGAACGCCGCCTCCCCGGACGGTCTCGGCCGCAGCCTCCTCGCCGACCCGCAGGGGCGCGTCCGCGTCGAGTCGTCGAGCTCCGAGTCGACCGTGCTCACCGACACCATCGACCTCGACGAGGTCGGGATGGTCCGCAGCTTCGGGACCGCGGGCGTGACGCGGCCGTGGAGTCAGTTCGCCGACGACAACGCCTCGATCCCCCTCCCGCTCTACGACGGCCGCATCTCGTCGTCGCACTGGAGTCCGTGCACCGCGATCCTCGAGGAGGTCGGCGCATGAGCTCGGCTCCCCACCTGACAGCCAAGCTGTCCCTCTCCTCCATCGTGCTGTTCGGCGTCGCGTACATGTCGCCGGCCATCGTCATGCTCACCTTCGGCGTGATCGCCGGCGCGAGCAACGGCACCTCCCCGACGTCGTACATCATCGCGGCGGCGGCGATGTCGCTCACCGCGCTGAGCTACGGCGGCATGGCACGGCTCTACCCGGCGTCGGGTTCGGCCTACACCTATGCCCGCAAGACGATCGGGGCGAACGTGGGCTTCCTGGTCGGCTGGGCCATCCTGCTCGACTACTTCTTCCTGCCGATGGTGGCGTGGCTGATCCAGTCCGTCTACCTCAACGCCCAGTTCCCGTCCGTGCCGGTCTGGGTCTGGCTCATCGTCAACATCGTGGTCACCACGGTCGTCAACGGGCTCGGCATCGTGCTCGCCGACCGCGTGAACAAGACGCTCATGACGCTCACCGGGCTGGGCATCGCCGCCTTCGTCGTCCTCTGCATCGGTCACCTGACCGGCTCCACGTCGCGTCGCTGAGCGCGCCGCTGTGGAACTCCGGCAGCACGATCGCCGCGGTGTCGGCCGGCGCGGCGATCGCCGCGTACTCGTTCCTCGGTTTCGACGCGATCAGCACGCTGAGCGAGGAGACCGTGAACCCGGAGCACAACATCCCTCGCGGCATCTTCCTCGCCGTGGTGATCGGCGGCGTGATCTTCGTGGTCGTCTCCTACGTGATGCAGCTGGTGCACCCGGGCGGCCAGTTCAAGGACCCGTCCACGGCCTCGTATGCGATGTCCGTGCTCGTCGGCGGCCCGGTGTTCGCGAACATCGTGAACCTGGTCGTGATCGTCGGCGGCTTCGCGTCGGCGATGGCCATCCAGGCCAGTACGAGCCGCCTGATGTATGTGATGGGGCGCGACGGCGTGCTGCCCCGGCGGTTCTTCGGCCGGCTCAGCGAGCGTTTCCAGACGCCGCTGCTGAACCTGATCCTGATCGGGGCGGTGGCGATGTTCGGACTCGGGCTCTCGCTCGACACCGCGACGTCGTTCATCAACTTCGGCGCCTTCCTCACCTTCACGATGGTGAACGTCTGCGTGATCGTCCACTTCGTCCGGCTGCGCCGCAACCGCGAGCGCCCGTCGATCGCGAAGTTCGCCGTCCTCCCTGCCCTCGGCGCGCTGGTCGACCTGTACCTTCTGACGCAGCTGGGGCCGATCGCGCTGTACCTCGGGATCGGCTGGCTGGTCATCGGCGTGATCTACCTCGCCGTGCTGACACGCGGCTTCCGCCGCCCGGCGCCCGAGATGCGCGTGGAGGAGACGGACGCGGGCGACCCCCACCCGGAAGCGACCGTCGCACGGGACTGACCCCGGCGCACCTGGGGGATATGGAGCCGCGACGCCCCTCCATATCCCCCGCTCGCGGCCCTGTGTCAATCCGCTGACACCCTCGGTCCTCTCGTGGCTGTATGGACGCCACCACAGTCCACGAGCGAAAAGGAGAGCCGAGTATGACGAACTCGGAGGACGAATTCGGCGGAACGCCGGTGTTCGACAGCACACGCCAGACCGCCGGCACGCCGGGGACCTATCGCGGCCCCGCCGCGCAGAGCATGGCCACCACGGGCACCATCGCCGGGCCGGCCGACGACACGAGCAAGACGGACGTCGCCAAGGACGAAGCTGCACGCGTAGCCGACTCGGCGAAAGACGCGGTCGCGGACGTCGCGAGCGTCGCCAAGGAGGAGGCGCGGGAGGTCGCGCACGAGACCAAGGCGCACGCGAAGGACCTCTACCGCCAGACCCAGGCGGAACTGCGCGAGCAGGCCGCGATCCAGCAGCAGCGCGTGGCCGACGGCCTCCGGAACATCGGCGACGAACTGCAGCAGATGGCCTCGTCGTCGCAGCAGCAGGGCGTCGCCAGCGACATCGTCGGCCAGGCGGCCGACCGCACGCACTCCGTCGCGCGCTGGCTCGACGAGCGCGACCCGGGCTCGCTGCTGCGGGAGGTCAAGTCGTACGCCCGCCGCAGCCCCGGCACCTTCATCGCCGCCGCCGCCCTTACGGGCGTGCTCGCCGGCCGCCTCACCCGGGCGCTCGCGTCCGGGGACGACGCGGGCGGCACCGGAGCGCACACGAGCGGCGCGCCGACCACGGGCGCGCCCACCACCGCACTGCCGTCCACCGCTCTGCCGCACACGGCGCCGGACGACACCACCGGCGGCCTCCGCCCTGGAGGCTCCCTGTGACCGACCAGCCCACTCCCTCGGAGCGGCGGGCGGAACGCGAATCCCTGGGCGACCTGCTCGCCGAGGTCAGTCGTGACCTGTCCACGCTCGTCCGGCAGGAGGTCGAGCTCGCCAAGGCAGAGCTCCGGGAGACCGCGACACGCACCGGGAAGGGCGCCGGGCTGCTCGGCGGCGCCGGCTACGCCGCACTGATGGCCGTGTTCTTCCTGTCCATCGCGCTCTGGTGGGCGCTGGGCTACCTGATGGGCAACGCCTGGTCCGGGGTGGTCGTGGCGATCATCTGGGCCGTCATCGCGCTGATCCTGTACCTGATCGGCCGCAACCAGCTCAAGGCGGTGAAGGGGATGCCGCAGACCGTCGAGACGGTCAAAGAGTTCCCCGAGACTCTGAAACGAAACGGAGAGAACCGATGACCGACGACCCCGACGTGATCCGCGCCGAAATCGAGAACACCCGCCGCAACCTGAGCGGCGACGTCGACGCCCTGGCCGACAAGGTCACCCCGAGCAAGATCGCCGATCGGCAGAAGCGCAAGGTGAAGGGAGCGTTCCACTCCTTCACCGAGCGCATCATGGGCTCCGACGACGAGTACTACGACGGGCACACGCACCGCTCCGTCGCCGCGCGGACCGGCGACGCCCTCGACGACGCGAAGGACGCCACGGCCGACGCCGGCCGCCGCGTGGTCGCCAAGGCGGAGGGCAACCCGGTCGCGGTCGGGCTGATCGCCTTCGGCGTCGGCCTCCTGGCAGCCTCCCTGATCCCCGCCAGCGACAAGGAGCAGGAACTCGCCGCCAAGGCCAAGGACGCCGCGCAGCCGATGCTGCAGGAGGCCGCGGAGGTCGGCAAGGAGATCGCGAACGACCTCAAGCAGCCGGCCCAGGAGGCGGTGGAGGCCGTCACGGAGACCGCGCAGGAGTCCGTCGAGACGGTCAGGGCCGAGGCCACCGACCGCGCCGGCGACGTCGCGGACGACGCCAAAGCGGCAGGACAGCGCGTACAGGACGCGTGACCGGCGGGCGGGACGACGGCGCGGCGCAGGCTTCGGCCGGCGCCGCGCCGTTCCCGTCCCCCGACCGGAACCAGGACCGAACGACACCCGAACCCAGAAGGAGCGACCTGATGAGCGACGACGACATCGGAGCCAGCCAGCGTCTGGCCGACGCACCCTCCCCCGACGACCCCCGCAAACCGGACAGCCCGCCCCAGCTGCACCGCAGCTCGTGGAAGATCGTGCTCAAACGGACGATGCGCGAGTTCCGCAACGACACCTGCACCGACATCGCCGCCTCCCTCACGTACTACGCGGTCCTCTCGCTTTTCCCGGGACTTCTGGCGCTCGTTTCGTTGCTGGGCGTCTTCGGCCAGGGCACGTCTGCGACCGCCCAACTCCTCGGCATCCTGAAGCAGGTCGCGCCCGGCGACACCGCCAAGCTCCTGCAGGGCCCGCTCGAGAACGCCGCGCACTCACCCGCGTCGGGCATCGCGCTCGTGCTCGGCATCGTCCTCGCGATCTGGTCGGCATCGGGCTACATCGGCGCGTTCTCCCGCGCCATGAACCGCATCTACGAGATCGACGAGGGCCGGCCGTTCTGGAAGCTGAAGCCGCAGCAACTGCTGGTCACGGTGATCTCGCTCGTCCTCGTGGCGGTCGTCGCGCTCATGCTCGTGGTGTCCGGCCCGGTCACGAAGGCCGTCGGCCACGCGCTCGGGCTCGGCTCGACACCGCAGACGGTGTGGGAGATCGTCAAGTGGCCGGTGATGCTCGTGGTCGTCATCGTCATCATCGCCGTGCTCTACTACTTCGCGCCGAACACGCGGCAGCCGAAGTTCCGGTGGATCAGCCTGGGGGCGATCGTCGCCATCCTGGTCCTCGCCGTCGCGACGCTGCTGTTCGGGCTGTATGTGGCGACGTTCGCGAACTATTCCCGCACGTACGGCCCGCTCGCCGGAGTGATCGTCTTCCTGCTGTGGGTGTGGATCGCGAACATCGCCCTCCTGTTCGGCGCGGAGCTCGACGCGGAGATCGAGCGCGGCCGCGAACTGCAGGCCGGGATGGCGGCCGAGGAGACCATCCAGCTGCCGCCGCGCGACACCCGACTGAGCGAGAAGTCGCTCGAGAAGGAGGAGGCGCTCACGGCCGAGTCGGTGAAGCTGCGGGAGGACTCCGCCGACGAATCTCCAGAGCGACCGCGCGGGGGTGGCTGAGCATGACGAGGCGCGGGGCGCCCGGCGCCCTCCACGACCCGGCCGCCCCCGCTCACGCGTGTCACGCCCTGCCCGACGCCTCCGTTTCGAGGTGATGCAGGCGATGATCGTCCGTCACACGCCCTCGACCGCCCCGTAGAGAGCGCGGTACGCACGCCGGAACCGGTCCTCCGACGCGAATCCCCACCGGGCCGCCAGGGCTGCATCGCTCAAGCCGGGCTCGCCCATCCGGTCCGTCCGGGCGGCCGAGAGCCGGGCACGGCGGAGGTACGTGCCCGCGCCGGTGCCCGTGCGCGACCGGAAGGCCGCATTCAGCGTATGGATGTCCGCCCCTGCTGCGGCGGCGACGTCGCCGAGGGTGATCGGCAAGGACAGGCACTCGTCGATGAAGCGCTTCGCCCGCTGGTAGACGGCGGTCTCGCCGCGCCGCGTCACGCGCGCGCGGCCGCCGTCCCGTTCCAGCGGGAACGTCTCGAGCGCGCCGGCGGCGAGCTGGTGGAACAGACTCGCGCGGACCAGCGGGTTCTCGATCATCCCGGACCGCACGAACTCGGACGCGACCTGGAGGGTCTGCAGCATGGCGAGGCTGCGCTGCGGGTCGATGGGCCGAGGCGAGTCGAAGACCGGGTCGATGCGGTCGTCCGCATAGATCTGGCAGGCGACCTCCCTCAGCCGCTCGGGGGTGATGTAGACGTTGACGATCGTCAGGTCGTCACCGTGACCGAACAGCTCGTGCCCCGGCCGGGACAGGAACGGTGTCGCATAGCCGGAGTCGCGGTCGCCGTCGATCTCCCACCGGTAGTCGCCGGAGAAGACGCCGTGGACGCCGAACTGGTCGAACTCGCCGTCCGACTGCCACTCCCCGTCGATGCGGTACACGCCGACGGCGACGCCGTCGTCACCGGCCTGATTCACCCGGAACGAGAAGTCCGACCCCGGATCGCGCGAGAACGCGAAGCGTCCGCCCGCCTCGCGCAGCAGTGCGTCGGCCTCCGCCGGGTCGCCCGTGCTGCTCTGCACGCGCCTGAGAGGGTCCACATCGGGAACAGTACTCCCGGGAGGTCGACGCAGCCATCGGCGCTTGTCCTCGAGGCCGTGGATATGGAATGCTCGACCCCGTGATCCTCTAGCAGCGAGCCTTTCCTCCCCACGACCGTGGGTGAGTCGATCGACCCTGCACACGAAGAGGTTCCATGTCTACGTCAGAGAACACCACCACCGTCACCGGCTTCACCATCGAGCCGCTCGTCGTCCCCGTGAGCGTCGACGCCGCGGATGCCGCGGACTTCATCGGCTTCGCCACGGTGCGCAGCGCCGTCGAGGCGGAGCAGCGCGGCCACGTCGGCGAGGTCATGACCGCCGCCGAGCTGCTGCCGGACTGGAGGGACGAGTCGAGGCCGATGGCCGGATTCGTCGCGAAGGTCGGCGGCCGCGTCGTCGCCCGGGCGAACCTGGCGCTGCCGGTCGGCGCGCCGGAATGCTGGGGCGCGGTCTCCGTCCTCCCGGAGTTCCGCGGCCGCGGCATCGGCTCGGCGCTGTACGCCCGCCTGGAGGAGTTGGCGCGGGACGCCGGCCGCATCACCATCCAGAACCAGTCGACCTACCCGGCGGGCGTCGGCGGCGAGGCGATTCCCGCGCCCACGGGCTTCGGGTCGGTGCCGATCGGCCTCCCGTCGACCCGGTTCCTGCGCCGCCAGGGGTTCTCGCTCGAACAGGTCGGGCGCATCAGCGCTCTGCCGCTGCCCGTCGACCCCGACGTGTTCTCCGCCCGTCTCGCCGAGGCGGTCACCGCGGCCGCCGGCTACCGGACGGTCTCCTGGCAGGGCCGCACGCCCGAGGAGTGGGTGGAGTCCATCGCGCACCTGCGTACCCGGATGAGCTCCGACGCCCCCAACGCCGGGATCGAGCTGACCGACGTCTGGACGGCCGACCGTGTCCGCGCCGTCGACGACCTCTGGGCGGAGAGCCCGCGCGTCGCACTGACGTCGATCGTGGTCCACGAGTCGACAGGACAGGCCGTCGGGTTCACGGAGCTCGACGTGTCCAGCGAGTCCGACCGGCCGGCGGAGCAGATGGACACCCTGGTGCTGCGCGAGCACCGCGGACACCGCCTCGGGATGCTGCTGAAGCTCGCCAACCTCCGTGAGCTGACCATCCGATTCCCCGGGTGCGCGACTGTGGAGACCGTCAACGCGGAGGAGAACCGGCCGATGCTCGAGGTGAACGACGCGATCGGCTTCGCGGCGGCCTGCTTCTCGGCGCGCTGGCGGAAGCGCATCGGCGGGTAGCCGGCGGCGCAGAGTCAGTCGTCATCGAAGTCGACGGCGCCGCCGCGCAGCGCCGTCGACGGCCGTGACGATCAGTCGCACGGCGGCGACGGCGATCACGATGGCGGGCGCGAGAAGTCGCGCCAGCGGTACTCCGTCTCCGGCCGGCCCGGCGTCCCGTACCGCGGCTCCCGGCTCACGCGTCCCGCTTCGGCCAGGTATTCGAGGTAGCGGCGCGCGGCGACGCGCGACATCCCGAGCAGCGACGCCGTCTCCGCCGCCGAGAGCGCGCCACGCAGGCGCACCGTCTCGCGGATGCGCTCCAACGTGTCCGGGGAGAGGCCCTTCGGCAGCGCAGAGGCGACGGACGGGCGCCGCGACCCGAGGAGGGCGTCGATCTCCTCCTGGGTGGCCGAGCCCGCCGCGGCGCGGGTCCGCTCGTGGTGCTCCCGGTACTGTTCCAGCCGCTCGCGGAAGACCGCGCCCGAGAACGGCTTCACCAGATACTGCACGACGCCGAGCGCAGCCATCTGGTGCACCATCTCGGCGTCCCGGACCGCCGTGATGGCGATGACGTCGACGTCGGAGCCGCGGGCGCGCAGGTGCCGCAGCACGTCGAGTCCCGTGCCGTCCGGCATCGTCACGTCGAGCAGGACGAGGTCGATCGGACGGTCCGGCCGGCGCTCCGTGAGGGCGGCGACCGCGGCCCGCGCTCCGGTGCACTCGCCGACGACCTCGAAGCCGTCGAGGCGCTCCACGTAGCGGCGGTGGAGTTCGAGGGTGAGTGCTTCGTCCTCGACCAGGAGGACGCCGATCACCGTTCCTCCCGAGCGGGGAGGTGCACCCGGAAGGTGGTCGGGGCGGAGCTCAGCTCGATGGACCCTCCGGCCGCGGCCACAATGGCCCGCACGAGTGTCAGTCCGACGCCGCGGCCGACCGTGTCCGTCGGCTTCGTCGAGTAGCCGGACTCGTAGATGCGCTCCCGCAGCCGCTCCGGGACACCCGCTCCGCTGTCCGAGACGTCGAGCAGGATGCCGTCGTCCGCGGCCGGCCGCAGGCGCAGCCGCACCCAGCGCGGCTCCGGGCCTGCGGCGGCGGCGTCGAGGGCGTTGTCGATGAGGTTGCCGACGAGCGAGACGGCGTCCACCGGGTTGAGCGGGGTCCGCGGCGCGCGGGGGTCGAGGTCGGCCTCCCAGTCGACGCCGCGCTCGGCCGCCTGCGCCGCCTTCCCGAGCAGCAGCGCGCCGACGGTGGGATCGCCGGCCCGCGCCGCCGTGACCTGGTCGACGAGCGCCTGGCTCTGCCGGGCCGTCTCGGTCAGGATCTGGACAGCCTCCTCGGTCCGGCCGAGCTCGATGAGCGAGACCGCGGTGTGCATCCGGTTGTCGTGCTCGTGGTTCTGCGCACGCAACGCCTCGCCGAGGGTACGCACCGACTCGTAGGAGGAGACCGCGTCGCGCACGTCGCGCGCCGGGAGGTCCCCCGTCACCCGCCGGGTGACCCACCGCACGACGAGGGCGCCGGTGACCCCTACTCCGATCACTGCGAGAGCGATGCCGATCGCGAGCGGCAGGCGGGGAGCAGCGCGCCGCCGATGCTCTGGACCGTGACACCGGTGGCGACCCAGCCCACGACGCGTCCGTCGGCGGTGACCGGGGCGATCGTGCGGATGGAGGGCCCGAGCGTTCCCGTGTACTGCTCGGTCACTGTGACGGGGACCGCCGGGATGCTGCCGATGTAGTGCTTGCCGATCTGCGCCGGGTCGGGATGCGTGACGCGGATGCCCGATGCCGTCATGATCGTGATGAAGTCGACTCCGGTGTTCCGCGTCACCTGCAGGCTGAACGGCTGCAGCGCGGCCGTCGCCTCTCGTGCACTCGACTGCAGCGCCGAGCGGACCCCCGGCGTCGCGGCCAGCGTCTCGGAGACGGAGCGCGTCTCGCGCTCGGCCTCGGCCTGCGCGGACCGCTGGGCGTCGAGCGCGAGCAGCACCGCTGTCAGCACGCCGGCGAGGAGCACGACGCCGATCAGGACCGCGAACACGCGCGACGCGGCACTGCGCACCGTCCGTCGTCGTCGACCCATACTCCCCAGCGTGCCAGACATCGCCGCGAACCGTCCGAGACCAATACGACCGCAACCCCCGCGCGACGTCCAGTCGGGGCGATGCTGGGCCGACCGCCCGCCGGACCCGGCGGGGACGAACAGCGACGTTCTTCAGGAGACGACGATGGCACTCTCGACCCGCACCACCTCCTTCCGGCTGCCGGGCTACAACTGGCGGCGCGGGAAGCGCGCTTGGGACAAGCACACCTGGCTGTACCTGGCGGTGATCGCCGCGGTCGTGCTCGGCGCGATCGTCGGCCTGGTCTGGCCCGAGGCAGGAGTAGCGCTCAAGCCGCTCGGCGCGGGCTTCGTGGCGCTGATCCACATGATGATCGCGCCGATCATCTTCTGCACGATCGTCGTGGGCGTCGGGTCGATCGCGAAAGCGGCCACGGTCGGCAAGGTCGGCGGCCTCGCGCTCGTGTACTTCCTCATCATGTCGAGCGTGGCGCTGGCCATCGGGCTGGTGGTCGGCAACCTCATCCACCCCGGTGCGGGCCTGGACATGGCGAAGTCGACCTACAAGGCGACGGGGGAGGCCACCTCGACCTCCGACTTCGTGCTCGGCATCATCCCGACCTCGTTCTTCTCTGCCTTCACCGAGGGCAGCGTTCTCCAGGTGCTGTTCATCGCGCTCCTGGTCGGCTTCGCTGTGCAGAAGATGGGACGCACCGGCGAGGGCATCATGAACGCGGTCAAGCACCTCCAGTCGCTGGTGTTCCGCATCCTCGGGATGATCCTCTGGCTGGCGCCGATCGGAGCGTTCGGGGCGATCGCGGCCGTGGTGGGCGCCACCGGCGTCTCGGCGATCTGGAACCTCGGGCTCCTCATGGTCGCCTTCTACATCACCTGCGGACTGTTCGTCGTCGGCGTGCTGGGAGCCCTGCTCTACGCGGTGGCCCGCGTCAACATCTTCCGCCTGATCGGCTACCTGGGCCGCGAGTACCTGCTCATCGTCGGCACGTCGTCGTCGGAGTCCGCCCTCCCCCGCCTGATGGCCAAGCTCGAGCACCTCGGCGTCTCCAAGCCCGTGGTCGGCATCACCGTGCCGACGGGCTACTCGTTCAACCTGGACGGCACCGCGATCTACCTGACCATGGCCTCCCTCTTCATCGCGACCGGGATGGGCCAGCCGATGTCGATCGGCGAGCAGATCGGCCTGCTGGTCTTCATGATCATCGCCTCGAAGGGCGCGGCCGGCGTCACGGGAGCCGGCCTGGCCACCCTCGCCGGCGGCCTCCAGGCCTACCGCCCGGACCTGGTGAACGGTGTGGGCGTCATCGTCGGAATCGACCGCTTCATGTCCGAGGGCCGCGCCCTGACGAACTTCACCGGCAACGCGGTCGCGGCCGTGCTCATCGGCCGCTGGACCCGGCAGTTCGACGCCGATCGCGCCCGCCAGGTGCTGCGCGGCGAGCTGGCGTTCGACGAGACGACGCTCAGCGGCGACGGGCACGGGATGTCGGCGGACACGGCCGCGGTCGGGACGGCGGCGCTGGGCGAAGCGGCGCTCGCCGAGGCTGCGGCGAAGGAGGAGCGCGCGCGGCAGCGGGAGGCCGGCGTGCTCCGGTGACGGGTGGCCGGGGGCGACCGCGGTCGGGCACGGCACGCGCCCCCGGCTCGCGGTCACCCCTCGCAGGCGTGACGCGTCGGCGACCGGGGGACTGGCGCCGGCGCTCGACTGACCGGATACTGAGCGCGTGGAGATTCTGCAGGTCGCTCAGCACGCCGACGACCTCGACCGTGCCGCGAAGTTCTACGAGAACCTGCTCGAGGAGGCGCCGGCCGCCCGCTTCGACCCGCCGGGCCTGCTGTTCTTCAACATCGGCATCGGCCGCCTCCTCCTGGAGAAGGGCGCCCCGTCGGCGCTGGTCTACCTCCAGGTGGACGATGTGGCCGAGACGGTGGAGCGGCTGCGAGGCGACGGCGTCAGGGTGGTCACCGAGCCCCACGTGATCTTCACCCACCACGACGACACGATCGGCCCCGCCGGAAACGACGAGTGGATGGCCTTCATCGAAGACAGCGAAGGGAACACCGTCGGCCTGGTGAGCTACGAGCCGCGGCACGACCCGTGAGCTCGAGCGATCCGAATCGCTCGAGACGGGGCTACAGCTTCGTTTCGTCGACGATCATGTTCGTCAGACTGCTGCGGGCAACAGCTCCGCGAGCAGGTTCTGGACGCGCTGCTTGATGTCGTCGCGGATCGGGCGGACCTCCTCGGCCGGGCGGCCGGCCGGGTCGGTGAGGTCCCAGTCCTCGTAGCGCTTTCCGGGGAAGATCGGGCAGGTGTCGCCGCAGCCCATCGTGATGACCACGTCGGACTCCTCGACCGCGTCGATCGTGAGGACCTTCGGCTGCTCGTCCGCGATGTCGATGCCCTCCTCGGACATGACCTGCACAGCGACCGGGTTGACCTGGTCCTTCGGCTCGGAGCCGGCGGAGAGGACTTCGACGCGGCCTCCGGAGAGTTCGCGCATGAACCCGGCGGCCATCTGGGAGCGGCCGGCGTTGTGGATGCAGACGAACAGGACGGTGGGCGTGGTGTCGGTCATGGCGGGACCCGCTTTCTCTCGTACACGAAAGCATAGATACTTGTCTATGGTTTGGCTAGTTCGCGGCGACCGTGTTCACACGCCGTTCTGCCTCGATCCGGGCCAGGAGCTCGCGGACGCGCCCTTCGATGTCGTCGCGGATCTCGCGCACCTTCGCCAGCGGCTGACCGACCGGGTCGGGGATGTCCCAGTCGAGGTATTCGCGGCCGGGGTAGATCGGGCACGCGTCGCCGCAGCCCATGGTGATCACGTAGTCCGCTGCGCGAACCGCCTCGTCGGTGAGCGGCTTGGGGAACTCGCCGCCGAGCGGGGTGCCGACCTCATCGAGCACGGCGACGATCGTGGAGCGGACCGCATCGGCGGGCTCGGAGCCTGCGGTCCGGACGACGACGCGGTCGCCGGCGAGCTGGCGCAGGATCGCCGAGGCCAACTGGGATCGGCCCGCGTTCTGCACGCACACGAACAGCACCTCCGGCACACCCGCCCGGTCTCCGTTCGCCCGGAGCAGGGCATCGAGGCGGGAGACCGCGAACGCGCTGGTCAGCGACGCCCGGTTCTTGCGCCCGTCGAGGCGGTCGTGGCTGTCGCGCACGTACCGCTCGACGCTCTCCCGGGCGAAGACCCCGCGGTAGCGGGCGGCGAGATCTTCGACGATCCGATCGACGGCGGCCGCCTGGTCCGCCGGGCTGTCTGCGCGGACGAGTTCGGCGACACGGTCGAGCTGATCGCTCGTGATCGAGTACCAGGCGGTGCGGCCCTCCTGAGCCCGCTCGACCACTCCCTCCTCGCGCAGCAGCCTGAGGTGATGCGAGACCGTCGGCTGCCGCAGTCCGAGCGTCTCGGCGAGGCGGGTCACGGAGCCGCGACCGTCGGGTGCGTCGAGGAGAAGACGGAGGATGTGGGCGCGCGTCGGGTCGCTGATGCGCTTCACACTGCGCAGCGCGTCCGATTCCGGCACCCCACCCATAGACGCAAGTCTATGCACGCGGGGTGCCGGGACGGCATTCGGTGCGGGAGCGAACGGTTCAGCGAGTCACCACTGGTGTCCACACACCGGGACCCCCGGTCCCGTGAGATCCGGGGGTCCCGGTTGCGATCAGGAGATCGCCGGAACGACGCTACTTCGTGGGCGCCGGCACGACGGTCGCCTGGTAAGTGATGATCTCGGTCCCGTTGCCCTCTTCTCCGTTGTCCGGTGCGACGCGCATGGTGAGACGTGCGCCGTCCGCGGACATCTTGAAGGGATTGCGGGTCGCGACATGACCGGCGGTGGACCAGTGCTGGAAGGGCACGTCCCGCTGGACTTCATGGCTGGGGATGTCGATCAGCGCGAAGCCGCCCAATTCGTAGGTGCGGGACGCGCCGCCCGCCGCCTCGGTCTGGGGCAGGTTCGCGACGCCGCCGCAGATCATCTTGGACGTCGCCGCGTACTGGCAGTCCTGGTAGTCGATGAAGAAGTCCGGGTTCGACCAACTCGAGATCTCATTGCCGCCCAGTGTCCAGGACACGAAACGTCGCGATCCCCAGGTGTTGCCCACCAGGTGACCCGTCCGCTTGTCGAACACGATGCCCCCGAAGTGGTCCTTCACCTCGAACTGCTTGTGAACAGCGAGGGTGGAAGCGTCCACGCGATAGATGATCGCGCTGCTGTCGGGGCGGTACTGCGCGACCGGAACCCACACGTTCGTACCGTCGAAGTCGATTCCGCCCGGGTGGTACATGTCGCCCTCGCCGAGGATGATGTCCTTCTGGAGGTGTCCAGCGGTGTCCATCACGAACAGGTGGCCGATGCCCTTTCCGGGGGTGCGATCGTACCCGTTCTGGGGCGAGGCGTATTTGACCGTCGGTTCGATGATCTGGACGGCGCTGAGGAAGATGTGGTCCTTGCTGAAGGCCATCCCCTCGGTGTGATAGGTCGGGAAGTTCAGCTTGATCCGGCCGGTCTCGGTCCACACGGTGGAGCGGTCGACGGCATTCACATCGGCGACGAGGTCGCTTGCGCCGGTTGCGGGGTCGGTTGTGCTTTCGCCGTCAGCATGTGCCGCGCTCGCGGGCCCGACGGTCGGTCCTGCGAGGATCGCACCGATGGCTGCCGTGGCGAGCAGCGTCGCACCGGCGGTGAGTCGAAGTCTGGTTCTCATGGAACGCATTCGGGGTCTGCCTCTCTTTTGGGGGACGGACCGGTACCCTAAGCGCGCCAGGTGAACCGCTTCGCGCTTCGCGGTGAACATCCGGGCTCGACCCGCCGGGGGCCTTCCCAGTGGAACGAGGGCGGCGTGGCGGATGGATCTCGCGCTACGCTGCTCGGCTCACGTCCGGGAGCGGCACATCGGTGTCGCGCAACTCGTCCAGGCGCAGTGGGGTGCCGGCGGCGACGAGTGCCTTGATGTCGTCGTTGACGTCCCAGACGTTCACGTTCATACCCGCGACCACGCGGGAGTCGCGGACCCAGAAGGCGATGAACTCGCCCGTGGCCGGGTCGCCTCGGTAGACGAGTTCGGCGTCGCGGGTGAGCGGTGCGAAACCGGCGTACTCCATCCCGAGGTCGAACTGGTCGGTGTAGAAGTACGGGACGGCGTCGTGCACCGACGGTTTCCCGAGCATGGCCTTCGCCGCCGCCGCGCCACCGTCGATGGCGTTCGCCCAGTGCTCGCTGCGCAGCCGCCGGTCGATGAGCGGGTGCAGGGCGTTCGCGATATCACCAGCAGCGAAGACCGCTGGGGCGCTTGTGCGGAGGGCCGGGTCGGCCAGGACTCCGTTGTCGACGGCGAGTCCCGCAGCCTGGGCCAGCTCGACCGCGGGGACGGCTCCTACTCCGACGAGGACCAGATCGGCCGGGAAGACCTGGCCGTCGGCCAGCCGGACACCGGTGGCGCGGCCGTCGGCGCCGACGATGGCCTCCACATTCACGGACGTCCGGATGTCGACACCGTGCTGTTCGTGCAGGGCGGCGAAGAATCGGCCCAGGTCGTCTCCGAGCGCGACGGCGAGCGGGATCGGGTCCCGTTCGAGGATCGTGACGTCGTTCCCGAGGGTGCGCGCGGTCGCAGCGACCTCCATTCCGATCCAGCCCGATCCGATGAGTACCAGCCGCATGCCGCCACCGCTCAAGCTCGCGCGCAGACGGTCGCTGTCATCCACCGTGCGCAGGGAGAGCACCCCATCCAGATCGGCACCCGGGATCGGCAGCCGGCGCGGGACGGAGCCTGTCGCCAGCAGCGCGCGATCGAACCGGTATCGCCGCCCCGCCTCCGTGGTGACCGCCCCGCTCGGGTCGAGCTCGCCGATCCGCGTTCCGAGGTGCAACTCGACGTCGTTATCGCGGTACCAGGACGGCTCGAGCACGTCGATGCTG
Source organism: Streptomyces sp. L7 (assembly GCF_050990935.1). Taxonomy (GTDB): domain Bacteria; phylum Actinomycetota; class Actinomycetes; order Actinomycetales; family Microbacteriaceae; genus Leifsonia. The sequence continues at coordinate 3,239,442 of NZ_CP194644.1, read as the reverse complement.
GAGCGCTCGTCGTCACCTGCCAGGTATCCCTTGGAGAGCGGAGGACGCACGTAAGGGGCGTGCTGCTCGGCGCCGAACAACCGGAGGCGGCCGTCGTAGCCCTCCTCCCGCAAGGTCTTGGCGGCGGTCGCACCCGCGAGCGCCGCCCCTACGATCACGATGTCATCGATCGTGTTCCGAGGCCCTTCGACCGGCTGTAACACCGGCTCCCGGCCGTCGCCTTCGCTCATCAGTGACATGGTCGCCTCCTCGATATTCCGAGCGTAGAAACGACCGCTTCTTTTGTCAAGAATTACTTTTTAGAATCTCGGCGGGCTCCGATCGCCCCTTCGGTCAAGCTCGGTAATCGCAGGGGAGATCTCTCGCCTCATTCACGTCCATCCCGCTGATCTCCGCCAGGAAGGTGCCGAAGTGATGCTCGGGCTGGTAGCCGATCTCCGCCCACCCCGAGGACGGCTGCAGGTGGGGCGTCGCTGAGATGTCCAGCCCGAATCGCTCCACGACATCGCGCGCGCCGGGGAAGATCCGCTCCGCGGCCCCAATCGGGTCCGCCTCCCAACCCTCGATGTCGTCCGCGCTGAATACGTTCGCGCGCACTGCGTCGACGATCAGGTCCGCATCAGGCGTGCGAGAGAGGTAGTCGATACTGCGCAGCGCAGCTTGGAGAACGTCCCTGCGGTCCACACCGATGCCGAGCAGCCGCGCCCCGTACTCCTGCGGCCAATCGCCCTCCCACGGCGTGAACGCGGCCGGCCGGAGGGCTACATAGGAGAGGCCGGCGCGCCGGTGCTGGTAAGCGAGCAGTTCCTCGCCCATGCGCTTGGTGAAACCGTATTTGTCGTAGTGGTCGTGCCACGCCTGCGACGACAGGAAGAGCACCCGGGCGCCGGTCGCCACAGCCGCCTGCGTCATCCACATCGTCCCGTCGACATTGAGTCGCCAGAAGTCCACCTCGGTCCGCACGCCGGTGTGGATGCCATGCCACGCCGGAGTGTGCACGATCACGTCGCAACCCTCCGCGGCCCGTTCGAGGCCGACACCGATCTGAACATCCACCTGGTGGAACTCGACGTCAGGGTGACCCGCCAGCCAGGCCGGCCGGACGATGTCCGACACAACCAATTCGTGCCCCGCCGCAAGGAGCGGTCCAGTCAATCCACGGCCGACATTGCCTCCACCACCGGTGATCAGAATTCGCATGCACCCACCATACGAGCAGACCTCTCGGCGCAGTCCGACCACCACCAGCCGCCTGAGTTTGGCCAAAAACCATTGAGCGGGTAGTCTGGGCCGCAGCCTTACTTCCCAGTGTTTACCTGGGATTGCAGGCCACGCGAGTGTAGTTCAATGGTAGAACTTCAGCTTCCCAAGCTGATAGCGCGGGTTCGATTCCCGTCACTCGCTCCATTGTGACTTCTTGAGCCAGTTGGGCTTTGAACTGTCGATCCCGCGGCCACCGCGACCTCCCGGTACGCCTCAGCCGGATCTGTCAGGGTCGCGTGCGCGTTGAGTCCGCTCGGGCTCGGCAACACCCACACCTGCGATCCACCCCCGTCGTCCGGCCGATGAACGCGAGCAACTCCTCGCGGGCCGCGCGGTCCGCCTCCTCGCTTCCCCGAGCATTCGCTTTGCCCTTCCCGTCGCCTGATGTCCGCGGCGTCGGCTTCATTCCCGCGGCGAGCTGCTCCTCGAGTTCGGCGTGGGTCGCCTCCCCGTCCGCCAGGCCGAGTCGCCACCGGTAGTTGTGGATGACGATCTCGATGTGGTCGGGGTTGGCGAACGACGCGGCGGTGCGCTGGAACGTCGGCTCGGCGAACTCCCAGCGCGGGGAGGCGGTGTGCCAGATCAGCCGCGCGAACTCGTCGCGGTCGGGCGCGAGGTGCGGAGAACCACTCGACTCCCCCACGACATGACACGCTAGACGAGTGTCGATCAGGATGAGCGGTTCGCGACAGCGGGAGCAGGCGAAGGTGCACGGCCGAGGCTCGCGGCCATGCGGTCGCCGCGGGAGGCTGCTCCGCGCGATGGTCACAGTCGCACTGTCCGCGGTCGCGACGATCGTCGGCGTCGCCGGCGCAAGCCCGAGCGCAAGCGCTGCGCCCGCGCAGGCCCACCCCGCGCACGCACCGGCCACCACCCCCACCGGCGTCGACGACTTCACCTTCGCGAGCTTCGACGGCGACTACCACCTCAGCCGCGACGCGGCGGGCCACTCCACCCTCACCACCGTGGAGACCCTGGTCGCCCGCTTCCCACAGATCGACCAGAATCACGGCATCCGGCGGGAGCTGGTCGAGGACTACGACGGGCATCCGACCGACCTGCAGCTGGTGTCAGTCACAGATCAGAACGGCGCTCCGCGCGCATACACCATCGCATCCAATAGCGGAGTCCGCACGCTGACGATCGCGGCGGACCACTTCGTCCACGGCGACCAGACCTACATCATCACCTACCGGCAGACGAACGTCACACGGTACTTCCCCGACACCGGGAACGACGAGTTCTATTGGGACACCAACGGGACCGCCTGGGCGCAGCCCTTCGATCGCGTCACGGCGACCGTGCACCTCGGCGCCGGGCTGTCCGACGCTCTGCACGGCGAGGCGTCCGCGTACCGGGGCGTGCAGGGGTCGACCCAGAAGGCCACCGTCGAGCGCACGGGCGACGGGTTCCGATTCTCGGCCGATCAGCTCGGTCCGGGGAGAATCTGACTTTCGCGATCGGGTTCGCGCGGGGCACTTTCACGTCGCGCGCCGACGGGCTGTTCGACACCGGCTGGGGCTACGCGGCGGCCGGGGGTCTGCTGCTCGTCGTCCTTGCCCTGATCGGCGGGATCGTCGTGCGCGTGCGCCTGCTGCGCGACGCCCCTGGACGCGGCACGATCGTCCCCGAGTACGTGCCGCCGAAGGAGGGGCTGCTGGTCACGGCGGACGTCAGCGGCCTCGGCAAGAAGGCGGTCGCGGCGCAGACGCTCGACCTCGCGGTGGCAGGCAGGGTCCGCGTGCTCGAGTCCACCGGGTTCTTCGGCCGTCCGCGCTACACGCTCGAGTTCGTCTCGACCGAGGCGACCGGGAGGCAGGCGTTGCGGGATCCGCACCCGACGCCGAGCGAGCTGCGCTTCCTCCACGCGCTGTTCGGTGAGCCGCTCACCCCCGGTGCGACGCTGGAGCTCGGCTCGTCCAACACACGGGTCGCCCGTGCCATCCAGTCGCTGGTCAAACAGGTCCACAAGGATGCCGCCGACTCCGGCTACCGCGCCACGGGCCCACACGGCCCGGTCCGGGCGGTCATCTTCACAGGGCTCGCCGCGACCGCGCTCGCGGTCGTCGGCTCGATTCTCTGCGTCGTCGGCGTCTACGGAGGCGCGCTGCCCGTCGCCTTCCTCATCGGGTCCGTCCTGCTCTTCGGGGCGACCGCGGTCCTCGTCTCCCGCTCTCCCCTCACCGCCACCGGCACCGCCCTCCGCGAGTACGTGGACGGCCTCCGGATGTATGTGCACCTCGCCGAGGCCGACCGCATCCGCTATCTCCAGTCGCCGCAGGGCGCCGAGCGCGTGCCGGTCGCGGTGGACGACCCGCGCGAGATGCTGAGCCTGAACGAGCGGCTCCTGCCCTGGGCCGTACTGTTCGGCGACGAGAAGAAGTGGTTGGCCGAGCTCGGGCGGTTCTACGAGCAAGCCGGGGAGACGCCGACCTGGTACGCGGGTCAGACCGCTTTCAACGCGGCCGTGCTCTCGCAGCTGATCGGCGGGATCTCCTCCAGCACGACCATGACGAGCAGCTCCTCGTCCGGCGGGACCGGGGGCGGCGGATTCTCCGGCGGCGGAGGCGGCGGAGGCGGAGGCGGAGGGGTCTAGCGCTCCCTCGTCACGCGCGACGGGCGGACCCGGTGGACCCCGTTGCCGCCACTCCACCCCGCTGCTAGCATCGGCACCGATCCGGGGGAGACCGCAGGAGGTAACCCTTATGTCTGTTCTCATCGCAACCAAGTTCACGGGCGATACCGACGCCTTCACGAACTCCCTCAGCACTCGCGCAGCCGAGTACCGGGACATCGCGGATCGCGCCCGCGCGGCCGGCGCGCTGCACCATCAGTTCGCCGTCGGCGACGGCTTCGTGGTCATCATGGACGAGTGGGAGACGCAGGACGCGTTCCGCACGTTCTTCGCCGCCCCGGAACTCCAGAGCTTCATCGCGTCCGTCGGTGGCGACACCAGCGCGCCGCCGCAGGTGCTGGCCGGGGAGAAGATCGACTCGCCCGACAAGTTCTAGGGTTCCCGCGCAGGAGAACCGCGCGCTTCTTGCCGGAAGCGAAAGATCGTGGGATCTTTCGGGTCTCGACTGCGCGAAGAATCGACATTCGCCCGCTACGTTCGCAGTGCGGGCGACCTCCGCAGCCGAACGAACAGACGCGTTCATCCGACGCGGAAGGGCCCAGAGTACCGAGCGTGACCACCTTCAACACCGACCACCCGCACGCCTTCGAGTCACACCGCGCCGCGTGGGTCGCACGGGAGGTGCAGGCCGAGCAGCTCATCCCGCTCATCGGGCGCCTCTACCGCGACCACGGCGTCGTCACCTCCATCCACGGCCAGCGGCTCATCAATCTGTCCGCCACCGGGGTCATCTCGGTGCACGACCGCGCCCGCGAACTCGGGCACGAGGAGCTGACCCTGCTGGAGACGTCCACTGTCCTCACCGCACTGCTCGGGATCGCGCCCTCGCCGGCCTCCATCGACGTCGCGCGGCTCGCCATGTCGGTGCGCGGGATGGACGACGCCGACGTGGAGGCCCGGGTGCGGGCCGAGCTCGACAGCGCGCACTCCACGTACGCGGCAGGACCGACCGACGTGGTGCTCTACGGCTTCGGACGCATCGGGAGGCTGCTCGCACGCATCCTCATCAACCACGCCGGCAACGGCAACGGGCTGCGCCTGCGAGCGATCGTCGTCCGTCGCGGCTCGGACAACGACCTGGACAAGCGCGCCAGCCTCCTCGCCCGCGACTCGGTGCACGGGCCGTTCCCCGGGTCCGTCACGGTCGACGCCGAGCACGACGTGCTGGTCGCCAACGGGACGCGCATCCAGGTCATCTACTCGGACGATCCGACGAACGTGGACTACAGCGCCTACGGCATCCGCGACGCGATCGTCGTCGACAACACCGGCCGCTGGCGCGACGAGTCCGGCCTCGCGCAGCACCTGGCCAGCCCGGGCGTGGCGCGGGTCCTGCTCACGGCACCCGGAAAGTCACCGCTCAAGAACATCGTCCACGGGATCAACGACGACACCATCGGCGAGGACGACCGCATCGTCTCGGCGGCCTCCTGCACGACCAACGCGATCACCCCGGTGCTCAAGGCGCTGGAGGACGCGTACGGCATCGTCCGCGGGCACGTGGAGACCGTGCACTCGTTCACCAACGACCAGAACCTCACCGACAACTTCCACAAGGGCGACCGGCGCGGCAGGTCCGCGGTGCTCAACATGGTCATCACCGAGACCGGGGCGGCGAAAGCGGTCGCCAAGGCGCTGCCGTCGCTCGCGGGCAAGCTCACCGGCTCGAGCATCCGCGTCCCCACGCCGGACGTGTCGCTCGCCATCCTCAACCTGACGCTGGAGCGACCGGCGACGAAGGAACAGGTCAACGACTACCTGCGCCGGGTGTCGCTGCACTCCAGACTGCGCCAGCAGATCGACTACGTGGAGTCCCCCGAGGTCGTCTCCAGCGACTTCGTCGGCTCCCACCGCGCCGGAATCGTGGACGGCCTCGCCACCATCGCCGACGGGACGAACCTCGTGCTCTACGTCTGGTACGACAACGAATACGGGTACTCCTGCCAGGTCGTCCGGGTGCTGGAGCGGATGGCGGGAACACATCCCGCGGTCGTCCCGCCGCGCGCGGAGGTGCGCTTGCTGGAGGGGGCGACACCGTAAGGGCACGGACCTACCCGCGACCGGCAGCCTGCGCCCGTTCGGCGGCCTCCAGGACATTGGTCAGCGGCGCCCTGCCCCGCGCCGCCGCACCTGCGATGGCGCCACTATCAGCGAGAGATTTTAGTCACTGTCACGCCGCCGGTCAGGTTGAGCGTGGGCTTAGCAGCCCACGAGTTGTTGATGCCGTTCCAGGTGAACGTCCCAGCCCTATCTCCGGTGGCGACCTGGGTCACCCCTTTCCAGGACCCGGACAAAGAACCGGTGCCCTGGTAGCCGTTGGGGACGCTGTTCTTCAAGCACATGCTCGTTGTCGAGCACCCGGGCCCAACGATCGTGAGGGCGCGCGACAGCGTGGTCTGCTCGGGGATAGCGGCCAAGGTCTCCCCGGTCTCGGAATCCACAAGCAGCTGCACCGGGCCAGGAAGGTTCTCGATCGCCTCGATTTCCTCTTCACTCTGCGTTCCGACGAGCTTCTCAAGCTGGTCAACGTATCCCGAGTCTGTTGCCACGACCGAAGGGGCCGAGTCAGGAGTCAACCCTTCATCCGCAACCGCGGCCCCCGCCCCCGCAGTCATCAACACTGCAACAGCACCAACAGACACCAAAGAGAACCCGATCCGCATGAGCTCCGCTCCCTCTTGCATAAGTGCTGCATCTGGCATGCAACATCGGAGAGAACGTATCGGATGGTCTGCGCACGTCGGGCAATCAGCGCGCCCCCGCGTTGAGCACGGCTGTCGCCGATGATTCCATCGCGGTGGTCGCGTGGACGCGGAGGCGACCGGCGACGACTACCTGGTCACCGGCGATCAACGACGCCTGGACGTAGCGACCGAACCCGGAGGCGGCAACCACGCCGCACCGTTCGGCCTCGCCGTCAAATCACCCGCCGCGCCACTCGGTCACCGAGCAACGACGCCTCCGCCGCAAGCAAGAGGCGACGGGACGAACCTCGTGCTCTACGTCTGGTACGACAACGAATACGGGTACTCCTGCCAGGTCGTCCGGGTGCTGGAGCGGATGGCGGGAACACGTCCCGCGGTCGTCCCGCCGCGCGCGGAGGTGCGCTTGTTGGAGGGGGCGACTACCGTTCAAGGGTGAGCACGCCCGAGAACGACCCCGCCGAGACGACCGACACGACCGAGCCCGAGGCCGGTGGAGCCCCCACTGGAGACGCCGCCGAGACGGAGGCCTCCCTCACCTTCTCCGACCTGGGCCTCGACCCGCACGTCCTGAAGGCACTGAAAGACGTCGGCTACGAGACCCCGTCTGCCATCCAGGCGGCGACCATCCCGCTGCTGCTGGAGGGCCGCGACGTGGTCGGGCTGGCCCAGACCGGCACGGGCAAGACGGCGGCGTTCGCCCTCCCGATCCTGTCCCGGCTCGACCTGTCGCAGAAGATCCCGCAGGCGCTCGTCCTCGCGCCGACCCGCGAGCTCGCCCTCCAGGTCGCTGAGGCCTTCGAGAGCTACGCCGCCCACATGCGCGGCGTCCACCTGCTGCCGGTGTACGGCGGCCAGGGCTACGGCGTGCAGCTCTCGGCGCTGCGACGCGGCGTCCACATCGTCGTCGGCACCCCGGGCCGGATCATGGACCACCTCGACAAGGGGACGCTCGACCTCTCCGAGCTCCGTTACCTCGTGCTCGACGAGGCCGACGAGATGCTGAAGATGGGGTTCGCGGAGGACGTGGAGACCATCCTCGCCGACACCCCGGACGACAAGCAGGTGGCGCTGTTCTCGGCGACGATGCCCGCGCAGATCCGCCGCATCTCCAAGAAGTACCTCCACGATCCCGAAGAGGTGACGGTCAAGACCAAGACCACCACCTCCCCCAACATCACGCAGCGCTACCTGGTCGTGTCGTACCCGCAGAAGGTGGACGCGCTCACCCGCATCCTCGAGGTCGAGAACTTCGAGGGGATGATCGTCTTCGTCCGCACCAAGAACGAGACCGAGACGCTCGCCGAGCGGCTGCGGGCCCGCGGCTACTCGGCGGCGGCGATCAACGGCGACGTCGCCCAGGCGCAGCGCGAGCGGACGGTCGACCAGCTCAAATCGGGCAAGCTCGACATCCTGGTCGCCACCGACGTCGCGGCGCGTGGTCTCGACGTCGAGCGGATCAGCCACGTCGTCAACTTCGACATCCCGGTCGACACCGAATCGTACGTCCACCGCATCGGCCGCACCGGCCGCGCCGGACGCAGCGGCGCGGCGATCAGCTTCGTCACCCCGCGCGAGCGGCGCCTGCTGACGGCCATCGAGAAGGCGACCCGCCAGCCGCTCACGCAGATGCAGCTGCCGAGCGTGGACGACATCAACGTCACCCGCCTGGCCCGCTTCGACGACGCGATCACCTCGGCGCTGGCGCAGGTCGAGCGGATCACCCGGTTCCGCGACATCATCGGGCACTACGTGGAGCACCACGACGTGCCGGAGACGGACGTCGCGGCGGCGCTCGCGGTCGTCGCGCAGGGGGACGAGCCGCTGCTGCTGGACGAGGACGACGCCTTGGCTCGAAGCGTGGAGCGGGATGGGCGGGACACCCGCTCCGACCGCTCCGCCGGACGAGACGACCGCGGCGGGCGCGGCGAGCGGGGTTCGCGGCGCGAGCGCAGCGACAAGCCGATGGCGGCGTACCGGATCGAGGTCGGCAAGCGGCAGAAGGTGGAGCCGCGCCAGATCGTCGGCGCCCTCGCCAACGAGGAGGCCTCAGCCGCGAGGACTTCGGCCACATCCGGATCATGCCGGACTTCTCGCTCGTGGAGTTGCCTGCGGACCTCCCTTCGGACACCCTGTCGCGGCTGGAGGGCACCAGGATCAGCGGGAAGCTGATCGAGATCCGGCCGGACCGCGGGGCCGGCGCCCGGCGCGAGCGGGGGCAGTGGGAGGAGCGGCGGCCGCGCGAGCAGCGCCGCGGACGGGACGACCGGAACGACCGCGACGACCGGCCGGCGCGCAAGCCGCGGCACCGCTGAGGCCGCAGACCCCGCCAACCCGGCGACCGCGGGCGGGCTACGGCGTGAGCACGGTGGTCCCGAGCAGGTCGAAGCATTCGGCCTCGATGGTCTCCCAATCCGTCACCGATCGATGCCAGTCGGCCTGGTCGATGTCGACGGTGACATCCGGGTCGTATGTGATCACGTAGTCCCGCAGCCCGGCCATCGCCGACGCGAGGTCACCCCAGCGGGAGCTGAGTTCGGCAGCCTTCTGCGCCAGCGGCGCCGCCCTCTTCATCTGGGATATGCCCGGGCAGTCCTCGTCATGGATGACCCGGCACGCAGACAAGGCCTCCGATCGTCCACGGTCCGCCTCCGGGGCGGTCGTAGCGGACGCCCCTGGTCCGCCTCCGGAGCGGCCGTCGGCGTTGAGGGAGAGGTCGGCGCGGTGGACGTCGCGGACGGCGCCGGCTTCGGAGGGCCCCCGCCTTTCGCCGCATTATCGCTCGCGCAACCTGCGAGCAGGGCTACCGCGATGAAAGCGGCGAGCACAGACGATGTGACTTTCATAGGAATGGATCCTCCAGGACGACGAGCGACGCGAACAATTTCCGTGTAGTGGGTCGCGTTCGGCCTACGGGGTGAAGACGGTCGTCCCGAGCAGGTCGTAGCACAGCTTCTCCATAGCCTCCGAATCGGCGGCGAACTGGAGCGACTCATCGCGGGGGAGATCGGCCACACCCTCGTGCCTCGCGGAATAGTCCCGCATCCCGACGATGGCGTCCGCAAGGTCGCCCCAGCGGGGGTTGATCTCGGCGGCGGCGTTTGCGTGCACCGCCGCTTCGGTCAGTGTCGGTATGGGAATGCCGTCCCTTTCATGGATCAGCTGGCACGCCGCGAACGCCTGAGGTCGGCCCGCGTCCGTGTCCTCCACTGCGTCGTCGGCGATGTCGTCGCGCGCCGCAGTCGAGGGCGTTGGCGTCGAAGTCGGTGCCGGAGTCCCGGACAACGCTGCTTTCGGGGTTCCCGGCCCTGTCACCGCGCCGCTGTTCGCACAACCGGCAAGCAGCACGGCTGCGGCAAGAGCCGCGGCAACCAGGGACGTTCCTGTTCTGAGCACACATCCTCCAGGTGCTAAAGCACAACGCGGACAATTTCCATGCGGTAGGCCGCGTTCGGCCTAGGGGCTGAAGACGGTCGTCCCGAGTAGGTCGCGGCACAGATCCTGCATGGTCAGCGAGTCGGTGTGGAACTGGAGCGCCTCATCGTCCGGGCGATCGGTCACGCCTTCGTGCTTCGCGGAGTAGTCCCGCATCCCCACGATTGCGTCCGCCAGCTCGTTCCAGCGCGGGTTCACCTCGGCGGCCGCGCTTGCGTGTGCCGCCGCATCCGTCAGTGTTGGTATGGGGATGTCGCCCTTGTCGTGGATCACTCGACACGCTTCCAACGCCCGAGGGCGGCCCGCGTCCACGTCCTCCATTTCGCCGTCGGGAACCTCGCTACCCACCTCTGTCGGCTGGGCGGGGGTCTGCGTCGAGGCCGACGTCGGCTTCGGGTTTGCTGCGTCTGTCGCCGCACCGTTGCTCGCACAGCCCGCGAGCAGGACGGTGGCGGCGAGAACGACGACCGCCGAGAATATGACTTTCATTGGGAGGGATCCTTCAGCACGACGAGAAAACGCGAACAATATCCGTGCGGTGGGTCGCGTTCGGCCTAGGGGGTGAAGACGGTCGTCCCGAGCAGGTCGTAGCAAAGCTTCTCCATGGCCTGGAAGTCGGCGTCGAACTGGAGCGCCTCGTCGCTGGGGCGATCGGCCACGCCCTCGTACCTCGCGGAATAGTCCCGCATCCCCGCGATGGCTTCCGCGAGGTCGCCCCAACGGGGGTTGATCTCGGCGGCGGCGTTTGCGTGCATCGCCGCTTCGGTCAGTGTCGGTATGGGAATGCCGTCCCTTTCATGGATCGCCTGGCACGCCGCGAACGCCTGAGGCCGGCCCGCGTCCATGTCCTCCACTGCGTCGTCAGACACATCGCCGCCCACCTCGGTCGACGGAGTGGGCGTCGAGGCTGGTGGCGATGTCGCCGACAACGATGGCTTCGGGATTGCCGCCTCTGTCGCCGCGCCGCTGTTCGCACAACCGGCAAGCAGAACGGTTGCGGCAAGAGCCGCGGCGACGAGCGGCGTTCCTATTCTGAGCACAGATCCTCCAGGTATTAAAGCACGAGGTAATAACGCTAGCACCATGTAAGCTGCGGTGTTTAAGGCTAGCTTTCACGGGTGAAATTTCATAGGGTTACGTCATCAACAGCAGTGTTCGCAGTTATCGTGAGCTTGACTTTCGTCTCAACATCGGCCGCGGTCGCAGAATCGAGCTCGTTCTCCGGCGCGGAGGACGGGGCCCATCCGCCTTCCGGCGCGTGGTCGACCGGAGCTCTCACGGACCCGATCGGGCCTCCAACGAATCCTCAGGAGGAAGCCACCGATCCGCCCTCGACGGAGGCGGTCGATCCGGAGGAATCGGACGGGAGTCCCGCGTCATCCATCCGCCCGGAAGTGGACGGGCCGGAAGAAACGCCTGGTCGGGATAGGGCCGCACCGGTGTGCGCGGACCCCGCGTGTGCGGGCATTCCGACCTCGAAACAGGCGTCGCTCAGCAGCTTGTGGAGCTGTACAACCAGAAGAAGCTATCGGTTGGCCCCTATACGGGAATCTGGTCCAGGCAGATTCTCCCGATTGCCCAGAATCGCGTCGAAGCGGGCTGCGATGTCGACCTGCGCGCGCTGCAGTCCGTCCTCATCATCACCAAGAAGTTCGGCCAGGTCACCCTCAGCGATCTGAACCGCAACTGCCTAGAGCACTCCGACAACTGCAAGAAGTATCCGAGCGCTAATCACTGCCCGTCACCGACACACGGAGTCGATATCAACGGCTACTCCGGAAGGCTGATCAGCGGCGCTTCTCAGACGGTGCCCTTGTTGCAGTTCATTGCGCAATTCGCGCCGACGGAGGCCAACGGAGTGTGGGCCGAGAAGAACTGTGACGGGAATGGATACGGCGATGTCATCCGTCGCTTTGATGGGCCGAACGACTGTAACCACCAGCACATCGATTTCCGCGATCACAACCGGCCGCTGAACATATCCGCCGGGCCCGTCGGCCCGTCCCTGCCGGTGGCCAATGGCGTGTCCCCATTGATCCTGCCGAGCAATCAGATCGCGCTTTACACGATCCGCGGTGACGGCAACCTGTGGGGCACCGCTCAGCAGTCCGCCGGTGGCGTCTTCGGCGGCTGGCAGCTGATCGGTGGGCAGATCGGCACGATCGTCGGCCGGCCCGCTGTCGCACGGACGAGCGCGGGCCTCATCGTGGCCTACGCGCGCACCACCGCCGGCACCATCGTCGGCACCGGGCAGTCGATGCCCGGTGGGACCTTCGCACCGTGGCGCCCGATCGGCCTCAACGGTGGCGGTATCGCCAGCGATCCCGCCGTGATCATCCTCACGTCAGGACTGATCGTCCTCTACGCCACGACGGGGTCGGGGGTGCCTCCGGCGTCGGTCAGACGGCTGTCGGCCGCGATTTCGGCAGCTGGCAGCAGATCGGCGCCGCCACCATCCTCGGACTCCGTCCGGCGCCCGCACAGACCGCGGACGGCAGACTCGTGATCTACTCGCGCGGCTCCGATGGACGCATCTACGGCTCCGGCCAATCCGTCGCCGGGAGCACTTTCTCCCCTGGGGCGCTGTCGGGACCTCCGGTAACAGCGGAATGCAGTCCGAGCCGACGGCCACGATCAGCGCGGACCAGCGCATCGGCCTCTACGCCGTCGCCGGCGGGACCCTCCGGGGCCTCACGCAACCCGCTGGCGGCAGACCGTTCGGAGGCTGGGTGAACTACGGGTACGGTGCGAAGGCGTTCGGGTCGACACCCGCCCTGGTTCCGCTCTCGAACGGGACCAATGCCATCTACGTCGCCGCGACGGACAAGACCGGATGGGGAACCGTCCTGGCACCCGGGCAACCCACCTCCGCGGGATGGCCGAACATCGGCAGCACCGCACTCGCCGCAACCGCGCTCACCGCGAAACAGACCTTGACCGGTCAACTCGTCGTCTACGCGAACGCCGCGGACGGGACCGTCATCGGCAGCGGGCAATCGGTCGCCGGCGGCACGTTCAGCAACTGGGCCGCAATCGGGTGACGCGAGGGGCTGTCAGCCGCGATCGCTTCCCGGCCTCCACCCCGACTGCGCCAGCCACGCGTTCAGGTCCAGCAGTTCCGGGTCGAGCGCCCGGGTCGTCGCGAAGTCGGCCTGGTACGCGGGCGTCTCGGCGAACCGCCGGAACATCTGCGCCATGTCCCCGAACGACGCGACGGCCGGGAGCCGATGGCAACGACGGAGGGGCTACCATGACCCGCATCCGCCCATCGAAAGGAGCCCACCCATGCCCGTCCTCACCGACACATTCGCCCTGTCCAACGGCGTCGAGATCCCGAAGGTCGGGTTCGGCACGTGGCAGATCCCGGACGGCCCGCTCACCTACGACTCGGTGCGAACGGCGCTCGACGCCGGCTACCGGCACATCGACACAGCGCGCGCGTACGGCAACGAGGCGAGCGTCGGACGGGCGGTGCGCGACAGCGGCGTCCCACGCGAGGAGGTCTTCATCACGACCAAGTGCCCCGCCGAGGTGAAAGATGCCGCAGGCGCGCGCCACGCTTTCGACCGGTCGTCCGAGCTCCTGGATCTCGGACCGATCGACCTGTACCTCATCCACGCGCCGTGGCCGTGGAACCACCAGGGCAGCGATCACCGCGCCGGCAACATCGAGGTGTGGAAGGTGTTCGAGGAGCTGTACGACGAGGGCCGGACGCGCTCGATCGGGGTGAGCAACTTTGTCGTGGCCGACCTGGAGTCGCTGATCGCCGGGACCAGCGTCGTGCCGCACGTCGACCAGATCCGCTGGTTCGTCGGGCACACCCAGCCGGAGACGACGACGTACTGCCAGGAGCGCGGCATCCTCGTCGAGGGATACTCGCCGCTCGCGACCGGGCGGCTGATCGGGGACGAGGACATCGAGCTGATCGCCGAGAAGTACGGCAGGACCGGCGCGCAGGTGAGCCTGCGCTACCTGCTGCAGAAGAACGTCCTCCCGCTGCCGAAGTCCACGACGCAACACCGGATCGCGGAGAACGCCGACCTGGACTTCGAGCTGAGCGTGGAGGACATGGCAGCGCTCGACGCCCTCGGCTCGCGCGACCGCTGACCACCGCCACCACAACCGCCGCTGTCGCCAAGGGGCACGCTAACGCCCCTCAGAGGGCGCCGGAGGGGCGATAACGTGCCCTTCGGCGGTGGGCGGCCGGCGGCGGGGAGGTCAGCGCGGGGTGACCGCGACGTCCTTCCAGGTCGCGCCCGCGTTGTACGTCCGCACGCCGATCGCCCCGCTGCCCAGCGAGCATCCGCTGTCCACCGCACTGGCCGACACGATCGACCCGCCGTCGGCCGGCTGGCCGGTCACCGTGATCGTGCAGCCGACAGCCTCCACGGTCAGGTGGTACCAGGCGCCGGTCGGCAGCGACACCGGCAGCGTGGCCGAGGCGAGCTGCGTCCAGTTGTTCATCTCCCGGCCCAGCACCAGGCCGGTCGGAGTGACGCCCGCGTAGTAGCCGTCGAGCGCGTCGGCCCCGACCGCGGGGTTCGTCACCCGCACGATGAAGCCCGCGTTGGCGTTGGACCCGAGACTGTCGAGTCGGACGTCTCCGGTGAGGGAGTAGTTGCCCCAGGATGTCGACCCGGCGACGCTCTTGTCGCCCGAGCCGCCGGCCGAGTCGGCGTACGTCTCCGTCGACGCGGTGGTCGCCCAGGTGCCCCCATAGGTGGTCCAGCCCGACGCCGTGCCGCTCGCGAACGGCGCCGCATACGGGGAGACCGCGGTGGAGGCCGTGGCTCCGGCGGTGACCGTGACGTTACGGAACGACGCGGTGCTGCCCTGGTCGCGGACGCCGATCGCGCCGGACGTCAGCGTGCAGCCGCCGTCGGTGTACGTGAAGGCGGTCGGCGCGGCCGTGCTCCCCACGGGTACCGCACTGACGGTGAACGTGCACCCCGACGCCTGCGCCACCAGGTGGTACCAGGCTCCGGTCGTCACGCCGCCGGGGAGGCTCGCGCTCGACAGCGACGTCCACCCGGAGCTCTCGCGGCCGAGCACCAGCCCGGTCGTGGTGATGCCGAGGTAGTAGCCCTTGAGCGCGTCGGTCCCGGCGGACGGGTTCGAGACCCTGAGCAGGAGGCCGGCCTGGGTGCCCGAGTCGATCCGCACGTCGCCCTGGACGGTGTAGTCGGTCCACGCGGTGGAGCCGGCCACCGCCTTCGGGCCGGCGGTCCCGCCGCAGGTCTCCGCGTAGACGTCGCCCGAGGTGGACCAGCAGCCGTTGTAGTCGACCCAGCCGGCGTCGCCGCCGCTGAACGTCGATCGGAACGGGAGGACACCCGCGTTGGTCTGGCCGGTGACCTCCTCGCAGCCGTTCGGCCCGATCGCGGAGGGCGCCGTGTAGCGGACGGACTGACCCGACGCCGAGACGAGGAGGTCGGGGCTGTAGTCCACGCTGCAGTTCGAGGCGGAGCCGGTCGTCGCGACGGGCGCCGGGATCCACGACCACGCGCCGGTCGCGTTCGAGGACGAGTTGACGAAGATCACCTGGCCGCCCTCCGAGCCTCCCGATTCGGTCTGGCCGGCGAGGAGGAACTCGCCGCCGCCGGCCGGGCTCCACGCGATGTACGGCGAGTGGAAGAGCTGCCTGCCGTCGGTCGTCGTCGCGGTCGTGCCGAGATCGGTCGGGCCCGACCCCCAGGTGTCGCCCGTGGTCGAGGACTTCACCCGTGCGACGCAGTTGAACGCCGGACCGCACACCTCGTACGCCATGACATACGTGCCGGACGTGCTCACTGCGACGGTCGCCATCCCCGGCCGGTCGGACTGGGTGGTGCTCGCCACGTCGTTCACCTCGCCGGGCGCCACGCGCGTCGAGCCGTCCGCGTTGGCGCTCCAGGCGACACCGCCGTCGGTGGAGACGATGTGGGCGAGCTTCTGGCTGTAGGTGCCGCTCTGTCGCTCGTCGGAGAAGTAGCAGTTCAGCTTGCCGGACGAGTCGAGCGCGAGGAAGGGCTCCCAGATCCCGGTGCCCTCGCCTCCGCCGGCCTGGAACGCCGAGACGTAGGTCCAGGTGGCTCCGTCGTCGGTGCTGCGCCACTCCACGAAGGTGGTGCTGGTGTTCGTGGTCGGCGCGACGTTGCCGACGAGGAGGAGGGTGCCGGCCGGATAGGCGCCGAGCGTCTGCGGGAACTCGTAGAGGAACGGCTGCCACATCTGAGACGAGGGATGGCCGGTGCCGGTCAGCGGGTCGCCCAGGCTCGACTTCGTCGACCAGGTCGCGCCGTCGTCCGTGCTCTGCCTGATGACGAACGAGGTGGCCGCGCCGCTCTTGTCCGCGTGCTCGAACGTCCCCAGCAGGGTGCCGTTCGCCGAGCCGCTGTGGGCCAGCCGGATCACCCTGCTGTACGCCAGGAAGTCGTTGGACGACGTGGACGTGTACATACTCGTGCCCGGACTGTTGGCGTGCGCCGGCGCGGCGACGCCGGCGACGAACGCGACGGCGATCGCGAGGACCGCGGCGGCGAGCGCCGCGACCCTGGCCACGAGCGGACGGTGTACGAGTGACTGCATTGTCGACCTCCTGTTTCCGTTGGGTGGAACATGTGGAGCGGGGTGGAGCGGGTGGAGCTGGATCGGTTACACGCCTACTTCCCGGCCCCGACCGCGATCCCCGCGACGACGTAGCGCTGCAGTGCGAGGAAGACGATGAACAGCGGCAGCACGCCCAGCACGAGCGTCGGCAGCAACTGCTCCGGGCTCATCGTGTGCGTCCCGATGGTCGCGTAGACGGCGAGCGTGACGGTCTGCTTGTCGTCGGACGACAGCAGTACGAGCGGGAGGATGAGGTCGTTCCAGACCTGCAGGATGACGAAGATCGCCAGGGTCGCCGTCGCCGGACGCAGCAGCGGGAAGACGATCCTCCAGTAGGTGCGGATCAGCCCGGCGCCGTCGACGGCTGCGGCCTGCTCCAGCTCCGGCGGCACGGTGCGCAGGAAGCCGGCGAAGAAGAACACTGCGAACGGCATGATCGTCGCGGTGTACGCGAGCACGATGCCGATGTAGCTGTCCAGCAGGTGGAGCTTCTGCATCACCTCGTACAGCGGGGTGAGCACGACGAAGATCGGGATGGTGAGGCCGGAGACGAAGATCTGGTACAGCGTCCGCGTCCAGCGACGCGTGTGCCGCACGATCGCCCAGGCCGCGAGGGAAGCCGCGAACACCGTGACGACGGCGGTCGCGAGGGTGATGATGAGCGTGTTCCCGACGCTGCGCAGGTAGTGCATGTTCTGGAACGCGGTGACGTAGTTCTGGAAGTCGATCGGCGCCGGGAGCGCGAACGGGTTCGACGGCGACGTGTTCCCGTGGTGCAGCGACACCATGACGAGCACCCAGATCGGCGTGAGGACCACGGCCGTGAAGGCGAGCAGGACGACGGAGGCGATGACCGTCGACGCGCGGGTGCGGAAGCGGCGGGAGCGGAAGCGCGGGGCCCGTGGGGCCGGCTCGTCGGACGTGGTCGGGCGGCCGGCTGGCGCCTCGGTCTCCTGGCTGATGAGTGCGGTCATGCGAGGTCGGCCTCCCGTCGGCGCAGCAGCGTCGCCTGCGTGACGCCCACGACGATCGTGAGGATCAGCAGCAGGACGGCGAGCGTCGTGCCGTAGGCGAACTGGTAGTTCGCGAAGCTGTTGTTGTAGATGACGAGGCTCAGCGTCTGCGTCGCGTCCTCGGGGGCGCCCTGCGTCATGATGAACGGCAGGTCGAACACGCGCAGCGAACCGATGACGCTGAGCGTGATGTTGATCGTGAAGGACGGCGCGAGCAGCCGCCAGTCGATGCTCCAGAACCGGCGCCAGCCCGCGGCGCCGTCCAGGTTCGCGGCCTCGATCAGGGCCGGGTCGATCGCCATGTAGTTTGCGAGGTAGATCGTGGCGGTGTAGCCGAGGAACATCCAGATGTAGATGGCCGCGATCGACATCAGCGCGGTGTGCGGGTCGCCCAGCCAGATCGGCTCGAGCCCGTGGAGGCCGAGGGCGTTCATGACGTCGTCGATCGGACCTCCGAGCGGCGAGTACATGTACGACCACAGGTAGCCGACGGCGACGAACGCCATCATCGCGGGCAGCAGCAGGCCGGCGCGGACGAAGTTCCGCACGCGCTCCAGCTTGAACAGCCAGAAGGCGACGAGGAGGGCGAGGCCGTTCTGCACGATCACCACCACGATCGTGTAGACGATGGTGTTGCCGAGCGCGTGCAGCACGGTCGGGTCCGACAGCGCGTGCAGGTAGTTCTTCAGCCCGACGAAGTTGCCGCCGCTCGGCCCGATCGCGTCGGTGAAGCTGAGCTGCACGCCGCGGATCAGCGGATAGATCACGAACACGGCGAAGATGAGGGCTGCCGGCGCGATCAGCACCATCGCGGAACGGCCACGGATTTGCATGGGATCGCCTTTCGGGGCTGGGTGGTGCGGGTGCGGTGGAGCGGTGGTGCGTGGATTCCCGGCCAGGGAGGCGTGCGCGCTCCCCGGCCGGGACGGTGGTGACGACTTCGGCGGCGCCTACTTCGTCTTCGGGATCGTCTGGTCGAGCTGCTTCAGGAGCGTGCTCGTCGACTGCGACGGGTCGTTGAAGAGCGAGGTGCCGACCTTCCAGAACTCCTGCTCGTAGGTGGGGAAGTGGAGGTACTCGATCGGCGACACCTGCGAGTGGCCTGCGTTGAAGGCGTCCACGTAGGCGCTCGCCTTCTCCATGGTCGGGCTCGGTACGTTCTTCAGCGTGGTGAAGGAGTTCTCCGCGGCCAGGTAGCGGCTGTCGTTGGCAGGATCGGCCATGAACGCCACGTACTTCTTCGCCGCGTCGGTGTGCTGGCTCGCCGCGTTGACGCCCCAGCCGGAGCCGACGAAGGTCACGCCGTAGGGGCTGCTGCCCGCGTCGCCGCCCGGGAACGGGTTGAGCGAGAAGTCGAACTTCGCGTTCTGCTGGAAGTTCTGCAGCTCCCACGCGCCCATGATCGTGAAGGCCCACTTACCGGCGGCGAAGTCCGCGTTGCCGGTGTTGAACGGCTCGATGCCGTTCATGAGCTTGCCGTCGACGTCACCCGAGGTCAGCAGCTGCTTGATGTGGTCGAAGACCGGCGCGAAGGACGGGTTCCAGTTGGTCTTGCCCTCGTCGTAGCCTTGGCCCCACTTGTCGTCCACCAGGTTCGCGGCGAGCGCCAGCGAGAGCTGCTCGCTGGTCCAGCCGCCCTGGTCGGCGAGCAGCAGGCCCGGCTGGCCGGCGGCCTTCAGCTTCTGCAGCGCGTCCAGGAAGTCCGGCCAGGTCTGCGGGACCTGGCTGATGCCGGCCTTCTTCAGGATGTCGAGGTTCGCGTACATCCCGATCGGGATGTTCTGCTGGGTGAAGGCGTAGGTCTTGCCGTTGATCGCGCCGAACGGGGCGACGTTCGGGAGGAGCTGCTTCACCCACGACTGGTCGCTCAGGTCGGCGAGGTAGCCCTGCTTCTGCCACTGCTGCACGCGGGTCGCGTTCGTCATGAGGACGTCGGCGGCGGTGCCTGCGGCGAGGCGGGTGTTGTTGTACTGGTCGTACTCGCCGTTGGCGACGTACTTGTAGTCGACCGTGATGTTCGGGTACTTCTTGTGGAAATCGGCGTTGATCTGGGGGATGTCGGCGAGCTCGGTGCCGCCGCCCTCGAATCCGACGACGGTCAGCGTGGTCTTGCCGTCGCTGGAGCCGCCTCCCGACGAGCAGCCGGCGAGCGCCAGGGCCGCCGCCGAGATGGCGGCTGCGGCGAGGATCAGTTTCTTGCGCATGGGTGTCCACTCCTTTGTGAGGTGCCTGGTGTTGTCAGGTGGTGCGTTGCGTAGTGGGTGGTGCAGGGTTGTGGTGCGGGGGTTGGTGCGGGACGGGTGGTGCGGGGCTGTGAAGCCTGGCCCTCCCCGGATCAGGGATCGAGGGGAGGGACGTCGTCGAGCTCGTAGGCCGCCGGCCGCGACTGGATGTCGCGCAGGAGCCGGAGGTCGAACTTCGGCACGCGGCGGAAGTCGAGCACGCCGTTCTTCTCCTGGAAGACGTCCGTGAGCTGGGTGAAGCAGTAGCCGAACATGCCGGCGTCGTCGAGCAGCGTGTCCACGAGCCGGCGGAACCGGTCGATCCACTCCTCGCGGGTGCGGGGCGCCTCGCCGTACCCCCAGGAGTCGTCGCCCGTGCGGTCGCTGTCCGACCACCAGATCCCGCCGAACTCGCTGCAGAAGTAGGGCTGACCGGCGTACGGGACGGACCACTCGGTGCCGTCGAGCGCGGTGTTGACGTAGGGGCGGCCGTCGGCGAGGCCTCCCATCCGCTGCGCGAACACGTCCGGGTCCTGCTCGTACAGGTGCGAGTCGTAGATGTCGGCGCCGGGCACGCGGTGCGAGTAGCCGGACGCGTCGATCACCGGACGGGTGGGGTCGATCGCCTTGGTGACCGCGTAGAGCGCCTTGGTGGCGTCGTCCAGGACGGTCAGCCGGTCGGTCATCGGCTGGAAGGTCTCGTTGAGCGGGCACCAGCCGACGATCGACGGGTGGGACAGGTCGCGCGTGAGCGCCTCCACCCATTCGGTGACGAACGAGAGCGTCGGCTCCTGCGGTCCGCCCGGGCCGACCTTGGCGCCCCAGTCGGCGAACTCGCCCCAGACCAGGTAGCCGAGGCGGTCGGCGTGGAAGAGGTAGCGCTCCTCGAACACCTTCTGGTGGAGGCGGGCGCCGTTGAACCCGGCGGCCATCCCGAGCTCGATGTCGGCCACGAGGGCATCGTCGCTCGGCGCGGTCATGAGGGTGTCGGGCCAGTAGCCCTGGTCGAGGACGAGCCGCTGGAAGACCGGGCGGCCGTTGAGGAGGACGCGGCGGCCGTCGATCGCGACGGACCGCATCCCGGCGTAGCTGTCGAGGACGTCGATCGCGGTCCCGCCGCGGAGCATCGTGAAGCGGACGGTGTAGAGGTGCGGGTCTTCGGGCGACCAGGTGCGGAGGCGGTCCGCGGGGATCGGGAGGGTGAGCACCGGCTTCACCTGCGCCGTCACCTCCACTTCGCGGGTGGCGACGAGGCCGTCGGCGTCGCTGATGTCGACCCGCGCGGTGAGCCCGGCGGCGGGGGAGACGATGTCGAGCTCGACCGCGAACGACGACGAGGGGAGGTCGGGGCGAATGACCGGGCGGCCGAAGTGCGCCGGGGAGACGGGCTCGAGCCAGACCGTCTGCCAGATGCCGGTCGTGCGTGTGTAGAAGGCTTCGTAGTTCTCGGGGCGGCGGGACTGCTTGCCGCGCGCCTGGATGGTGAGGTGGTCGTCCTCGGCGAGGACGGAGAGGGTGAAGGTGTCGCTGGCGGCAGCCGCGACCGCGTCCGTGATGTCGATCGTGAACGGGGTGAAGCCGCCACGGTGACGGCCGACCTCGACGTCGTCCACCCAGACCGTGGTGTCGAAGTCGACCGCGCCGAAGTGGAGGAGGAGGCGGTCGTCGGCCCAGTCGGCCGGGACCGCGACGGTGCGCTGGTAGCGGACCGCGGGGTGGAACGTCGTGCTGGCGATGCCGGAGCGCTCCGACTCGGGCGCGAACGGGACCAGGATGTCGCTGTCGAGGGTCCAGGCGGTCGGGGCTGCGGTGTCCGCGGCCTCCGTCGCGACCTCTGAGGCGCCGAAACCGAAGCTCCACACGCCGTTGAGGTTCAGCCAGCGGTCGCGCACGAACTGCGGGCGCGGGTACTCCGGGCGCGGCACGGCCTGCGCGACGGGAGCGTTGCCGCCCTGTTCGATTTCCCTCGATGCAAATGACACGATCAGGATGCTAGCGCGCGGTTTGCCTCGATGCAAACACATTCTGGAAAATGTTCGGAATCACAGACTGCACGGCGTCACGGGGCGACGGGAGAAGCCGTAGTCGGCGTGCTCGATCCGGACTCCACCGTCGGCGCGCTCTCCCGCACGATCAGCCGGTGCGGCCCCACGAGCACCTCCGGCTCCAACGTCTCGCCCGCGAGCCGCCGCACGATGCGATCGAGCGCCGTCTCCGCCAGCCACTGCTTGTCCGGGCTGACCGTCGTGAGCGACGGGATGGAGAAACGGCCGTCCTCGATGTCGTCCCAGCCGACCACCGCCACCTCGTCCGGCACCGAGACCCCCGCCTCGTGCAGGGTCCGCAGCGCGCCGAGGGCCAGCGCGTCGGAGAAGCAGAAGATCGCGTCGAACCGTTCGCCGCCGTCGAGCAGGCGGCGCATGGCCGCGGCGCCCTCGGGCCGGCGGAAGCCCTGCACGTACTCGACGATCTCGGGCAGTCCGAGGTCGGCGTGCGCCCGGATCGCGGCGCGATAGCCCTCGAGTCGCTGCGAGCTGGCGGCGCGGTGGCTGCGTTCGGCGCCGATCGCGGCGATGCGGCGGCGGCCCTGCGCGAGCAGATGCTCGACAGCCTCCCGAGCAGCCTGGAAGTTGTCGATCATCACCTTGTCGTAACCCGGGAACTCATCTTCACCGAGGAACACCAGCGGCCCTGCGGCGAGCGCTTCCAGATCCTCGGCGCGGAGGGCGAGCGGGCTCAGGGCGAGCGCGTCGAAGAGCGAACCTCCCGCGGTCCGGCGGAGCAGGGCGAGCTCACGCTCCCGGTCGCCGTCGGTCTGGTCGACGACCACCGTCAGACCCCGCTCGGCGCCGCCCTCGACGAAAGCGCGGGTGAGCTCGGCGAAGTAGGCGGTGTCCAGCTCCGGCAGCATCAGCCCGATGAGCCCGGACCGTCCCACCTTGAGGCTGCGGGCGAGCTCGCTCGGCTGGTACTCGAGCTCGTGGATGACGCGGAGGACGCGCTCCCGGGTCGCCGGCGCGACGTGGTCGAAACCGTTGACGACGTTGGAGACGGTTCGGACGGAGACCCCCGCGGCCTCCGCCACCTCACGACGTGTCGCCGCCATGCTCCCCCGCTCCGTCGTCCGGTGTGCTCGTGTGTTTGCCTCGTGGCAACGGGGCGCGATCATCCTAGCGGGGCGGGGGCGGCCAATGCGCTAATGCGCTGGCGCGCTAATGCGCTGGCGCATCCTCCCGGACAGGAGCCTCCACCAGCTCCACCACCCCATCGCCCGTCGCGTCGACCCGCACCAGCGCGATCCCGCCGAGGATCAGCACCCCGCCCACCAGCTGCAGCGTGTTCAGCGACTCCCCCAGCAGCAGCCACGCGTAGAAGGTCGCCGCCACGACCTCGAGCAGCCCGGCGAAGGAGCCCAGCCGCGAGCCCAGCATGTTCGCGGCGGTGATGCCCGACGCATAGGCGAGAGCGGTCGCGAGGACTCCGACCACCGCCAGCGGCACCCACCAGGGCGCCGAACCGCCGAACAGCGACACGTCGCGAGTGCTCACGACGAACGGGAGCAGGCCGGTCGCGCTCACGATCAGCAGCGCCGCACCGCCGGCGAGCAGTCCGCCCGCGGCGAGCGCCACCGGGGGAGGCCGTCGGACGGGCGCGCGGCGATGATGTAGTAGCCGGCGCAGCCGAGCATCGTGGCCACAGCGAGCGCGACGCCGACGAGATCGAGCGACTTGCCGCCGCCGGGCGACACGACGAGGAGCAGTCCGGCGATCGCGACGGCAGAGCCGGCGAGGACCACGGCCTTCGGGGCGCGGCGGGTGCGCGCCCACACGAACAGCACCAGCACGACGGGCGCCAGGTACTCGATCAGGATGGCCGTGCTCACCGGGATGCGCTCGATCGCCGCGAAGTAGAGCACCTGCGTCCCGGCGACGCCGACCAGGGCCATCGCGAGCAGGCGCCAGCGTCCGCGCCAGAGCGAGGCCCAGCGGCCGCGGAGGGCGAGGATCGCGAACGGCGCCAGCACCACCCCGCCGATCAGCACGCGCGCGGTGACGGCGGCGGCCGGCGACCAGCCGCTCTCCAGCAGCGGCTTGATGAACGCGCCCGACAGGCCGAACGACGCGGCGGCGACGATCGCGACGACGAGGCCCTTGGATGTCTGGTTCAGTGCCATCGGAGGCCTCCTGCCCGCGTGCGTCGACGAGGTCCCGGCGGCACGCACGAGAGCCGACGTCAGGACCGTAGTGGGTTATGATCCTGACGCTAGTACTCGGCGACGTAAGGAGTCAACTTGCATTTCGCCCCTGACACAGAAGACGCACTCCAGTTCGCCGTCCTCCTGTGCAACACCGTCGCGACGGCCTCCCGCAGCGGGGAGGACGAGCTCGCCACCCCGGCGCAGCTCGTCGCCCTGATGCACGAGAACCAGTACTCGGGACGCATCGACGGCGACGAGGCCGAGCTCCAGCAAGTGCACGAGACCCGCGACCGCCTCCGCCGGGCCTGGACGATGGAGCGCGACGACGTCGTCGCCGAGGTGAACGCCATGCTCGCCGACGCCCACGCCTCCCCCTACCTGATGCGCCACGACGGCTTCGACTGGCACCTGCACGCGACTTCGCTGGAGGCGCCGCTCGCCGAGCGGATCCGGGTGGAGATCGCGCTCGCGCTGGTGGACGTCATCCGCTCCGACGCGAACGACCGGCTGCGGAGCTGCGCCGCCTTCGACTGCGACGGCCTCGTCCTCGACCTGTCCCGAAACGGGTCGAAGCGGTTCTGCAGCGTGCGGTGCGGCAACCGGATGAACATGGTCGCGTTCCGCGCGCGGCAGGAGGCGGAATAGCCGCCACCGGGGCCCCGGAGTCGCGTGAGATGATGACGGACAGACCGATCCACCTCACCGTTCCTCACCCGACCCACCAGGAACGCACCATCCCGAGGAGCTGCCGCACGCCATGACGACGGGTTACCTGCAATGACGGATGGCCAGCTGCCCACGATGCAGGCCGTCGCCGACACAGCGGGCGTGTCCCTCGCGACCGTGTCCAACGTCCTGAACCAGCCCTCCCGCGTCGCGCCGGCCACCCGGGAGAAGGTGCGCGCGGCGATCGAGTCGCTCGGGTACATCCGCAACGCAGCCGCGCGCGACCTCAAGCGCCGCAGAAGCGACGGCATCGGGCTCATCGTGCCGGACATCCTCAACCGCCTCTTCGTGGACATGTCCCGCGGCGCGCAGATCACCGCGGGCCGTAAGGGCCTCAGCCTGCTGATGGCCAACGCCGTCTACGCGTTCGAGTCGTTCGACCCGCTGGTGGTCACCGACCAGCAGGACCAGTTCCTCGACTACTTCGCGGAGGAGCGCACAGGGGGCATCCTGTACGCGGCGATGAGCGACCCGACGGACGGGATCAACCGCATCCGCAGCCACGTGCGGCCCATCGTGGTGATCAACTACGACCAGCCGGGCGACTGGTGCTCGGTGCTGATGGACAACCGGCAGGCCGGGCGGATCGCCGGCGAGCACCTGGCCGGCATCGGCGTGCGCCGCGTCTTCTACGTGTCACCGCCCGACGCCGCTCAGCCGATCGCCGACCGCCGTCGCGGGATCGAGGAGGCCGCCGCCGCCCTCGACCTGGAGCTGACCGAGGTCACCACTGAAGGGTTCGAGTTCGAGCACGGCCGGTCGGCGATGGCCGCGCTCCTCGCCGACCGGAGCGATGGCGAGCGGTTCGCCTTCGTCGGCATCACCGACGCCCTGGCGCTCGGTGCGCTCAGCGCCCTGCGCGAACACCCGGACGTGCGCATCCCAGAGGACGTCGCGGTCATCGGGCTCGACGGCACCCACGACGGCGCGAACTCCGACTGGGTGAGTCTGACCTCCATCACGTTGCCGGGCTACCGGATGGGCGAGGAGGCGATCCGCCTGGTGCTGGACGAAGCGCAGCCGGGGCACCGGCACGAGCGCCTGGTGCTGCCGGTGGGGATGCGGGTCGGCGCGAGCACGGTCCGCCCGGACGCCGGCTAGGCGCCGACTCGACGCCGGACATGGTGGGGGCGCCGGTCAGGACGATCTCGGTCGCGCCGGCTGCCGGGCCGGCGAACGCCATCATTCGAGCGGCAGGAAGACACCCCAGGATCTCCTTCTGGGCGACCTTCGGAAGGAGAAGTCAGCGGGTGTCGCGAAAGATCTCCTTTCAGGCCTCCGGGATCACCATCGCGAACCGCTCCGGTCGCGGCACGTCCGGGTCGGGCCCGTTGCGGACGCCCGCGTCCAGCGCGTCGATGCGTCCCAGTTCGTCGTCGCTCAGCTCGAAGTCGAACACGTCGAAGTTCTCCGCGATGCGTCCCGGGTCGACCGACTTCGGGATGGCCGAGCGGCCCTGCTGGAGATGCCAGCGGAGCATGATCTGCGCGGGGGTCCCGCCGTGCGAGCGGGCGACGTCGGCGAGAACCGGGTCCGCCATCACGTTCCGGCGTTGCTCGCCCCAGCCCGGGTAGAAGGTGATGCCGCCGATCGGGGACCAGGCCTGCGTGACGATGCCGTGTGCGGCGTCGGCGGCCTGCACCTCCGGCTGGGTGAAGTACGGGTGAAGCTCGACCTGGTTCACCGCGGGGACGACCGTCGCCTCCGCGAGCAGCCGGTCGAGGTGGTGGGGCAGGAAGTTGCTGACGCCGATCGCGCGCACGCGGCCGTCCGCGAGCAGTGTCTCCAAGGCTTGGTACGCGGCGATCGTCTGGTCGAAGCGGTCGGGCGCGGGCTGGTGGAGGATGAGGAGGTCGAGCTGCTCGATGCCGAGCTTGCCCGTGGCCTTCTCCCAGGCGTGCAGGGTCTGCTCGTAGCCGTAGTCGGACACCCACACCTTGGTCTCCACGAAGACGTCGCCCCGGTCGAGTCCGGAGCGCCGGAGGCCCTCGCCGACCTCCCGCTCGTTGCCGTACGCGGCAGCGGTGTCGATGTGCCGGTAGCCGGTCGCGAGGGCGGCTTCCACCGCCCGGGTGGTCTCCTCGGGCGGGCTCTGGAAGACGCCGAGTCCGAGCGCGGGCATCGTGACGCCGTTGTTGAGGGTGAGATCGATGGTCATGGGCACCACGGTAGGCGGGGCCCAGGCGGCCCGGGAGGTCACGGCAGTGCCTCCCTCCGCGGCCCCGCGCGGCGTAGCGTCGGAGTATGAGCAACAGCGACGACGTGCGGGACTTCCTCACCTCCCGCCGTGCCCGAATCACGCCGGAGCAGGCCGGCCTGCCCGCATACGGCGGCAATCGCCGGGTCAGCGGGCTGCGCCGCGAGGAGGTCGCGATGCTCGCCGGCGTGAGCGTCGACTACTACACGCGGCTGGAGCGCGGGAACCTGTCCGGCGCGTCGGACAGCGTGCTGGAGTCGCTGGCCCGGGCGCTGCAGCTCGACGAGGCGGAGACCGCGCACCTCTACGACCTGGCGCGCGCGGCGGATGTCGCCCCGCGCGTCCGCCGCCGGCGCAGCCCGCAGACCGTGCGGCCCAGCCTCCAGCGGGTCATCGACGCCATCACCGGCGCCCCGGCGTGGGTCCGGAACGACCGCGGCGACGTGCTCGCCGCCAACGAGCTCGGCCGGGCGCTCTACCTCGACCTCATGGCCGAGAAGGTGCAGCCGCCGAACGCATCGCGCTTCACCTTCCTCAACCCGAAGTCGCGCGCCTTCTACGCGAACTGGGAGCAGGCCGCCGACGACATGGTCGCCATCCTCCGCTCGGCCGCGGGTCGCAACCCCTACGACAAGGACCTCACCGACCTCGTCGGCGAGCTGTCCACCCGCAGCGAGGAGTTTCGCACCCGCTGGGCGCGGCACGACGTCAAGTACCACCGCACCGGACGCAAGCGCGTGCACCACCCGATCGTCGGCGACCTCGACCTCGCCTTCGAGGCGTTCGAGCTGCCGGGCGAGCCGGGGCTGCGGGTCAACGTGTACACGGCCGACCCCGGCACGCCGTCGGAGGACGCGCTGAAGCTGCTCGCGAGCTGGGCGGCGACGCAACGGGAGCCGACGCAACGGGAGCCGACGCAGCAGGAGCCGACGCAAGTGCAGACGACTCACAAGCAGGCCGAACCCGCCGGCCGCCCCGACATCCCCATCAACGACTAGGAGACCCGTGGAACTGCTTCCGAACTCCCCCACCGCCGCCGGCGCCGCCGACCTCTTCACCGGGACCGTCCACTTCGACGTCATCGCCGCCGGCGACGCGCCCTCGCGGCTTCGGGTCAACCTCGTCCGGTTCGCGCCGGGTTCCCGCACCGCCTGGCACCGGCACGCCAACGGTCAGACCCTCCATGTCACGCAGGGCGTCGCCCTCATGCAGTCCCGCGGCGGCGAGGTCCTGGAGGTCCGCCCGGGCGAGACGGTCCACACTCCGCCCGGCGAGTGGCACTGGCACGGCGCCGACCCCGAGCACTACATGGAGCATCTAGCGATGTGGGAGGCACTCGGCGAGGGGCAGGACGGGCCGGAGACCGAGTGGGCCGAGCACGTGACCGACGCGGAGTACAGGGGGCGACCGTGATGGCCCGCACCAGCGAGTCGCGCGAGAGCCGGCGCTTCGCGCGGGACGTGCGGCGCACCATCGACGCGCTTCCGAGGGACGAGGACGCCGAGCTGCGGGTGGAGGCGGCCCTGCGCGCGGCGCCGGGGTTCGTGGCGGCGGCGCCGCTGTGGCGGCTGTTCCGGAGGCCGGCGCCCGAGCTGGACGTCGAGACGCGCGGCCGCACGAAGGAGAACCGGTGACCGGCCGGCCGCTCACCGTCCTCGTCGTCGGCGCCACCGGCAGCATCGGCCGCCTGGTCGTGGCCGAGGCCCTGCGGCGCGGGCACGGAGTCCGGGCGCTCGTCCGAGACGCGTCCCGCGCCGGGCGCATCCTCCCCGCCCCGACTGCCCTGGTCGTGGGCGACCTGACGAAGCCGGCGACCCTCGAGCCGGCAGTGGAGGCGATCGACGCGATCGTGTTCACGCACGGCTCCGGGACCCGGGAGGCCGACGTCCGCGACATCGACTACGCCGGAGTGGCCAACATCCTCACCGCACTGGACGGCCGCCGCGTCAGGATCGCCCTCATGACGGCCGTCGGGACCACGCGTCCCGGAACGCCCTACGCCGCGTGGAAGCGCCGCGCCGAGCGTCTCGTCCGGGCGAGCGGCGACCCGTACACGATCGTCCGTCCCGGCTGGTTCGACTACAACGATGCCGGGCAGCGCGCGATCCTCCTCCGCCAGGGCGACACCGAGCAGTCGGGGACGCCCGCGGACGGGGCCATCGCCCGCGACGAGATCGCGCGGGTCCTCGTCGACAGCCTCACGAACCCGGCGGCGGAACGCCTGACGTTCGAGCTGGTGGCGAACGAAGGCGCCGAGCAGGACGATCTGACGCCGGTGTTCTCGGCGCTCACGCCCGACGCGCCGGACGCGCTCGACGGAGCGGAGGACTCCCCGAACGCACCGCTCGCCGACGAACCGCAGCGCTTCCGCGATGATCGTGAGGCGATCGCGCGGCTCCGCGAACGAGCATCCTGACGGCCGCCGAAGCAACCGGCGCAGAAGGCGCGTGGCCCCGCTCCCTCGGGGGGCGGGGCCACGCGGTGGCGGGTTCCCGGGCTCACCCGGGAACCGACTCACTTGGCCGGGGGCATCAGCACCGAGTCGATGAGGTAGACCGTGGCGTTGGCGGTGTGCACGCCGCCGCAGATGACGTTCGCGTCGTTCACCTTCAGGTTGTCGCCGGAGCCGGTGACCGTGACGGTGCCGCCCTCGACGGTCTTGTGGGTGCCGACGATGTCCTTCGGCGCGATCTGACCGGGGATGACGTGGTAGGTCAGGACGCTGCTCAGCGTCGGCGCGCCGGCGTCGGTCTTCAGCGTGGCGATGGTCGCGGGGTCGATCTTCTTGAACGCGTCATCGACCGGGGCGAACACCGTGAACTGACCGCTGTTGAGCGTGTCGACCAGGTTCACCTTGGGGTTGAGCTTGCCGGACACGGCCGCGACGAGCGTGGTGAGCAGGGGGTTGTTGCTCGCCGCGGTCCCGACCGGGTCCTGCGCCATGCCCTGGACCGAGCCGGCGCCGGAGGGCACCTGCTTGGCGTAGGCGGCGCAGCCCGGGCCCACGAGGTCGGCGGCCGGGTCCATCGTCGCGGACGCAGACGGGGACGAACTCATGGGCGAGCTGCTTCCGGTGGACGCGGATCCGGCTCCGGACGAGCAGGCGGTGAGCGCGAGCGCGGCTGCGGCGAGGATGCCGGCGGCGGCGAGGCGGGTGGTGGTGCGCATGGTGTTCTCCTTCGAGGTGGTGCTGCTGAGTAGTACTGCTGACGACTGCTGCTGAGACGTACTGCGGGTGGTGCGGATCGGGAAGCCGTGTCGGCGGCCGACATCAGGGGTTCGGCCCCGCGGCCCGATCGGATTGGAACTCGTCGTCGGCGCGTCCCCGCCAATCCGGAACCGGCCTCGGCGCCGAACAGCACGCATGAGCATCCGCAGAGGACACCGCGCCGCCTGGGGGTGGGCCGCGCTCGCCGGCGCAGTGAGCGGCGGCCTCTTCGTCGCCGTCGCCGAGGTCGTCGCCCTCCTGGCCGCCCGCGAGGCCGACCCGCTCATCGCGGTCGGATCGTTCGTGATCGACATCGTGCCGCGGTGGGCGAAGGAGCTCGCCATCGAACTGTTCGGGTCGAACGACAAGCTGTTCCTGCTGTCCTCGCTCGGGGTCGCGGTGTTCGTGGCGGCGGCGGTCGCCGGGGTCCTGGAGCTCTGGCGCCGCTGGCTGGGCGTCGTCCTGTTCGTCGCGGCCGGGGCGGTGGCCGTCGCGGCCACGGTGACCCGCGCCGACGCGAGTCCGCTCGCGTTCCTGCCGTCCGCCGTCGGCGCTCTCGCGGGGGCAGCGGCACTGCACCTCCTGGTCGGAAGGCTGCGGCGCTGGCGGGAGGGACTCGACGGCGACCGCGCGACGATCGGTGTCGACCGGCGCAGGTTCCTCCTGCTCACCGGCGCAGGCGCCGCGCTCGCCCTGGTGGCCGGCGTCGGCTCCCGGCTCGGCTCGGCGGCGACCTCCTCGATCGCGGCCGTCCGCTCGGCGCTGCGCCTGCCGGCCCCGGCCTCCCGGGTGGCGATCCCCGCCGGATCCGACCTCCGCCTTCCCGACCTCTCGCCGCTGTTCACCCCCAACGCCGACTTCTACCGGGTGGACACCGCCCTGACCGTCCCGTCGGTCGACCCGGCCGGCTGGTCGCTCACGGTGGACGGGATGGTGGAGCGCCGCGTCGAGCTGACCTTCCACGACCTGCTCGCGATGGGACTCCGCGAGTACGCGATCACGCTCACCTGCGTCTCCAATCAGGTCGGCGGCAACCTCGTCGGCAACGCCCGCTGGCTCGGCGTGCCGGTGCGAGAGGTGCTCGCCCGCGCGCGTCCCCGGCACGGCGCCGACATGGTCCTGTCGCGCAGCGTCGACGGCTTCACGGCGGGCACGCCGCTCACCGCGCTCACCGACCCGGGCCGCGACGCCATCCTGGCGGTCGGCATGAACGGCGAGCCATTGCCGCTGGAGCACGGCTTCCCGGTGCGGATGGTCGTGCCCGGCCTCTACGGCTACGTCTCGGCGACCAAGTGGCTCACCGAGCTGAAGGTCACGACGTTCGCCGCCGACCAGGCCTACTGGACGCCCCGCGGCTACAGCGAGAAGGCGCCGATCAAGCTCTCCAGCCGCATCGACACGCCCCGGATCGACCGGCCGCTCTCGGCCGGACCGACGAAGATCGCGGGCGTGGCCTGGGCGCAGACGGTCGGGATCCGGAAGGTCGAGGTGCAGATCGACGGCGGCCCCTGGCAGGAGGCCACGCTGGCCGCCGCGATCAACGCCGACACCTGGGTGCAGTGGTCCCTCGACTGGGACGCCACGTCCGGCTCTCACACGCTCGCGGTCCGGGCGACCGACCGTGCGGGGCGGTTGCAGGAGGAGAGGCGAACGCCGATCGCGCCCAACGGGTCGACGGGGTGGCAGTCGACGTTGGTGCGGGTGGGGTGAGGGCGCCCGGGTCTACGCGCGCGGCGCCGCTCTGGCCCAGAATGACCCCATGACCGACCAGCACCCGGACCCCGTGCCCTCGAAGGAGACTCAGCGCCAGCTCCGCTCCTGGCGGCGTCAGGCGGCGACGTACGACCGGAAGGTCGGCCGGGCCGAGCAGACCATGCTCGCCGGGAGCCGCGAGTGGGTCGGCGCTCGGGTGAGCGGGCGGGTGCTGGAGGTCGCGGTCGGGACCGGGCGCAACCTCCCGTACTACCCGGCCGGGGTCGAGCTCACCGGGATCGATCTGAGTCCCGAGATGCTGGCGATCGCACGCGCGCGAGCGGCCGAGCAGGAGGTCGCCGCGGACCTGCTCCAGGGGGACGCCGAGGCGCTGCCGTTCGCCGACGCATGCTTCGACACCGTGGTGTGCGCGCTCGCGCTGTGCTCCATCCCGCGTCCCGGTGTCGCGGTCGCCGAGATGGCGCGGGTGGTCGCGCCGGGCGGTTCCGTCGTGCTGGTCGACCACACGCGCAGCGATCGCGCGCTCGTGTTCGCCGGGCAGTGGGCCATCGAGCGGTTCACCATCCCGCTGCAGGGCGAGCACCTGACGCGGCGGCACCGGGCCGAGGTGGAGGCCGTGGGCCTGCAGGTCGTCGAGCACGAGCGACTCCGCTCCGGAGCCGTCGAACGCATCCGCGCCACACGCCCCACACCCGCCTGACACATTCCGCACGAATGTCCTCGAACGACATTCGGCACGAATCGCGCGAACCACGCGCGGATAACGCGCATTCGGCACGAATGTCCGGGGCGCGCGAAGAAGCCCGCCCGGTGCGCTGGATGGCTGGACGCACCGGACGGGCTGTTGGGGGTTTCTGCGTGACGGGATCAGCCGTCCGCGCCGGCCGGCTTCGTCGTAGTGGTGAAGCCTTCCAGCTTGTTCGCCGCTTCGGCGTACTTGTTGGTGAAGGTGTCGGAGATCTTCACCTTCGAGATGTCGACGCCGATGGTCTTCTCCATGTCGAAGATGACCTTCGGGCCGCCGGCGGGCATGATGCCGTCCGGGAGGAACTGGCCCTTGTCGGTCGCCAGTCCGTCGATGTACTGCTGCTTGCTGATCGTCGCGTTCTGCACGTAGTCCTGCGGCAGCTTGTTCGCGATATCGGCGGCGGAGTGCGTCGCGATCCAGTGCATCGTCGCGACGAGGGCGTCGACCACCTTCTGGGCGGTGTCCGGGTTCTTCTTCGCCCAGTCCGCCCGGGCGAGGAGGCCGGCCGCCGGCCAGGCGCCGCCCAGGGCCTTGGTGGCGCCCTTGGTCGTGGCCAGGTCGATCGCGGAGACCGCGAGCTTCTGCGAGGTGAGTGCGCCGACCGTCGGCTGGGTGGTCATCACGCAGTCGGCGGTGCCGCGCTGGATCGCTGCGATGGCGGTGGAGCCGGCGTGCACGGCGATGGTGTTGTACTGCTTCCTGTCCACGCCCTTCTGGGCCGCCAGGAACTGGGTCAGTTCGTCGGTGCCCGACCCGAGGTCTGTGACACCCATGTTCTTCCCCTTGAAGTCGGCGCCGGAGGTGACATCGGCCTTGGGGTTGCACATCACCCGCTCGCCGGGAGCGCCGGAGAGCTGGACGAGGTTGACGACGTCCTTGCCCTTCGACTGGAAGTCGACCGTGTGGACATACCAGGCGCCGGCGAGGTCGACCTGCCCGGAGGCCATGGCGTCCTCAGCTCCGACGCCGCCGTTCTGCTCGGTCGAGAGCTGCATGTCGACGCCGTACTTCTTGTAGAAGCCGAGCTGCTGGGCGAGCTGGTACGGGAGGTAGATCTGCTTGTCGATGCCGCCGACCATCATCGTGACGGTCGGCATCGGGCCGGAGCTGCTGCCTCCGGCTGCCGCGGTGCCGCCTCCACCGCCGGAGCAGGCGGCGAGGCTCAGGGCCACGACCACGCCCGCTGCCGCGATGGCACCGATGCTGCGCTTCTTCATGGGGTTGTTCCTTTCATCGTGCCGGACGGGTCCGGCGTTCTGCTTCGTTGCAGGACAGTTGGGGTGGTGCGGGCGGCGCTCAGATCGCCTGAGCCTCGGACCGGCTCGGCGGACGCCACTTGAGGAGGGACTTCTCCAAGAGGGTGATGAGGTACTCGGCCACGAGGGTGACCACGGCCACGATGACCATGCAGGCGAAGACCGTGTTCGGGTCGAAGTTGCCCTGCGACTGGCTGATGATCAGGCCGACGCCGTGCTGGGCGCCGAGCACCTCGGCCACCAGCGCGCCGATGATCGCGAAGCCGAACGCGGTGTGGAGGCTCGCGATGATCCAGGTCATCGCCGAGGGGATGGTCACATGCCGGGCGACCTGCGCGGGCGATGCGCCGAGCACCCGGACGTTCGCGATCAGGTTCTGGTCGACCTCCCGCACGCCCTGGAAGGCGTTGAAGAAGACGACGAAGAACACCAGCACCGCGGCGAGCAGCACCTTGGGGAAGACGCCGAGGCCGAAGGCGACGATGAAGATCGAGCCGAGGACGATGCGGGGGATCGAGTTCACGACCTTGATGTACGGGCCGAAGACCGAGGCGAGGTAGCGGTTGGACCCCAGCAGGATGCCGAAGACGACGCCCAGCGCGGTGCCGAGCAGGAAGCCGAGGAAGGCCTCCTGGACGGTGATCCACAGGTTCTCCCAGATGGTCCCGAACGCCGTGCCCTGCGTGAACAGGCGCACGAGGCTGTCCCAGATACCGGACGGCTGGCCGTAGAAGAACTTGTCGACCCAGCCCGCGGAGGTGAACCACTGCCAGCCGCCGATGACCACGACGGCGACGGCGACGCGTCCCGTCCAGATCCAGGCGACCCGGCGGCTGTGCGCGCGGCGGCCCGCGACGCGGAGCTCGGTCTCGCGCTCGGCGAGAGGGGCGGATGGCTTCTTCGCGGCGTTGCCGCCACTGCCGTTCTTGTTGTCTGCGTTGTTCTTCTCTGCGATCGTCATGGTGGTCACGCCGCCGCTCCTGCCGTCTGCTCGTAAGCCCGCGTGACCTCGTCACGGAGCGACTCCCAGATCCGGCCCTGGATGTCGAGGAACTTCTCCTCGTGCCGGATCTCCTGAACGTTGCCGCGCGGTCGCGGCAGGTCGATGTCGAAGACGTCCTTGACGGTCCCCGGGCTGCTGGTCATGATGACCACGCGGTCGGACAGCGCGACGGCCTCGTCGAGGTCGTGCGTGATGAACAGCACCGACGGCCGCAGCTCCTCCCACAGGGTGAGCAGCTCGGTCTGCATGATCGCCTTCGTCTGCACGTCGAGCGCGCCGAACGGCTCGTCCATGAGCAGGATGCGCGGGTTGTTGATCAGCGCGGCCGCCATCGCGACGCGCTTGCGCATGCCGCCGGAGAGCTGGTGCGGGTAGCGGTCCTCGAAGCCGGCGAGTCCGACCCGGCGCAGCCAGTCGAGCGCCAGCGCAGTGGCCTCCTTCTTCGGCGTGCCGAGGAGGATGGGGCCGATCATCACATTTGCCAGCACGGTCTTCCAGGGGAAGAGGGAGTCGGCCTGGAACATGTAGCTCACGCCGCTGGTGATGCCGTCCACGATCCGGCCGCCGACGCTGACCGAGCCGGCGCTCGGGCGCTCCAGCCCGGAGACCTGCGCGAGCGTGGTGGACTTTCCGCAGCCGGTGGGGCCGACGATGGCGCAGAACTGGCCGGGTTCGACGGTGAGCGTCACGTCGCGGATGGCCGTGAAGGTCTCACCCTTCGGCGTCAGGAAGCGTTTCGTCAGACCGACGATGTCGATGCGCGCCGGCACGTCCTCCGCAGGTGCGGCGGTGGCGGCGCTTCTGGGTCGGGGTTCGCCCATGGGTTCAAGACCTCTCTGTCTTCGGATGCACGAGTTTCGTGTGCCTGTCCGGCGGAGTGTTTCCCACCGGTCCGTGTGAACATCGATGCTCCGCCGACGGCGGCCTGCTGTCTCGCTTGCGCCCGATTCGCCGCGTTGTGTGCGTTGCCGCAGGTTTTGCGCGTTCTGCGCGCACCTGGTCCCCAGCAGGAGATGACACAATCTCGAATGATGCGACGACGGATCAGACGACTCTCGAGCCAGATACTCCTGGCTCAATTGGCGATCCTGGCCGTCTCGATGCTGGTCGGCTTCCTCCTCCTGGCCCAGACCGCCCGCAACAACCTCGACGCCGACTACCAGGCGCGGGCCGCATCCATCGCGCAGACGTTCGCGGGCATCCCGGACATCCAGCGCTGCATGGCGAACGGCGGCCCGGGCTGCGACGCGACGGTGCAGAACCTCGCGTCGCAGACCGCGAACAGCACGGGCGCCGCCTACGTCGTGGTGATCGACAGGAACCGTGTCCGGCATTCGCACCCCGACCCCGCGCTGATCGGCCAGAAGGTCGGGGAGCCGTTCGTCGCCGGCGACGGCAAGGTGCACATGGGGACGAACTCGGGCTCCACCGGACCCACTGCGAACGCGCGGGTGCCGCTCTACGCGCCCGCGTCCAGCTCGATCGTGGGCGAGGTCTCCGTCGGGATCCGCGAGAGCTCCGTCGCCGAGGAGTTGTTGCGCGAGCTGCCGACGTATGCCGCGTGGCTCGTCCTCGCCCTGGCGATCGGAGCCGTGGCCTCCTTCGCCCTCGCCAGCCTGCTGAAACGCCGCACCTTCGGGCTCGAGCTCGACGAGATCGCCCGCCTGTTGCAGGAGCGGGAGGCCACGCTGCACGGCATCCGGGAGGGCGTCATCGCCATCGACCCGGCCGGCCGGATCACCGTCGTCAACGACGAGGCCCAACGGCTGTTGCGGCTGCCGGAGGGCGCCAGAGGACGGCTGCTGGAGGACGTGCTCGTCGCCGGTCCCATCCGCGACACCCTCACCGGCACGTCCGAGGTCAAGGACGCGATCGCGATCACGGACGACCACATCCTCGTGATCAACCGCATGCCGGTCAGGCTCGGCGGCCGTCCGCACGGCGCGGTGTTCACCCTCCAGGACCGCACCGAGCTGATCGGCCTCACCCGCGAGCTGGACGGCGAGCGCAGCTTCAGCGAGTCCATCCGGGCCCAGCAGCACGAGTTCTCCAACCGCATGCACGCCGTGTCCGGGCTCCTGGAGCTGGGCCGGACCAAGGAGGCGCTGGAATACCTCAACGAGATCCGCGGCACCACCGCCGACCTCGACGCGACCCTCCGCTCGCACATCGGCTCGCCGATGATCGTCGGCCTCCTGCTCGGCAAGGCCGCCGAGGCGAACGAGCGAGGGATCGACCTGGTGATCGCACCGGACACCGACCTCGGCGAGGCTCCGGAGCGGGTCCAGGCGCTGACCACCATCCTCGGCAACCTGATCGACAACGCGTTCGACGCCCTCTCCGGTGCGCCCGCGCCGCGCCGGGTCGTCGTCAGCGTGGTCGAGACGGCGGAGTCCGTGACCGTGCGCGTGGCCGACAACGGCCCCGGCGTCCCGAGCACCGAACTGCCGCGGATCTTCGAGAACGGCTACACGACCAAGCGCGGCTCGCTCGTGCGGCACAGCGGGCTCGGGCTGTCGCTCGTGCACTCGACGGCGACCAAACTCGGCGGGACGGTGACGGTGTCGGGAGGCCCGGGCGCCACGTTCACGATCGTCCTGCCGCGTCACACGGTCGTGGAGGCCTCCGCTCCCGCACGCAGGGAAGGAGCCGCACGATGAGCACGCAACCCCCGACACCGTCGAGGTCGCCGTCGCCGTCGCCGTCGCCGTCGCTGAGCGTGCTGGTGGTCGACGACGACTACCGGGTCGCCTCCGTGCACGTCGGGTTCGTGGAGGCCGTCCCCGGCTTCCGCGTCGCCGGCCAGGCGCACACCGCGGCCGACGCCCTCCGCCTCGCCGGCGAGCTGCGACCGGACCTCGTTCTGATGGACGTCTACCTGCCCGACGGGGACGGCCTCCAGGTCGTCCGGGACCTGCTCGGCGAGCCCTCAGCGCCCGCGGTGATCGTCATCTCGGCGGCGAACGACATCGCCACCGTGCGCAAAGCCGTCCAGCTCGGCGCCCTGCACTACCTGGTGAAGCCCTTCGGGTTCGCACAGCTCGCGGAGCGGCTCCAGGCCTTCCGGCGGGCGAACGAGGATCTGGGCGGTTTCCCCGACGAGCCGACGCAGCACGACATCGACCGGGTCTTCGACCTGTTGCGGCCGGCCACGATCGGCCAGGCGGAGGAGCTGCGCCGGCTGGCGCCGACCCTCCAGTCGGTCTATGACGCGGTCGCGGCCGGCGACGGGAGTCTGTCGGCGAACGAGGTGGCCGCGGCGGTCGGGATCAGCCGCACGACCGCGCAGCGCGCGCTCACCCAGCTCGAGCAGAGCGACGTCCTGAAGCTGGAGCTCCGCTACGGCGCCACCGGCCGCCCCGAGCACCGCTACGGGGTCAAGCGCCGCTGACTGCATCGGATGGGGGTCGCAACACGCCGCAAAGGGGCGCGGATAACGGCGTGTTGCGACCCCTTTCGCGGACGGATGGTGGGCTATTCGAGGGGGCGACGCTGACGCGTGGCTCCCAGGAGGGCGTCGGCGGTGACAGCCGCAGCCACGACGACGGCGCCCGCGATGAGGGCCAGGGCGATGTAGAGCAGCGTGCGCGTCGCGCGCTCCTCAGTGCGCTGAAGGGACTGGCCGGCGACGAGCACGCCTGACCCGTCGGGCTTCGCGACGATCGCGAAACGGAGCCCCTGCTGCGGCTCCCAGCTCACGGCGTCCTCCCCGGTCGCCTTCGCGGTGTCCAGGACGCCGCGCGGCACCTGGGCGAGTGCGCCGTCGAGGTAGCCGTTCCCGGCAGCCGGGGCGTCGTGCGCGTCGTAGCGCACCCAGAACGTGCCGAGCCCGGAGGCGAGGTCGACGCGGCGTGGCTGCGGGGAGGCGGCCGTCGCCGCCCCGGTGGAGAGGAGCGCGCGCGGGGCGTCCTCCACCGCGTTGCGGCCGGTCTGCTGCTCGACGATGTAAAGCGTGGCGAGGCCGCCCGCGAAGAGCGCATAGGCGGCGACGGCGACGATGATCCTGCGAACCCACATGCTCGCATGATGCGCCCCCAGGCGGCCCGGCGGCATCCGTCTCGCGAACGATTCCGCGGGAAGCGCCCGGAGACGCGAAACGCGCCCTCGCCTCCGTCCGGTAGGGAGGAGGCGAGGGCGCGAAAGCGCTGCGTCCTCAGGGGCCCTCCGTCCGGTAGGGAGGAGGCGAGGGCGCGAAAGCGTCTGCGGGCCTTAGTGGGCCGCGGTGACCGCCGACTCGATCTGGTCGGCGACCTGCTGCACCTGCGAGCCGTAGCCGCCGCTCAGGGCGGTGGTCGCGAGGTGCTCGAGGTCGGCCGTCTGCTCGGAGGCCGGAGCGGACGCGAGCTGCGACAGGTCGGTGCGCAGCGAGTCCGGGAGCTTCGACGCGAGCTGGCTGTCGCCGGTCACGGTGGAGGCGATGCTCGTGATCTCCGTGCTGAGCTGCGAGCCTGCGCCCGACGTCGAGCCGAGGAGGTCGCCGCCCTGCAGGCCGGCGAGGAGGCCCTTCACGTCGAGGTCCTTCAGGTCGAGGCCGCCCTGGGCGTCGCTGTGCTCCGAGCCACGGGCCGAAGTCGAGCCCTTGAGCTGGTCGGCGAGCTTCTGGACGGCGCTGCCGTAGCCGCCGTTCAGCGCGGTCGAGACGAGCTTCTTGGCGTCGGCGGTGCGGTCCTGGGACGCAGCGGTGGCCAGCGTCTTCAGGTCGCGCTGCAGGGTGTCGGGCAGCAGCGAGAAGACCGGGGTGTCCGCGACGATCTTCTTCGCGAGCTGCTGCGCCTTGGCGCCGTTGATGTGGCCGTTGAAGAGCGCGTGGACCTGGCCGAACAGCGAGTGGCCGTGGTCGAGGTCGAACGAGGCCGAACCTCCGGCCGACGCAGAGCCCGAGACGCCCGGAGTGGACGTCGAGGTGGAGGCCGTCGCCGAGCCGGAGCCCGCAGCACCGGTGTCGCCGGTGGCTGCGAAAGCCCCCTGCGCCCCCACGCCGATGAGCGCTCCAGCCGCCACGATCGAGGCGGCGCCGATGACGACGCGACGAGCGCCGAACGCAGTGCGAGTGGTTCCGGAGGTGTTCTGGATGGTGTTCTTCACGTGGATCCTTTCCGTTGCCCACGACGAGGCCGGCAGGGGTGCCGGCCTGGGTCGACCGAGGGCATTCGGCGACGTTACGGAACCCGCCTGGACCTCCCGTCCGTACCCTCTGCGAGGTCGCGAAGAGCACTTGAAGCCGTCGGGCCATCGAGGTAACCGAGGAGCATACCGACCGGTATGGAGTGTGCGCGGGCTACCGCGAGCGGCCCTGGCGGGTGCACCATGAGTCCAGCGGCGGGCCAGGCCGTCCGGCCGAGCCGTGAGACAAGAGCGGGAGCACCGGGTTTCAGGCGGTCCGCCCCACGGGCAGCGCCAAGCAGACAGCGGCTGGTCCCACCCGCCGCCGGACGGTCACGATTCGCGAGAGGGGAACGATGATGGACGATCTCGAGGGGTCGGCGGCCGAGCGCCTCGACCGGCTCGCCGCAGTGGACGCCGGCGAGGTCACCCCCGACTGGACGCGCCGCCAGCTCGAACGCGCCCTGCAGGACTGGTCGAAGGACCAGGACACACTGTCCGTGCTCGGCGAGGGACGCGAGGACTACTGACGGTCAGGCGCACGACATTTCATTTCACGATCGTCCGAAGACTCTAGACAGGCGCGGTTCCGCAGCGCTACCTTCCGAGCATGTCCAGCACTCAACCATCCGCGTTCGCGTCGTTCTCCCTCGACGGGCAGGACCTGACGAAGGCAGCCATCAACAGCGTACGCGTGGCGCTCGGGATCAGCGGCGCCGTCGCCCTGATCATCGGCGTCATCATCGTCTTCTGGCCGAGGACCGCCGCGGTCGGCCTCACCGTCCTGATCGCCATCTCGCTGCTGATCTCGGGCATCGCCTACCTCAGCATCGGCATCTTCGCCCGCGGGATCCGCGGCGGTGCGAGGGCGCTCGACATCGCCTTCGGCATCCTGCTGATCATCGGCGCGATCGTGGCATTCGCCAATCTGGCGGGCACGACGGCGTTCCTCGCGGTGTTCATCGGGATCCTGGTCGGCATCGCCTGGATCGTGGAGGGCGCGATGACGTTCGCCCAGCTCGGGGACGCGCCCTCGCGCGGCTGGTCGATCTTCTTCGGCATCCTGAGCATCGTCGCCGGCATCGTCCTGCTGCTGACCCCGCTGTGGGGGATCGTGCTGCTGTTCATCCTCGCGGGCATCAGCCTCATCGTGCTCGGGATCGTGCAGATCGTGCGGGCCATCACGTTCGGGCGCGGGATCGCGACGCCGGCGAACTGAGCGGGAGGCCGCCGGCGTCGGCGGCCGGTGGCACACTGGGCCTGTGCTCCTCGACACGATCGTCACCACGCTCGAGACCGTCGCGGGTACGCGCTCGCGACTGGCCAAGGTCGACGCGCTCGCGGGCCTGCTCGGCGACCTGCAGCCCGGCGAGATCGCCCCGACGGTCGGGTTCCTGGTCGGCAAGCCGCGGCAGGGCCGGGTCGGCGTCGGGTGGCGCAGCGTCGGCGCGGTCCTCGGCGAACCCGCAGACACTCCGACACTCACTGTTCTCGACCTGGACGCGCTGCTCGGCGAGCTCGCCGCGCTCGGCGGGGAGGGCTCCGCGCGCGACCGCAGCGCCGCACTGCGCGACTTCGCGGTGCGCGCGACGGCGGGCGAGCAGGACCTCCTGGCCCGCGTCCTGCTCGGCGAGATGCGCACCGGCGCTCTGGAGGGCGTCCTCCTCGACGCGATCGCCCGCACCGCCGACCGGCCGGGGCCGGACGTGCGGCGGGCCGCCATGCTCACCGGCGACCTCGGCGCGTCGGCGGTGCTGGCGCTGACCGGCACGGCCGAAGAGCTCGCCTCGGTCGGCCTGGTCGTCGGGCGGCCGGTGCTGCCGATGCTCGCGGCGACCGCACCCTCCGCCGCGGCCGCGCTGGCGACGACCGGCCGCGCGTCGGTCGAGTACAAGCTCGACGGCGCGCGCATCCAGGTGCACCGGTCCGGCGACAGCGTGCGCGTCTTCACCCGTACGCTCGCCGATATCACCCACCGCGTCCCGG
The DNA here is from genome assembly GCF_050990935.1 of Streptomyces sp. L7. Classification (GTDB taxonomy): domain Bacteria; phylum Actinomycetota; class Actinomycetes; order Actinomycetales; family Microbacteriaceae; genus Leifsonia. The sequence continues at coordinate 3,197,446 of NZ_CP194644.1, read as the reverse complement.
AGGTGGTGGAGATCGTGCGCCGGCTGCCCGCGCGCGACCTCGTCCTCGACGGCGAGACCCTCGCGCTGGACGAGGACGGCGGCCCGCGCCCGTTCCAGGAGACGATGAGCCGCTTCGCGCGGTGGAGCTCCGAGGTAACGCGGAGCGACACCGCGACCCCAGCGCCGAGGGAGCCTGCGACGGAGGACCCCGAAGCACAGCGGGACACCCTGCTGCACCCGTGGTTCTTCGACATCCTCCATGTGGATGGGCGCGACCTGCTGGACGAGCCGCTGTCGGTCCGGCTCGCGGAGCTGGAGCGCGTCGCGGGCGAGCACCGCATCCCCGGCGAGGTCACCGATGACCCGGACGAGGCCGAGCGCGTCTCCCACGACGCCCTCGCCGCCGGCCAGGAGGGGGTGGTCGTCAAGGCGATCGACTCGCCGTACGCCGCCGGGCGCCGCGGCGCGAGCTGGATCAAGGTCAAGCCGGTGCTCACCTACGACCTGGTCGTGCTCGCCTGCGAGTGGGGTTCGGGGCGGCGGGTCGGGATGCTCTCCAACCTCCACCTCGGCGCGCGCGACCCGAACGGAGCGTTCGGCGAGCCGGGCGGCTTCGTGATGGTCGGCAAGACGTTCAAGGGCCTCACCGACGAGCTGCTGCGCTGGCAGACCGAGGAGTTCCAGAAGATCGAGGTGCGCCGCACACCGGGCACGGTCTGGGTGGCGCCGACGACCGTGGTCGAGATCGCGATCGACGGCGTCCAGCGTTCGTCGCGCTACCCCGGCGGCATCGCCCTGCGCTTCGCCCGGGTCAAGCGCTACCGCGACGACAAGCCCGCGGCCGAGGCCGACACCATCGCCACCCTCCGCGCCCTGCTCCGCGAGTAGCACCCCACCCAGTCCCCTCCTCCCCTCCTCCCCACGTCGCCAACGGAGGAGCCATGACCTCCCCCGCCCCGCATCTCCTCCGTTAGCTGTTCACGCACGGCGTGTCGCCTGCGATCTCCTCCGTTAGCGACGGGCGCGGGCAACGGAGGAGATGTGGGGCGACACGCCGGGGGACGGCAGGCAACGGAGGAGTACCGGGCAGGGAGGGCCGGGATCTCCTCCGTTGGCGACGCGGGTGAGGGCGGCTCCGCTGAGCGCGCCACCACCGCCGGCTGAGGAGGTGGAACGTCAGCGGCGGGCCGTCGCGCGGGCGCCGGCGTTGTGCGGGAGCTGGAAGGCTCCGGCGAGCGGGATGAGCAGCAGCGCGGCGGCCAGCGCGAAGGCCCAGTGATAGCCGGGCAGCGCTGAGCCCGTAACACCCTCCGACACCGCCGTGGAGGCGCGCACGAAAACGGCCACGACCGCGAGGCCCAGCGCCGTCGCGACCTGCTGGAGCGCGGACGCGAGCGTGTTCGCGTTGTTGGTGTCGGTGGCCTCCACGTCCGCGAACTGGAGCGTGTTGTAGGCGCTGAACCCGATCGACCGGAACACGCCGCTCGCGACCAGCAGCAGGAGCAGCACCGGCAGCGGCGCCGCCGGACCGATACCGACGAACGCGGCGAGCACCAGCATCCCGAGCAGGTTCGACCAGATCAGCACGGTGCGGAAACCGAATCGGCGGATGAGCGGCGTCGTGAACGGCTTGATCGCCAGGTTCCCGACGAAGATCGCGATGACGGTGAGACCGGCGACGGTCGCGGACCAGCCGTACGCGAGCTGGAACAACAGCGTGAACAGGAACGGCGCGCCCGTGATGATCATCCGGTAGACGCCGCCGCTGATGTTCCCGGCGCGGAACGAGTGCAGCCGAAGCACGCTCCAGTCGAACAGCGCGTGCTCGCGTCCGCGCGACCGCGAGATGGCGGCCCAGCCGATCGCGATGGCCACGAGGATGGCCGCGCCGCCGGTGAGCTGCAGCCGGCCGTCCTCGGCGCTCAGCCCCTCCGCGCCCGCGGTCAGCAGCACCAGCGCGAGCGCGATCGCCGCGTAGCCGCGCCCGTCGAACGGGAAGTCGCGCTGCCGTTCGGTGTGCGGCACGAGCACCAGCCCTGTCACGATCGCGGCGACGCCGAACGGGAGGTTGATGAGGAAGATCCAGCGCCAGCCGATCGTGTCCGAAAGGATGCCGCCGAGCGCGGGCGCGATCACCGGGGCGATCAGCGCGGGCCAGGTCAGGTAGGCGATCGCGTCGAGGAGGTCGACCGGGTCGGTGTCGCGCAGCACGGCCAGCCTCCCGACCGGCACCATCAGCGCGCCGCCGATGCCCTGCAGCACGCGCGCGACGGTCAGCAGCGTCAGCGACGGCGCGAACGCGCAGAGCAGCGACGCGAGCGTGAACACGACGATCGCGGTCAGCAGCACCGGCCGGATCCCGAGCCGGCGGGACAGCCAGCCGGTCGCGGGGATGCCCGCGGCCACGGCCAGCAGGTAGGCGACCATCGCGACGCTCACGTCCGCCGGGGCGACGCCGAACTCGCGCGCCATGGTGGGGGCGGCGGTCTGGATGATCGTGCCGTCCAGGTTCTCCATGAAGAACGTGGCGGCGACGAGGAGCGCGAGGCCGCGGCTGAACGACGCGGCCGTGCGCGTCATCCGGCTGGGTCCTCGCTCGCAGGCTCCCTCGGCGCCGGCTCCGCCGTCCTGCCACGGTTCCGGCGCCGCACCTCCCGCGGCGCCCGCCCCGCGAGGAACGAGCGGCCCGGGTCGACGACGAAGCCCTGGCGGAGGGCCTCGCGGCCGACGAGCATCCGGAAGCCCATCTGGTCGCGGTTGCTCAGCGTGGTCTCGGCGAGGACGGTCCGGCCGGCGAGCACGAGCTCCAGCAGCACGACGATCCGGTCCTCGCTGTGGCCCGACGAGCTGCGCACGGCGCGACGGTCGTGGATGGGGACCTCGACCACCACCGGGTCGGCATCGGCGTCCTGCCAGGGGTGCACCGTGAAGCGCACCCGGTCATCCGGGAGCTCCTCCAGGTCGAACGCGTGCAGGGCCGAGCTGCGGGCCCCGGTGTCGATCTTGACTTTGATCCACGGAATGCCGATGCTGGGCAGGCTCGCCCATTCACGCCACCCCACGACGAGGGTGTTTGAATGGAGATCACCGGCCATTCCCCTATCTTTGCAGGATCCATCGATGAAGCTCGCCATCCTTTCCCGCGCTCCGCACGCGTACTCGACCCAGCGGCTGCGTGCGGCCGCGCGCGACCGCGGCCACACCGTCAAGGTGCTGAACACGCTCCGCTTCGCGATCGACCTCTCCGGCGAGGAGCCCGACCTGCAGTACCGCGGCCGGCTGCTGTCCGACTACGACGCCGTCCTGCCGCGTATCGGCAACTCGATCACCTACTACGGCACGGCCGTCGTGCGCCAGTTCGAGCAGATGGACGTCTACACGCCCAACACCGCGAACGGCATCACCAACTCCCGCGACAAGCTGCGGGCCAACCAGATCCTGTCCCGGCACAACATCGGGATGCCGGCGACCACGTTCGTGAACAGCCGCGCCGACGTGCGCATGGCGATCGAGCAGGTCGGCGGGGCGCCTGTCGTGATCAAGCTGCTGGAGGGCACCCAGGGCATCGGCGTCATCCTCGCCCCCGAGGCGAAGATCGCCGAGTCGATCGTGGAGACGCTGCACTCGACCAAGCAGAACGTGCTCATCCAGAGCTTCATCTCGGAGAGCCGCGGCCGCGACATCCGTGCGCTCGTCGTCGGCGACCGGGTGGTGGCGGCGATGCGGCGGGTGGCGAGCGGCGACGAGTTCCGCTCCAACGTGCACCGTGGCGGCACCGTCCAGAAGGTGGAGCTGACCCCGGAGTACGAAGAGGCCGCGGTGCGGTCGGCCCAGATCATGGGCCTCCGCGTGGCCGGCGTCGACATGCTGGAGGGCAACGAGGGGCCGCTCGTCATGGAGGTCAACTCCTCGCCCGGCCTGGAAGGCATCGAGCGCGCCACCGGCCTCGACGTCGCCGGCGCGATCATCGACTTCATCGACAACCAGGTGGCGTTCCCCGAGATCGACGTGCGCCAGCGGCTCAGCGTCTCGCGCGGCTACGGCGTCGCCGAGCTGCTCGTGCACGGCAACGCGGACCTGGTCGGCAAGACGATCAAGGAGGCCGGCCTGTGGGAGCGCGACATCACGGTGCTCACGCTGCACCGCGGCGCGACGGTCATCCCGAACCCGCGCAGCGGTGTGGAGCTGCAGGCCGGCGACCGGCTGCTCTGCTTCGGCAAGCTGGAGGAGATGCGGTCGATGATCCCGGACCGGCGGAAGCGGCGCCAGAAGGTGCGGAGGCTGCCGAAGGACCACCTGGCGGAGGCGGCGACCACGTCGGTCTGAGTGAGACCGCGGGCGTCCCCGCGTCCGACCGCCCCAGCACGCGCAGTGCGCGGAGTGTGAGCCACCGGCTCGGCATCCCCTCGTCGTCGCCGAAGTCGAACCAGGCCGGACCCTCGTGCCGGTTCTCCAGGCTCCGGAGCCCATCGGCGTCGGCCTTGCCGCGCAGCAGTTCGACGGCCTCCGCGAGGCGCGGGTAACGGGCGCCGACGCGTCGCCCCGGCCGGTCGCATTCCACGCTGCCAGGCCCTCCACCGCGCAGATCGTGGAGTGGAACGACGAGACCCGCGCGCCGTGCTCGGCCCAGCAGTTCCAGGCGCCGTCGTCGAGCCGGGCCGGCGAGCCTGACGGCGACATTCGAGCCGTCCTGGCCGAAGTAGGCGGCGAGCGCGTCCGTGCCCCGCATGCTACTCAGCGGGTCGGACGGCGGCCGGTCAGCGCCGGGCGCGCTCGGCTACCAGCACGAGGACGACGATCGCCAGCAGCGCCCCGATGAGCGCGATGCCGGGCAGCCCTCCGGCCCGCAGCGGCAGCATCCACGCCGCGAGGAAGCCGGCCACGAGGGTCCCCGCCGCCCCGACGAGCCGGTAGGCCCAGGGGCCCAGCCGCAGCTCGCGGCGGTACTCCGCATCGCCCACGAGGTAGACGGCGACGCCACCGGAGAGCAGCCAGGCCGCGGCGGGCGTCACGGGCGCGAAGGCGTCTTCCAGGGAGAGGTGGAGGCCGGCGGCGACCCCGACGAGGCCGAACAGCATCACGAAGTGGGCGACGTAGTAGGCGGTGAGCGCGAGGGTCGTGCCGCGCCGTCCGGTGGCCCTCCCGAACGACCGCTCGGCGCGCTCGTCGTCGCCGGAGAAGTAGCACCACCACAGCGCCGCGACCATCGCGACCGTGGCCACGGCGCCGATGACCACCTGCGGGCGCAGCCCCGACGCGGACAGCCCCGCGCCGACCGACACGATCGACTCGCCGAACGCGATGATCATCAGGAGGCCGTGCCGCTCCACGAAGTGCGAGGCGCCGATCGCGAACGGGCTCGACCGCGCGAGCAGACCGCCCACCAGGAAGAGCACGAGCGGGGCGAGGAACAGCACCCACTCCAGCCAGCCGGTGGCGTAACCGGAGGTGATCAGCAGCAGAGCCGCAACGGCGTTCAGCGGGCCGATGCGCAGCATCACGCGCACGGAGCCGCGGCCTCCCCTCGCGATGAAGAGCCCGGAGTGGATGACCACGACCGTCAGGTAGGCGACCCCGAAGAGCACACCCGAACCGGTGAAGACGTCAGGGATGGCGAGCGACAGCACGAGGAACGCGGCCATCGCCGCGATCAGCAGCAGCCGGACGGGGACGGTGTCGGGCACGGCCTGGTTGGTGAGCCACGCGAAGGCGTCGTACATCCACCACACGACGGCGAGGATGGCGGCGGCCCGCAGCACGGACTCCACGCCGGGGTTCTGCACGATCACGGCAGTCAGCTGGCCGATCGTGAACACGAACACCAGGTCGAACAGCAGCTCGATCGTGGACACGCGCGACGCCACCCGCGCGATCCGGCCTCCGGTCACCCCGCTCACACGCCAACGGTAGCGGCGGTCGCGCCCTCTAGGCTTGCCCCATGCCCACACCTTTCGTCGCCGAGCCGGCCCGCTACGACTCGATGCCCTACCGCCGCGCCGGACGCAGCGGCCTCCAGCTCCCGCCGCTCTCGCTCGGGCTGTGGCAGAACTTCGGCACCGCGCGGTCGTTCGACACCCAGCGCGAGATCGTGCTGCGGGCCTTCGACCTGGGCGTGACGCACTTCGACCTCGCCAACAACTACGGGCCGCCTCCGGGCGCCGCCGAGGAGTTCTTCGGCCGCATCCTCGCCACCGACCTCCGCGCGTACCGGGACGAGATCGTGGTGTCGACCAAGGCCGGCTACCTGATGTGGCCGGGGCCGTACGGCGACTCCGGCTCGCGGAAGTACCTGCTGTCGTCCCTCGACCAGAGCCTCCGCCGGCTGGGGCTGGAGTACGTGGACGTGTTCTACCATCACCGCCCGGACCCGCAGACGCCGCTGGAGGAGACGATGGGTGCGCTGACCACGGCCGTCGCGCAGGGCAAGACGCTCTACACCGGTGTGTCCAACTACGACGCCGCGCAGACCGCCGCCGCCGCAGATCTGCTCACCGCGGCCGGGACCCCGTTGCTGCTGCACCAGCCGCGCTACTCGATGTTCGACCGGCACGTGGAGGACGGCATCCTGGACGCCGTGGAGGCCGCGGGCGCTGCGGCGATCGTGTTCTCGCCGCTTGCTCAGGGGATGCTGACCGACCGCTACCTCAACGGTGTGCCCGGGGGCTCCCGCGCGGTCACGAGCGTGTCCCTGCACGAGTCGGATCTGACCGGGGGGTGCTGACGACGGTGCGGGCGCTCGACGAGATCGCCGCCGGGCGCGGGCAGACCCTGGCGCAGCTCGCACTCCAGTGGGTACTGCGGAATCCGGTGGTGGTGTCCGCGATCATCGGTGCGAGCAGCGTCGCTCAGCTCGAGCAGAACCTCGGCGCGGTGGACGCGCCCGCCCTGACCGCCGACGAGCTGGCCGCGATCGACCGCGCCCTCGCGTAGCCAGACCGATCCAACAGGGGTCGCAACACGCCGTTATGGGCGGCGCGAAGCGGCGTGCTGCGACCCCTGTCGGCCGGGTGGCGCGAGGTTAGGCGAGGGTGGGGAGGGTCGCGAGCGCCTGATCGACGTGGGAGGTGAGGGTCGCGTCGGCGGGGCCTGCGATCCACTGGGCGAAGCCCACGTGGAACGCGCCGACGGCGGCCTGGCCCGCGAGGCTCGCGGCCGGTTCCGCGACACCGCGGGCGCGCAGCGCCTCGCCGGACGCGGTGGCGAGCGAGGCCAGCTTGAGCAGCTCGCGCTCCTGCAGGCTCGGGTTGGCCGCGATCACGGCGGATCGGCGGCGTGGGAAGTCCGCACCTCGGCTGTCGATCAGCGCGGCGGCGGCTCGCATGCCCGCGCCGGCGACGGCGAACGGCGGCGCGTCCTCGGGGGCGGCGGCGATGGCGGCGAGCACGGCGTCCTGCAGCGCGGTCGACCCGGCGAAGAGCACCTCGCGCTTGTCGGCGTAGTGCCGGAAGAAGGTGCGCTCGGTGACGCCCGCGCGCTCGGCGATGTCGGCGACGGTGGTCCCCTCGAAACCGCGCTCGGCGTACAGCTCGATGGCCGCCCGCTCCAAGCGACCGCGCGCATCCGGTGTCCAGCGTCCCACGCCGTCATTCTAACGGTTTCCGGCGAGGTGATGACAGTTGCTGACATCGGTGTTATCGTGATGTCAGTCACTGACGACAGTCACTGACATCATCCACACCATCCACGATCCCATGACTCGGGAGGTCATTCCCATGCGCGTCTTCGTCACCGGAGCATCCGGCTGGATCGGCTCCGCCGTCGTCCCCGAACTCCTCTCCGCCGGCCGCGAGGTGACCGGCCTCGCCCGCTCCGAGGCGTCCGCCGAGCGCATCCGCGCCACCGGCGCGACCGCGATCGCCGGCTCGCTCGACGACCTGGAGAGCATCCGCTCCGCCGCCGCGGCGTCCGACGCGGTCATCCACCTCGGCTTCAAGCACGACTTCTCCGATTACGCCGGCGCCGGCCGCACCGAGCGCGCCGTGGTCGCGACCATCGGCGACGAGTTGGCCGGGTCCGACCGGCCGTTCCTGTTCGCGTCGGGCATCGTGGCGCGCCCCGGCGAGGTTCTCACCGAGGACGTCCCGTCGCCCTACGTCGGTCCCGACGCCCCGCGCGGCGGCGGCGAAGCGTTCGCCTTCGAGTACGCCGACCGCGGTGTGCGGCCGGTCGCGCTGCGGTTCTCGCCGACTGTCCACGGCCGCGGCGACCACGGCTTCAGCGCCGAGCTTGTCCGTGTCGCCCGCGAGAAGGGCGTCGCCGGCTACGTCGGCGACGGCTCCAACCGCTGGCCGGCCGTCCACCGGCTCGACGCCGCCCGGCTGGTGCGGCTGGCGCTGGAGCAGGCGCCTCCAGCGGCACGCGTGCACGCGGTCGGCGAGGAGGGCATCCCGGCCCGCGACATCGCCGCCGCGATCGGCGAAGGGCTCGGCCTCCCCGTCGAGTCCATCGCGCCGGACGACGTCGACGCGCACTTCGGCTGGATCGGCCGGTTCTTCGGGATGGACATCCCGGCCTCCAGCGCGCTCACCCGCGAACGCTACGGCTGGACGCCCACCGGGCCGACCCTGCTGGAGGACCTCGCGTCCGGCTCCTACTTCGAGACCGTCGCCGCGCGCTGAGCCTCGGGCGCTGGCAGCAGACCCATGACAGCGGCGGCGAGGAAGCACACCGCGCCCCCGACCGTCCCCGCCCCGGTCCAGAACGGACTCAGGAGGGCGTCCGTCCCGGGCAGTTCGAACGCCCCCACGGCCGCGAAGCCGAACAGCACCGAGCCGAGCAGGTTGAGCGCGGCTCCCGCCCTGTCACGTGCCGACCCGCGCTGCCGCGCCACCGCCGCCACGGCGATCAGGCTGGAGACGAGGAAGCAGATCGACCCGTAAGCGTCCGGACGCCAGCCTGTCCCCCGGCCGCACCGGCGGGGACGGCGGCGGCGAGGGCCAGCGACGTGCTCGCGTTGAAGAACAGCGTCCCGACGAACTGGATGACCGACGAACTCCGGTTCGGCACGCCGAGCGCCAGCCCCGCGCCGAGCGTGAAGAACACCGAGCCGGCCACGAACACGACATTCGTGACGATCGCTCCGATCGCCGCGGCGACGGAGGGCAGCGCGGCGACCGCGAAGCACACCGAGCCCACGGCGAAGGAGGCGTCGGAGAGCAGAAGCCTTCTCCGCTCCCCGGCGCCCCCTCCGTCGCTCACACCGGCTCGCTAGTGCGCGAAGTGCGTCCGCGTGCGCGCGGACTCGGTGGCTTTGGCGGCGACCTCGGTCTCGCCCGCCTTCTCGGCCTGCTCCCCCAGCTCGGCGCACACCGCGCGGATGTCGTTCACGAGGTCCTGGGCGAGGTCGGCGTTGAAGCCGTCGCGCACGACGATCCGCAGCACGGCGACGTCGGTCGCGTCGTCCGGCATCGTGTAGGCGGGCACCTGCCAACCGCGGGCGCGGAGCTCGTGCGACACCTGGAAGACCGTGTACGGCGTGCCCTCCTTCAGCCCGAACGAGATCACCGGGATTGCGGAGCCGTCGGTGATGACCTCGATCGCCGGGTCCTCGGCCAGGCCGTCCGAGATCAGCAGCGCCGTGTCCCGCAGCGCCTCCATGATCGCGGTGTACCCCGAGCGGCCGAGCCGGACGAAGTTGTAGTACTGACCGACGATCTGGTTGCCGGGCCGGGAGAAGTTCAGCGTGAACGTGGGCATGTCCCCGCCGAGGTAGTTGACCCGGAACACCAGGTCGTCCGGCAGGTGCTCCGGCGAGCGCCACACCACGAACCCGATCCCCGGATAGGTCAGCCCGTACTTGTGGCCGCTGACGTTGATCGACACCACCCGCGGGAGGCGGAAGTCCCACTCCAGGTGCGGGTGCAGGAAGGGCACCACGAAGCCGCCGCTCGCCGCGTCCACGTGCACCGGCACGTCTGGTCCGCCCGAGGCGGCGAGAGTGTCGAGCGCATCGCAGATCGCCGCGATCGGCTCCAGCTCGCCGGTGTAGGTGGTGCCGAGGATGCCGACGACCCCGATCGTGTTCTCGTCGACCGCCGCCGTGACCTGCTCCGGTGTGATGACGTAGCGGCCCTTCTCGACCGGGAGGTAGCGCGGCTCCACCTCGAAGTAGCGGCAGAACTTCTCCCACACGACCTGGACGTTCGAGCCGAGGACCAGGTTGGGCACGCCCCCGGCTCGGCGCTTCCGGAGACCCCGGCCCGCTTCGCCCGCCAGCGCCACTTGAGCGCGAGGCCCGCGAGCATGACGGCCTCGCTCGACCCGATCGTCGCGGCACCGGTCGGCTCGCCGGGCTCGGCGTGGAAGAGGCCGGAGACGATGGAGACGCAGCGGCGCTCCATCGCCGCGGTCGCCGGGTACTCGTCCTTGTCGATCATGTTCTTGTCGAACGCCTCGGCCATCAGAATCTCGGCCTCCGGGTCCATCCACGTCGTGACGAAGGTCGCGAGGTTGAGGCGCGAGCTGCCGTCGAGGAGCAGCTCGTCGTGGATCAGCCGGTATGTGCTCGCCGGATCGGTGGCGTCGTCCGGCAGGGAGTCCGGAGGACTCTTCCGCGACAGGCGGCCGGTGTAGGCGGGGGCGAGCCGGGTGTCACCGCTCGCCGTCTGGATGTCTGACTCGAGCCGCGCCATGCGCCGCCCCTCTCTGCCTCGGCTCCGCCACGGGTCGGCGGGGCCTGCCTATCGGCAGCGGATCACTTCGACTTGTCGAGCTTTCCGATCTCGTTGCCGTTGATGTCGTAGACGACCAGGGTGCTGCCCTTCGCCGTCCCGCTCGACGCCTTCGCCAGCCACTCGTCGATGCCCTGGCACGCCATCATGGTGCTGGCGATCGGGCCGAAGGTGATGGTGTCGCCGTCGACGGAGCCCTTGCCGGTCAGCCGGTTGCAGCCGTCCGTGCCGGAGAAGGCGCCGTCGTTCTCGATGGTGAGATTCGGCTGCGACGCGGCGGTCGAGCCCCAGGTGCCGACGAGCGCCGCGCCGCTCGGGGTGCCGGCGCAGCCGGCGAGGAAGGCGAGAGCCGCAGCGGCGACAAGGCCGCCGCCGATGAGACGAGCGGGCGCCCGCCGGATCGTTCGCATCATGTCGTCCTCCCCCTCTGCGGCCGCCCGGTGCTGCGGACCGCGTCACGACGCCGAGGATAGCGGCGCGCGACGAGCGCGCACCAGGGTCGTCACCCGGGACTTCATCCGCTCGTGAGCTCGTCCACGAGCGCCAGGACGGTCGGGCTGCCGAGGATCCGGAAGTGGCCGCCCACCGGCATCCGGAGGTTGCGCGCGCCCGGCAGCGCACAGCCTCCCGGGATGTGCGGGTCGTACCAGCCCCAGACCGACACGACCCGGCCGACGTCCACGCCGTCACCCGCCAGCCGCAGCAGATCGGGGTGGCCGCGCCGCAGCGCGCGCACCGCGGGGAACGGCACCCAGGCGGCGAGCGGCGAGCCGGAGAACGGCGTGGCGATCGCGACCACCCGGCGGATGCGCGCCGACGCGTCCGGCCTCCCGAGCAGCAGCCGGGCGACGAGACCGCCCTTGCTGTGCGCGACGACGGTCACGCCGCTGAGGTGCTGCTCGCGCAGGTAGCCCTCCACCTGGTCGGCGGCCGCCTCGAGCGACATGCCCAGGTGGCCCAAAGACGTGACGACGTGCACGGGGTGCCCGGCGGCGTGGAGGCGGCGCGCCAGCGGGTGCAGGAAGCGCCAGGTCTCGTAGATGCCGGGCAGCAGCACGATGGGCTCGCCCTCCCCGGCCTCGTCGACGAGCGCCTCGGGAGGGTCGTGGTCGAAGTTCGCCCGGAGCTGGTGCCGCAGCACGTACTCGTAGTCGGCGAGGAGCACGCCGGCCCGGCGGGCGAAGAGCAGCGCGGCCCGCAGCGGACCCGGGCGCGTGTTCTCTACCACCTCGCCAGCATCGCGCGCGCAGACGCTCTTGCCAACCTCCGGAGCCGGGTGGATAGTTGCGGCATGGGCGACGTGATCGCATTCATCCTGTGCTTCCTGCTCTTCCTGGTGGGGCTCTTCCTGCTGGGCCTCGCGGACACCCTCCCGGCGTGGCAGGGCGTGGTGTTCTTCGCCGGGATCGTCTGCGTGGCGCTGTCGTTCGGCATCCCGGTGCACCTGTTGGGGCACTCCGAGCTGTAGCGGTCCGAACGCCGCCGAAGGCGCGCCGCTCACATGTCGGGAGCGGTACCGACCCGTGCGTCGGCGCGGAAGCCGGCCGTCGCCTCCTCGTAGGTGGTGTGCTTGCGCGCGGGGTGGGACTCGGCGGGCGGCGGCACGTCGGCGCGGCTCAGCGCGTGCAGCACGAGCTGCTCGACGAGACCGGCCGCGGTCGTCTCCCGATGGCGGGCGATGCGGACCAGGGCGGCGAATTCGCGCTCTCCGAGGCGGATCGTCAGGGGGATTCCAGCAGGAGCACGGCCAGGGCCGTGAACGGACGCGGGCTCAGCGACATCAATAGCGTGAGAATCCTTCATGAATCGATCGTCTCATGGCCGCGCTCTCTTTGAAAGAACCCAAATTTTTGACGGTACGCGCAAATCGGATCATCTCCAGTGAGACAACCGTTCTGCGCGACAAACCACCACCAGCCGTCGAGTACGCGCACAACCGGTCGGAAACCGCCGAGTACGCAGACTCTCTGCGTACTCGGCGGTTTCATTCGGGGCGCGTGGTCAGGAACTCGTCGAGTGAGAGCGGGCGGCGGCCGGTGACGCGCTCGACATCGCCGCTCGGGCCGGCGAACTCGCCTGCGGCGATCGCGGTGTAGGTGGAAACCCACGCGTCGTACTGCCACTGCGGGGCGTCCCACTTCTTCCGCGAGGCGTACGCCTCCTCGACCGTCTCGTCGTGGAACGAGACGGCGCGACCCAGGTGCGTGGTCAGCTTCTCGGCGACCTGCGCCATCGTCAGGTCCTCGGGCCCGGTCAGGTCGTAGGTGACATCCCGGTGCGGCTCGGGATGCTGGAGCACGGTCGCGGCCACCCGGGCGACATCCGCGCGGGCGACCATGGCTGCTTTCCCGCGACCGGCGGGGCCGCGGATCACGCCATCGTCGCCGACCATGAACTCCACGAAGTCGAGGTACAGGTCGTCGCGCAGGAAGGTGAACGCCATGCCGGTCGTCTTGATGCGCTCCTCTGTGGCGTAGTGGTCGCGCGCGAGCGTGAATGTGGCGTCGGGCGCGGCGCCGAAGAATGAGGTGTAGACGATGTGCCGCACACCCGCTTGGGCTGCCGCGTCCACGAACGCGAAGTGCTCGCGCAGGCGCTGGTCGTTCTCGGCGGCGGACACCATGAGGACGGCGTCCACGCCCTGCAGCGCGGCACGCACCGAGTCGCCGTCGCCGTACGTGCAGGCCACCACCTCGCTGTCGGGGAAGCGCGGGGCGCGCTCCGGGGAGCGCGCGAGCATGCGGAAGCGGACGCCTGCGTCGGCGAGTTCGGACGCGGCGAGTCGGCCGACCGTGCCCGTGACGCCGGTGACTGCGATGGTCATGGTGTTCTCCTTCCGCCCCGTCGGCTACGCACATGATCGGACAGGCACCGCCTCCGAGTCCACTGTCCGCGTGCTCCGTCGACAGGCCGGCAACGGTCGAGTACGCCCATAATCGGTCAGAAACCGGCGAGAGCGCAGATAATCCGCGTACTCGCCGGTTTCCCGGCGGCGTCAGGCGAAGTGGGACGCGGCGAACGCGAGCTGGGCGGGCGCCTCGCGGCGCCAGTAGTCGAGGTCGTGGCCTCCGGGGTGAAGCCGCCCGCCGGACGCGGATGAAGGCCCGCGACGAAGTCCTGCACGTTCGGGCAGAAGCCGTCGCCGGTGCCGCAGTCGACCCGCAGCGGGATCCCCGCGAGGGACGCCTCGCGGCCGAACGGCGTGTTCGCGGCGAAGTCGGCCGCTCCGTCGAACGCGCCGTGGGCGGCCTCCTTCGCGGTGTGCCAGATCGCCGGGCTCTCCGCCACAACCGACGCGACCCGTGCCGCCCCCAGCGCGCCGCCGAGGTGCAGGGCGCCGTAGCCGCCCATCGACCAGCCGAGGAACGCGACCTTCGTCGTGTCCAGGCCCGCCTTCGCGAGAAGCGGGAGGAACTCGCCGGTCACCATCGCGGCCGCGTCCTCGCCCGTGCCGCGGGGATGCCAGTAGGTGTTGCCGCCGTCCACCGACGCGACGGCGAACGGGCGCGCGCCGCGCCGCACCGCCTGGGCGAGGAAGCGGTCGAGCCCGAGTCCGGAGCCGAACGCCGAGCGGTGGTCGCCGCCATAGCCGTGCAGCGCGATCAGGACCGGCAGGGGGTCGCCCGGCGTCGACCCCGGCGGGTAGCTCACGGTCCACCCGCAGGTCACGCCGAGCCGGGCGGCGGAGACGAACGAGCCGCTGACCGCCGGGCCGGGTGACGTGGAGGGGATGCGGCCCGCCGTGCCGTTCAGGCCCAGGAGCCGATGCAGCTCCGAGCGGCCGGGGAGGATGCGCTCTTCCACCGCGAACGCCGCACCTCCGCCCAGCACGCCGAGGGCGGCGACACCGATTCCGGCCCCGATCAGGGTGCGACGCGCGACGCTCATGCGCTCACCCTAGCGGCGCTCGATCCGCGCACCGCCGCCATCCGCTCGGGGGTCGTGTACGCCCAGGCACGGCGTGCCGCGGGCACGACTCCGGAATCGATAGTCGCGAGATGGGACCCGGCCGCCGACGCCGATGACATGCCGGCGGCCGGGAGTGTGTGCCGCGGCTAGAGGCCGCGGGCGAGGCGGTAGTAGGCGGCGTTCCAGTCGAGCTCGCGGGAGAAGGCGCGGAGCGTGGTGTCCTCGTCGATGATCAGCAGTTCGGTGCGGGCCATACGTGCGAAGTCCTCGAACGCCTGGATGCCGACGGCGGTGCTCATCACGGTGTGGTGAGCGGCGCCGGCCTCCAGCCACGCGGTCGCCGACGTGGTGAAGTCGGGAGCCGGCTTCCACACCGCACGGCCGACCGGGAGCTTCGGCAGCGGGGCGGTCGGCTCCACGACCTCCACGACGTTCGCGACGAGCCGGAACCGGTCGCGCATGTCCGACAGCGCCACGACGACGGCAGGGCCGGGGTCGGCCGTGAAGACCAGGCGCACCGGGTCGTCCTTGCCGCCGATGCCGAGCGGGTGGACCTCCAGGGTCGGCTTCGCGCTGCTGAGCGACGGCGAGACCTCCAGCATGTGCGCGCCGAGGATGCGCTCGTCGCCGGGCGTGAGGTCGTAGGTGTAGTCCTCCATGAGCGACGCGCCGCCCGGGAGGCCGGCCCCCATGACGTTCGCGGCGCGCACCAGGATGGCCGTCTTCCAGTCGCCCTCGGCGCCGAAGCCGTAGCCCTCCGCCATCAGGCGCTGAACGGCCAGACCGGGGAGCTGCTTGAGCGCGCCGAGGTCCTCGAAGCTGGTCGTGAAGGCGCCGAAGCCGCCCTCCTCCAGGAACGACCGCAGCCCGACTTCGATCGCCGCGCCGTCGCGCAGCGACTGGTGCCGCTCGCCCCCGCGACGGAGCTCGGGGACGACCTCGTACAGGTCCTCGTACTCGGCGACCAGCGCGTCCACGGCGGCGTCGGAGGCCGCGGCGACCGCGTCGGCCAGCTCGTTGACGCCCCAGGTGTTGACCTGCACGCCGAACCGCAGCTCGGCCTCGGTCTTGTCGCCCTCCGTCACAGCGACGAAGCGCATGTTGTCGCCGAAGCGCGCGAGCTTGAGGGAGCGGGTGGCGGCGTGGCCGGCGGCCGCGCGCGTCCAGGTGCCGATGCGCTGTGTCACGGCCGGGTCGCTGACGTGGCCGACGACCGTGGTGCGCGGCACGCCGAGCCGGGTCTGGATGTACCCGAACTCGCGGTCGCCGTGCGCGGCCTGGTTGAGGTTCATGAAGTCGAAGTCGATCTCGCCCCACGGCAGCTCGACGTTCGCCTGGGTATGGAAGTGCAGCAGCGGCTTCTGCAGGGCGTCCAGGCCTGCGATCCACATCTTCGCGGGGCTGAAGGTGTGCATCCACGCGACCAGGCCGATCACGGCGTCGTCGGCGTTGGCCTCCAGCGCGATGCGGCGGATGGCGTCGGAGTCGGTGAGCACCGGCTTCCAGACCACGCGCACCGGCACGTCGGCGGACGCGCCGAGCTGGTCGGCGATCGCGCGGGACTGCGCGGCGACCTGAGCGAGCGTCTCCGGCCCGTACAGGTGCTGGCTGCCGGTGAGGAACCAGACCTCGTAGTGGTCGAGGGAGGTCGTGAGCTTCGGCATCAGGCGAGGGATCCTTCCGGGTTCTGTCCGTAGACGTTCTGGTAGCGGTCGAAGAGGCTGTCGATGGCCTCCTGCGGGATGGGGACGAGCGGGCCGCCCTGCCGAGCGATGTGCACGGTGCGGGCGACGTCCTCCGCCATGACCGCGGCCTTCACGGCGTCGCGCGCGTCGCGTCCGATGGTGAAGACGCCGTGGTTCTGCATGAGGACCGCGCGGCTGCGGTGCCCGTCGAGGGTGGCGACGATGCCGCGCCCGATGGAGTCGTCGCCGATGATCGCGAACGGCCCGACCGGGATCTCGCCGCCGAACTCATCCGCCATCGCCGTGATGACGCACGGGATGGGCTCGGCGCGCGCGGCCCACGCGGTGGCGTAGGTGGAGTGGGTATGGACGACGCCGCCGACCTCGGGCAGGTTGCGGTAGACGTAGGCGTGCGCGGCGGTGTCGGAGGACGGGGAGCGGTCGGATCCGGGGGAACCGGGCACGACCTCCCCGTCGAGGGTGCAGAGGATCATGTTGTCCGGTGCGAGGTCGTCGTAGTCGACGCCGCTGGGCTTGATGACGAAGAGGTCCTCCCCGGGGACGCGGCCGGAGATGTTGCCGCCGGTCCAGATGACCAGGCCGTAGCGGACCAGCTCGGCGTGGAGGGCGGCGACCTGCTCGCGGGTGCGGCGGATGGCGGGGGACTCGGCGGTGGGAGCGTCGGCAGGCGGCGTGGCGGGCGATCCGGCCTCGGGTTGCTCGGCGGTCATCGGACGGCTCCCTTCAGGGCGATGGAGGCGACGGCGGCGCGCTCGGCCGCCAGGCCGTCGTGGTAGCGGGCGAGGTACGCCGCGAAACCGGCAACGTCGTCCGAGTGGGGGTTCACCGTCTCGAAGGCGAAGCCTCCGAACACGTCGCGGTCGAGGTAGACGTCGAGCGGCGTTCCCTCGCGGGCGGCCCGGAGGTACGCGGCCAGCACGGCGATCCCCCACGCCCCGCCCTCCGACGCTGTCTCGGCGACGGACACCGGCGCGTCCAGTGCGCCGGCCAGGAAGCGCTGCGCGACGCCGGCCGTGCGGAACATCCCGCCGTGCGCGAACATGCGGTCGAGGGCGGCGCCCTCCGCGTGCAGCACACGCATCCCGAGCGCGAGCGTGCCGAAGACGCCGTAGAGCTGGGCACGGGCGAAGTTGGCGAGCGTCAAACGGCTGTCGGGAGTGCGGACGACCAGCGGGCGGCCCTCGTCCAAACCGGTGATCGGCTCGCCGGCCAGGTAGTTGTAGGCGAGGAGGCCTCCCGCGTCGGGCTCGCCGTCCAGCGCCTCGCGGAACAGCGTCTCGAAGACCGCGTCGGCCGCTACCGGCGCGCCGGCGGCCTCCGCGAACCTCCCGAACAGCCCGGCCCACGCGGACAGCTCGCTCGCGCCGTTGTTGCAGTGCACCATCGCGACGGCGTCGCCGGCGGGCGTCGTGACCAGGTCGAGCTCGTGGTGCGCCTCGGCGAGCGGCCGCTCCAGGACGACCATCGCGAAGATGCTCGTCCCGGCGCTGACATTGCCGGTGCGCGGGGCGACGGAGGCGGTGGCGACCATCCCGGTGCCGGCGTCGCCCTCAGGCGGGCAGAGCGGGACACCGGGCTGCAGGCCACCCGAGGGGTCGAGGAGGCGGGCGCCCTCGGGCGTGAGGTCGCCGGCGGCCTCACCGGCGACACGGACCTCGGGCAGGAGGTCGAGAAGGGGCGGCAGCGTCGCTCTGTCCCGCACGAGCGCGTCGTAGCGGGCCACCAGCTCGGCGTCGTAGGTCTTCGTGGCGGCGTCGATCGGGAACATCCCGGACGCGTCGCCGACCCCGAGCACGCGGCGACCGGTCAGGCGTTCGTGCACGTGACCGGCGAGCGTGGTGATCGAGTGCAGGCGCTCCAGGTGCGGCTCTGCGTCGAGGACGGCCTGGTGCAGGTGCGCGATCGACCAGCGCAGCGGGATGTTGACGCCGAACAGCGCGCTCAGTTCGGCGCTGGCCGGGCCGGTCGTCGTGTTGCGCCAGGTGCGGAACGGGACCAGCAGCTCCCCCGCGGCGTCGAAGGCGAGGTAGCCGTGCATCATGGCTGAGACGCCGATGGCGCCGAAGGTCCGCGGCCGGACGCCGTGGCGCTCCTCCGCGTCGGCGACGAGCGCGGCATACGCGGCCTGGAGGCCGGACCAGACGGCGTCGAGGGAGTAGGTCCAGACGCGGTCGGCGAACTCGTTCTCCCAGTCGTGCGAGCCGACGGCCAGGACGGTCGCGGGATCGTCGGCGTCGACCAGGCAGGCCTTGATCCGGGTGGAACCGAGCTCGATGCCGAGGGCGGTGCGTCCGGCGACGAGGGCGTCGCGATGGGTGTTCATGGGTCTCTCACTCCGTTGTGACCGGTCACATGGCGTTGGTAAAAGTGTGTCCCCTCCGTCCCTCCCCTGTCAAGCCGACGCCCGCCGCGCCCGCCGCGACATTCGGGACGAATCGCGGCTCTGGTCCGCGCAGACGCCACATTCGTGACGAATCGCGTCGCGCACATTCGTGACGAATCGCGTCTCTCGGCCGCGCATACGCGACATTCGGGACGAATCGCGCGCTGTGCGGCGCGGCCGTCACGCGGAGGCGCGCACCACCAGCACGGGCGCCACCGGGGCGTCGAACGCGAGCTCGCGGCCCTCGATGAGCGCCACCAGGCGCGCGACGCCGCGGCGGCCGAGTTCGGCGAAATCCTGCCGCACGGTGGTCAGCGGCGGCGCGAAGTAGGCGGCCTCCGGGATGTCGTCGAAGCCTACGACCGCGAGATCCTCCGGCACCCGGCGTCCCCGCTCCCGCGCCGCGTGCAGCAGCCCGAGCGCCATCTGGTCGTTCGACGAGAACACCGCCGTCAGGTCCGGGTCGTCGAGGAGCTCCGCGCCGATGGCGGCTCCCGACGCGGCGGTCCAGTCGCCCTCCCGCGAGACCACCGGGTCCAGCCCGGCCGCGGCGAGTTCGGCCACGAAGCCGTCGCGGCGCGCCCGCGCCTCCGACCAGTCGCCGGGCCCGCTGAGGTGCGCGATCCGGGTGTGACCGCGCGCGAGCAGGTGGCGGGTGGCCAGTCGGG
This sequence comes from Streptomyces sp. L7, assembly GCF_050990935.1. Lineage (GTDB taxonomy): Bacteria > Actinomycetota > Actinomycetes > Actinomycetales > Microbacteriaceae > Leifsonia. Next base: position 3,178,129 of record NZ_CP194644.1, on the reverse strand, counting down.
CGCCCTCCACCTGGTCCACGAAGACGCCGTCGTCGCCTGCGATCCCGGCCCCGTGCAGGGTGACCGACGGGACCGCCAGCGAGAGCGCGGTCATGGCCTCCTGCGCGGCCCGTTGCGGGGCGATGACGATGACGCCCTCGACCGACTGCGCGCCGAGATGGTCGACGGCGGCGCCGAGGTCCCCCGGGTCGAGGGAGGCTGCGTGCGCGACGGTCACGAAATAGCCCGCTTCGCGCGCCGCCTGCTCGACGGCGTCGATGCTGGAGGCCGGGCCGAACAGCGAGGACGCCGACGACGCCAGCACGCCGATGGTGCGGGAGCGCGCGGTGGTGAGCATGCGCGCCGCGCGATTCGGCCGGAAGTTGAGGTCGGCCATCGCCGCCAGCACCCGCTCGCGCGTCGCCGGCCGGATGCTCGGGTGGTCATTGAGCACTCGCGACACCGTCTGCCGCGAGACCCCCGCGGCAGCCGCGACCTCCCGCACGCCCGGCGCACGCCCGCTCTCACTCACATCCACACCCTACTGGCGGCGCGTGCCCGCTCGGCGCGGAGAAGGGCGCACCCCTCGCTTCCTCTGCGTGAAGCGGGTGGCGCGCCCCTCAGGAGGCCGAACCCGGCCGACGGGTCAGGCGACGACCGCGAAGCCTCCGGTCCAGGAGACCCGCTCGGCCGCGGCCAGCGCGATCTGCAGGAAGCCGAGCGCCTCGAGTTCGCGGGCGCGGCTGAGAGCTCCGGCGTCGACCGTGTTCAGGCCGCCTGCGCGGATCAGCGCGGCGAGCTCCGCCTTGGCCTCGTCGTCATCGCCGGCGATGAGCACGGTGGTCGGGTGCGATCCGTTGGTGCCGCTGGCGAGCGTGGCGGCGAAGGTCGTGTTGAAGGCCTTGAGCACGCGCGACTCGGGGAGCGCGGCGGCGATCGTCGCGGCGGCGGACGAGTCGGCCGGGACAGTGAGGCCGTCGAAGGTCGCGAAGTCGACCGGGTTGGTGATGTCGACCACGGTCTTGCCTGCGAGCTGGGCGCCGTAAGTGGCGAGCACCGCGTCGACCTCCGGATACGGGACCGCCAGCACGACGATCGAGCCGTCGACCGCCCCGCCTGCGCGGCCCAGGTACTCCACCGTGCTGCCGCCCGCGGCCAGGACGCCGCCGATCGCCTTCGCCATGTTGCCGTTCCCGATGATGCTGACCGTGGTCATGAGTCTGTCTCTCCTTCTCGAATTCGCGTCGTTTGGTTGACGCTTCAACTAAATAGTAAACCCACTTTAGTTGAAGCGTCAAGTTATCCGGTAGAATGATGTCCATGAGTACGGACGACGAGCTCGCCGGTCGCGAACGCGACGCCTGGCTGGGGCTCGTCGCGCTCACGCAACTCCTGCCTCCCGTGCTCGACGGCCAGCTCGCCCGCGACGCCGCATCGACGCACTACGAGTACTTCGTCCTCTCCCGGCTCGCCGAGGAGCCGAACCACCGGATGCGCCTCAGCGCGCTCGCGACGGCGACGAACGCGTCGGTCTCGCGCCTCAGCCACGTCGTCACCCGGCTGGAGGCCCGCGACCTGGTCAAGCGGATGCCGTGCGAGGAGGACGGCCGCGCGACGAACGCGGTCCTCACCGAGGCGGGCGCCGCGATGGTGGCGGACGCCGCGCCGGGACACCTGGAGACGGTGCGGGACCGCATCCTCGGAGCGCTGCGACCGGAGCAGGTCGAGCAGCTCGCGGACATCTCCGCAGCACTGGTCGGCGCGATCGACCCCGCGCGGCGGCCGTCCGACGCGTGCGCAGCCATCGTCGACGCCGCCGAAGGCGTACGCGCGAGCGCATAGCAGCCCCGAAGGGTTGTCGAGGGCGTCAGTCGATGAGGCCCAGGGCGGCGAGGCGGTCGAGGACGGCGTGGCCGGCGGGCGGGCATCGCCCGGCATCGGCCGTCGTCACCCAGTGCACCGCGTCCACCTCGCCCGACGCCACCGGCTCGGCGGCCGTCTCCGCGCCGAACACCGTCATGTGCACCTGCCGCCCGTCCGGCTCGCCGTGGGCCTGCGTGCGCACCTCGAACAGCTCGGTCAGCCCGTCCGCGTCCAGCACGAGCGCGACCTCCTCCTCGGCCTCCCGTGCCGCTGCCTCGGCCGCGGTCTCGCCCGGATCGATCTTGCCGCCGGGCATGTAGTACACGTCCCGCCCACGCGAGGTCACCATGAGCACGCGCCGGTGGCGCACCACCGCGACCGCCGACACCAGCAACGGGGCCAGGGTCATGACTCGACCAGCTGCTTGAGCTGCCGGAGTCCCTTCTCGAAGTCCGGGCCGATCAGCTTGTCCAGATTGAAGAAGCGGCTGAAGAACGTCCTCGCGCTCTCCATCCGCCAGATGACACGCGTGCGGTCGCCCTCCGGTGTCAGGAGGAAGCGCACTTGGCTGCTCGACCGGAACGGCCGCGTGAAGTGGAGGGCGACGCCGACGCCGTCCGGCTCGACGGACTCCAACCGCATCGTCCCGGCGCCCGCCTTGCGGTTGCCGCTCCACGCGTAGGTGGAGCCGACCGCTCCCGGCTCGCCGGTGTACTCGCGCTTCAGCGCGGGGTCCATGCCCTCCCACGGCGACCAGTCCACCCAGCGGGGCAGCTCCGCAAGGTAGGGCAGCAGCGCCTCCGGCGTGGTCAGGATGGTGTCAGTGCGTTCCACGACGATGGTTCCGGCCATGCGCACACCTTAGCGGCATGGCATGATCGGGCTGTGACCGGGCGAACGATGCTCCTCGACAGCGCTTCCCTCTACTTCCGCGGGTTCTACGGAGTCCCCGACACGGTGCGTGCGCCGGACGGCACCCCGGTGAACGCGATCCGCGGCTTCCTCGACATCATCGCGAAGCTCGTCACGGACTACGACCCCGAGTCGCTGGTGGCGTGCTGGGACGACGACTGGCGGCCGCGCTGGCGGGTCGACCTCATCCCGAGTTATAAGGCGCACCGCGTCGCACAGGAGGTCCCGGGCGGGGTCGACGTGGAGGAGGTGCCGCCCGAGCTCGTGGCTCAGGTGCCGGTGATTCGGGAGGTGCTGGAGGCGCTCGGCATCGCGATCGTCGGCGCGGCGGAGCACGAGGCGGACGACGTGATCGGCACGCTCGCGACCGTCACCCGGGGGCCGGTGGATGTCGTGACCGGCGACCGCGACCTGTTCCAGCTCGTCGACGACGACCGCGACGTCCGCGTGATCTACACGGCACGCGGGATGAGCAACCTCGAGGTGCTGACGGACGCGACGGTCGTGGCGAAGTACGGCATCCACGGGCACCAGTACGCGGATTTCGCGGTCATGCGCGGCGACTCCTCGGACGGCCTGCCCGGCGTCGCCGGCGTGGGCGAGAAGACGGCGAGCGCGCTGCTCGCCGAGTACGGCGACCTGCCCGGGATCGAGGCGGCCGCCGCCGATCCGGCGAGCGCGATGAAGCCCGCTCTCCGGAGCAGGTTCGCCGCGGCCGTCGACTACCTCGCCGTCGCGCCGACCGTTGTGGAGGTCGTCCGCGACCTCCCGGTCGGCGACCTCGACGCCCTCCTGCGCGCACCCGGCGACGAGCAGCGCGCGACCCTCGCGGCCCTCGCCGAACGCTGGGCACTCGGCGGCTCCCTCGACCGCTGCCTCGCCGCGCTGACGACCGCCGTCGACCACTGAACCAGCCGCAGGAAACCGCCGTGTACGCAGATCATCTGCGCACTCGACCGTTTTGCCTGATTCTGCGCGTACTCGACGGTCAGGGGGTGGTGGGCTCGAAGCGCCAGAGTTCGCGTTGGGCGAGGAGGGCCAGCTCGCGGAGCACATCGAGGTCGCTCTCCGACTCGGCGGGTTGGCGCGCCGAGCGGCCGAAGACGCACATCGCGCCGATCCGGGTGCCGTCCGGCGCCTCCACGGGGTACCCCGCGTAGAAGCGGAGGTGCGCGGGCCCGGTGACGAGCTCACTCGACGCGAACCGCTCGTCCTGCTCCGCGTCGGGCACCACCATCCCGTCGGGCGCCTGGAGCGTGTGCAGACAGGTGGAGTGCTGGATCGGGATCTCGGTGAGCGACGCCCCGACCGAGGCGATGGGCCACTCCATGCGGTCGTCGAGCACGGTGAACATCGCGATCTCGGCGCCGAGCGTGCGGCGCGCGGTGCCGACCAGGCCCTCCAGCCGCCCGTCGCGCTTGTGCTCGCCGAGCCGGAGGCGCGCGATCGCCGCGACCCGGTCCTCGGCGGTGGAGGTGTGGTGCTCGGCCTCGACCGGATGGCCGATCAGTGCCGGGGCGAGAGCGTCGGTGATCCAGCGCGCCCAGAACAGGTAGTCGGCCGGGCTGCGGTGCCGTCCGCCCTCGGGCTTCGGCGACGCGGGCAGCGCGAGGAAGGTCGCGCCGGTGGCGGAGCAGGCCTGCGCCCCCGCCCGGTTCAGCCGCTCGGCGTGTTCCTGTACGACGTCTCGGAACGCGTCGTCGAACGGCGGCAGCGACCGGATCGGCTGCGCGCCGAGCCAGGCGACGACTCCCACGCCGCTGCCGCGCACCTCCCGTAGCAGTGCGGCGACGTGGGCTCCCCACCGCCGCGGCTCGACCATGCGGACCGTGTCCGCGACCGTCGCGCTGAGGATGACGACGTCGTAGCGGCCGGCCCCGGCGTGGTGCACCATCCCGGCCAGCCTGCGCACACCCGCGGACGGGTGCGGGACGACATCCACCACGACACCACGGCCGGTGGTCGCTGCGATCGCCCGGGCGAGCGCGCCCGGCAGTGCGAGGTCGTGGCTGCCGACACCCCAGCCGATCACCGGCCCGGAGCCCGCCAGCAGCACGCGGAGGCTCTGCCGGCCCGCCACGAAGGCCTGCGGGGAGTCCGCCGGGCGCACCAGCGTCTGCCGGACCCCGGCGACGCCCAGCAGCCTCAGCCTTGCGGCGAGTCGCTGCGGGGCGCCGAGCCGGACATCTTCCACTCGAATGACGGTATCCCGCTTCCGCACCCTGTGGCACCCGCGGCTCGCCGGACGCGGATCGCGCGGACGAGTACGCGAATAGTCGGCCGGGCGGCTGCCGGGCTACGGGAGGGTGTGCCCGGCCAGGCGGAAGAGGCGGTACCACTCCTCGCGGGTCAACGGCAGGTCGGAGCCGGCGGCAGCCTCCTGCACCCGGCACGGGTTGGTGGTGCCGAGGACGACCTGCATGTTCGCGGGGTGCCGGGTGATCCAGGCGGTGGCGATGCCGGTCGGCGTGACGCCGTACGTCGCGGCCAGTTCGTCGAGCGCGTCGTTCAGCTCCGCGTACTCGGCGCGGTCGCCGAGGAAGACGCCGTCGAAGAAGCCCTTCTGGAACGGCGACCACGCCTGCAGGGTGATGTCGTTCAGCCGGGCGTAGTCGAGGATGCCGAGGTCGCGGACGATCGACTGGTCCAGTCCGGCCATGTTGGCGGCGACGCCCTGCGCGATGATCGGCGAGTGCGTGATGCTGAGCTGGAGCTGGTTCACCTTCAGCGGCTGCTTCACCCAGCGGCGCAGCAACTCGATCTGGCCCGGCGTGTGGTTGGAGACGCCGAACGCGCGCACCTTGCCGGAGGCCTCCAGCTCGTCGAACGCCGCCGCGACCTCCTCCGGCTCGACCAGGGTGTCGGGGCGGTGCAGGAGCAGCAGGTCGAGGTAGTCGGTGCGCAGCGCGGCGAGCGACTCGTCCACGGTGGTGAGGATGTGTTCGCGCGAGAAATCGAAGTAGCCCTTCCGGATGCCGACCTTCGACTGGATGACGACCTGGTCGCGCTGCGCGGCGGGGACGGCGCCGGCCTCGCCGAACCGCGTCTCGCAGCCGTGGCGCTCCTCGCCGTAGATGTCGGCGTGGTCGAAGACGGTGACGCCCGCGTCCCGGGCGGTGCCGACCAGCGTGCGGATCTCCTCGTCCGACAGCGGGCTGATCCGCATGAGGCCGAGGACGATGTTGGACGCGGGAACGGAGATGTTCGGCAGCTTCAGGGTTTTCATAAGTCCATTCAACTCCTCGTCAACCCCTGGCCAGATCCGCTCGGCAGACTTACCGTCTATAGTGCGGGGATTCGGGGCTCCGCTGAGCGGAGGGGGGACCGATGACGATGACGCCAGCGGCGAGGACGGCGGTCGAGGGGTTCCGGCAGGAGACGCGGCTCGCGTCCGCTCACTCGCACGGTCCCGGATACATCGTGCACGCGCTGGGGCGCGACTTCCACGTCAGCGACGAGATGGCGCGCATCTTCCTCAACCAGGTGGAGCGTGTGGCGGAGTCCGACGCGTCGGCCCTCGTGATCCTGCGCCACGCGCACGGTGTCGAACTGCTGATGATCACGGACGCGACGTCCTTCTCGATCCGCCCGCGGACAGCCGCCGACCGGGGCGCGACCCAGGCGGCCTATCCTCGGATGCGTGGATGAGCTGAGCGACGCGGACTCCCGCGACCGGGAGGCCGTCGCCCGCATTCGCGACGCGCTCACGGAGGCCGCACGGCTGCTGACCGAGGCGGGCGCCCGGGACGAGGCGCTGGCGGTCCTGGTGCCGCGGCGCCGCACGTTCGGGATCCCGCGCGAGCCGGTGCTGCGTCCGGCGGGGCGGGTCTGGCGGCTCGGCGTGCTCCTGCTCGGCCGGGACGGCGCCCTCTACGCCACCGGTCAGCTCGTGCGGGCGACGCCGCCCGGGCGGACCCAGTACGTGTCGGTCTCGGCTGAGACCCGGCGCGCGTACCGCGCGGCGGCCGAGCGCGGCCACTTCCGCGACGGCGAGACGGTGGACTTCGACGCGCCGGAGATCGAAGTGACCGCTGACTCGCTGCGGACCTCCAGGGGCCCGTTGCTGCTGCGGGACGGCAAAGCTCTCGTGCGATGGAGCGCATCGTCGGAGCAGACCGTCGGCTTCCACAGCTACCTGGCGGAGCGCGTCGAGTTGCTGGCACACCCGCCCCAAGGAGCCTGATCCGCCTCAGGGAGCCTGATCCGCCCCAAGGAGCCTGATCCGCCTCAGGGAGCCTGATCAGCGTGCGGGAGCCCGATTCGCGCCGGGACCGCCTTCACGCCTCGGTCGGGGTGCTGTCCGACTTCTTGCCGGTGACCTCGTCCAGCTTGTCCGACGCCTTGCCCACAGCCTCCGACACTTTGTCGCTGAGGTCGGAGGCGGCGTGGCCGGCGAAATCGCGGACGCCGTCCTTCACCTGCTGCACCGGCTCGGAGCCGGAGAAGCCCTGCCACTTGTTCCGCATGTTCTCGTACGCGCCACGACCCGCGCGGGTGCCGATGACGAACCCGACGGCGACGCCTGCCAGAAAGATGATGACCTTCATGGGCTGCACCGTACGCGCGCGACGGCGACCGCGCCAGGAGCAGAATGGCGAGGTGACGCAACCGATGCTCGACGGCGACGGGGCGGTGGCGCGCTTCGAGCGCGCGGCGGCCGTGTGGTCCGAGCGGGCCGGCGCCGTGCCCGTCCCCGTGCCGCCGGAGGTCGCGGCAGCGCTCCTCGTGGAGGGCGCGAGCGACCGCGCGGCGTGTCGGGAGGCCTCCCGGCTGCTCGGAGTCGACCCGGCCGCCGCGGGCGTGGCGATCCTCCCGATGGGCGGCGCGATGAGTGTGCGCCGCTTCGTCGGGATGCTGCGTCCGGCACACCTCCGGCTTCACGGGCTGTGCGACGCCGGCGAGGCGGCCTTCTTCGAGCGGGCCGGCCTGGACGAGGCGTCCGTGTCGGTGTGCCGGCCTGACCTGGAGGGCGAGCTGCTGCGGGCGCTCGGCGCCGAGCGGGCGGAGGCCGTGCTCGCGCGAGAGGGCGACCTGGGCCTGTTCCGCACGTTCCAGCGGCAGCCGGCGCAGAGAGAGCGGCCGGTGCTCGCCCAGCTGCACCGGTTCCTGGGCACGACCTCGGGCCGCAAGGAGCAGTACGGGCGCGCCCTCACCGAAGAACTGGGGCCGTCGGCGCTGCCCGGACCGCTGCGGGAGGCCGTCGAAACCGCACTCCGCCCCTAGGCTGGGGCGCATGCCCACCACCTCCCCCGCGCTTCTCGATCGCCTCGCGCGCCTGTTCGCCGCGCGCGACCGCGACCACATGGCGCCGACCATCGACGCGTTCCTGGCCGTGCTCGCCGAGCACCCCGACGACCCGCACGTGCTCTACGAGGTGGGGGCTCCTACGACACCGCGGGCGAGGAGGAGACGGCCGCCGGCTACTACGAGCGCGCGCTCGAAGCGGGGCTGGAGGGCGATACCCTCCGGAAGTGCCTGCTCCAGTACGGCAGCACGCTGCGCAACCTCGGCCGCTTCGACGAGTCGCTGGCCGTGCTCGACCGGGCGAGGGAGACGTTCCCGGAGTCCGAGTCGGTGCGCGTCTGGCACGCGCTCTCCCTGCACGCGGCGGGACGCAGCGACGGCGCGGTCGCGGAGCTGATGGAGCTCGCGGCCGACTGCATCCGCACCCCCGACCTGCTGCGGTACGAAGCCGGCCTGCGCGGCAACGCCGAGTACCTCCACGAACTCGACGCCGCCCGCTGAGCTTCGGCGCCACACCCTCGAGTACGCGAAGAATCTGCGTACTCGGCCGTTTCGACTGATTTTCCGCGTACTCGCGTGTTTCAGGCCAGGAGGGCTGCGATGACGAGGAGGACGGGGACGGCGAAGAGCGTCGTCAGCAGCACGATGTCGCGCGCGACCGGCATTCCGTGTTCGTAGCGGGCGGCGAAGTTGTAGACATTCTGGGCGGTCGGGAGGGCGGCGAGCGCCACCGCCGCGAACAGCGCGTGACCCTCGAGGCCGAACGCGAACCGAGCCACGGCGAACGCGACCAGGGGCATGCCGACCGATTTGAGGACCACGGCGGTCGCGATCTCCGCCCGCCCATGGCCGGCCTGCAGCGGCCGCGACCCGTGCAACGACATCCCGAACGCCATCAGCACGAGTGGGACCGCGGCGCCGCCCAGCAGCTCGAACGGCTGGTAGACCGCGGCGGGGATCGGGATGCGGAGCACATCCACGAGGATGCCGAGCAGGGAGGCGATGATCATCGGGTTGCGCACCGGCTGCGTCAGGATCGACCGCAGCGACACCGTCCCGCGGCTGGTGATGTCGAGCACCGTCAGCGCGATCGGCGCGAACACGATGAGCTGGAGCAGCAGCACCGGCGCCACGTACGACGCGCTGCCGAGCACGTAGACCGCGACCGGGAGGCCGATGTTGTTGGCGTTGACGTAGCCGGCGCCCAGCGTCCCGATCGTCGTCTCCGCCGCCGGCCGCCGGAAGAACAGCCGCGACAGCAGCAGGAAGAGGCCTGCGGCGGCGATCGCGGCGATGGCGGCGACGACGAGCTGGGTCGAGAACACGACCTTCAGGTCGGCGTGGGCGAGCGTCACGAACAGCAGCGCCGGGTTGGTCACGAAGAACGCGATCCGGTTGAGCACGTACGGCGCGGTGGGGCCGCCGACCCGGAACCGTCCGGCGAGGTAGCCGACCAGGATGACGAACGCGATGATCCCGAACCCGGTCAGCACTCCAGCCATCGCGTCGGTGTCTCCTCTCGTCTCCCCCGGACGATCATGTCAAGAAGACGATCCTGTCAAGTAATCCACGGTTCGCGCGCATCCGCGCGCCGCCGCACCATCACGAGTACACCGATCCCCGTGCCGAGCAGCGCTCCGAGGGTGTTCGCGATCACGTCGTTCACGGTGCCGAACCGGGCCGGCAGGAGGAAGTGCTGGGCGAACTCGATCGCGACGCTGCAGAGCAGGCCGGCGAGCGGGGCGACCCACCAGCGGCGGAGGCCGACGATCAGCACGACGAGCAGAGCGGGCGGCACGAAGAACGCCACGTTGGCCGTGAACTCGACCACGTCGTAGGCGTCGACCGGCCGGATGCCGACGACCGCCGCGACGCCGAGGACGCGGAACAGCAGCGGGTCGAACGGGCGGTCGACCGGCGTCGGCCAGAGCCCGACCGCAGCCACGAACGCCGTGTACGCGAGCAGTCCGATGGTCGCGCGGCGGCGGGTGCGGCGGTCGACGGGCATCCCCTCAGCGTAGGCGCCGCCCATCGGGAAATGCTGTGCGTCACACCTCAGGTTCCACCGGGGTCAGCTTCGCCGCGGCCGCCCGCCGCGCGCCACCCGCACCGCCACCGCGACCATGATCACGAGGATCGCCGAGGCGAGCGCCGTGACCGCCACCACCGCGCTCGGGAGGCCTCCAGCGGACCGGGAGACCGCGATCCACACCAGGCCCCAGGCCGACGCGAGCGCCGGCGCGAGGCGGCCACGGTCCCAGACCGCCAGCGCGCACGCGACAACGGCGAGCGCCGCGAGGACCGCCATCGCCCACACCTCCGGCGGCATCCCGAACCCGGTGAAGCCCGCGGTCTGCAGCCAGGCCGCGACGTCCGCGGCCGTCGCGACCATCGCCCAGCCGAGGTAGAGGCCGACGGTCCCGTCGAGGAGCACCGCGTCGGCGGTCGTATCGCCGGGCTCATGCCGCAGCCGAACGAACGCCACCACGAGCACGACGAGCAGGAGGCCGATGATCGGCACGCTCAGCGCGAGCAGCCCCGCCTGCACCGCGACGATCCAGGCGGCATTGAGGAGGAGCGAGGCGATGATCCAGTAGCCCACGGCGCGCTGCCGGCGGCGGGCGGCCTGCGAGGGCAGCGCCTGCCAGATCGCGTAGCCGGCCAGTCCCAGGTAGACCACCGACCAGATGGCGAAAGCCGGGCCGGCCGGTGCGACGAGCGTGGCGTCGGGGCCGAGGGCGCCGCCGGCCACGCGTGGGATGGGGCGGCCTCCGGCGAGTCCGGATCCGTAGACTGCGCCGCCCAGCGCGATGACGGTCGCGGCGATCATTCCGCTCTGCCGGATGCGGTCGGAGGCGGTCGGGTGCGTCACACCGAGCGGCAGCCTTCGGGTCAGGCTGGTCATGGGGTGGAATCTAGACCGGAAACAGGAAAAACGGTATCCCTTGCGTCGCCGCGGGTTCTAGGGCGCAGGCGGCGGCGGGGACGCGATCACGACCGTCCCGTCGAGGTCGTCGTCCGTCACCACGCGCGCCGCGAGCCCCGCGACCTCGAACAGCGACGCGGTGCGCTCCGCCTGTTCGTCACTGGTCTCGATGACGATCGAGCCTCCCGGCGCCAGCCAGCCCGGTCCCTCGACGGCGATCCGGCGGTGGAGGTCCAGGCCGTCCGCGCCACCGTCCAGCGCCACCGCCGGCTCGTAGAGCCGCGCCTCCGGCGGCATCAGTCCGATGGCGTCCGTCGGGACGTACGGCGCGTTCACCGCGATCACGGCGAGCGCTCCGTGCAGCTCGGGCGGCAGCGGGGCGAACAGGTCGCCCTCGAACACCCGGGCCGGGTCGAGGTTCGCCCGGGCCGCACGCACGGCGGCCGGTTCGACGTCGGCCGCGTACACAACCGCCCCGGGGACCCGCGCGGCGATGACGGCGCCGATCGCGCCCGCCCCGCAGCACAGGTCGAGCACCGCGTCGCCCGGCCGGGTCAGCGCCGTCGCCTCGCGCGCGAGCAGTTCGGTGCGGCGGCGCGGGACGAAGACGCCCGCGTCCACGTGGATGCGGAGCCCGCCGAACTCGGCGAAGCCCAGCAGCGGCTCCAGCGGCTCGCCCGCCGCGCGACGGCCGACCAGGGCCTCCAATTCGCCCGGGGACGTGGCCGCCTCGAGCAGCAGCGCGGCCTCCTCCTCGGCGAAGACGCAGCCCGCGGCGCGCAACCGGCGGATGATGCCATCCCTTTCGCGCGCGCTCACCGGGCCATGCTAGCCGGGAGCGCGACCCTCCTTCGCGCCGGAGCGCAACCCCTGCCTGAGCCTTGACCGCTCGCGGTTCGGCACGTATTGATGGGGTATGAAGAGGATCCATTACGCGAGCGGCTCCCTGCTCACCGGCGACGCGATCGCGGACGTCCTGGTGAGGTACGCGGCGGCGCTGGCGATCAACACGGCCGCCGCCGAAGTGCGCGCGCCCGCGATCCTCGAATCCGGGGAAGTGGGCGAGATCATGATGCTGCTCGGGCCGGCCAGTCAGATCCTGGCGGAGACCGAGCACTTCGGCGGGCCCGAGCTGCGCGACGACGACTTCGTCAGCGAACTCGACGGCCGGATCAGCGCGCTCGGCCCGCGCCGGGCCACCTTCGTCAGGCTCGGCACGGAGGGCGTGGACGACATCGACGTCGACATGCTGTGAGCGCCGCCATCCGACGGAAACGACCGGGCGAGGCACTCCCGATACAGTGGTGCACTGGCGGAACGGCGCTGGACGCGTACTATCTGGCGGGAAGAGCAACTCCGGGGAGTAGGACATGCAGGTGTTCCACGTCTACATCGATGAGCTGAGGTTCACCTTCGTCGATCGCGAGCCTGTCGAAGAACTGAAGCGACGGGTGATCGAGGCGAGCCGCAGCGACGGAGACTTCGTGGCCATCACGCAGTCGAGCCGTCCGCCGAGCGAGATCTTCGTGACCAGCCAGACACGCGTGCGCATCGAGACGGCCAGCATCCCTCGCGAGCCGGCCGCTGTCGGAGACCACGAGGAGGACGACTCCTTCTGGTTCGACTTCGACTCGCTCACCTGAGGCCGCTGGGCCACGCATGACGGGCCCTCGAGCGGGCCGGATGCGCGCCACGCGCACGCACTGTAGCCGGAATTCCGGTATTCCAGTATCGTCGCGAACATGACCAATCCTGAGGACGAGAACAAGCCGCAGCCTCCCGAGGGCGGCAACCCTGCCGGCGACGTCCCGCCGGTCCCCGAGCCCACCGAGCCCGCCGCCGGGCCCCAGCCGACGCCGTCCGAGCCGACGGCCGCTCCGGCCGAGTCCGCCGCGCCCGCAGCCCCGGCCTCCGATCTGCCTCCCGTGCCGCCGGTGGCGCCGCCGCCCGCCGCGCCCGCCGGTGGATATCCGCCCGCACCGCAGGCCGGCGCGGTCCCGCCGCCTCCCGGCGCCTTCCCGTCGTACGCGGCCGCTCCGCCGCAGCCCGTCGCGGCGCCCACCCGCATCCCGACCACCGTCAACACGGCGTTCTGGCTGTACATCGCCAGCGCGGTGCTCAGCGTGATCGGCGGCATCGTCACCATCGCGACCGCCAGCAGCGGCCGGGCTGAGATCATCCGCCAGCTCCAGAGCTCGGGCACGAACCTGCACGGACAGAACATCGACACCCTCGCCACCGCAGCGATCGGGGTCGCGATCGGCCTGTCGATCGTCACACTGATCTTCTGGGCCGTCGTGTTCGTGCTGTTCGCCTTCTTCATGCGGCGCGGCGCCAACTGGGCCCGAATCGTGCTCACGGTGCTGACCGCGGTGTCGCTGCTGAACTTCCGGCCCGGCTTCCCCTTCGGCCTCATCCAGGTGATCGCGTCGATCGTCGCAGTGATCCTGATCTGGCTGCGGCCGTCGTCCGCGTGGTTCGCCGCGATCAAGGCGTCGAAGGCCCCGCGCGCGTAGTCACCATCGTCGAAGGGGTCCGTGACCGTCCGGTCGCGGACCCCTTCGACGTTTTCTCAACCCCTGGCGCGGGCCGTCCCGGGGCGTACCGTGCGCGCCGAACGATGAAGGGAGCACGCCATGCCGGGACGAGAGAACTCGCTGAAGGACCAGGAGCTCTACGAGAAGCTGCGCGACGAGGGCAACTCGAAGGAGAAGTCCGCGCGCATCTCCAACGCCGCCGCCGCTCGCGGCCGGAAGTCCGTCGGCCGCAAGGGCGGCGAGTCCGGCTCCTACGACGATTGGACGGTGCCGGAGTTGAAGAAGCGCGCCAGGGAACTCGGCCTCAGCGGTTACTCGAAGAAGACCAAGTCCGAGCTCGTGAAGGAGCTGCGCGACCACTGACCGGCGCGTCACGCGTACACTCGCGCCATGAACCTGCGCGACGTGGCCGCGGACCTGTACGGGGTCGAGCCCGCGGAGTTCGTCGCCGCGCGGGCGGCTGCGGCAGCCGGCGCCGACCGTGAGCTCGCGAAGAGCATCAAGGCGCTGAGGAAGCCGACGGCTTCCGCCGCCGCGGTCAACGCCCTGACGCGCCGCGATTCCGAGCTGGTCGACCGCATCCTCCAGCTCGGCGACCGGATGCGGGACGCGTTCGCCGCGCGCGACCGGGACGGGATCCGCGACCTGACCCGGGAGCGTCAGCGACTGCTGCAGCGCGCGCTGCGCGACCTGGGGACGAGCGCGGCGGTCGGCCGCGAGGTCGAGGAGACCCTCCAGGCCGCCGTCGTGGACCCGGTCGCGGCCGCAGCGGTGCGCAGCGGGATGCTGGTGCGCGCGCTCGAGTCGACCGGGGTGGAGTCGACGGACGTGTCCGACGCCGTCGCGCTGCCGTTGGACGAGGAGGCCCTGGCCGCCGCGGCGGAGCGGAGTCCCGCAGCCGCTGCGGCTGCCGCCCCGGCCCGAGAGACGAAGGAGGCGCGGCCGGCGAAGACCCCGACCGCTGCCGCCCCGGAGGCGGACGGCGCCGCCGGGCATGCGGACGCGCGGTCCGAGACCGCCAGCGAGCGCCGGGAGCGGGAACGCACGATCCGCGCGGCCGAGCGCGCCCTCGAACGCGCGCGAGCCGACGCGGAGTCCCTCGACGACGAACTGGACGCAGAGGTCGACCGCCGTTCCGACTTGGAGGCCGAACGCGACGCGCTGGAGCGACGCCTGCAACGCACCGAAACCGAACTCGCCGAGTCGAAGGCTGCCGAGCGCGCGCTCAGGAGGCGCATCCCGGAGCTGCAGCGGGCCGTGCGGGATGCCGAACGCGAGCTGGACGACGCCCGCGGCGACTGAAGGCCGGTCGGATCGGAAGGCAGGTCGGATCGGATGAGCGGTCGTATCGGGCGAGCGGCCGGATCAGGTGGGAAGGTGCTGGTCGAGCTCGTCCTCCGCCATCACGACCATGCCGCCGGTGCGCTGCGAGGTGTGCATGAGCGCCTCCAGCCACTGCGGGTTGATCGCGGGAGGCCGGCTCCCGGCGAACTGGAACGCGAGCGGGATCTCGCGGCTGATCCAGAGCGACACGCGCCCCGAACCCTGCTCGACGGGCACGTCCCAGTTGAGGAGGAAGCTCTCGTGGCGGCGGAGCTTGGCGACGATCGCGAGCTTGACGTGGCTCAGCGCCCGGTCGTCGAGGTCATATTCCTGACCTGCGCCGTAGAGGAGTTTTCCCATGGTGCAATAGTGCCTTAGATCGGAGCAGAACTGCTGGGCGAATCCAGGGGATTGACACGTGCCCGATATCTCGATATGGCTGGTCCAGCGGAGGAAACCGCTCTCCCTGTCAATGTCCTCCGGACGGGTGCTCGCCCGTTATGCCAGGTGATCGTCGAGGAACGCCAGCAGGTGCGGGAGGAAGGCGCGCAGCGCTCGATCGTCGCCGCCGGCCGCCAGCACCTCGCCGAGGTAGTCGCCGTGCAGGCCCGGGACGATCAGGAGGCGCGCGTCCGGGAGCAGTGCGGCGACCTCCACGAAGTGCTCGGGGCGGACCACGTCGCGGTCGGCCCCCACGACCAGCGTCGGCGCGGTGACCGAGGCCACCAGCTCGTCCGGGAAATCCTCGAAGCGGAGCATGAGGGCGCGGTCGAGCTCGAACATCCGCCTCGCGTGCTCCGGGTCGCGGCTGACAGCCAGGTCCGCCTCCGCGTACACGGCGGGAAGGTCCTCGAACCGGGCCGCCTCCAGTCCCGCCCAGAAGCCGTCGGCCATCGCGTCGCGCCGCAACGGGGCCGACGCCAGGACCAGCTTGCGCACCAGCGCGGGATGCCGCGCGGCGAGCTGGAACGCCACCTGGCCGCCGTTGCTGAACCCGAGCACGTCGACCGGGCCGAGCCGCAGCTCCTCCAGCACGGCCGCGACATCGTCCGCCGAGCCCTCGAACGAGGGCACGCGGTCGCCGGAGGCCGTGCGGCCGTGACCCTGCAGCTCCACAGCGAGCACCGAGCGGCTTCGCTCCAGCAGCGGGAGCAGCATCCCCCAGTTCGACTCGATCGTGGAGCCGCCGCCGTGGAGGAGCAGCAGCGGCGGGTGCGGCGAGTCCTCGTCGCCGTGCCATTCGCGATGCAGAGGGATGTGCGTCACAGTGCCCGACGCTACCTCCTCCCGCGCGATTCGGCACGAATGTCGCCTTTGCGCGGGCGAAAGCCGCGATTCGTCACGAATGTCTGCGGGGCGCCTGACTACTTCTGCTGGCAATCCGGCAAAAGACGTGCGGTGGACGCGGAGAAGTGGTTAGGCTGGTCGGGTTCGCGCGCATCGAATACCAGGCAAGGAGGCCTTCACAGGCATGTCCCAACCACTCACTGTCGCTGCGCTCGGCTTCTGGCACGTCCACGGGGGCGACTACGCCCGCGACGCCCAGGAGCATCCCGGCACCACGCTCGTCGCCATCTGGGACGACGACCCCGAACGCGGCCGGGAGGCCGCCGAGAGATTCGGGGTGGAGTTCGTCGCCGACCTCGACGAACTGCTCGCCCGTGACACCCTCGACGGCGTCACGGTCACCACCTCCACGGACCAGCACGTCGACGTGATCTCGCGCGCCATCGCCGCAGGCAAGCACGTCTTCACCGAGAAGGTGCTCGCCCCGACCGTCGCCGACGCCGACGCGCTGGTCGCCGCCGCCGACGCTGCAGGCGTCGCGCTGGTGGTCTCGCTCCCGCGCCTCCACCACGGCTACACCGCGGCGATCGAGCAGGTCCTCGACGCGGGCACGCTCGGCGAGCTGGCCTACAGCCGCGTGCGCCTCGCGCACGACGGCTGGATCGCCGGCTGGCTGCCCGACCGGTTCGGCAACCCGGCGGAGGCCTACGGCGGCGCCCTGACCGACCTCGGCTGCCACCCGATCTACCTCACGCGCCTCTTCCAGCGGAGCGAGCCGCAGCGGATCACGGCGACGTACGCGAGCCTCACCGGCCGGGAGGTCGACGACAACGCCGTGGTCACGGCCGAGTTCGACGGCGGCCGCATCGGGGTCGTCGAGGCGAGCCTCGTGCAGACCCCGGGCGACTTCACGATCGAGCTGCGCGGCACCCAGGGCGCGCTGTCCTACGGCGGCGCTGCAGGCGGCCTCTTCCTGAACACCGGCGACGGCTGGCAGGAGCTGCCGGTGCCCGACAACGGGCCGGGCGCGTTCGACGAGTGGGTGCGCCGCATCCGCGACGGCAGCAGGGCCGACGCGAACCTCGACCATGCGCTCGCGCTCACCCGCGTCGTGGTCGCCGCGAACGCCTCCGCCGCCGAGGGCCGCCCCGTCGCGCCCGCGGTGCCCGCCGTCGCGCGCTGACCCGCGCCTTCTCACCACCCACCTCCCGCCGAGGGGCACGTAAACGCCTCTATCCGGCACTTTCAGGGGCGCTTTCGTGCCCCTCGACACACTTGGAGTTCTACTCATGTCCAGTAACAGCGTTCGTATCGGGTTGATCGGGGCCGGCGGCATCGCCGGCGCGCACGTGGAGGGCTACCTCCGCAACCCCGACGTCATCACTTTCGCGGCCGTGGCCGACCCGGTGCGCGAGAGCGCCGAGAAGCGCGCGGCTGCGACCGGCGCGGCGATCTACGCCGACTACCGCGTCATGCTCGCCGAGGCGGACATCGACGCCGTCGACATCTGCCTCCCGCACCACCTGCACAAGGACGCGATCGTCGCAGCAGCGCGGGCGGGCAAGCACATCCTGTGCGAGAAGCCGCTCTGCCTGACCTCGGAGGAGGCCGCCGAGGTCTCCGCTGCGGTCGAGGAGGCCGGCGTCACCCTGATGTGCGCGCACAACCAGCTCTTCCTCCCGGCCGTCGCCCGGGCGAAGGAGCTGATCGAGTCCGGAGCGATCGGGCGCGTCTACGAAGTGCGCACGACGGACTCGTTCTTCAACGACTTCGACCCGGCGAGCATGGGCTGGCGCGCGCACGCGTCGACCTCGGGCGGCGGCGAGTTGATCGACACCGGCTACCACCCGACCTACCTGCTGCTGCACCTCGCAGGGGGCGCCCCGGTGGAGGTCACGGCCATGCTGGCCACGCACCGTCTGTCGTTCATGGAGGGCGAGGACTCCGCGACGGTGCTCGTCCGGTTCGACAACGGCGTGATCGGGACCATCGTCACGAGCTGGGCCTACGAGGCGGCGCCGGGGACGGAGAAGTTCTCGGCCGTCGGCGAGCTCGGCAGCCTGACGTCCGACGGCACGACCCTCACGCTCAAGAAGCGCGGCGAGGCCGAGCCGACCGTGATCGAGCTGGAGCCGGTGCACCAGTTCGGCGAGGAGCTGAACCACTTCGCCCGCAGCCTCCTCGACGGCACCCGCCCGCTGCACACGCAGAAGGAGGGCATCGAGGTGCTCGGCATCATCCTCGGCGCCTACGAGTCCGTGCGCACGCGCGCCGTGGCGGCGATCCCCGCCCTCTCCCCCACCCGCTGACCACCCGCCGAGTACGCACGAAATCAGCCGAAACAGCCGAGTACGCGGACTATTCGCGTACTCGGCTGTTCGGTGCCGGGTAGGGCCGGGGGTGGACGGCGCCCGCCTGCGTGCCCAGCGCAATGACGGCCGCCCGCTGACGGTCTGGACGCGCCGACTGGAGTAGCGAATACTTCGACGGTTGACACGAAATCTATTTCATTTCAACAGGATCCAGACTGTTCCCAAAGCGAGCCCCTTGGGGTTAAAGTGACGCATGAGCACTCCGAGGATGGGGCGCCAGATCGGCGGTCCCGAACATCCGCGACATGATGACTTCGTCGCGGTGCCCTACCTGCGCCAAGGGCAGCTCATCTCACTCATCCGCTGGAGCCAGGTCAACGGCGAGTGGCGGTACACCACCATGCTCGCTCAGTACCTCCACCGCGACGAGGAGAGCTGGTACCTCGTGATCGATGGCCAGCGCGCCAAGATCAGCCGCGCGGAATGGGCCATCTTCAACTGATTCCGCGGTGCGTGCACGCGCGATCCGTCGATTCCGGAGGGGTCATGCCTGCACCCTGCCCCGGCCGGCGTGCACGGCAAGGGGGATGAGAGCTCGCGCCGAGGGGTGTACGACGTGGAGTCATGACCATCCGCACCGTGCTCTTCGACGTCGACGGCACCCTCGTCGACTCGAACTACCTCCACATCGACGCCTGGCAACGCGCGTTCGCCGAGCTGGGCGCGCCCGTCGACGCCTGGCGCATCCACCGCGCGCTCGGCAGGGACTCGGGCCAGCTGCTCCGCGCGGTCGCGGGTGAGCACGACGACGACTGGAACGACCGGGCCCGGGCGCTGCACGCGAGGCACCTCCGCGAGCTCGCGCCGCGGCTGCGGGCGTTCGACGGGGCCGCCGACCTGCTGCGCGGGGTCGCCGGCCGCGGCGTCCGGGTCGTGCTCGCGAGCTCCGCCGCCGAGGGCGAGCTGGCGATGCTGCGGCGAGCGCTCGGAGCCGAAGACGCGGTGCACGCGTCCACCTCGGCCGACGACGTGGACGAGGCCAAGCCCGACCCGGGCATCCTGGAGGTCGCACTCGGCCGTGCGGACGCGACCGCCGGCGAGGCGCTCGTCGTCGGCGACTCGGTCTGGGACATGACCGCAGCGGCGCGGGCGCACATCCGGTCGGTGGGGGTGCTCTGCGGCGGCGTCGGGGCGGGCGAACTCACGGATGCCGGGGCGCAGGAGGTCTTCGACGGGCCGGCCGCGCTGCTGGGGGCGCTCGACCGGCTGCTCTGAGTCGACCGGCTGCTCTGACTGCCGCTCAGTCCGGCAGCTCCTGCAGCGCGCTCGTGCGCTCACCCGGCTGATCGCCCGTGTTCACGGTGCCCTTCGGCTCGAACATCACGACCAGCGCCTCGTCCTCGGCGAACGGGCAGTGCTCCGCGCCTTTCGGAACCACGAACACGTCGTGCGGCCCCAGTTCGACCTCGCGGTCGCGGAGCTGGATGGTGAGCCGTCCGGCGACCACGAGGAACAGTTCGTCCGTGTCCGGATGCGCGTGCCAGATGAAGGAGCCCTGCAGCCGGGCGACCTTCACGTCGTAGTCGTTCACGCTGGTCAGCCGGTGCGGCTGCCAGGGTTCGGGGACGAACGCGAACGCCGCGTCGATGTTGTGGACGCCACCTGTGGTCATGCCGTCAGCCTAGGGAGTGCATCTTGCCAAGCACAGCCCCTCGGGCGTTTGATGCTCCAAAGAGCGTCCACCGACGGAAGGATGGCCATGTCCGCCAGCGAACTCGAGATGTCCAGCGTCCGCTACCCGTACCGGGGGCGCATCTTCCACGTGGAGAAGAAGGCGCCGGGCGAGTGGGTGGTGCTCGACGAGACGCACGCGGAGCTCGGCCGTCTGGTGCGCGTCTCGGCCGAAGGCGAGGAGCACGAACCCGTGTTCGGAGCCGTCCCGATCGGTTACCTGGAGACCCTGCACGAGGGCTCGGACTGGAAGTTCCTCGTCGCGTCGCTGATCAACGAGGCGCTGGACGAGGAGCCCGCTGCGACCGGCAACCAGGGCCAGGCGTAAGGCCACCGCGAATAATGACGCCGGGCCCGGCGGCCTGAGGCCCGGTGCAGAGGGGCGGGCTACGATACCCGCAATGAACGCAGCGCTGCGCACGACGCTCGGCTGGGTGGCCGCGGTGCTGCTCAACCTCGGCGCCGTGCTGTTCGTGGTGGGCCTGATCCTGCCCCGCTCCGGAGACGGGTCGATCCTCGGGGTCGGGATCGGGATGCTCGTGGCCGGCGTGATCGTCGGTGCGGTGTGGCTGTACGGCAGCCGGCGGGCCGGCCGTCGCTGACGCGGTCGCGCTGCGGGACGGAGGCGTTCGCACACAGAGCGGCCCCGCCCGGGATGACGGTGGACGGGGCCGCAGCATCTGCGGTGCGGTCGGGCGGCCGCGCTCAGGCGACCGCGGCGACGCAGCCGGTCGCTCAGTCCGGCGGCTCGGTGTTCTTGACCAGGTCGGGGTTGGACGGCTGCTCGGTCGGGTCGAAGTCCGCGGGCGGCGGCTCGGCCCCGTCCGAGCCCTCCGACGCCGGCCCCTGGGTGTCGCGGGTGGTCACATCCTCCGCGCCCTCGGGTGCGACGCCGGTCTCGTGCGGCGCGGAGACGTCGCCCTGACCCGGCTCGTTCTCGTCGGGCTCGGCCGTCTGGGCGTCGCGCTCGGCGTCGGCGCTGTGCCGCCCTCCGCGCTCGAAACGCTCGGGCTGGTCCTCGGCGGGTACGCCGAGGTCGTCCGCGTTCGGGAGTCCGCTCGTGTCGCTCATGGTCTGCCCTCCTCTGCTGTACGACGTGGCCGAGTCGTCGTCCTCGTCATGGTGCCCACGCAACGCCGAACCCCCTGCGTCCGCAAGGGGGTTCACCGTCGCCGAAACGGGCGTACGCTACCCGTTCGCCGCCGCGACGAGCTGGTCGAGCTGCTCCGCGGTGACCGGGCTGCCCGGGAATGCGGCCGCGCGCACCAGCGGGATGGACTCCGCCATCCGGCGCAGGCTCGGGTCGTTGAGCATGGCGCCCATCCCCTGTGCCTCCGCGCTCTGGGCGAGCGCGGACATCAGGATGGGGCCGCCGACGGGATGGTTCAGCCACTCGCCCAGCGTGGAGTCGACGGTGAGCGGGGCCGCGCGGCCGTCACCCGCAAGCGTCACCACGGCCGAGTCGCGCAGGTCCCGGGAGGACGCGCCGACCGCCACGACATAGTCGCCGCCCTCCACAGTCCAGCCGTCGAGCTCGGTGTCGAAGTAGGCGAGGTCCTCGGTCGGCAGATCGATCACGGCCGTCTCGGTGGCGCCCGCGGCGACGGCGACGTTGGCGAAGCCCTTCAGTTCGCGTACGGGCCGCTGCACACGGGAGGCCGGGACGGAGACGTAGACCTGCACGACCTCGCGGCCGTCGCGGTCGCCGGTGTTGGTGACCTCCACCGCCACCCGGATGCCGCCCTCCGCCGTGACCGTCGCCGTCGGCGCGCCGAACGCGAACGTCGTGTACGAGAGGCCGTGGCCGAACGGGAAAGAGACCGCCGCGGCGCGCGCGTCGAAATCGCGGTAGCCGACGAAGAGGCCCTCGCCGTAGCGCACGTGCCCCTTCTCGCCTGGGAAGTTGAGGTACGCGGCGGTGTCCTCCAGCCGCACCGGGATGGTCTCGGCGAGCCGCCCGGACGGGTTGACGACCCCGAACAGCACGTCCGCGATCGCCCCGCCGCCGGCCTGGCCGAGCAGCCAGCCCTCCACGATCGCGGGCACGCGGTCGGCCCAGCCGGAGACGCGCACGACACCGCCGTTGGAGAGCACGACCGTCACGCGCGGGTTGGCGGCGATGACCGCCTCCAGCAGCGCGGTCTGCGCGGGAGGGAGTTCGAGGTGCTCGCGGTCGAAGCCCTCCGACTCGTCCTCGCCCGGGAGGCCGAGGAACACCACGACGTCGTCGGCTCCGGACGCCACCGAGACGGCCTCCGCGGTCAGCGCGACCTCGTCGGCGTCCGCACCGAGCGTGTAGCCCGGAGCGAAGGCGACAGTCGCGTCTCCCGCGAGCGCGTGCAGCTCGTCGAGCGCGTTGTCCAGGCGGGTCGGGACGATCTGGGAGGAGCCGGCGCCCTGGTAGCGCGGGGTGCGGGCGAACTCGCCGACGACCGCGATTCTCCGGCTGGCGTCGGTCGCGAGCGGGAGGACGCCCTCGTTCTTGAGCAGGACGACGCTCCGGGCGGCGACCTCCCTGGCCAGCGCGTGGTGCGCTTCCGCGTCGTAGGTCGCCGTCGCGTCGGCTCCGGCGAGCGCCTTCCCGACCAGGTCGATCACGCGGTCGGCTGCGGTGTCGAGCACGGACTCCGCCAGCGAGCCGTCCCGCACGGCGGCGACGAGCTGCGCGTCGGTGACGCCGCCGCTGGACGGCATCTCCAGGTCGAGCCCGGCGACGAGCGCGCTCACCCGGTCGTTGACGGCACCCCAGTCGGAGACCACCAGACCCTCGAAACCCCACTCGTCGCGGAGGACGGAGGTGAGCAGCCACGGGTCCTCGCTCGCGTAGACGCCGTTGATGCGGTTGTAGGAGCACATGACGGTCCACGGCCGGGCGTGCGTCACGACGTGCTGGAAGCCGCGCAGGTAGATCTCCCGCAGCGGGCGCTCGTCCACGTCGGCGCTCACGCGCAGCCGGTCGGTCTCCTGGTTGTTGGCGGCGAAGTGCTTGAGCGACGCGCCCACGCCCTGCGACTGGAGGCCGCGCACGAGAGCCGCGCCGAGCCGCCCGGAGACGATCGGGTCCTCGGACAGGTACTCGAAGTTGCGCCCGCACAGCGGGGAGCGCTTGATGTTGATGCCGGGCCCGAGCAGCACGCCGACGCCCTCGGCTCTGGCCTCCTCGCCGAGCGCGGCCCCGACCCGCTCCAGCAGTTCGGCGTCCCAGGAGGAGCCGAGAGCGACGGCGGGCGGGAAGCAGGTGGCGGGGACGCTGTCCCCGATGCCGAGGTGGTCGCCGCCCTGCGACTGCTTGCGCACGCCGTGCGGCCCGTCGGTGAGGTAGATGGACGGGATGCCGGCGCGCTCGACGCCCTCGGTCTCCCAGAAGCTGCGGCCGCTCGTCAGCGACGCCTTCTCCTCGACGGTGAGTTCGGATGCGCGGGGCAGGCTCTCGACCATGATTCTCCTTCGATACGGCCGCGGGGTGTGGCAATACCTTACACCACTCGGTTTTGTGTTTCAGGGACCCGTCACATTCGTGACGAATGTCGCGAAAACGGCGCCGGTAGTGCACATTCGTGACGAATCGCGATTCTGGAGGGAACGCCGCATTCGTGACGAATGTCGCGGGGAGTCGCCGTCACAGGCGGCGCATGAGGTCGCGGAGGGCGGTCATGTACTGCGTGGAGGCCTGGTAGCCGGGGTGCGTCGCCACCTTCACAAGGTAGAGCGGCGGCCCGAATTCGTCTGCCCCCGGTCGATTTCGTTGTCCTTGAAGGAGGCGTCCGGAAAGCCGAGGTAGTCGGTGCGTCGCCACAGGTTCACCCAGGCGATCTGGCCGTCCGGCTGGGTCAGCAGCTCCCGGAGCGTCGGCTTGTCGCGGACGTCGGGATCGCGGCCGCCCGAGCCCTCTGCCAGGTGGTCCTCCACGACCTGCTTCAACCACGGATCCGCCTTCCACAGCGACGGCGCGCGGCTCGGAAGGGTGCCGAGCGCGGCCGGCCCGAACAGCTCGGGGAAGAAGCGGCCGAAGTAGGCGCGGAGCTGCGTGCCGTAGGTGAGCAGCGCGATGTTCTTGAGGCCGTCGGTGGTGTCGGCGCCGAGGGTGAAGATCGTGGAGACGGCGAGGACTGCGCCGAGGCTGTGCGCGCTGACGACGACCTTGCGGCGCTGGCGCGTGGTCAGTGCCCGCAGCTCGTCGCGGGCGCGCTCCTCTGCGGTGCGGCGGTCCCCCACCGTGCCTGCGCTCGTGGAGATGTCCGCCTCCAGCCAGGCGACGATGCGGTCGCGCAGCTCCGGGATGACGCGTTCGGCGTAGCAGGGCGGCCCGAACGGGTGGCCGGCGCGCGGGAGGAAGCACATCAGGTCCCACATCACGCCGATGGGGCGCTCCTTCGTCGTCAGCGCGTTCTCCGCGATGGTCACGACGGCGGCGACCGAGATCAGGCCGAGCGCGGGGAGGGCGAGGTCCAGCAGGGCCGGGCGCAGCGGCTGCGGGAGCGCGATCGCGACGATGACACCGAGGGCGAGCAGCGCCGCGAGGAGGCCGAGCACCGGCTCCCCGCGGTGGAAGAGCGCGGCCGACCGGCGGGCGTTGAGCATCCGGAAGTCCAGCTTCCCCGCCGACTTCACCTGCGGCACACGCCCGTCGCGATAGCTGCGCAGCGGCTCGCGGAGCGCCCGGCCGCCGACGGTCTCGGGCGTCGTCAGGCGCGGCGTGGTGCGCATCCGCGGCAGCGCGACGACGAGCACGAAGAGCACGAGCACGACGGCGAGCACCGGCACCGTCCCGCCGAAGTTCCGGTACGCGACCGGGGTGGTCAGCCCGCCGGGAGTCAGCGGGCAGATCGGCGTCGGGCCGCCGGACGAGGCGAGCGCGCACTGCGTCCCCAGCACGAGGAGGGTCGACAGCAGCATCGCGGCGCCGAGCGAAAGCAGCATGATCACGCCGGGGCCGGTGCCGCGCCAGCCCTGGTAGGCGAAGCTGCGCCGGCGGGCCATCGGCCAGAAGACGACCAGCGCGGCGAGCAGAATCGCGGCGAGGGCGGCGAGCAGGTACGCGGCTGTCGTGAGCGGCGCGAGGTGCAGGTCCTTCGGGGTCGACACGACGGCGACCAGCAGCGAGACCCCGCCGACGACGACCACGGTCACCGACAGCCAGCGCGGCACCCCGCGGCGCCAGCCCAGCGCCGAGAGGGCGATGGCGAGCAGGACGCCGAGGATGATGGAGGGTGCGATGACGAGACCGAGGAACGACGGGGCGTGCTCCACCACCGGGCCGCCGGGCAGCGCCACGGCCACCGCCACGGCGGTGTAGACGGCGATCGCGGCCAGCAGCACCCACCCGGCCACCGCCTCCCGCTGCCGCAGCTTCAGCCGGATGATGCTGTGCCGGCGGGCGTCCCGGACCTCCGGCTCATCGCCCTGCATCGCCCGCTCGGCGCGACGGCGCACGGTCGTGTCGACGTTGCGCACGACGAGGGCGACGACCACGACCAGCCCGGCCGCCGCCAGACCGGCGCCCAGCGTCAGCCACCAGCGCGACAGGAGCGGCGTGGTCGCCGGGTCGAGGCACTCCGGGGGAGGTCGACTCCGGCGGGTGCGCACGTCCAGAACACGCCGTCCCAGCCGACCAGCAGCGCCACCAGGAAGAACGCCGCCGCCGTGTGCAGCAGTTCGCTCGGCGCCTTCACGCGGGTGATCCCCCAGAACCCGTCGGTCGCGAGGGGGCGGCGCGGGGTCGCGCCCTGGGCGTTTGCCACGCCGCTGAGGTCGCCGGCGGTGCGGATCTTCGCGACCGTTCCGAAGATCCCGGCCTCGTAGCGGGTGCGCGCCTGGTGCGAGACGAAGAACAGCAGCAGCACGCCCGCGATGGGGACGAGCGAGAGGAGGGCGACCCGGATGCCGCGGTGGTCGAGCCCCGGCGTGGTGAAGAACGCGGTCACCCAGCCGGGCAGTGCCGGGCACAGCGACGGCCGTGCGAGGCACTGGGTCCCGATCAGGTCCAGGCTCACCGAGGCGAGCGCGCAGACGTAGAGGAGCGTGAGGCCGAGCGCGAACACCCGCAACGATGCGGCGCCGCGGCCGGCCTTCCACTCCCCGTGCGCGGCTGATCCGGGATGCGGCGGGTCCAGTACGCGGTGTTGCACAGGCCGAACGGCAGGATGAGGAGCCAGGCGAGCTGCACGAAGAACTGGCCGATCGCCACGAGCGCCCCACCGCCGTACCGGGCCAGCATCCCCCACGAGTAGGCCTCGCGGCGGATCACCGTCGGGGGAGCCGCCGGATCGGCCGGATCGGCCGGGTCGGCGGTCGGGACGTAGAAGCCGCCGTTCTCGTCGGCCTGGTCGGCGCGCACGTCGCCTGGCGCGACGCCGAGCATCTCCGCCGGCGGCGTGTTCTTGATCCCGTGGATCCGCAGCTCCAGGACGGTCGGCCCGCGCGTGGCGAAGACCGACGGCGACCGCGCCATGCCCGCAGGGTACCGGGGGGCGGACCGGGGTGTCTACAGGTGTTGCACGCCTGTGCAGGGCTCTGGTCGCGCGGGCCGCGACAGCGTACTCTCCTCGCTATGAGCAACCCTGAAGAGCCCACCGGCGACGCCCGCGAGAACCTCGAGGGCAGCTACACCGAGTCCGACGACGAAGGACCGCACGAGCGCACGGTCCACGGCCAGTACACCGAGACCGAGGAGAACCCCGGCCCGGAGGCCGACGTCGAGGGGACGTACACCGACGTCGAGGAGCCCGCTGAGGCACCGGAGGGCGACTACACCGAGGGCGACTACCGCGAGCCCTGAGCCCGCGAGCCCTGAGCCTGCGAGCCCTGATCCTGCGAGCCCTGGGCGGCCGACCGCTCAGGCGTAGCGCTTGCGCGCCTTCTCGGCCTGCTTCTTGGCGTTCTTGCGCGCCTTCTTCACGTCCGGGTTGTTCCAGAACGCGGTCACCGACTCGACGATCTGGTCGTAGCGCTCCCGGCCCGCGCGCGAGCCCAGGATGTAGGCCGCGGCGATGACGATGAGCACGAAAAAGGTCTTGGGTCGCATGCCGCGACGATAGCCCTCAGCGCGTCGGCTGGGAAGGTCTGGGTGAGAGCCTCCGGAGCAGGAGATGCAGCGGCTCCGAGAGGAACATCAGGAAGAGCCAGAACATCCCGACCGCCGGCACGACCACGGCCAGCACCAGGCTGACGGCGATGATGATGATCGCCGACCATCCGCGTGTGGAGTCCATCGCGCCGCGCGCTTCGTCGCGGACGAGCTCGGGACGGCGGGTGAGCACGACGCCGAGGAACTGCATCGTCAGCGCGATCGCCAGGAGGTTGCCGATGTAGAGGGCGTAGACCTCCGGCCGCTGGCCGTTGCTGTTCGAGAGCACGTTGGTCGTGAACGGCATGAACGCGATGGTCGCGAGCCAGAGGAAGTTGAGCCAGACGAGGATCCCGTCGTAGCCGCGCACCCACTCGAACACCCGGTGGTGGACGACCCAGAAGCGGGCGATGACCGCGAACGAGATCGCGAACGCGAGCAACTCCCAGAAGTTGTGGGAGACGAACGCGCCGAAGCTCTCACGCGCGATCTCGGGTGCGGCATCCACGAGCGGCAGGATCAGCAGGGTGATCGCGATGGCCACGGTCGCGTCCGAGAAGTTGACCAGCCGGTCGAGCCCCCGCTCCGTCCGAATCACCGCCATACCCACATCATGCCCGAGTTCGGCCGGGATCGGTCAGACTGTGGGGATGCCGCACCTCAACACCGGACCGGGCGAGTACGACCTCACGGCGAGCGCGCTCATTCTGCGCGAGCTGGAGGGGCGCACCCATGTGCTCGTGCACCGCCACCGCAAGCGCGGGCTGCTCATGCAGCCGGGCGGGCACGTCGAGCGCACGGAGGACCCCTGGGCGGCCGTCGCCCACGAGCTCCGGGAGGAGTCCGGGTACGACCTGGAGCAGTTGCTCCTGCTCCAGCCCGCGCACCGGATCGAGCGCGCGGACGGCATCGCCGTGCTGCCGACGCCGCTCGTCGTGAACGTGCACCCCATCACCGACGAGCACGCCCACACCGACATCGTCTACGCGTTCGTCGCGACCACCGACCCGGCCGGGACGCCCGGCGAGGACGAGTCGCAGGAGCTGTACTGGCTGCCGGTGGACGAACTCGACGGCCCGCAGACAGCGGGCGAGCTGGCGCCGGGACTCGCGGAGGTCGTGCGCTATGCGACCGAGGCGATGAAGTCCTCGATGCTGGTCACGGTCACGCCGCCTCGGGCGAACACCTTCGCGGTGAGCACCTGGTGGACCTCGGGGTCGGAGTCCCAGCAGCCGTCCTCCAGCACGACCACCCGGTAGTCCCGGTCGGAGGCATCGCGCACGGTCGACAGGACGACGCCGCTCGTGGCGACACCGGCGAGCACGAGGGTGTCGATGCCCCGGGCCTGAAGCTGTTCGTCCAGGTCGGTGGTGCTGAACGCGCCGACACGCTTCTTACGGACGACGATCTCACCCTCCGCGGGCGCGATGCGCGGGTCGATCTGCGTCTCAGGGCTGTTCGGGTCCAGGCGCTCGCCGGCGCGGGCGAACCGCGAGCGCGACGGGATCGTCGCGGCCTCCTCGGCGGTGATGGCGACGCGCACGTAGCCGACGGTGACGCCGGCCGCACGCGCGGCCTCCCGCGCCCGTACCAGGCCGGCGAGATAGGCGTCCGAGTCGGGCAGGCGGGAGAGGATGCCCGGCTGGAGGTCCATGAGCAGGAGGGCGGTCGTTGCGGGGGTCGGAGCGAGATCGTTCACATGGTTAAACTACTTCGCCCGCGCCTTGTTGTTCCGCGCGTCGTGGGTCAGCTCGATCAGTCCGAGCTGCTCCAGGAGCGGCGGGAGGTACATCCCGAACCGGCCGCGGTAGCCCTTGCGCAGCCCGTACCAGCCGCCGACCGGGTTGACCGGGTCGCGCCCCCAGGCCTCGATCGTGCCGGCGATCACCGGCTTGTTCTCGTCTGCGGCGCCCAACGGCACCCAGTCGCCCTGCTCGCGCAGCCACGCCGCGAGGTCGTCGATCGCGCTGGCGCGGTAGCTCAGCCGGGTGGAGCCCACTTGGCAGATCAGTGCGGGCGGGTCGGCCTCGTCGTCGCGGTACATCGTGTACTCCGAGGTGCCCGGCGCCGTGGTGAGCCGCCACGGATCGTCCTTCGTCCCAGCGCTCATGGTTCCTCCTGTCGCCGCCGCTCGACCCCTGCCAGAAGTCTGGACCCACTCAGTCGCAGGCCACCAGTACCGCGTCGCTCACATCGCTGAGGTGTCGGAGGGCGCGCCGGCGCTCGTCCGCGGTGTTGGTCAGGTAGGCGAGCACAAGGTCCCGCACCGGGTCGGCCCAGACGTTGCAGATGCTGCTGCCGTTGTGACCGAACGTGCGCGGGTCGGCGCGCGAGCCGGTCGGCCGGGCCAGCCCGATCGGGCCGCCGAGCTGGAAGCCGTGCGCCCAGCGCACGGGGAAGCCCATGATCCGGTCGGGCTCGCCGTCGCTCGAGACGGCCCGGGCCGCCGCGATCGTCTCCGGCCGGAGGACGCCCTCTCCGCCCGCGAGCAGCATCCGGTAGAACTCGGCCAGCTCGCGGCCGTTGGTGCTGACCGCCGCGGCCGGCACCGGCACCGCGCGCGTGCGCGGCCGGTTGAAGAGGAGGGTCCGCGCCCGTTCGGGAGCGCTCAGCGCGCGGAGCGGGACGGCCCGGCCCGCCGCGGCTTCCGGGAGGCCGAGTGACGTCTCGGTGAGCCCGGCCGGCCGGAGCAGGTTCTCGGCGATGAAGCGCTCGGGCGGCATCCCGCTGACGCGGCGCACCAGCTCGCCGAGGATGAAGCCGAAGCTCAGCACGTGGTAACCCACGACTTCACCTGCGGCCCAGCGCGGTCGCGCGTCCTCAGCTGCCGCCACGGACCGCCGCGGATCGGTCATACGCACCGTGTCGCCCAGCAGCGTGCCGGTCGAGTAGGGCACGCCCGCGCGGTGCGAGAGCACGTGCCGGATGGTGATGTCGGACTTCCCGCCGCGCGCGTACGCGGGCCAGTGCGCGGCCACGGGGTCGTCCAGCCGCAGCATCCCGCGCTCGGCGAGCAGGTGCACGGCGAGCGCCACGAAAGGCTTGCTCACCGAGAACGTGTAGAACAGAGCGTCGCGTCCGCACCCGACGCGGCGGTCGAGGACGACCTCCCCGCCGTGGATGACGGTGAGCCACGTCGCGCCGCCGCGGGCGTCCACCAGGTCGAGGACGCGGCGGAAGTCGGGCATGACCGCATCTTCGCGTGCCGCGTGCAAGCGTGCAAGGCGTCGTTCGACCGTCCTCACCGGCTGCGCTGTGGAAGGCTGGACCTCATGGCCTCACCGACGCGACGCGCTCCCGTCCTTCCGCTCCTGCTGCCCACCAACCGTCCGTCCGCTCGCTTCTACGACGGCGGCCCGCAGATCGACGCCTTCCGCGGCCTCGCTCGCGGCGCGGACCACACCCCGGAGGACTGGGTGGGCTCCACGACGGCGGTCCGCGGCCAGGCGCCCGCCGGGCTGACCCGCCTGGACGACGGCTCTCTGCTGCGGGATGCGGTCGAGGCCGACCCGGCCGGCTGGCTGGGACCGGGGCACGTCGCGCGCTGGGGGGCCGACGCGATGCTGCTGGTGAAGCTGCTCGACGCCGGTCAGCGGCTGCCGGTGCACGCCCACCCGGACGACGCTTTCGCCGCACGCGAGCTCGCGTCCGCGCACGGCAAGGCCGAGGCCTGGTACATCCTGGCGCCGGGGACGGTGCACCTCGGCCTCCGGGAGGACGTCGACGCCGCGCGCCTGCGTGCGCTGGTGGAGGCGCAGGACACGACCGCGCTGCTCGGCCTCCTCCACGCCGTCGAGGTGGAGGCCGGCGACGCGGTGCTCGTCCCACCGGGCACGCTGCACGCGATCGGCCGTTCGGTGCTGTTGGTGGAGGTGCAGCAGCCCACCGACTTCTCGATCCTGCTCGAGTGGAGGGGCTTCGCGATCGACGGCACCGCCGATGGGCACCTCGGGCTCGGGTTCGAGCGGGCGCTGGGGGCAGTGGACACCCGCGGGCTGACGGGCGAGGACCTGGCCGGTCTGGTGCGGCGCGCGCCGTCGGCCGGCTCCGTCCTCCCGCAGGAGGCCGACGCGTGGTTCCGCCTCGACCGGGTGACCGCGCAGGCGGCCTTCGAGGCCGGGTTCGCGGTGGTGGTCGCGACGGCGGGCACCACCCTGCTGCACACCCGCGACGGGGAGGTGGCGCTTCCGGCGGGGGCGACGGCGGTCGTTCCCGCGGCGGCCGGCGTGTTGACGGTCGACACCGACGGGGCGGCGCTCGTCGCCCGGCCGCCCGCGCCCTGACCGGCGCGATGCCGCGGAAGCCGCCGCGCCGCGATTCGTGCGGAATCTCCCGAAAATCGCTCTGTTTCGGGAGATTCGGTGCGAATGCGTGTGGGAGGGTGGGGTCGTGGAAGGCGCGGACATCGACCTGGCGTACATCCCGCCCGGCGCGGTGCAGCTCCACGACGCCCGGCAGAAGCGCCGCTGGACCGTCGAACTGGAGTCGTTCGAGATCGGCGTCTTCCCGGTGACCGAGGAGCAGGTCGCCGAGCTGATCGGCGAGCCGGCCGCGCATCCCCGCCGGCCCGCGACCGGCGTGAGCTGGCTGCGCGCCATCCGGTTCTGCAACGCGGCCTCGGAGTGGGAGGGCCTGGACCCGGCCTACTCGTTCGAGGGCGAGGAGGTCACCTGGCACGTGGACTCCGACGGCTACCGCCTCCCCACCGAGGCGGAGTGGGAGTACGCCTGCCGCGCGGGGTCGACCGGCCCGCACTACGGACCGCTCGGCGAGGTCGCCTGGACCAGCGCGGACGGCCTGAGTGCGCCGCACGACGTCGGCGGGAGGCTGCCCAACCTCAACGGCCTGTTCGACACCCTCGGGAACGTCTGGGAGTGGTGCTGGGACTACCTGGACCCGGCGCGCTACGACGACTACCGGGTGTTCCGCGGCGGCGGCTTCGCCGACGACGCCTGGAGCGTGCGCGCGTCGGTACGGCGCGGCGGATCGCCGCGGACGCAGCACGAGGACCTCGGCTTCCGCGTCGCGCGGGGCGGTTTCGACGCCGAGGGCGCCGCTCAGGGCTGGTCGGCGGAGGCGGATCGCGAGCGGGCCGCGCTGGAGTTCCCGCTGCCGCCGGGCTGGACGCCGCGCCGCTGACGTCCTCGGCGCGCCGCTAGAGACCGAGCGAGCGCTTGATCAGGGTCTCCGCGTCATCGGGGCCGACCGCCGGGGCGGTCGCCTCCAGATTGGCTTCTCCCACCGCCTTGACGACCTCGTCGCGCTGGATGCGGATGCCGCGCGGCGCGTCGATGCCGACCCGCACGCCGTCGCCGCGGACGTCGAGGATCGTGACGACGATGTCGTCCCCGATGAGCACGCGCTCGCCGACCTTCCGGGTCAATACCAGCATTGATCCAGCCTATCGGGCGCTCGACGCATCGCCCACTCCCCCGTCCGCCCGTCCGCTCCCCGCGGTCAGCGCAGCCGGGCCGGCCGCACCCGCACCGGAGCGAGCCAGGCCGCGACCATGACCGCGGTGACCGACCCTGCCGCCATGATCGCGGCGAGCACCACCACCTGGAACCGTCCCGCCTCCAGGGGCGAGACCCCGCCGAAGATCGCACCGACGAACGCGCCGGGCAGCGTGACGAGTCCCGTGGTCTTCGTCTGATCGACGGACGGGATCAGCGCCGAGTACACCGCTCCCCTCGCCTGCTCCAGGGTCGACTGGCGTGGCGTCGCGCCCAGCGCCAGCCAGCCCTCCACCTCGTCCCAGTGGTCGTCGACCGCCTCTGTGAACCGCCGGCCCGCGAGGGTCGCGATGCTCATGGAGTTGCCGATGACGATCCCGCCGATGGCGAGCGCGTACCGGGCCGAGAACTCGATCGCGCCGGAGAGGAAGACCACCGAGAACGAGATGATCACACCGGTGATCATCGCCGTTCCCATCATGACCGCGTGCTGGCGCGACCAGCCGATGCGGTGCGTCGCGGTCGCTGCCGCGACCCCGAACATGACCAGGAGCGCCAGCGCGACCCACAGCGGATTCGTGATGACACCGGCGAGCACCACGCTGATGATCGCGAGCTGGGCGGCACCGCGGAGGATCGCCAGGGTCGGCGCCCAGCGGTGCGGCACACGGTACGCGGCCAGGACGGCGGTCGCGAGCAGCGCGAGCACGGCGACCCCGAGGAGGGTGGGGGCGAGCTCGGCGAGAATGGGCACGCTCCACCCTATTCCGGGGGCGTTTCGCACATGATCATCCACAGGGTTTCACACCGTGTGAATTACGAGGATGTAATTTCGAAGATTTCTTCGAATTCCCGAGACTGGGACCAAAAATGCTGATCAGGCTGCGAATCATCCTGAATGAGAATCTGAGAGCCCTCTAATCTCGGGCGTGTCCTCCACATCCCGACGGGGTTGTTCCACCCGTTTTCAACAGAGTTATCCACAGGTGGAGAAACTCAGCGGTCGCTCCACCCGACCGGTACCCCTAAAAAGGAGGTCGAGTCCGGCGTCGTGGTGTACGCGACGCCGATCGCGGCGATGGCGTCGACACCGCCTCCCGCCTCGGCGACGAGATTCGCCCACACCCGGGTGTCCTCGGGCTTGCGCGTGACGTCGACGGCGATCCAGACCTGGTCGGGGACAACGTCGTGCAGGATGCCGGCATAGCGGGCCGCGTCGGACGGGGCCTCGCCGACGCCGATGGCGACGATGGTCGAGCCGTTGCGCCGCACCCCGTCCGCCCGCGCCTGCAGCGCCTCCCGGCGGCCACCGACGTGGCGAGAGCCTGTGCGCCCGACCGTGCCGGCCACGGCGACCTCGATCGCCGGGGTGGCCATCGCCATCGCCTGCGCGACGGTCAGCGCGTCCTCGCGGAGGCCGAACACGAAGACGAGGTCGCCGGCATTCGTCGCCAGTCGCGGGGCCGGCCGGCTCGGCTCCTCGAAGCGTTCCGGCTGCCGGGCGGGGGAGGGGATGGGCGCAGGGTCGAGGACGATGGTCGTGGGCTCCGCCGGCACGGGCAGGTACCGGTGGGGGACGAGCGCGTCCGGATCGGTCTCGGCGATGATCTCCTCCATGACCTCCTCGAACTGCGAGGAGGCGCTGGCGTGCTGGAAGCGCACCTCCTGCTCGTCCGCGTCGGCCAGCAGGTCGGCGATCAGGTCGGACGGCGCGAGCTCATGGAGGTCCTTCTTCGGACGCCAGGCGTTATGAGGCCAGAGTCGGGGTGACAATTCGAATTACTCCGATCGTTTCGATGGGCGCCGCGGAGGTGGTGGCCTCGTTGTAGGACAGGACGGGGAGGGCGGGCGCCTGCGCTGCGATGAGCCGGCGGACGGCGGGGCGCAGCTGCGGCGCGCAGACGAGGACCGCGCCTTCGTGCTCGGCGGCCGCGGAGCGGACCTCGGTCAGGACCTGCTCGAGCACCGGCGGATCGAGGACGAGCTGCGAGCCGTACTCGCTCTGGCGCTGGCCCTCCAGCATCGCCTGCTCCAGCAACGGCTCGAGGGTGATGACACGGAGGGCGCCGTCCTCCACGTACGGGTTCGAGAGCGCGGCGCCGAGCGCCAGCCGGGCGGCCTCGACCAGTCCCTCCGGCTCGAGCGAGACCTTCGCCCGGAGGGTGAGCGCCTCGTAGATGCGCGCGAGGTCGTTGATGGGCACGCGCTCGGCGAGCAGTCCCTGCAGCACGCGCTGCACCTCCGCGAGGCTGAGCAGCGCCGGCACGAGCTCCTCGACCGCGGAGGGGTTGACGCGCTTCACCCCCTCGGTGAGCACCCGCACGTCCTCGCGGGACAGGAGTCGCGCAGCGTTGGCCGTGACCGCCGACGAGAGGTGCGTGACGACGACCGACACGCGGTCGATGACCGTGGCGCCGGACATCTCCGCGCTGTGGCGCAGCTCGGCCGCGATCCACTTGGCGGGGAGGCCGAAGACGGGCTCGATCGTCTCGACGCCCGCGAGTGCGCTGAGGTCGTCGCCGAGCGCCAGCACCTTGCCGCGCGGCGCCTGGCCGCGGCCGACCTCCACTCCGGCCACGGTGATGGCGTAGGTGGAGGAGGGGAGTTCGCCGTTGTCGCGGGTGCGGACCGGCGGGACGACGATGCCGAGTTCGATCGCCAGCTTGCGCCGCAGCGCGCGCACCCGGCCGAGCAGGTCGTCCGAGCCCCCGGAGACGATGTCGATCAGGTCGGTGGCGAGCTGGATCTCCAGCGGGTGCACCCGCATGTGCTCGAGGAGGTCGTCCGTGGTGTCGCTCGCGCCCGTCGTCTTCTCCGCGACCGCCTTCGCCCGCTCCTCGGCGGCGGCCTTGGCCGCGCGCGCCTTGATCCGCTGCGACGCCCAGAAGAGGATGGCGCCCATGGCGAGGAACGGGATCATCGGCATGCCCGGGATGAGGGACAGCGCGATCGCGGCGGCTCCGGCGATCGCCAGCGCGACCCGCGACTGGGCGAGCTGCTTGCCGGCCGTCGAGCCCATGTCGGAGTCGGCGCCGGAGCGCGTGACGATCATGCCGGTGGACACCGCCATGAGCAGGGCGGGGATCTGCGCCGTGAGACCGTCGCCGATCGTGAGCAGGGTGTATTTGTTCAGGGCGTCGGTGATCTGCATGCCGTTCTGCAGCATCCCGATGCCGATGCCGCCGATGACGTTGATGACGATGATGAGGATGCCGGCGATCGCGTCGCCCTTGACGAACTTGGAGGCGCCGTCCATCGCGCCGTAGAAGTCCGACTCGGCGGCGACCTCGGCCCGGCGCTCTCTGGCCTGGGCGTTGGTGATCAGGCCCGCGTTGAGGTCGGCGTCGATCGCCATCTGCTTGCCGGGCATCGCGTCGAGCGTGAACCGGGCGCCGACCTCCGCGACGCGCTCGGCGCCCTTCGTGATGACCACGAACTGGATGACGACGAGGATCAGGAACACGACAGCGCCGATGATGATGTTGCCGCCGACGGCGACGTTCCCGAAGGTCTCGATCACCTGGCCGGCGTAGCCCTGGCCGAGCACGAGGCGGGTGGAGGCGACGTTGAGCCCCAGCCGGAACAGGGTCGCGATGAGCAGCAGCGAAGGGAAGACCGAGAAGTCGAGCGGCTTGCGCGCGAACATCGTGGTCAGCAGCACGACGAGCGCGAAGGCGATGTTGACCACGATCAGGGTGTCGAGCAGCCAGGCCGGGATCGAGACGACCAGGAGGAGCACGATGCCGACGACGCCGATCGGCACGGCGAGGAGGGACAGGTTCTTGTTCTTCACGAGTGGGCCAGCCTCCTGCTGTCGAGGGGAGTGCGCGGCCGCTGCGCCGCAGGCAGGGTGTGGATGTCGGTGAGCGAGCCGCCGCGCCGCTTCAGGGCCATCACGAACGCGAGCACGTGGGCCACCGGCGTGAAGAACTCGGCCGGGATCTCCTGACCGAGGTCGCAGGCGGCGTGCAGCGCGCGGGCGAGCGGCACGTCGGAGACCATCGGGACGCCCTTCGCCACGGCCTCCTCGCGGATCCGCGCCGCGATCAGGTCTGCGCCCTTCGCGACCACCTTGGGCGCGGAGGCGCCCGGCTCGTACTTCAGCGCGACGGCGACGTGGGTCGGGTTGACCAGCACGACGCTCGCGTCGGCGACGGCGGCGATCATGCGGTTGCGGCTCATCGCGAGCTGCCGGCTGCGTCGCTGCGCACGGATCATCGGGTCGCCCTCGGCGCTCTTGTGCTCGTCCTTGACCTCGCGCTTGGTCATCCGGGAGGCGGTCCGGTTGCGGCGCAGCACGACGACGAGGTCGATGGCCGCGAAGAGCAGGCCGCCGCCGATCGCGAGCTGGAGCAGTGAGCCGAGGGAGCCCTGCGCCGCCGCGACCAGCGCGGGCACGGAGAGTCCGCCGGTCTGGAGCACGAGCGGGATCAGTCCCTGCACGACCACGTACAGCCCGATCCCGACCAGGGCGGCCTTGCCGAGGGTCTTGGCCAGCTCCCACGCGCTGCGGGCGCCGAACATGTTGCGGATGCCCTTCAGCAGGTCGAACTGCTCGAAGTGCGGCTTCAGCTTCTTGAGGTGGATGCCGCCCTGGGCGGCAGTGGCCGCGACGATCGTCAGTGCGACGACCACGAGGAGCGGCCACACCGTGCCGGCGACCGACAGCAGCCCGGTGCCCAGCGCGGCGAGCGCGCCCGCGGGCGTGGGATCGCGGATGATGTCGCGGAACGCGAAGATCTGCGACTCGGCCGCCTGCTGCGCGGTGCCCACGATCATCGGGATCAGCACGACCGCGACGCCGATCGAGAGCCAGGCGGGGAGGTCGCGGGCCTTCTGCAGCCGCCCCTTCGACCGCACCGACTTGAGGTGCTTCTCGGTGGCCTGCTCGGTGCGCTCCTGTGCGGACATCAGGGGACTCCGATCGCGTGGACGGCCTGCCCGGCGAGCGCCTGGACGATCATCGGGAGGGCGACGATCCCGATCGCGCACAGGACGACGGCGAGGAGGATCAGCGCGGGAGGCCCGAGCGAATAGGCGTTGAGCGCCGGGGCGACCCGGGAGAGCAGGCCGAGCGCGGCGTTCGCGACGAAGAGCACGGCCATGATCGGGCCCGCGATCTGGAGTGCCGCGAGCAGCAACTGGGTGACGGACCCGGTCAGGGTCTGAGTGATCGACCTCCAGTCGACCGACATCGTCAGCGGGATCGCCGTGAACGAGCGCACCAGTCCGCCGAGCACGAGCTGGTAACCGTCGCTGACGAAGAGCAGCGCCAGCGCCGTCATCTGGAACAGCCGGGAGAACTGGGCGGCGTTGATGTCCGCGGCCGGGTCGTACTGCTGCGCCGCCTGCAGGCCGCTGGAGAAGTCCAGCAGCGAGCCGGCGGACTCGACGGCGGAGAACACGAGGTAGACCAGGAAGCCGAGCACGGCGCCCGTCGCGGCCTCGGCGGTGAAGTCGAGCAGGAACTGGCCGGTCGAGCCGGGGGAGTAGTGCTGGGCGGCCTGCGGAGCGACGACGAGTCCGAGCAGGACGGCGAGCATCCCTTTGATCTGCAGGGGGAAGGCCCGGTACGAGAACGGCGGCGCGATCACCACGAACAGCAGGATGCGCACCGAGACCAGCGCTGTGGCCTGGATCGCGCTCAGGTCGACCGGGATGTTCATCGTCAGCCTCCCAGCAATGTGGGGATCTGCTGGAACAGGTACTGCGTGAACGTCACGAGCTGCTCGATCATCCAGTTGCCGCACACCAAGAGCGCGATGGAGACGCCGATCGCCTTCGGCACGAACGAGAGGGTGACCTCCTGTATCTGGGTGATCGACTGGATGAGCGAGACCGCGAAGCCGATCGCGAGCGCGGTCAGCACCATCGGTGCCGCGAGCTCTGCCATCAGCAGCAGGGCCTGCGTGGCGATCTTGAGGACGGCGCTGGAGTTCACGGTCGGCCCCCTACTTGTAGCTCGCGACGAGGGACTGGATGATCAGGCCCCAGCCGTCCACGAGGACGAAGAGCAGGATCTTGAACGGCAGCGACACCATGACGGGCGGGAGCATCATCATGCCGAGCGACATCAGGCCTGCGGAGACCACCAGGTCGATCACCAGGAACGGCACGTAGATCACGAAGCCGATGATGAAAGCCGCTCGCAGCTCCGAGATGACGAACGCCGGGACGAGGGTGGTCAGCGGGACGGCGTGGAGGTTCGCCGGGTTCGCACGCCCTGCGGCGCGGGTCATCAGCGCGATGTCCTCCTGGCGGGTGTGCGCGCCGAGGAAGGCTTTCAACGGCGCCTCCGCGGCCTGGAGGGCACCGCCGAAGTCGAGATGCCCGGCGAGGTAGGGCTGGACGGCGTGCACGTTGATGTCGGTGAGGGTGGGCGCCATGATGAACAGGCTCAGGAACAGGGCGAGCCCGGCCAGCACCTGGTTCGGGGGCACCGACTGGAGGCCGAGAGCGTTGCGGGCCATCGAGAGCACCACGAACACCTTGGTGAACGACGAGACCATGACGAGCAGGCCCGGGGCGACCGAGATGAGCGTCACGCCCAGCAGGGTGACGATGGTGTCGGCGGGCGTGCCGTTGATGCCGTTGATCGAGATGGTGGCGCCTGAGCCGCCCGCGGGGCCGGACGGGCCGACCGGGGGAGTGGGGGACGGGGAGGGCGCCGGCACGGCGTGTGCGCTGCCCGCGGTGAGCAGCACGATGCCGGCCACCGCGGCCACGACCAGGAGAGCCAGGACGATCGGGCGCGCGTAGCCGCGGCCGCCCGCTCCCGCCAGCGCTGCGGCGCTCACCGTGGAGTCCGGAGGGACTGGGCCGCCCTCCGCCAGGTTTCAGGGGAGGTGATCGCCTGCGCGAACGTGGGCACGGGGACCGGGACCGCGGTGTGCACCGGGGCAGGAGACGGTGCGGGTGCCGCGTCCGTCTCCTCCAGGAGGCCGGCCGGCTCGTTCGCCTCCTCGGCCGCGAGCGCGTCCGCGAACGTGTCCAGTTCGCGGGACTTGAGCACCACGACCGAGCTGTCGGTCACGCCGAGCACGAAATGGGTGCCGTCGGCCTCCACCATCACGACCCGGGACTTTCCGCCCAGCGACTGCCGGCCGAGGACGGTGATCGGGCGCTTGCTCCTCTTCCGGCTCCACTTCGCGCTCCGGCGCTGCACGAACCAGATCAGTCCGATGATCAGCGCGAGGGAGACGGCGACGCGGAGCGCGGTGAAGAGGGTGTCCACGGGTCAGACCAGGGCGTCGGCGGTGTCGAGGATCTGGGTGACGCGCACGGCGTAGTCCTGGTCGACCACGACGATCTCGCCGTGGGCGATGAGGCGGCCGTTGAGCAGGATGTCCGCGGGCGACCCGGCGGACCGGTCGAGCTCGATCACGGTGCCGGGCTCGACGGCGAGCACGTCGCGCACCGACATCCGGGTGCGTCCGATCTCGACCGTGAGCGCCATCTCGACGTTCGAGATGCGGCCGAGCCGTCCTGCGACGTCCGCCGGGGCCCCGGAGGGCGCGGTGGTCACGGTGTCTCCGCGGATGGCGAACCAGGCGACCTCCTGCCCGGACGGGTCGGTGACGGTGAAGCGGTGCGAGGCGGTGTCGGCGAAGAGGTGCGCTGCGTCCTCGACGCGGGCATCGCCGAGAACGCCCGATCCGAGGTGCTCAGCCACGGTCGCCAGCGTCGGCTGCAGGACGTCCGCGAGGCCGACTCCGAGCTGGCCGCCGGTCTCCGCGAGCACCACCTCCGGGTCGCGGACCGCGATGGCGAGCTCAGCGGACGGCGAGCCGATGAAGGTCGCGACGACCGCGTTCGCGGCGGTCGCCGGCACCTCGGCCGACTCCGGGCGGGCCGACACGGTCAGCTCGCCTATGCCCAACGGGGCATGCGTCAGCGTCTGCGCGGCGGCGGCATATGCGTTCTGGGGCATCAGTGGTTCTCCATCAGTGGTAGTCCTCAGCGGTGGTGACGACGACGGCGAGGCGCGACCCGGCGGCGCCGATGGCGGCGGTTCCCACCGGCTCGCCGCCGGCGGCGACCTGGATCGGGCGGCTGACCGGGTGCGGCAGGCGGATGACGTCGCCCACCGCCAGCCCGAGCACGGAGGCAGGGGTGACGTTCGCCGAGGCGAGCCGGGCGCTCACTTCCACAGGCACCTGCGCGAGCTGCGCGTGCAGGAGGGCTTTGGCGTTGTCGACCTGAACGGTCGGGTTGGTCTCGCCGAGGCGCTCCAGCAGGACCCGGGCGGGCAGAGCGATGGTCGCCTCCGCGACGTCGTCGCCGACACGCGCAGCGAACCGCGCCACGATCATCAGCTCGGTGGTGGGGGCGGCCTGGGCGAACTGCGAGTTGTACTGGATGGCGTCGATCCGCACCGAGTTGGTGAACAGCGGGCCGAGCGAGTACTGCAGGTCCTCGAGCGCGTCGTTCATCAGGCCGACGACCAGGGCGTGCTCGATCGGGGTGAACGTGCGGTCGAGCAGGGGGAGCGGGCGGTTTCCGCCGAGCATCGCGTTCACCCAGCGCAGCGCCGCCCCGGTGGGGAACTGGATGACGCCGCGGGGGTCCACGTCGCTGATCGAGCACAGCACCATCGCCGTGCTGGACGGGAGGGCCGCCGCGTACTCGTCGTACGTGTGCATGGTGACCTGCTCGCAGGTCACCTGCGACAGGACGCGAACCTTCGCGGTGAGCTGCGTCCCCCACTGCCGCGCGAACGTCGCGAAGGCCAGCTCCAGCACGCGGGAGTGCTCCCGGGCCAGGGTGGTCGGGCGGCGGAAGTCGTAGGGCCGCACCTCGCGCTCGGCCGGCCGCGTCATCGTCTGGCTCATCCGCCTGCTCCCTTCGTCGCGACGATCCCCGGGATGAGGTCGCGCACCTCCTGCGGTTGCGACGACCGCACGACGATGTCGACGCGGCGGTCCTGGGCGAGCTGCGCGGCGTCGGACCCGGTGGCTGTCGCCGTCGCCGAGCCGTCGCTGACCGCGTAGATCCGGGTCTCCTGGATGCCGGAGACGTCTGTGAGCCGGCGGAGCACCGAGATGGCCCGGGCGGCGGCGAGGTCCCAGTTGGTGGCGTAGGGCGGTCCGGCCGGCCGGGTGTCGGCGTGCCCTTCGACCGAGATCGCGTACGACGTCGGATAGAGGACCGGTCCGACGTTGTCGATGATCTGCACCGCCAGCGGGGTGAGCGTCGCGAGGTTGGAGTCGAAGAACGCGTTACCGCCGATCAGCCCGATGGTCAGCCCGCGGGCGTCGATCGTGTACGAGACCGACCCCTGCAGCCCCTGGGCCGTCAGCCGGGCGTTGATCGCCGCCTCGATCGCGCGGAGGTCGGCGACCTCCAGCTTGGCCGCCTCGAGCGGCGACATCGGGGAGTGGTCGACGCCGACGAGGGCACGGGAGTCGGCGCGGCGTCCTTCGCCGCGACGATCACGCCCTTGGCCGTGTCGACCTTCTGGCTCACCACCTCACCGAAACCGGTCTGGAGCGAGTTCTTCAGCTCGTTGAACTTGTGGGCGTCGATCGAGGACATCGAGAAGAGGACGATGAACGTGCACATCAACACAGTGACCATGTCCATGTAGGAGGCCATCCAGCGCTCGTCATTGGCGTGCCCCTCGCCGTGGCCGTCCGCGGCCGGCCTGCGTCGGCTCCGGCTCACGGTCCGACCACGGGCGCTGCCTCGGATACCGGGGCGGACGCGTCGTTCTTGCCCGTGCTGCGCTTCGGCTTGGGGCTGTACGGGACCATCGCGGTCAGGCGCTCGGAGAGCGCGCGCGAGGAGGTGCCGGACTGGATGGCGAGCACGCCCTCCACCACGATCTGCCGGCGCTCGGCCTCGAGCTCCGCGAGCCGGCGCATGCGCGTGCCGAGCGGAAGCCAGATGAAGTTGGCGGAGAGCAGACCCCAGAGTGTCGCGACGAACGCGCTGGCGATCATCGGGCCGAGCTTGTCCGGCGTCGAGAGGTTGCCGAGCACGTGGGTGAGCGAGACGACCGTTCCGACGATGCCGATCGTCGGCGCGTAGCCGCCGAGCGCCGCGAAGAACGAGGAGGAGATGCGGGTGGCCTTCGACCACGTCGCGATCTGGTCCTCGAGCAGGATGCGCAGGTCCTCGGAGTCGGCGCCGTCGGCCACGCCCTGGAGGGCGCTGGCCAGGAACGGGTCCTTGACCTCCTCCGCCGACGACTCCAGTGAGAGCAGCCCGCGCTGGCGGGCGACGTCGGCGAGGTCGAGCAGGATGGCGACCGTGCCGGCGAAGTCCGGCTTCGTGCCCTTGATCGCCCCGGGGATCGCCTTGAAGGAGTCGAGCGCATCCTTCAGCGTCGCGCCTGCCACCCCGACGGAGACGGTGGCGCCGAGGACGAAGACGACCGGCCCGATGAGGAGGAGCGCGGTGGGGCTCTCGCCCTCGATCAGCACCATCGTCAACAGTGAGCCGAAGGCCGCGACGATCCCGATGATCATTGCCAGATCCATGCTCAGCTCCCTTCGCCCGAGTCGGCCGGCCATCCCAGCCGGTATGCGCGTTCGAGCACTTCCGCGCGGTAGCCGGCGATGCGGTCGATGACCTCCGCCATCGTCTCGGTCACCACGTACCGCACGCCGTCGACCATCGTCAGGGTGGTGTCGGGGTCGGCGTTGATGCGTTCGATGAGGTCCGGGTTCACGGCGAACGGCACGTGGTTCAGCCTGGTCACCGTGATCATGAGGACTCCGCAGAGAGGGGAAGGGATCGAACGCCTCCGTGACGGGGGTGCTCGCCTTCCCCTATCGGCAGGTCGGACGGTTCCGTTAGCTCAGGATCACTGCGTCTTGAGCTGCAGGAGCTCCTGCAGCACGTCGTCGGAGGTCGTGATCACCCGGGCGGAGGCCTGGAACGCGCGCTGCGCCACGATCAGGTTGGTGAACTCCCGGGCCAGGTCGACGTTGGAGCCTTCGATCGCGCCGCTGGTCAGGGTGCCGAGGCTGCCGCTTCCCGCCACGCCGACCTGGGGGAGCCCGGAGTTCGGGGTGGCGATGAAGTTGGAGTTGCCGGCCTTCTGGAGGCCGCCCGGGTTGGTGAAGTTGGCCAGCGCGACGCGGCCGATGGCCTGCTTCTCGCCGTTGGAGAACGATCCCATGATCGTGCCGTCGCCCTCGAGCGAGAACGACTGCAGCGACCCAGCGGCGGTGCCGTTCTGCGATGCGAAGTTGACGCCGCCCGACCCCGCGAAGCCGGTGATCTTCGACATGTCGATGGTGACACCGCCGACCGTGAGGGTCTGCCCGCTGGTCATCGCGCCGTTGGCGAAGGTGATCGAGCCGGTGGCCGTGTTGCCCGCGGCGTCGGTCGCGGTGACGTCCCAGCCGGCGGCGGTGCGGGTGAAGGTCGTGGTCAGGTTGCGCTGCGCGCCGGTCGCGTCGTAGACGGTCACCTGGCTGTTGAGCGTGGAGCCGGCGGCCGCGTCGTCGGCCAGGTTGCCGGACATCGTGGCGCTGGAGGTCGCACGCGCCGCGGACAGGCCGCTCGTCGACAGGGTGAGGTTGGAGACCGGCGCGGATGAGTTGACCACGCCGTTGGCGGCCGGCCAGCCCTGCACGATCGCACCGTCCGGGCTGACGAGGTTGCCGGAGGCGTCCGTGGTGAAGGCGCCGGACCGCGTGTACTGGGTCTGGCCGCCGTTGTTGACGATGAAGAAGCCGTCGCCGTTGATCATCAGGTTGGTGCCGACGCCGGTGGTCTGCGCCGCCCCCTCGGTGAAGTTCGTGGCGGTCGCGGCGACGCGCACACCGAGGCCGACCTGGGCGGGCGACGTGCCGCCCTGGTTGCCCTGCGGCGCCG
Source organism: Streptomyces sp. L7 (assembly GCF_050990935.1). Classification (GTDB taxonomy): domain Bacteria; phylum Actinomycetota; class Actinomycetes; order Actinomycetales; family Microbacteriaceae; genus Leifsonia. The sequence continues at coordinate 3,133,670 of NZ_CP194644.1, read as the reverse complement.
AGGCCGTCCCGATCATCTGGGAGAGGGTGTCCTCGAACTCCACGGAGGAGGACTTGTAGCCGGTGGTGTTGACGTTGGCGATGTTGTTGCCGACCACGTCGAGCATGGTCTGCTGCGCCTGGAGGCCCGAGACGCCGGAGTCGAGAGAACGGAGCATGGGAGTGTGCCTTTCGGTGGTGGGGACTAGGAGGCCGGAGTCTGCTGGACGCCGAGGATTCCGGAGAGCGGGAAGGTGCCGCCGTTGACGGACACAGTCGGGGTCGCCCCTGAGAACGAGACGCCCGTCACGACGCCCGTCTGGGGCGCCCCGGCGAGGTCGTTGTACCTGACGGTCTTTCCGATGAGGTCGGCCGCCGCGGTCTGCATCTGCAGGTTGAGGGCGGTGTTGCTGCTGGAGCCGAGCGCCGTCATCTGCTGCATCATCCCGAGCTGCGTCGTCTGCTGGACCATCGCCGCCGAGTCCATCGGCGAGCTGGGGTCCTGGTTCTTGAGCTGCGTCACGAGGAGCTGCATGAAGTCGTCGGCGGTCAGCGACTGGTGCGGCGTACGGGTGGGCTGCGTGGACCAGAGCGAGGTCGTCGAGGCGTTCGCGGTGGGATCGGTCGAGATGGGGGTGACCATGTCTTCTCCTTCGTGGTCAGACGACGATGTCGAGGGTCCGGGCGCCGGGGAGGGCGACGGCCTGGGGCGGGATGACGTTTCGGGCGGGAGGCGGCTCTTCCTGCTGGTCCGCCGGTGCTGCTGCTCGGCGGTCTCCCGCGGACGCCCACGGCGACCGGCCTCCGCTGCCGCCCTCCGCGCCGGGCGCGTTCTGCTCGGACACGGAGACCGACCCGTTCGCCGTGGCCGCGTTGAGGTCGCGCCGCAGATCGGTGAGGATCTGACGGATGGCGTCCCGTCCGGCGTCGCTGGGCGCGAACAGCTCGATGTGGACGCTGGTGTCGCTGACCCGGGCGCGGACCGTGACGGGACCGAGGTCGTCGGGGGCGACCCGCACGACCACGACGTGGTCGCCGTCCGGTTGGCGCGCGAGGGTCATCACCGGCTGCGCGAGCTGCTGCTGGAGCGGCGGGGTCGGGGCGGCGGAGGCGGTGGGCGCGGCCGCTGCGAGCGCGGTCGCGAAGGTCGGCGCGGCCGGAGCCTGGGCCGGTACGGGCGTCGCAGCGGGGATCGTCGACTGCGCGGTGTCCGCGCTCGGCGTCGCAGGCGCAGACGGCGTCTTGGCGACCGGCCGACCAGGCACGGCGACCGGAGCAGGCACGGCGACCGGAGCAGACGCTGAAAGGTGCGCACCGGTGCCAGGGTCGGCCGTCACGATCGGCTGGGCGGTCGCCTCCGGGGCCCGGGCGGAGTCGGGTGCCGTGACCGGAGCGGCTCCGGCCGGAGTCGTCAGCGCAGGGGCGGGAGCGGACGACGCCGACGTCTGCGTCGGGGGCGCGGGCGTCGGGGGCGCGGGAGGGACCGGCGCCGCGGCGAGCGCCTGCTGCACCGCGAGCTGACCGGCGGCGAGCACGTCGGCGACCGCAGGGGAGGCGGCGTCATGATGCTGATCCGCGTCGGTCGTCCGCGTGCTCCCGCTCTTGCCGTGGGGCCCCTGGTCCGGAGCGGTGCGGTCGGCAGCGGTCGCGGCGTCCGCGAGCGGCGTCGCGGCCGGAGTCGCCGGACCGAGGAACACGGCAGGAGCCGGCGCGGGCGGAGCCGTCTGCGGCGTCGGCGGCGTGCCCGTCGCGCTGCTGCCGGCGTCGGCGGACGGGGCCGGGTCGGCCGGAGCCGCGGGCGGCGCCGTCGCTTCGGCGTCGCCGGCCAGTGCGGACAGGAGGGTGCCGAAGGCCGTTCCCCCGCCGGTGGGCGACGCGGGATCGGACGAGGCGGGCGCGAGCAGGGCGGCGGCGGCGGCGCCGAATCCTGAGACGGGCGCGCTCACGAGTTCACCCCCGAGCTCTGACCGAGCAGAGCCGCCAGTGCGCTGCCGCCTCCGGAGCCCAGGAGGCCCGAGACCGACGACCCACCGCTCGACCTGAGCAGCCCGAGCACCGACGACCCGCCACTCGACCCGAGCAGCGCCGCCAGGGCGGACGAGGACGACGACAGGCCTCCCGAGCCCAGCAGTCCGGCCACCGACGACCCGCCACTCGGCCCGAGCAGCGCCGCCAGGGCTGCGGCTGAGGACGGCGCCGACGCCGTCGCGGACGACGTCGCGGTCGGCACGATCCGGCGGATGGTCACCACGTTCGACGGGGAGATCCAGTTGTCCATCTCTTCGACCGAGCCGCCCGGCTTGGGCGCCTGGATGATCTTTCCGTTGCCGGCGTAGATGGCGATGTGCTCGCCGCCGTTGCAGACGATGAGGTCGCCCGGCTGCGCGTCGGCGAGCGACGGCACGCTCTGGCCGATCGTCGACTGACCCGAGACGAGCCGCGGCAAGGAGATGCCCAGGTCGCCGTAGACACGCTGCACGAGCCCCGAGCAGTCCAGGCCTGCGCTGGTGGTGCCTCCGAAGACGTAGGGCACGCCGAGGTACTTGCGGGCGTCCGCCACGATGTCTGCGCCGGTGGTCCCGTTGGACGCCTGCTGTCCCGCCGCCGGGGTGACCTTGGCGCCGGTCGCGCCGGTCGCTGCGGCCAGCGAGCTCGCGAACGCGGACGCGCTGGTCGCCTGCCCGGTCTGCGCCGTCTGCGCCGCCTGCGCCGGCTGCCCCCGGCCAGCTGGACCATCTGGGACTCGATCTGCTGGATGCGGCCAACGGCCTCCGTGATGCTCATACGGCGTCCCTCCTGCTCTCGCGCCAGCCCTGGATGGCGACCTCGTCGAGCGCGGACTGCTCCTCGCGCAGCTCGCGGGCGGTCTCGGACTCGACGTGCCGGCGGCGGAGCTTGTCGAGCGAGACTGCGGACGTACGGGCGGCGCCGTGCGCCGACCGGGCCTCGCCGGCCTCGCGGGAGGCGAGCTCGTGCAGCGCGGTCAACTCGCTGAGCAGCACCTGCGCACTCGCGCGTGCGGCGACGGCGGCCGAGAGCGTCGCGGCGTCGACGGCGTCCGAGCGGACCCCGGCCAGCGACGCACGCGTCCGGGCGCCGCGGGCGCGCACGGCGTCCACGGCCCGGTTCGCGTCGGCGAGCTCGGCCGCCGCACGCTGCTCCTCCAGGTCGCGCACGCGCAGGAGGCCGGCCAATCCGAAGCGCTTCATGCGGCCGCTCCGAACGCTCGGGTCAGCTCGCGGAGCGAATCCCACGCCCCGTCCGCGGTGGACCGCTGATCCATGCCTTGACGGAGGAAGCCGTCGATGGCCTCCTCGAACCGCACGGCCGCGTCCACCCGTGCGTTCGCGCCCGGCTTGTACGCGCCGACGTCGAGCAGGTCCTGTGCGCTGCGGCGGGCGGAGAGCACCGCACGCAGCGCCGTCGCATCGGCCAGCCGGTCCGGCGGGGTGATCTTGGACGCGAGCCGGGAGATGGACCCCAGCACGTCGATCGAGGGGAAGTGGCCCGTGATCGCGAGCGCACGGTCGAGGACGACGTGCCCGTCGAGGATCGACCGCGCCGCATCCGCGATGGGCTCGTTGTGGTCGTCGCCGTCGACCAGGACGGTGTAGAGGCCGGTGATCGACCCGGTGGCCGCCGCGCCCGCTCGCTCCAGGAGGGATGCCAGCGTGGAGAAGGTCGACGGCGGATACCCGCGGGTCGCCGGCGGCTCACCGGCAGACAGCCCGATCTCGCGCTGCGCCATCGCCACGCGGGTCAGGGAGTCCATCATCAGGACGACGTGCCGGCCGCGGTCGCGGTGCCATTCCGCGATCCGGGTCGCGACGAGCGAGGCCCGCAACCGCATCAGCGCGGGCTCGTCGGAGGTGGAGACGACGACGATCGAGCGGGCGAGCCCCTCGACGCCGAGGTCGTCCTCGATGAACTCGCGCACCTCACGGCCGCGCTCGCCGATGAGCGCGATCACGGAAACCTCGGCATCCGTCCCCCGCGCGATCATCGAGAGCAGCGACGACTTGCCAACGCCGGAGCCGGCGAAGAGGCCCAGGCGCTGCCCGCGGCCGGTGGACACCAGGGTGTCGAGGGCCCGAACGCCGAGCTGGAGGGGCGATGTGATCCTGGCGCGCTCCAGCGGCCCTGGCGCGGCATTCGCCAGGGCGACGTGGTGGGTCGGCGGCAGCGGCCCCTTGCCGTCGATGGGACGGCCGAGCCCGTCGATGACCCGGCCGAGCAGCGCGTCGCCCACCGGGACGGCGGGAGCCGACGGCGCGGAGCGCACGGGTGTGCCGATGGGGTGCGCCGCCGAACCGGACAGCACCATGCAGGTGAGCAGGCCGGGGCGCACGGCGACGACCTGGGCCGCGGTGTCCGCTCCGGGCTCGCCGATCGCGACGAGGTCGCCGACGGCGCCCTCCAGTCCGGACACCTCGATGCCGAGGCCGACGACGGAGGCGACGCGGCCGATCCGCTCCGGCGCGGCGGCACGGACGGCCATCGCCAGCCGGTCGCCTCCCGGCGCGTACCCGATCATGCGTCTCCTCCGGTCAGGACGGTGCGTGCCCGGGCGAGCCCGGCGTCGATCCGGGCGTCCAGCCAGCCGTCGAGCAGCACCGCGACAGCGTCGCCCGGTGCGATGAACGGGTCGGGCACGACCTCCGGCAGCGCGCCGGTCTCCTGCGCGACCGCCCGCGCGTCGTCCGGGTGCATCCGCACCGAGACCAGCTCTCCGGCGGGGGTGGCCGCGATGACACGGCGCAGCGTGTCGGCCGCGTCGACGTGCCCCTCGGCCACCTCGCGCTGGAGGACGGCCTCGGCGAGCGCGAGGGCCGCTTCCACCAGGGCGTCGTCGGCGGTCGCGACGACCGGGACGGCGAGCGCGCGCACTCCCTCCGCGGCGGCGGCCAGCGCCGCCAGGGCACGCCGGGTCGCCGCTGCGGACTCGGTCTCCGCCGCCTGCCAGTGCTGGAGGCGGGCGCGCTCGGCCTCGGCGAACTCGGCCTCCGCACGACGCAGACCCTCGCTGTAGCCGGCGGCGAACCCGCGGGCGCGCGCACTGGCGGCCCCCTCGGCGCCGGCCGCGGCGGGGGCGCCGGCCGTTCCGACCTCGGGGTACCGCACGGGGGCGAACGCACTATTCGACATACTCGTCCTCGTCCGAACGGTGCACCGTGATCTGGCCCTCGGCCTCGAGGTCGCGGATCGCGCGGACGATCTCGGCCCTGGCCTCCTCGACACGCGAGAGCCGGATCGAGCCGAGCACCGACGACTCCTCGTCCAGCACCTCCAGGTTGCGCTCCGAGAGATTGGCGCGGATGACGTCCCTCGTCGCCTCCGGGGAGCCCTTCATGGCGATGGCGAGCATGGAGACGTCGATCCCGCGCAGCACCTGCTGGACGTCGCGCGGCTCCAGCTTCACGATGTCGGCGAAGGTCAGCATCCGGGAGCGCACCTCGGCGGCGAGCTCCGGGTCGCGCTGGTCCAGCTCGTCGAGCAGCGCGCGCTCGTTGGCGACGCTGGATCGGTTGATGATGTCGACCAGGGGCTGCACTCCGCCGATGGCGTCCTGCTGGCCCGCGGTCTTCACGACGGAGCCGGCGCGGCTGCGCAGGGTGTCCGCGACGGCGCGGGCCACCTGGGGGCCGACGCTGCCCATCGTCGCGATGCAGTGCGCCACGTCGGTGCGGATCTCGGGTTTGAGCGCCGCGAGCACGCGCGACGCCTGCTCCGCGCGCAGGTGGGCGAGCACGGTGGCGATGGTCTGCGAGAGCTCGCCGTCGAGCAGGAGGGCGACCTGCGCGGGGTCGGCGGTGTCCAGGAAGTCGAAGGCGCGCCCGGCGAGCGACGACGCCACACGGGACATCACCCCGGCGGCGCGCTCGGTGCCGAACGACGCCTCCAGCAGCCCGATGGCCGCGCTGCGGCCGCCGCTGACCCGCGCCTGCGGACGCACGGCGAGCTCGTGGAACTCCACGAGCGCCGCCTCGGCCTGCTGACGGTCGACACGCTTGAGCGCGACGATCTCGGCCGCGATCTCCTCCGACTCCGCCTCGCTGAACTGCTGCATCACGCGCGCCGCAGCCGCCTGATCCAGGTTCATCAGGATCAGGGCGGCCTTCTGCGCGCCGGTCAGCGTGGCGACCTTGGCCTCGGTCACGGCGTCGGCTCCTTCTCACCCATGAGGGTCAGCAGGAAGTCCGCCGCACGGCGCGGGTCGTCCACGGCGAGCTGCTCGATCTCGGCCCTGCGCTGCTCCGACTCGATCGAGACCGGGGGCGGCGGGGGAGTGGTCAGCGGCGCGGTGGGCGCGGTGACCTGGGTGAAGGCGAGGGTCGGGGCGGCCAGCTCCTCGTACCGGTCGCCGTCGTCGAGCTCCGTGTTCCTGCGGCGACGACGGAAGACGAGGAGCGCGACGATCATCGCGACCACGATGCCCGCGGCGATCAGGCCGGTGCGGATCCAGGAGTCGAGCTGCGCCTGCCGGGCCTGCGCGTCGGCCTGGGCGAGCGCCTGCTTGGCGGCCTGCGCGTTCGCCTGCGAGAAGTTGACCAGCTGCACGCCCACCGCGTCGCCGCGCGAGGTGTCGATGCCGGAGGCGTTGGACACCAGTTGCTGGAGCTGGCCCGTGCTCACCCCGGCCTTGCTCGCCGCCGCGCTGTCGACCGCGACGGAGACGGTCTGCCGCTGGACGCCGCCGGCGGGGATCTGCTGGGTGACGCTGGTCTTGTTCAGCGCGTTGTCGCTCGTGGTGTTGTCGGAGCTGTAGCTGCCGTTGCCCCCGCTGTTCGCAGCGGTGTTGGCGACGCCGTTCGTCGTGGAGCTGGTGCCGAGCACGCCGGACTGCGCCGCCGCGCCCGTGCCCGTGTAGGTCTCCTTCTGCGACGACGAGCTGGTCTGCGGGGCTCCGGTCGGGATGCTGTAGCTGTCGGTCGTCTTCGTGGATGTCGAGTTGTCCATCAGCGCGCTCACGACGACCGTCGAGTTGCCCGAGCCGAGCACCTTGTCGAGCATGGACTGCACGCTGGCCTGGACCGCACTGTCGTAGGCCTTCGCCTGGTCGCCGGTCGAGCCCGTGGTGGCCCCGCCCGTGGCCGAGAGCACGTTGCCCGCGGCGTCGATGACGGAGACATCGGTGGGCTTCATCCCCACGGTCGAGGACGAGACGAGGTGGACGATCGCCTGCACCTGCGCCGCCGTCAGAGTGGTGCCGGCGCTCTCGTCGACGAAGACGCTGGCCGTCGGGTCCTGCGCCTGGTCGGTGAACACCGTCGGCTGCGGGATGGCCAGCTTGACCGAGGCCGTCTTGACGCCCTGCATCGCGTCGATCGTGCTGGCGAGCTCGCCCTCCATCGCGCGCTTATAGGTGACGTCCTGCTGGAACTCGGAGGTCGTGACGCCCATGTTGTCGAGCAGGGAGTAGCCCTGGTTGCTGCTCGACGGGAGGTTGGCCGCGGCCGCCTTCAGGCGCTCCTGGTAGACCTGCGCCTGAGGGACGAGGATCGTGGCGCCGCCGTCCGTGAGCTGGTACGGCACGTTGTCGGTGTGGAGCTGGGTGGTGATCGCGGAGGCGTCGGAGGCGGAGATCCCGCTGAACAGCGGCACGTACTGCGGCTGGCTCAACCACACCGACAGGCCGGTCACGCCCAGGGCGAGCACGAGGAGCGCGAGGACCGACACGGTCTTCTGCGCGAAGCTGAAGCCGGCGATCGTCGCGCCGATGCGCTTGAGGACCGCCTGGAGCCGGGCCGGCATTTAGCCGCCCATCCGCATGATGGTGTTGAACGCGTCCACGGCCTGGTTGCGCAGCGTCGCCATGAGCTGCACGGTCGTCTGCACGCGGGCCGCGGCGACGGTCGCGTCCTGGATGTCGTTCAAATTGCCGGTGACCGCCTTCACGTTCGCCGCGTCGGAGGTGCTCTGCAGCTGCTGGAGGTTGTTCACCGCGCCCGTCAGCGCGGCGCCGAAGCCGCCCGCGCCGGAACCGGAAGCGGCCGGAGCGACGGCCGGCGTCGGCTGCTGCACCGAGCCGAGCGAGAGTGCTCCGATGGCCGGGATGCTCATCACTTGGCTCCGATCTGCAGTGCCGACTGGTACATGTCCTTCGCGGCGTTCACCGCGTTCGAGTTCGCCTGGTAGGCGCGCTGCGCCTCGATCAGGTCGGTCATCTGGCTCGCCATGTCGATGGTGGTGGTCTTCACGTAGCCCTGCGCATTCGCGTTCGGGTCGCCGGGGGAGTAGACGAGCTGGCCCGCGGCCGAGCCGAAGACGACGCCGCCGATCGAGACGCCGTTCATGCCGGGGTTGGCCTGCGCCTGGACGAAGCGCTCCTGGAACGCGGGGTTGTTCGGCGACGTGGTGTCGTTGATGTTCGCGAGATTGTCGCTGATGGAGTCCAGCCAGGTCTGGTTGAGCGTCATGCCCGTGCTGGAGATGCCGATGGCGTCGTAGCTCATGGTCAGTTCACCGTCGCGGCGGCTCGGAGCTCGCTGAACTGCTGGGACATCGCCTGCGAGGCCGCTTGGAACTTCAGCCCGTTGCTGACCTCGGCGACCGTCTCCTGCTCGAGGGAGACGTTGTTGCCGTTCAGCCGGGTCGGGTCCATGCTCGTCGTCGGCGCGATGGCGGAGGCCGGAAGCAGGCCGCTGTGCGCGGCGACGGACTTCTCGAGGGCCGACGCGAAGTCGACGACCTGGGCGTGGTAGCCGGGGGTGTTGATGTTCGCGATGTTGTTCGAGATCGCCGTCTGCGCCGCGGCGTAGCCGTCGAGGGCGGAGTGCATCGCGTTCATCGTCACGGAATCGAGCAAGGCTCACCTCATGAATCGTGGATGTTCCCAGGAGGAGGCCGATCCGTGGCCCGCAGTGAGCGATCCGTGCTCGTAGTGGCCTATCGGCAGGATGGGCGACCGCGTTAGCGTCTCAGCCGATCAGATCGAGGTAGACCGGAGGTTCGGCGTCAGCGCGCGGCGCCTGCACGCTGCTCAGCGACGCCAGCTCGCCGCGGATCCGCGCCTGCTGCTCGCGCAGTCCGTCGATCGCGCGCTGCTGGGCGGCCTGCACCGCCCGGGCGCGATCGGCGAGCGCCGCCGGCAGCGCGGGCAGGGGCGCGACGGCGTGCCACGGCTCGATTCCCACCGGACCGGCCGCCTGCGCGGCGCGCGCCTCCAGCTCGTCGAGGGTCGCGGCCCAGGCGCCTTCGCCGATGTCGACCGGTTCAGGCAATCGCCACGACCTCGCTGTTGTCGTCTGCGGCGTCGACCTCCCACGCGGTCCCCGACGACAGCGAGTCCGCCGCCTGGTGCCACGCCTGGCGGAGCGGCTCCAGCAGGGCGATCGCCTCGATGACCAGGGCGACATCCCGGGTCACGCGGCAGTGGACGAGCGCGTTCGAGAGGTAGATGTAGAGGCCGAGGAGGCTCTCCGCGGCGTTCCAGATGTCCAGGCGGAGCGAGCCCGCCAGCGCACTGAGGATGTCGACCGCGTGGGTGAGCCGGTAGTCGGCGACGGCGAGGTCGCCGGCGTCCAGCGCGTCCTTCGCGGTGTTCAGGTCGAGCAGCAGGCGGTCGTACAGCATGGTGAGCAGCCGCGACGGCGACGCGGAGAGGATGGCGTTGTCGCGGTAGGTCTGTGCCGCTGTAGGCATGTCGATCCCTTGTGCTTTCTCTGAAGAGTCGCGGGTCAGTGCGACGACGGGTTCATCGCGTCGATCTGCTGGGTCAGGTAGTTCTGCTCGTTCTGCAGCTGGCCGAGCGTCGTCACGAGGGCCGTGTACTGCGCGGTGAGCAGCTTGCGCTTGGCCGCGAGCATCGTCGTCCAGTTGCTCACGCCCGACTGGTCGTTGGAGATCTGGGTCTGCTGGGACGAGATGGCGGCGGTCAGGGTGCCGGTCACCGGGTCGGAGGCCGTGGCGCTGACGGCCTGCACGCGCGAGGCGATCGTCTGCACCGCGGCGATCGTCCCTGTGGGGTCGCTGGCGAGCGCGGCCTGGAACGCGGCGCTGTCGAACTTGATCGTTCCGTCGGACTGGATCGCGATGCCGTAGGTGGCGGGGGAGACGGTGCCCCCGGTCCCGACCGGGTCGGACACCGCCGACTGCAGGCTGCGATAGACGCCCTGGATGAGGAGGCTGCCCGTGAAGGTCCCGGCGGTCGTCGTGCTGGAGCCGTCCGCGTTCTGGGTCGTCGTGACCGAGGATTGCTGCGAGATGTACGAGAGCAGCGTGTTCACGCCGGAGATCAGTGAGGACGCGGTCGAGGTGATGCTGGCACTGTCCATCGTCGAGCTGAGCGTCACCGGCGCGGTGGTCGGCTTCGCGACAGTGACGGTGACGCCCTGGACGAGGTTCGCGAAGGTGTCGGTAGCCGACGAGACCGTCTGCGCCGCGGCGGTGCCCGGCCACAGCGTCACGGTCGCGTCCTGCGCGGCGGTGACGGTGGCGGCGCCGGTCTGGGTGAGCAGGTTCGTGGCGGTGCCGGCCGTGTAGGCGGCGCTGGTCCCTGCGTAGATCTGGAACGCCGCGGCGGCTCCGGTCTGCGTCGAGGTGAGCTGGAGCCGGTACTGCGGGTTGCCCGAGGCGTCGGTGCCCGAGGCGACCTGCCCGGCGGTGACGCCGGCACCGGCGCCGTTGATGGCGGTGACCACGTCCGAGATGCTCGAGGACGCGGCGGTGATCTGGTGCGCTGTACCGGTGGAGTCGACGATCGTGATCGCGCCGCCGCTGTCCGGCCAGGTCGTCATGGCCGCGGTGACCGACACCTGCGCCTGCGCCACCTGGTTCACCTGCAGCGAGAAGGAGGTCGGCGACGCCGCGGTGGTCGCGGTGGCCGTGACGGACGAGTCCGTGCTGGAGACGGTGAGGAGGTTGAGGCCGTTCGTGGCCGAGGCTCCCGCTGCGCTCGTCTGGAGAGCCTGGAGCGTCACGTTCAGGTTCTGGAACGCCGAGAGGGTGGTCTGCTCCGTCTTGACCTTGGCCTGGAGCTGGGTCTGCGGGATGGACTCCGCGGTCATCAGGGCGTTCACGATGGCCGTGGGGTCGAGGTTGTTGACCAGGTTGGAGACCGTGACCTGGCCGTTGCTGCCCACGGTGAGGGAGGGCAGCGCGATCGTTCCGACAGAGCTCATCCGAATTCCTCCGATCCGCGTTCAGGGAGCTGGGGGCGGACGGCGACGGAACCCGAATCCGTCGCCGCCCGCCTGAGGGCCTCAGCCCTGGAGCAGCTTGAGGATGAGCTGGCTCTGCTGGTTGGCCTGCGAGAGCATCGCGGTGCCGGCCTGCATGAGCACGTTCTCCTTGCTGTACTTCGCCATCTCGGACGCCATGTCGGTGTCTGCGATCTGCGAGTTGGCGGCCGTCAGGTTCTGCGAGTTGACCGCGATGCTCTGCGCGGTCGCCGTCAGAACGTTCTGCGTCGCGCCGAGGGTGGCCTGAGCGGTCGACACGGTCTGGATCTGGGCCTGGATCGCGGTGATCGAGGCCTGCGCGTCGGTCGCGTTGTCGAACTTCAGGGCGGCGACGGTGGTGCCGATCGTGGTCACGTTCGCGGAGCCGAGGTCGAGGGTGACCTTGTCCGCGGCGTTGGCGCCGGTCTGGAAGTTCAGCGCGGCGGCGCCGGTGGCCGAGCCGTCGAGCAGCTTGACGCCGTTGAAGTTCGTCGACGAGCCGATCGAGGTGAGCTGCGCGGCGAGCGCGGTGACCTGCGTCTGGATGTCCGTGCGCGACGCGGTGCTGTTCGTGTCGTTCGCGGCCTGGACGGCGAGGCTGTTGATCGTCTGCAGGATGTTGGACACCTGGGACAGCGCGCCGGAAGCGGTCTGGATCAGGTTGATGCCGCTGGCCGTGTTCTGCGCGGCCTGGTTGAGGCCGCCGATCTGAGCCAGGAGGCCCTGCGAGATCGCGAGGCCGGCCGGGTTGTCGGCAGCGGTGTTCAGCTGCGAGCCCGACGACAGCTTGTTCATGCTGCTCTGCAGAGCGGCCTGGTTGGAGTTGAGCGAGTTCGTGACCGAGAGAGCGCTCAGGTTGGTGTTGATGGTCATAGCCATGATGTTCGAATCCTCCGTGAGAGTGTGCAGAGCCGGTCCGTCCGTGGGCCGACGAATGGTCCTATCGGCAGCTCGGCCGTGGATGTAAGCACCCGATCGAAATGCGTTCCGTGTCCCCCGAAATGCTTACGCGCCGGCCGATCATGCCGATAGCGGAAGGTACGGCAGACAACGTGTGTGCCCTTGCTATGGATGGCTGATGGGAGCGTGAGAGCGCGGTGGGCGCCAACGAACTGTCGAACGAGCTCTGGCGTCAAAGAGAGCTCCTGGAGCTGCTGCTCTACAAATTCGAGGTCGAGCAGTTGCTCCTCGCCTCCGGCAGGGCCCGCTGGGTGCCGCACGCGACCCGCGAGGCGGAGGTCGTGATCGAGCGGCTGCGGACCGCCACCCTCTCGATGAGCGTCGCCGCGTCCGCGCTGGCGATCGAGTGGAGCCTCCCCGCCGACACGCGGCTGCGCGAGCTCGCGGCCGGCGCTCCCGAAGGGGCCTGGCAGGGCATCTTCGCGGCCCATCTGGAGGCCCTCGTCACGCTGACCCGGGAGATCCGGACCGTTCGCGCCGGCAACGACCGCCTGCTGCGCAACGCGCTCCGCGCCGCCCAGGACACCTTCGACGCCGTCTCGGACAGCGCGTCGGTCTACACCTCCGACGGGACGACCGACCTGCCGTCGGCACGTGCCCGCCTCGTCGACGCGACCCTGTAGGAGACGACCGTGTCCGGCAACCTTCTCGGCTCCCTCAACACCGCCTTCTCCGGCCTCGCCGCCGCCCAGGCGGGCATCGAGGTCACCGGCGACAACATCGCCAACTCGACCACCCCCGGCTACGTCCGCCAGCAGGTCGATCTGGAGGCCGTCGGCGGCCCCGCCCAGGTCGGCCCGTTCGCGCAGCCGGCCACCGCCGGCCAGGGCGTGCGCGTGGCCGGCATCATCCAGCTCGGGTCGGCCCTGCTGGACGCTCAGGCCCGGTCCGCCGGCGCCGCCGCAGGATACAGCGGTGTCACGGCCTCGGGCCTGAGCGCGCTCGAGTCGACGCTCGGCGAGCCGAGCGGCGACGCGATCTCCGGGTCGCTGTCGAAGTTCTGGTCCGCCTGGCAGGACGTGTCCAACCAGCCGGGCGCTGCCGCCCCGGTCGCCGCCCTGCTCGGCAAGGCCGGCTCCCTGGTCGGCCAGATCGCCACCGCCTACCGCTCGGTGCAGTCGCAGTGGTCGCAGACCCGGCAGGATCTGGCGACCACGGCCGCGCAGGTGAACTCCGACGCGTCCCAGGTCGCCCAGCTCAACGGGCAGATCCGCTCGGTGGCCGCGTCGGGCGGCGACGTCAACGCGCTCATCACGCAGCGCAGCACCCTCCTGACCCAGCTCGCCTCGCTCTCCGGCGCGTCCGTCGTGAGCAATGCCGACCAGACCGTGACCGTGAGCATCGGCGGCGCCGACCTGGTCCAGGGCACCGTCGCCCGATCGCTGTCGGTCGCCGGATCGACGACCCTGGAGGGCGCGGTCACCTCGCCGGCGGGAGTGCAGTGGTCCGACGGCGCCGGCCCGGTCTCGCTCAGCTCCGGGAAGCTCGCGGGGGACCTGTCTCTCCTCGCGCCCGCCACGGCGAGCGGCAACGGCGGCGCGATCGCGGAGACCGCGGCGAAGCTCAACACCCTCGCGACCTCTCTCGCCCAGCAGGTGAACGCCGTCAGCGTCACCGGGACGACCTCCACCGGCGCCACGAACGTCGCGTTCTTCGGGATGTCGGCGAGCGGCCCGGCGGCGCTCGGCCTGAGCGTGCTCGCGACCGACCCGTCCGGCGTCGCCGTCGCGGCGCCCGGCGCCGGCGCGGCCGACGGGTCGGTCGCCGACGCCATCAGCCAGCTCGGCACCGGCGCGGGATCGCCCGACGTCGCCTGGTCGACGGGGTCATCGCCCTCGGCGCCGCGACCGGCAACGCGACGCAGCAGTCCGCGCTGGATCAGAGCGCCCAGGCCGCCGCCACAGGCGCGCAGTCCTCGCAGGAGTCGGTGAGCCTCGATGAGGAGAACATGAACCTGATCGCGTACCAGCACGCCTACCAGGGCTCGGCCCGCGTCATGACGGCACTCGACTCCATCCTCGATCAGCTCATCAACCACACCGGACTCGTCGGATTGGGATAGGCCGCACATGTCATTCCGTGTCACCGAGTCGACGCAGCTCGCGTCGGCCCAGCGCAACCTCCAGCTCAGCGCGCAGAGGCTCAACCAGCTCGACGAGCAGGTCGCCAGCGGGCTCGCCATCAGCAAACCGTCCGACGACCCGGCGGGCGCCGCGACCCTGCTCGACCTGCAGCGGCAGCTCGCGCAGAACACGCAGTACCAGCGCAACGCCGGCGACGGGGCGGCCTGGCTCGCAACGGCCGGCACGGCCCTCACGTCGATGAACGACACCCTCAACCAGGTCCGCGACCTGACGGTGCAGGCCGCCAGCACGGCCACCCAGAACCCGGCCTCGCGCACGGCCATCGCCACCCAGCTTCAGTCGCTGAAGCAGTCCCTGCTGACCCTGGCGAACACCCAGTACCAGGGCCGGAGCGTCTTCGCCGGCACCTCCGACGCCGGCACCGCGTTCAACGCCGACTACTCGTTCAACGGGACGCCCGGATCGTCCGTGAACCGGCGCGTCGGCGCCGACACCGCGGTCCGGGTCGACGTCGACGGCTCGTCGGTGCTCGGCGCCGGCGCATCCTCGGTGTTCGCGCTGATCGACTCGATCGCGACCACCGTCAGCGGCGGCGGGAACGTGAGCGGTCAGCTCACCGCCATCGACGCCGTGGCCGCGAACATCCGTGGCGCCGAGGCGACCGTCGGCAGCTCGCAGAATCAGCTCACCGGGGCCACCTCGGCGCTCACCACGCAGGCGACGACGCTGCAGACCACGCAGAACGGCATCCAGAACGTGGACGCCGCGCATGCCATCCTGGAGATGCAGACGCAGCAGGTCGCGTACCAGACCGCCCTCGCCGTCACCGCCAAAAGCATCCAGCCGACCTTGATGGACTACCTCAGATGACAGTGCAGATCAGCTTCCAGGAACCGCTCGCCGGCCTCGGGTCGTTCACCGAGTACGATTTCGCGCCGCTCGACGGCGCCCGCGACACCTACACCCTCCGGGCCAGCGCCCAGCCCGCGATCCGGCTCTTCCTGGTCGACGCGGCCGCCTACCTGCCGGACTACGTGGGGGAGCTCGACCGCCCCGCGGGCCCCGAGTCCGGCGTCTTCCTCGTGGTCACGCCGCACGCCGACGGGGTGACCGTCAATCTCCTCGCGCCCATCCTCATCGACCCGGTCACGCGCACCGGCCAGCAGGTCATCGCCGCGGACGACATCGACCGGGTGCAGGTCCCGCTCCTCCGGACCGCCTGAGAGCCGCCCGGAGGAGCGGGAAATCTTCCACACGCCGCACTCGGCTCTCGCCGGGACGGCACGTATTGTGTATGCAACGCGGCCCCACCCGGGCCGACCACCCGACGTGCGCCTCACGAATGGAACTGCCGATGACGACGAACGAGGCCAACGAGCTGACGGCCCAGCTCTGGCGGCAGCGGGAGCTCCTGGAGATGCTGCTGTTCAAGTACGAGGAGGAGCGGCTGCTGCGCTCGGCCGGGATGACCCGGTGGCTCGCGCACGCCGCCCGCGAGATCGAAGTGGTGACCGAACGCCTGAATAAGTCCAGCCTCTCGACCGCCGTCGCGATCTCGAGCCTCGGCGAGTCCTGGGGCCTGCCTCGCGGCGCGCTCCTGCGCGACCTCGCCGAGGGGGCGCCGAACCCGATGTGGGCCGAGATCTTCACCGACCACCTGCGCGCCCTGGTCGACGTCATCACCGAGATCCGCGAGGTCCGGGCCCAGGCGAACGCCACCTACCGCGCGAACGGCGAGATCGATCACACCGAGCAGACCGCACGGTTGATCGACACCGTCCTCTGAGACGGATCAGGCGGTGACCCGCTCCGTGACCGCGGCGGGGTGCGCGGTGAACTCCGCGAGCTTGGCGAGGTAGGCCGACCGCTTCGTCCGGGGGTTCCGGTCGGGCAGTGGGAGCACACCGGCGTCGCGGTCGAAGTGCAGCAGCCAACCCTCGTGCAGCAGCTTCATCGCCTCGTTCCGCGCCAGCGACACGGCCGCGTGCGTGACGCCGAGCTCAGCGGCCACGTCCTTGACCTGCCGGTCCTCGAAGAAGAGCCGGGTGACGATCAGCTGCAGCCGCTCGGGAAGAGCCTCCACTGCCGCGCGGAGGAACGTCTCGCGCTCGGAGGTCTCGGCCGAGTCCTCCGGGCCGAGGATCGCCGAGACCAGCTCGTCCGAGCGCTCCTCGATCGCGACCGGTCCCGTCGCGGACTCGCGAAGGGTGGCGACGACGGTCGCCCGGTCCACGCCGAGGGAGACGGCCATCTCGTCGATGGTGGGCGTCCGGCCGAGCGTCTGGTAGAGCCCGTCCCGGATCACCAGCGTCTCCTTGATCTTCTTGCGTGTGCCACGGGAGACCCAGTCCTGCGAGCGCAGCTCGTCCGCCAGCGCTCCGGAGATGCGTGCGCGGGCGTAGGCGCCGAAGGGGACGCCGCGGTCGGGGTCGAACGAGCGGGAGGCCTGGAACAGGGCGAACTGCCCTGCGGAGGCCAGCTCGTCCCTGTCGAGATGGGTGCCGCGGCTGCACAGGTCGGAGACGATGTAGCCGACGAGCGGCAGGTGCTCGATGACGAGCTGATCGCGCGAGTGTGTGTTCACGTGTTCCTCTGTCGTTCGCGGTCCTAGGGCATGGACCACGGCGGGTTTCGGTGGGTGTAAATCACGCTCGGGTGCGTACGTCACCTCAGCGCCCGATGGGGGGTAGACGCTTCGGCACTCTTGAAATTACTGGCCTGACGTGCTTTCTGTAACGACCCAAGTCGGGTGACAAATGAATGCATTGCAATGGCCGAGCCATCCGCTATGCTCCGGCGTCAGCCCGTGGCGGCCTTCGTCGGGCAGGGCGCCGTGGCCTTCATGGCAGCAGCCGCCTGGTCCTCCGACCAGGGCAGGGACGCCACGACCTTCGCGCCCTTCTGCACCGCCGGCACCTTGGACGCGATCGACGCCAGCCGCTCGGCCAGCGCCTGCGCGAACCCCGCGCCCGGTGTCGAGTCGTTGATCGCCACCACGACGGTCAATCCGGACGACGGGTCGGCGTACATCGCCGACAGGTAGCCGGGGACGGCCCCGGATGCGCCACGCAGCGGCCCGACGACCTGCATGCCCAGCCCGTAGCCCAGCCAGGAGGCGCCGGCGCCGACCGTTTTCGCCTGCGCGTCCGCCGAGCTGCTGCTCAGCAGCGACCCGCTGGCGAGCGCCTGCGCGAACACCTTGAGGTCCGCGACGTTCGAGACCACGCCGGCCGCCGTCCAGCCCAGCGACGGAGACAGCGCGGTGATGTCCTGCGGCTTGTCGCACACGGGAGCTCCGGTGGCGTCGAGCGGGGCCACGTACCCCGAGGGGTGCGGGCCCGGCAGGGTGTGGACGCCGTCGTCGGGGAGCACGCTCGCCGACATCCCGAGCCGGCCGAACACGTAGCCCTGGTAGAGCTGCTGCCAGTTGCGGCCGGACGCGTTCTGCAGCGCCATCCCGAGCAACAGCGCGTTCGTCTGAGACGGGCTGTACTTCTCGCCCGGGTTCCCGGTGCGCGCCATCGCGACGCCGTCGCTGACGAGCTCGAGCGGCGGCCAATAGCGCTCCGGGTTGGCCAGGAACTCGCGGTGCAGGGCCGACGCGTAGTCACCGAAGCCGGAGGTGTCCTGGCACAACTCGCGCAGCGTCACCCCGCTGACGCCCACGAGACCCGGAATCCACTTCGCGACCGGGTCGTCGAGTTCCACGGTGCCCTCGTCGACCAGTTCGAGGAGCACGGTGCACGTCATCGCGGTGGTGAGCCGGCCCGCGCGGAACGTCATGGCGGGAGTGACGGGAACGGACCCGCCGCGCGTCGTGGTCCCGATCGCGGTCGTCCAGCTCCCCGCCCACGGCGCCCACACGCCGACCAGGGCGGCCGACCCTCCGGAGAGCGCGATCGCGTCCGTCACCGCCGCGGTGAGCCGCGTCACGGTGGCCGCGGGGAGCGGGCCGTGCCGCTGCGGCGGGAAGTCGGGGTTCGCGCCGGTGTTGCCACACGCGGCGAGGCTGAGGGCGAGGGCGGCGGCGGACGCCGCGAGAACGATTCTGCGGAGACCTGTCCCTCGTCCCATCGCATCCCCCCGACGCTCCTGTGGCAGCGATTGTAGCGTGCGTCGACGTCCACGCCGAGTCCCCGAACCGTGTCCAATCCGATCGGCCGGCTGTCCCGAATCCCTGGATGAGGCGCGCACGCCGCGCGCCGTCTTCCAAGGAGGAACGACACATGCGCACATCACCGAACCGCCTCGTCGCGACCATCTTCGGCGCGGTCTATCTGCTCGTCGGCCTGCTCGGCTTCGCCTTCACCGGCGGCGTCGGCTTCGTGGCCACCCACGGCGGTCTGATCCTCGGCATCTTCGAGGTCAACCCGCTGCACAACGTCGCCCACCTGCTGATCGGCGCGGCGCTGCTCATCGCCGGCCTCACCAGGATGGCCGCGGCGAAGGCCGTCAACACCACCGTCGGGGCGGTCTACCTGCTCCTCGGCATCGTCGGCTTCTTCCTGGTGGGCACCGGCGCCAACATCCTGGCGCTGAACACCCCCGACCACTTCCTCCACTTGGTGAGCGCGATCGTGCTCCTCGGTGTCGGTCTCGGCGCCGAGCGGACCGTGCGCGCCACTTCGGCGACCGCCTGACCGGCTGGGCCACGGCGCTTCCCATGAGCAGGATGAAGGGGCGAGCCCCGGTCGCTCCGGCGATCAGGGCCTTCCTCGCCGTGGCCGCGCTGGGGGCCGGGTTGCTGCACGCAGCACTGGCCCCCAGCGCACCTCTCCCGTTGCTCGCGCTCCTGATCGCGGTCGCCGCCGCGGAGCTGACCTGGGCGGTGTTCACGCTGGCCCGCGAGCGGCCACCGCTGTTCGGCCTGATCCCTGCGTTGGCGCTGGCGCCGCTCGGGATCTGGGCCGCACTCGCGACTGCCGGCGCCACGGCGACGTCGGGCACGGTGCTCACGCTTCCCCTCCTGCCGATGGGCGTGGCATCGCTGCTCGACGTCGCCGTGGCGGCGGTCGCCGCGGTCGTCCTGCGGCACGGCCGGCCCGCACGGCAGGAGAGCGGTGCGCTCCGGTTCGTCGCCGCGCTCGCGGTCAGCGCCTGCGTGGTCTGCGCGGTGACCATCCCCGCGCTCGGGGTGACTGACGCGGGGGCCGCGGCAGTGACGGTGCACCACCACCACTGAGCGCAGGCCCAGCTCGGACTGTTCAGCTCCGGCGGCTCAGCTGCGGCGGCTCAGCTGCGGCGGCTCAGCTGCCGCGGTTCAGTTGCCGCGGTTCAGCTCCGGCGGCTCAGCGCGAACGACGCGTTCCCGAACCGCACGATCGATCCGGGGTCGACCTCGTGCCGCGTGTTCGGGTCGCACGCGAAGGTGCCCTCGCCCGGGTAGGTGATCGTCGTGCCGTTGGCGGAGCCGAGGTCCATCACCCAGAAGATCCCGTCGTACTGCCCGAACGCGAGGTGCGCGCGGGAGACCGACTTGGCGTCGTCCGCCACGGTCACCAGGTGGACGTTCGCGGGGTCGTCGAACTCGGTGCCCGGCCGGTGGGAGGCCGGATTGCGTCCGATCACACCATTGCCCGACGTCTCGACGTGCTGCCCGTCGCTCAGATCCAAGGCGAACATGACCGCCATCGACGTCTCCTCTCGTCGGCGCACCCGAAAGCGCCTCGCCCAGCATGCCATGACCGCGCCCGCGCTCCCTAGGGATTAGCCCGGAGCCCGCCCCTCACTCCGCCGCGACCGGCACCCGCATCGACCGGGCGTCGCGCATGAAGCGCTCCACGTCCGGGTCCACGGTGATGTCGCTCGGCCGCAGCGGCCGGGTCAGGTAGAGGCCTTCCAGGCTCGTGATCCGGCTGAGCGCCACGTAGGTCTGGCCCGACGTGAACGCGCGCGCGCCGAGGTCGACGATCGCCGCGTCGTACGTCTTGCCCTGCGACTTGTGGATGGTGACCGCCCACGCCAGCCGCAGCGGGAACTGCGTGAACTCCGCGACAACGTCCTTCGTCAGCTTCTTCGTCTCGGGCGAGTAGCTGTAGCGGTACTTCTCCCAGATCGCCGGTTCGACCTCGTGCACCTGGCCGTCGACCTCCACGTACACGTTCGAGTCGATGCGCGTGACGGTGCCGATGGTGCCGTTCACCCAGCGCGGCCCGTCGCCTTGGCCGACGTCGTTGCGCAGGAACATCACCTGCGCTCCGATCTTCAGCTCGAGCACCTCCTCCGCCGGGTAGTTGCGGCCGCCGAAATCGCCGCTCACCTCGGCCTTGGCCGTCAGCGGGCGTCCGGGAAGACGCTCGAGTGCCTGCGCGTTGATGCGGTTCACCGTGTCGTTGCGCGTCGCGAGCGTGATCGTGCCGTCCGTCGGCGCCGGCCGCGCCCCGACCTCGTTCAGCCGGTCGGCGATCTCCTTCGTCACCTGTCCGTGCCGCACGGCGTTGAGCATGTAGCGGAAGTCGGACTCGTGCTGGCGGTGCACCTGCAGCAGCTCCACGATCTGGAGGTCTGCCTCCCGCCACACCTTCGCGTCGAAGAACCACATCGAGCGGTAGGTGTCGGCGAAGTAGGCGCGCTCCTCGTGGTCGCCGGGCACCGGCGCGAGCTGGTACGGGTCGCCGAACAGCACGATCTGGACGCCGCCGAACGCCTCCTTCGGCCGCTGCCTGGCCTGGCGCAGGCTGCGGTCGACCGCATCCATGAGGTCGGCGTTCACCATCGAGACTTCATCGATCACGAGGGTGTCGATGCTGTTCAGCAGCTTGCGCAGCTCGCTGGTCTGGTCGATGTCGTGATCGGCGATGACCCCGATCGGCAGCTTGAACAGCGAGTGGATGGTCTGGCCGCCGACGTTCAACGCGGCGACGCCGGTCGGCGCGGCGATGACGATCGATTTCTCGGTGTTCCACGACAGGTGGTTGAGCAGTGTGGACTTGCCGGTGCCGGCCCGGCCCGTCACGAAGACGTGGTCGCGGGTGTGCTCGATCAGCTCGAACACCGCCCGCTGCTCGGGCGAGAGCGAGAGTCCGCCCATCCGGATCCCTTCCCTCGCGCGACCTGCCGAACTACTCTAACCCCGCGTGCAGCGCCGTGGCGGCTTATCCACAGCCCCATAGGATGACAGCTATGGGTGGGGACGGCAGGGTCGGCGCGCTCCGTCCTGTGCTGCTGTGGACAGGCGTGGGCGTGATGCTCGTCGCCGCGTTCCTGGCCGCCCTCGGCGCCGTCCAGCGGGCCTTCTACAGCCCGGAGGGATTCGTCGCCGCGTACGTCGGCTCGCTCGCCTCGCACGACCTGACCAGCGCCCTCGCCATGCCGGGCGCGGCGCCGACGAAACAGGCGTTGGCCGCGGCCGGACTGCCGGGAGACGCCTCCGCCGAGCTGCTGCGCTCCGATCTGCTCCCCGACTACACCGACACCCGCGTCGTCTCCGACACGGGGAGCTCAGGCGGGCGACGCAGGGTCACCGTGCACGTCGTCGCCGACGGCCACCCGGTCACCGCCGTGTTCGAGCTCCGCCAGACCGGCGCTGTCCTCGGCCTCCTGCCCACCTGGGAGTTCGCGCGCACCCCGGTCGGGGTCGCGCACATCACCGTCGCGCACGCGCAGACCTTCACCGTCGCGGGCCGCACCCTGAGCCCGCGCGCCGCCGCCCCGTCGCAGCCGGCGAGCTCCTTCAGTGTGAGCGCCGGGTACCTGGTCCCCGCGCCGTCGCTCTACGTGCTGGGCCATTCCGACAGGTACACGAAGGCCGCGCCGGTGAAGCTGGCGCCCGCCCCGTCCGCCACGGTGGAGGCCACGGTCGACGCGCAGCCGAACGACGCTTTCGCTGCGGCCGTGCAGAAGGAGTTGAACGGCTACCTCGACGAGTGCGCGAAGCAGCAGGTCCTCCAGCCGGCAGGATGCCCCTTCGGCGTCGTGATCGACGACCGGGTGCAGGGCGCGCCCACCTGGAAGATGACGCAATACCCCGCCGTCCACCTCGTGCCGGGCGACAGCACCTGGACGATGTCTCAGGCCGTGGGGATCGCGCACCTCTCCGTGACAGTGCAGTCCATCTTCGACGGCAGCATCGAGCACCGCGAGTCCGACGAGAAGTTCGCCGTCTCGCTCACCAGCGTGACCATCCGCCCCGACGGCTCCCTCGACATCGTCGTAGGCCCCTAACGCCCCCCGCCCCCAACGCCGCATTCGTCACGAATCGTGCCTTCGCCCGCGCGAGAACCCCGATTCGTCACGAATGTGCACCCAGGGAGCAGCCGCGATTCGGCGCGAATGTGGCCGGCGCGGGTTGCTAGCGCTGCGCTGTCCCGTCGCGGGCCGCGAGCCGGGCGAGCTGCTCGTTGTACGCATTGAGCTCGGCATCGCCGGTGCGGTCCGCGTTGCGGTCCTGCCGTTTCGTCTCGCGCTCATCGCTGCGGCTCCACTGGATGGCCACCACGACCGCCAGGATGACCGTGGGGATCTCGCCGATGCTCCACGCGATCCCGCCGCCGGTCTGCTGGTCGACCAACGGCGTCGCGCCCCAGGTGCGGCCCATCGCGCCGAACCAGTCGGCGAGCAGGAGGCCGTGCATCTGCATGATCGACAGCCCGAAGAACGCGTGGAACGCCATCGTGCCGAGCAGCAGCAGCAGCCGGAACGGGTACGGCAGCCGGTACTTGACCGGGTCGATGCCGATCAGCGACTGCACGAACAGGTAGCCCGTGATCAGGAAGTGCACGACCATCCACTCGTGCCCGATGTGGTCGGTCGTCGCCCAGCGGATGAGCGGCGTGTAGTAGAACGCCCACAGCGACCCCGCGAACAGCCCCGCCGCGACCAGCGGATGGGAGATGATCCCGGCGAACCGGGAGTGCACCGCGAACAGGATCCACTCGCGCCCGCCTCGCGTGCCGTCCTGTCGCTTACGGATCGCCCGGGCGGCCAGCGTCACCGGCGCGCCCGGCACGAGCAGCAGCGGCACCGCCATCGTCAAGACCATGTGCGCCGACATGTGCGCCGAGAACAGGTACTTCTCGTAGACGTTCACGCCCCCGTTGGTGATGTAGAAGAGCAGGGCGATGCCGAGCACCCAGAGCACCGTGCGGTGGATCGGCCAGGCGTCGCCGCGCTTGTGCAGCCGCCAGACGCCGGCCAGGTAGAAGAACAGCGCGAAGCCGCAGGCGAGCACCCACAGCAAGTCGAAGTTCCATGTCGTGAAGAGTCGGCCCCAGGTGAGCTCGGGCGGGAGCTTCTCGCCCGTGAGGATCTCGGCGGGCGTCGGCGTCGCGGCCCGGGTCTGCGGCACCGGAGTGACGGTGCGCGCGAGCGCCGCGGCCACACCCGACGCGATGCCCATGAAGGCCAGCTCGGCCGTGACGATCCACCAGAACGTCCGGCCCTCGCCGAGCCGCTTCAGCCGGTCGATGAGGACGCGGCGCTGAATGAGCCCGAAGAGCCCCAGCACCACGAGGGCGGCGACCTTGACGAGCACCAGGATGCCGTACGGCGTCGCCAGCTCGGCCAGCGTCCCGACGCGCAGTTCGGCGTTCACGTACCCCGACGTTGCCACGACGACGAAGCAGATGAGCGCGATGCTGGAGTACCGCTCCAGCACCGTCACCAGCCGGCCGTCGCCTAGCGTGCGTTTGATCACGATGAGGGTCAGCAGGCCGCCCAGCCAGATCGCGGCGAAAAGCACGTGCAGCCCGAAGGAGGTCACCGCGGCGTCGTGGCCCGCAGCCTCGGAGCTGTGCCCCTGCTGCGCCATCGGCACGACCGCGGCCATCGCCAGCAGCGTGACGAAGACGATGGCCGTCTGGTTGCGCACCGCGAAGCACAGCACCGTGACCGCCGCGGCGATGAGCGTGATGCCGAGCCAGGCCTGACCGAGCGACACGCTGGTGATGAACGAGCTCAGCCCATTCGTGAAGGTCTGGTCGAACGACCACGGCACGTTGGCGACGCTGACGAACGTGAACAGCCCGGTCACGGCGGAGGCCACCGTCATGATGGCCGCGCACGCGGCGGCGAAGTCGAGCGCTGTGCCGTACTCGTCCTTGTCCGCGTTGAACGCGAAGCAGGCCAGGATCAGCGCGCCCACGGTCCCCGAGAGGCTGAGGTTGACGACGAGCGTCGAGATCGGGAGGCCCCAGCGCACCAGCGCGCCGGGGTCGAGCAGCAGGGGCGCCGCGGCCCCTCCGCCGAAGGAGAGCGCCGCGACGACGGACACGAGAGCGGCCGCCAGCAGCACGGCGGGACCGATCACGCGGAGAAGTCTGGGCACCCGTCAAGCCTACGTCTCCGGTGCTGTGCGCCTGCCCACAGCGCAGCGCCGCGGATCCCTGTCGGCACAACGGAGACGGGGGCGGCGCCGCTGCTGCGGCACCGCCCCCGTGGAGCCTGGTTCAGGCTGTTACTTGACGGCAGCCTTGAGCTTCGAGCCGGCGGTCAGCTTGACGCGGTGGCCGGCCGGGATCGAGATCTCCTCGCCGGTCTGCGGGTTGCGGCCGGTGCGAGCGGCGGTCTCGGTGCGCTCGGCGGCGAGCCAACCCGGGATGGTGACCTTGCCGCCACCCTTGACGGTCTCGCTGATGGTGGCGAAGAACGCGTCGACGACGCTCGAGACGGTGGCCTGGCTCTGACCCGACGCCGCGGCGACGGCAGCAACGAGCTCGGTCTTGTTCAGGTTGTCAGCCATTGAGTGTCCTCCTCGGACCTTGTGCTGGATATTCAGCTGTCTTGTGGAACGGTTGAGGCCACAGAGGGCCAGTACGTTTGGTCGGTTGACCGCCTCGAATGTATCAGAATCCCGCGGAATCTCGCGGATTCTCGCGGTTTTTTCGCCTGTTGCCAGGGCGTGTCCAGGCCCGGGGACGCCGAAGGGGCGCCCGGCGGATGCCGGACGCCCCTCCAAAGGGTGTCGCTCGCTGCCTCTCAGCAGCGTGGCGTCAATGGCTGTGGGGACAGTTTCGATTTCATAACAGCCTCCAAGGCGGTTAGGTTCTATATGGTGAGGTAAGACTTTCAGACTTACGTGCTAAATTTCAACCGAAACCATGATCGCTGAACTCCCAGCGCAGCTATGCACTGCCCCGGACAGAACGGCTCTGCGATCAACTAGCTTTCGCGCCTGGAGATTGGAATCACTTGGAGTTCATCGGAGCGGTCATCGGAGCGGTCATCCTGGGGCTCGTCGGGCTGGCTTGTTGGGTCGGCGTCGCTCGGTTCAGGATCGCTCGGCGCCGCAGCAAGCTGTGATGTGTTGTAGTGCCGGTTGTAGGCCCAACCATCGGTGACGGTCCGGTGGAAGCGATGATCTTGCCATTGGTCGTGGCCGATAGGGACCGGTCTTCTTGAGTGTGATTCCGAGCTCAGCGCGGCTGTCGCGCTGGGCGTGGGAATTGTAGGGGAGAGCTGTTGTCGGAGAGCGCTCGTTGGACGCGGACTCCGTGGTCGGCTAACGAGGACACGGCTCGGCGCAGCACATTGGTGGCGATGGCGAGGGTCCCGTCGACGGGGATCTCGGCGTTGGCGACGCGGTGCGATCATCAATGACGGAGCACATACGCGAGCCCGATCAGAGGTTGGTATCGCTTGTTGCGTGGTCCGCGTGCGGCGACGAGCCGATTCTGATCGCCTTGACCGCATCCGAACAACCGCCGACCGCCGCCGCCGGAAACGCTGCCGAGTACTTCACATCGACATGGATCAACGTCACCGACATGGGTGAGCCGGTCAACGCGGTAGCGCACCCGTATGGCGCTGCCTGTGGAGGCTGACAGCCCCAACCGGCTGGCGATCTGCGCTGGGCGTGAGCGATTCTTGATCCGCAGATGCACGACCTCCTCCACCAACAACCGCGGTGTCCGATTCGGATGGTCTGCGGACGCCACGAACGATCAACCATCCCGTCTGGTCCGAGTTTGACTTACCGACGCGCCCGCTTCGCCCCGGCCGGCCAGAACGCCCATGGACACCATAGCTACAAGACCGTTTCCGCCGGATACCGCAGTGGTCCGTGTCCTCGGTGACGCGGGACTACGTCCACTCCACCGCTAGCTGTAGTGCCCGGGCAGGTTGTTCAATAGCCGAGCAATGGCCTCCCCATCAGGTAGACCAGCCCCGGGGACGACGGAGGGGCGCCCGGCTGATGCCGGACGCCCCTCCAAAGGGTGTCACGCTGCCGCTTCTCAGCGGCGAATGCTGGGTCTTACCAGCTCGACTTGGTGATGCCGGGCAGCTCGCCTCGGTGCGCCATGTCGCGGAAACGGACGCGCGAGATGCCGAACTTGCTGAGGTTTCCGCGGGGACGGCCGTCCACCGCGTCGCGGTTGCGCACGCGGATGGGGGAGGCGTCGCGGGGGAGCTTCTGGAGGCCCAGACGGGCGGCCTCACGCGACTCGTCGGTGCCGTTCGGGTCGACGAGCTGCTTCTTCAGCTCGGCCCGCTTGGCGGCGTAGCGCTCGACGATGACCTTGCGCTGCTCGTTCTTGGCGATCTTGGACGTCTTGGCCATGTTTAGCGCTCCTCTCGGAAGTCGACGTGCTTGCGCACGATGGGGTCGTACTTCTTGAGCACGAGACGGTCGGGGTTGTTGCGACGGTTCTTCTTGGTCACGTAGGTGTAACCGGTGCCCGCCGTCGAACGGAGCTTGATGATCGGACGGATGTCCTGCTGCTTCGCCATTGTTAGATCTTCTCCCCACGGGCCAGGAGGTCCTTCACCACGGACTCGATGCCACGGGCGTCGATGACCTTGATGCCCTTGGCGCTCAGCGTCAGGGTGACATTACGACGAAGAGACGGGACGTAGTACGTCTTCTTCTGGATGTTCGGGTCGAACCGGCGCTTCGTGCGTCGGTGCGAGTGCGAGATGTTGTGACCGAAGCCGGGAACGGCTCCAGTCACCTGGCACACTGCTGCCATTGCTTTCTTCTCCAATACCGTGATGCTGAACGCATCACCCAAGGTCACTTGTCGGCGCACGACTTCCCAAGCGTTTTCGTCATGGGGGTTCGTGCACGGCTAACGGAGTG
The DNA here is from genome assembly GCF_050990935.1 of Streptomyces sp. L7. Taxonomy (GTDB): domain Bacteria; phylum Actinomycetota; class Actinomycetes; order Actinomycetales; family Microbacteriaceae; genus Leifsonia. Next base: position 3,106,474 of record NZ_CP194644.1, on the reverse strand, counting down.
GGAGGAGCCCACTCAGCCAAACATCTATGCTACGGCACCGAGGCGAGTGTGGCCAAATCGCGCCAAATCGGCCCGAATAAAGGGCCCTCTCATGCGATAAGACCCGCCTTATCGTGTAGCATTGAACCACCAACCCGCTTCTCCACGTGAGAGCGGGTCTTTTCTTTGTCACCACTCGTCAGGCTTGCGAAGCTTCCCGACCGGGTCGGGCAGTTGGCTGCTCCGGTAGTCCTCCGCTCGGAGGCGTCTCCACCAGTGACTCCCTGCCCCATCGTCGGCATTGCCCTTTAGTGCGCCGGCGGTCGGGTTCGTTGAGGGATTCACCATCCCGACCGGAACACGCTCGCGCGCGAGGCGCACTGGCAGTTCCAGGTCCGAGTCATTCGACACGACGATCGCGGCATCCACGGCATCGGTGAGGACATCGAACAGAAGATGCGACGCGACATTCACGTCCGACCCCTTCTCCTCCCGCTTGCGCACCGTGGCGAACACGAGTCGACCGTCGCCCGACGACACGGCACGCAACGGTAGACGGAGGTCCCACGACTCGTCGTCATGGAGATAGACGCTGGGCCGGAATGTGCCTGGCGGCTGGATGACCAGCGGTTCTGCCTTCGCCCACGAGACGTAGCGCCCCTCGGCGATCACATCGACGGAGCGCGACGCGACCAGGGCGTCGAGATAGATCGACTGATCCAGATTGGCACCCGGACTGTCGAGCGGATCAACTCGAGCGGTGCAATACACCACCCGGGTGAGCTGAGAGCCTGGCCAGCCCGCAAGAGGCTCCACCAGCGCCCGCACGTCGAGCCATCGCCAACCCGCCGTGGACCGCCCACAGTGCTTCCTGGCCCCGTAGTAGAGGTTGTAGCCGTCGACATAGACACCGATGCGCATCGAACCACTTTAGCCGGTGCGTATGTCAGGCGTTAGATTCCGCCGCCGCCTTTGCCGAACACCCCGCGCACAACCCGAACACATCCACCACATGCTGCGCCTGCGTGAACCCGTGCGACGCCGCCGCCGCGCGCGCCCACTGCTCGACCTCGTCGGCCTCGATCTCCACCGTCAGCCCGCATTTGCGGCAGATCAGGTGGTGGTGGTGTCCGGTCGTGCAGGCGCGGTACAGGCTCTCGCCCTCCGGCGACTGCAGCGAGTCCGCGTCGCCCTCCGCCGCGAGGTCCGCGAGCGCGCGGTAGACCGTCGCGAGGCCGATCGGGGAGCCGGTCTCGTGCAGGCTCAGGTGGAGTCCCTGCGCGCTGATGAAACCCTCCGTCGAGGTCAGTGCCTCGCGGACGGCCTCCCGCTGCCAGGTGTTGCGCTTCACGTGTCCAGGCTAGCCTCTCCGGCTCACGAGTCGCCGGGAACCGCGCGTGCCGACGAGTCGGCAGGCCACGTAGATGAGGAACGAGATCGTCGTCACGTACGGGCTGATCGGCAGGGAGCTGCCGAGCGCCAGCAGGATGCCGCCGACCACCGAGAGGAGGGCGAAGCCCACGCTCAGCAGCGGGACCAGCAGCGGTGACGACGAGACGCGCATGGCTGCGGCCGCGGGCGTCACGAGCAGCGACAGCACCAGGAGGGCGCCGACGATCTGCACCGACACCGCGACGGCGAGGCCGAGCAGGACCATGAAGGCGAGCGCGACGAAGCGGGTCGGGACGCCGCGGGAGGCCGCCACGTCGGCGTCCAGACTGTCGAACATGAGCGGGCGCCACATCAGCAGGAGGGCGATCAGCACGATCGCGCCGATGACGAGAAGCGAGCCGAGCTGCGGGTCGTCCACCGACACGATCTGGCCGGTGAGCAGGCCGAACTTGTTCGCGCTGCGCCCGGGATACAGCGCCAACGCGAGGATCCCGAGCCCCAGCCCGAACGGCATCAGCACCGCGATGATCGAGTTGCGGTCCCGCGCCCGCGCGCCGAGCAGTCCGATCAGGATGGCGGCGATCAGCGATCCGACGAGCGAGCCTGCGACGACGTTCACGCCGAACAGCAACGCCACCGCCGCACCCGCGAAGGAGAGCTCGCTGATCCCGTGCACGGCGAACGCCATGTCCCGCTGCATCACGAAGACGCCGATCAGGCCGCCGACGACGCCGAGCACCGCACCGGCGAAGATCGAGTTGCGCACCAGCGCGAGCAGCTCGCCGTAGTCGGTGAAGTTGAAGAGCTGCGACCAGAGATCGTTCATGCGGCAGGCTCCGGGTGCGAGGTACGGGTGTGATCGTGGTGCGAGTGGGTCTCCGCGTCCGGGATCCCGACGACGACGATGCGCCCGCGGCTCCGGATGACGTCCACCGGCGTCCCGTACAGGTCGGTCAGCACCTCGCTGCGCAGCACCTCGTCCGGGGTGCCGGTGCGGAACCGGCCGCCGGCGAGGTAGAGCACGCGGTCGACCATCCCGAGGACCGGGTTCACGTCGTGCGTGACGAAGACGACCGCGCTGTCGTGCTCGCGCCGGCGGCGGTCGATGAGCTCGCTCACCCCGCGCTGGTGCTGGAGGTCGAGCGACAGCAGCGGCTCGTCGCAGAGCAGCAGGGTCGGGTCGCCGGCGAGTGCCTGCGCGACACGGAGCCGCTGCTGCTCGCCCCCGGACAGTGATCCGACGGGGGTGTCCGCGTAGCGGCGCGCGCCGACCGAGTCGATGAGCTGCTCCACCTGCTCCCGGTCGCCGCGGTTCGGGATGGGCAGGCCCCAGCGGTGCCCGTTGACGCCGAGCGCGACGAGGTCGCGGGCGCGCATCGGGGTGCCGGCCGGGATGAGCTTCTGCTGCGGGATGTAGCCGATGCGCCGGTCGCCGCGCCGCACCGGGTGGCCGTCGAGCACGATGCTCCCGGAGTCGAGCGACTGCTGGCCGAGGATCGTCTTCAGGAGGCTGGTCTTGCCCGAGCCGTTCGGCCCGAGGACAGCGACGAACTCGCCGGCGTGGACGTCCAGGTCGAGCCCGCTCCACAGTGTGCGGTCGCCGAATCCCAGGGCGGCGTCCCGGAGGCTGAGGACCACGTCGCGTTCGGCCGGCGCAGCGACGCGCTCGATCGGCTCGCTCACTGGGCCAGCGCCGCTCCCACGGCGTCGAGGTTCGCGTTCATCCAGCTCACGTAGTCCTTGCCTTTCGGAAGCGTCTCAGTGACGGGCACAACGGGGATGTCCGCCGCCTTGGCCGCTGCCAGGACGCGGGCGGTCTCGGGTCCACTGGTCTGCTCGTTGTAGACGAGCAGCCGCACCTTGTGGCCGCTGAACAGGGCGAGCGTCTGATGCAGCACGAGCGGGGACACGTCGGTACCGCTCTCGATCGCGGCTCTGAACTTCTCCGGTGTCTTGTCGACGAGCCCGCTGGACTCCAGCAGGTAGAGCGGGACGGGCTCCGTGACCGCGACACCTGCGCCGGCGTACGTCGCCTTCAGCTCGGCCTCCCGGCTCTGGAGGGCGGCGAGCTTGCCGGAGAAGGTCGCGGCGTTCTTCGCGAAGGTCGCCTTCTGCGCCGGGTCGGCCTTCGACAGCGCGTCGGTCAGGGCGGTCGTGAACTTCTGGATGGTGGGGAAGTCGTACCAGACGTGCTCGTTGAGGTCGCCGCCCTGCGCCTTCTTGCCCGAGATGTCGACCACGTTCAGCACCGTGGCCTTCGCGTTCTTCGCGCCGGTCCGGAGGGTGGTCATGAAGTCGTCGTAGCCGCCGCCGTTCTCGATGAGGATGTCGGCCTTCGACACGGCGAGCTGGCTTTGGGCGCTCGCCTCGAAGGAGTGCGGGTCCTGCGCGGGGTCGGTCATCAGCGCGGTCACGTCGACCGCGCCGCCGGCGATCGTGGAGGCGATGTCGCTGTAGACGTTGGTGCTGGTGACGACGCGGACCTTGCCGTCGTCGGAGGATGACCCGGCGGTGCAGCCGGTCAGGGCCGCGACGGTCGCGGCGGCGAGGGCGAGGGTGAAGACCGAACGCTTCAACATGGGGACCTGTCTAATCCGTGGGTGTACCACGAATCTATCCCTAATTGAGAACGATTGTCAAAATCACTAACACGCGCGATTCGGCACGAATGTCGACTTTCAGCGCGCGAAAGGCGACATTCGGCACGAATGTTTGGGCTCAGTCGAGCAGCAGCGCGGGCTCCTCGATGATGGAGGCCACGTCGGCCAGGAAGCGCGACGCCACGTCCCCGTCCACCACACGGTGATCGAACGACGCGCCCACGGTGGTGACGTAGCGCGGGCGCACCTCGCCGTCTACGACCCAGGGCTTCTGCTTGATCGTGCCGAGCGCGACGATGCCGACCTCGCCCGGGTTCAGGATCGGCGTCCCGGTGTCCATCCCGAACACGCCGATGTTCGTGATGGTGATCGTGCCGCCCGCCATGTCGGCCGGGGGAGTCTTGCCCTCGCGCGCGATCAGGGTCAGCTCCTCGAGCGCCTTCGCGAGCTCGAGCAGGGTCATGCCCTGCGCCTCCTTGATATTCGGCACGATGAGCCCGCGCGGCGTCGCGGCGGCGATGCCGAGGTTCACGTAGTGCCGGACGATGATCTCCTCATCGGTCCACGTGGAGTTCACGGTGGGGTTGCGGCGGACCGCCCAGATGATCGCCTTCGCCACGATGAGGAGCGGCGACACCTTGATCCCGACGAAGTCGGGCGACGTCTTGAGGCGCTTGACGAACTCCATCGTGCGGGTGGCGTCGACGTCCACGAACAGGCTGACGTGCGGGGCGCTGAACGCGCTGGACGTCATCGCGTTCGCGATCGCCTTGCGCACGCCCTTGACCGGGATGCGGTCCTCGCGGTCGTTCGGCCACTCCGGAGTCTGGATGTTGCGGAACACGCTCGCCTGGGTGGCCTCCCGGAGCACATCCTCCCGGGTGATGTCGCCGATCGGGCCGGTCGGAGTGACGATCGTGAGGTCGACGCCGAGGTCCTTCGCCAGCTTGCGGATCGGCGGCTTGGCGATCACCGGGGCGCGCCCGGCGGAGGAGGCGCCGGCCGGAGCCGACGGGGCGGGAGCGGCCGCGGCCGACGCAGCAGCAGCGGGAGCAGCAGGGGCCGGCGTGAACGTCACCGGGATGGAGGCGGTGCCCGGGTGCGTCACCCGGCGCCGGCGGCTGGTCCCGTGACCTGCGGCGCCGTACCCGACGAGCACGGCGCCCGCTTTCGGCTCATCAGCCTCGTGCGACACGCTCTGCGCGGCGTCGGCCTCCGCCTCGGCGATCTCGCTCACCGGCTCGGCCGGCTCGGCGGGAGCAGCAGCGCCACCGGTGACGGTGATGATCGGCGTGCCGACCTCCACCGTCTGTCCCTCGGACACGAGCAGCTCGCCCACGGTCCCCTCGAACGGCGACGGCAGCTCCACGAGCGACTTGGCCGTCTCGATCTCCACGATCACCTGGTTGACCGCGACCGGCTCTCCGGGCGCGACCTTCCACGAGACGATCTCGGCCTCGGTCAGACCCTCGCCGACGTCGGGCAGCAGGAACTGGGACTCGCTCATGTGCGGCTTCTTTCGTTCGGCGCAGGCTCAGTACGCGAGCGCGCGGTCGACGGCTTCGAGGATGCGGTCGGCGTCCGGCAGGTAGACGCCCTCCAGCTTGGCCGGCGGGAAGGGGGTGTCGAAGCCGGCGACCCGCAGCACGGGCGACTCCAGCGAGTAGAAGGCCTTCTCGGCCACCACGGCGGCGACCTCGGAGGCGACGGACACGGTGCCGGGAGCCTCCTGCGCGACGATGAGCCGCCCGGTCTTCTGCACCGACTGGAGCACCGGAGCGTAGTCGATCGGAGCGAGCGAGCGGAGGTCGACGACCTCCAGGCTGCGGCCCTCCTCGGCGGCGACCTCGGCGGCGCGCAGCGCGACCGGGACCATGCCCGCCCATGCCACGATCGTCGCGTCCGTGCCGGTGCGCACGACGCGGCTCGCGTGGAGCGGCACCGGGTTCTCCTCGGTGTCGACGTCGCCCTTCGGCCAGTAGCGGCTCATCGGCTCGAAGAAGATCACCGGGTCGTCGGAGGCGATGGCCTCCTGGATCATCCAGTACGCGTCGTTCGGCGTCGAGGGCGCGACGACCCGGAGGCCCGCGGTGTGCGCGAAGTACGCCTCCGGAGCCTCCTGGTGGTGCTCGACGGCGCCGATGTGGCCGCCGTGCGGGATGCGGATGACGACCGGCATGGACACCGCGCCGCTGTGCCGGTTGGTCAGCTTGGCGAGCTGCGTCGTGATCTGGTCGAAGCCGGGGAACACGAAGCCGTTGAACTGGATCTCCACCACCGGGCGGTAACCGCGCATCGCCAGGCCGATGGCCGAGCCGATGATGCCCGCCTCCGCCAGCGGGGTGTCGAGCACGCGCTTCGCGCCGAACTCGGCCTGCAGTCCCTCGGTGACGCGGAAGACGCCGCCGAGCGGGCCGATGTCCTCGCCCATGAGCAGGACCTTCGGGTCCGCGGCGAGCGCGCGCCGGAGGCCGGCGTTGAGCGCCTTCACCATCGGCATCGACTGGATGCGCGGTCCGGCCGCCTCGGCGGCGGACTCCGCCCCGGGTGCGGGAGTCTCCTGCGGCTCGCCGACCTCCGACTCGGTGTCGATCGCCTCCGACTGCTCCGGCACAGTCTCGTCCTCGACCACGAACTCGCGCGTCCACTCCTGCTCGGCCACATGCTCCTCGAGCACGCGGGAGCCGGGCTCGCTCTCCACGATCTCGACCACGTCGATGGCCTGCGTGTCGTCGAACGGCTCGTCGTGCGCGGCGCTGTCGGCGTCCGGCGTCTCGTCCTCCACCAGCTCGGCCTCCACGTATCCGGTCTCGCCCCTCAGGTCGCTCATGCGTCACCTCCGAACGACGCTTCGTACTCCTGCAGCCAGCGCCGCTGCTCGTCCATCACGGGATGCGGCTCACTGTAGACGTTGTCGAACATGCTCTCGATCGGCGGGACCTCGAGGGTGAGCGTGCGCCGGCGGACGTCGGACGCCAGGTCGGCCGCCTCTTCGTGGGCTGTGTCGAAGAACGCCTGGCCGACGCCCTGGTTCTCCAGGAACGCCCGGAACCGCAGGATCGGGTCGCGCTCGGCCCAGTACGCCACCTCGTCGTCGGTGCGGTACTTGGTCGGGTCGTCGCTCGACGTGTGCGCGCCCATCCGGTAGGTCAGAGCCTCGATCATGCTCGGGCCCTCCCCGTTGCGCGCGTCGTCGAGGTGTTTCGCGGTCACCGCATAGGCGGCGAGCACGTCGTTGCCGTCGAGCTGCACGCCCGGGATGCCGAAACCGCTCGACCGCAGGTAGAGCGGGGTGCGCGACTGCGTCTTCACCGGCACCGAGATGGCCCAATGGTTGTTCTGCAGGAAGAAGACCTGCGGGGTCTGGTAGCTGGCGGCGAAGACGAAGGCCTCGCTGACATCGCCCTGGCTCGTCGCGCCGTCGCCGAAGTAGGCGATCACGGCCTCGTCGACCTCGGGGTCGCCGGTGCCGACCTTGCCGTCGAGCTTGACGCCCATCGCGTAGCCGGTGGCGTGCAGGGTGTGCGAGCCGATGACGAGCGTGTAGAGGTGGAAGCCGTGGATGGCGGGGTCCGTCGGGTCCCAGCCGCCGTGCGTGGTGCCGCGCAGCAGCCCCATGATGCCGACCGGGTCGATGCCGCGGATCATGCCGACCACGTGCTCCCGGTACGACGGGAACAGGTTGTCCTGCGGCTTGGCCGCGCGGGCGGAGCCGACCTGGGCGCCCTCCTGGCCGCGGCTCGGCACCCACAGGCCGAGCTGGCCCTGGCGCTGGAGGTTGGCCCCCTCGTCATCCACGGCACGCACGCGGACCATGTCGCGGTAGAAGGTGCGGTAGTCCTCCTCCCCGAGTCGCTCGAGGTAGGGGAGGTACTCTCCGGCCGGGTCGCTCGGCTGGAACCGGCCGTCTGCGGTCAGCAGCTGGACGGTGTTCGCCGGGCGCGGGGTATCGTTCGTCGCAACCACCGTTCTAACCTAACCGCTTGCCCGGGTGCCCATTTGGTAGGTTCCGCACAAGATCGGCAGCGACCTCCAGGAGTTTCTCCACAGATTCCTGCTCGCCGACGCTGATACGGATGCCCTCCGGCGGGAACGCCCGCACGGTCAGGCCCGCGTCGAAGAACGCGTCGTTGGCGGCCGCGGTCTCCTCGCCGGTCGCCAGCCAGACGAAGTTGCCGTTGGCCTCCGGGACGTTCCAGCCCTGGGCGACCAGCGCGTTCCGCAGCTTGTCGCGGCGCATGGCGATGCGGGCGACCCGCTCCATGAGCTCGTCCTCGGCGTCGATCGACGCAAGCGCGGCGACCCGGGAGGCGTCGGTCACCGACAGCGGGATGGCCGCCGACCGCGCCGCGTTCAGGACTGCCGCCGGGCCGACCGCGTAGCCGATCCGGAGGGCGGCGAGCCCGTAGGCCTTCGAGAAGGTGCGCAGCACGACGAGGTTCGGGTAGCGCGAGAGCAGCGGGATGCCGTCCACCGAGGCGTTGTCGGTGACGAACTCGTAATAGGCCTCGTCGAGCAGCACCAGGAGGTCGCGGGGCGCGGACGCCATGAACGCCTCGAACTCGGCGGCCGTGACGACCGGCCCGGTCGGGTTGTTGGGCGTGCAGACGATCGCGACCCGCGTGCGGTCGGTGATCGCGGCGGCCATCGCCGGGAGGTCGTGCCCGCCGTCCGGCCGGTTCGGCACCTGAACGCTGGTCGCGCCCGCGACGGTGACCAGGCCCGGGTAGGCCTCGAACGACCGCCACGAGTAGACGACCTCGTCGCCGGTCCCCGCTGCGGCGGAGATGAGCTGCGCGAGCAGCGCGACCGACCCGCTGCCGAGGTGCACCTGGTCGACGTCGACGCCGTGCCGTTCGGCGAGCCGCTCGCGGAGGTCGGCGCCGCCCGCGTTGGGGTAGCGGTTGAGCTCGCTGAGCGTCCCGGCCACGGCCTCCACGACGGAGGGGAGCGGGGGATAGGGGTTCTCGTTGCTGGACAGCTTGAAACCGTCCGCCGGCGCCGGGCGGCCCTGCTTGTAGGCAGGGACCGCCACGATCTCGGGCCGCAGCCGCACGCCGTGCGCGTCTAGGTCAGTCACAGACCCAACTTAGTCGCGGGCGGATACCCGCGGGAGCATTCCTCTTTATTGGGCGGTGCGACGACGCTGGATGGTGAGCCGGATGGAGGAGTTGAGGAAGGCGGCGGCGAGGAACAGCCCGAAGACGACGCTGGACGCCGTTGCAAGGTAGCGATCGGTGTGCACCGGGAAGAAGAAGGCCTGCAGTTCGCCGAGCGCGTAGAAGCCGCCGATGAACCATCCGATCCTCGGCCGGGCGCTCAATCGCCACCACGGTCGGGGAGGCTGCACGGGCTCACCCTCACCGCGGAACGACCGTGCGAGCGCGATGACCACGATCGGCCAGAGAGCATTGCTGACCACGGTGACCACGGTGACCGGTACCGCAAGCTGGGCGAGTTGCGTCAAGACTCGCCACCCCACTTCGAGCAGGACGATGAACCCGAATTTGTGCCACGGATTCATCACCCGCAGCGGCCGCCACTGCAGCGGCGGGTACACCTTCTTCACTCGCGGAGCGTCGATGAGCTGCGGCGGAACAAGTCCGTTCTGGTCCGGTATCCGGCCGTCTTTGTTGGGCACGCCGCGACTCTAGCGGCGAGCCCCTGCCCTCCGCGCCTCCCGTTTGGGAGGATGTGCCCATGCGATTCCTGCTCAAGGTGATCATCAACGCGGTGGCCCTGTGGCTGACGACCCTGATCGTCAGCGGCGTCACCGTCGTCCCCTACGCCGCGGGAAGCACGGCGACCGTCCTGACCTACCTGCTCGTCGCCCTCATCTTCGGCGTGGTCAACGCGATCGTGGGCACGGTGATCCGCATCGTCGCCTTCCCGCTCTACATCCTCACGTTGGGCCTCATCTCGTTCATCGTGAACGGGCTGCTGCTGCTCCTGGTGTCGTGGATCAGCGGCCTGATGGGCTTCGGCCTCCACGTCGCGAGCTTCTGGTGGGGCGTCCTCGGCGCGCTGGTGCTCGGCATCATCGGCTGGCTCATCGGCCTGATCTTCCGGCCGTTCACGCGCGAGCGCTGACGCCCTCCCGAGTGCGGGAGAATAGAGGCGAATCCACCACGCCGATCCCGCGAGGAGTCCCATGACCGCCCTGCCTCCCCAGCCGCTCAGCCCCCTGGACGGCCGCTACCGGTCCTCGGTCCTCGGCCTCGGCGACCACCTGTCGGAGGCGGGCCTCAATCGGGCGCGCGTCCAGGTCGAGGTCGAATGGCTGATCTACCTGACCGGCCACCGGATGTTCGGCTCCTCCCCGCTCACCGACGAGCAGGTCGGCCAGCTTCGCGCCCTCGCCGACGAGTTCGGGCAGCCCGAGATCGACCGGCTCGCCGAGCTGGAGGCCACCACCAAGCACGACGTGAAGGCCGTCGAGTACCTGGTCCGCGAGCGCCTGCACGCGCTGGGCCTCGACCACATCGCCGAGCTCACCCACTTCGCCGCCACCAGCGAGGACATCAACAACCTCTCCTACGCGCTCACCGTGAACGCCGCGGTCGCCCAGGTCTGGCTGCCCGCCTTCCGCAACGTGATCGCCGAGCTGCGCGCACAGGCCGTCCAGTATCGCGACGACGCCATGCTCGCCCGCACCCACGGCCAGCCCGCGACCCCGACGACGATGGGCAAGGAGCTCGCGGTCTTCGTGCACCGCCTCGACCGCATCCGGAAGCAGGTGGAGGCCACCGAATACCTGGGCAAGTTCAGCGGCGCGACCGGCACCTTCGCCGCGCACCTGGTCGCGGACCCCGACGCCGACTGGCCGCGCATCTCGCAGGAGTTCGTGGAGAGTCTCGGCCTCGACTGGAACCCGCTCACCACGCAGATCGAGTCGCACGACTGGCAGGCCGAGCTCTACGCCCGCGTCTCGCACGCCAACCGCGTCCTGCACAACCTGTGCACCGACATCTGGACGTACATCTCGATGGGCTACTTCCGGCAGACCCCGGAGCCCGGCGCGACCGGCTCCTCGACCATGCCGCACAAGGTCAACCCGATCCGTTTCGAGAACGCGGAGGCCAACCTCGAGCTCTCCAGCGCCGTCCTCGACTCGCTCGCCGCCACGCTGGTGACCAGCCGCCTGCAGCGCGACTTGACCGACTCCACCACGCAGCGCAACATCGGGGTGGGCCTCGGCCACTCGCTGCTGGCGCTCGACAACATCCAGCGCGGCCTCGCCCAGATCTCCCTCGACCGCGACGCCCTCGCGACCGACCTCGACCTCAACTGGGAGGTGCTGGCCGAGGCCATCCAGACGGTGATCCGCGCGGAGGTCACCGCCGGGCGCTCCACGATCTCCGACCCGTACGCGCTGCTCAAGGAGCTGACCCGCGGCAAGCGCGTCGACCACGAGGCGCTGACGGCGTTCGTGGACGGCCTCGAGATCGGCCAGGCGGCGAAGAACCGCCTGCTGGCACTCACGCCCGCGGGATACGTGGGGCTGGCGTCGGAGTTGGTCGACCGGCTCTGAGGCCGCCGGCGGGATCGCCTCGGCGGGGCTCAGTGCCCCCGGGGCGTCCCGTTCTCGTCACCGTCACGTGCGGTGCCCGGCTTCGCGGTGTCGCTGTGGCCCGCGGCCTTCTCCTGGGCCTCCACGTCCTGCTCGTGGATGTCCTCCACCTCGGCCGCGTTCGGCTTGAAGGCGAGCGCGAACAGCGCCATCAGCACGAGCGACAGGATGAACGCGATCCCGAAGGCGACGCCGGCGAGGATGAACTCGCGCGTCGCGATCAGGACGATGAGGCCGACGAAGACGCCGAGGCCCGCGGAGATGCCGAGCAGCTCGGCAGGCAGGAAGCGGTCGCGGCGGGTCGGCTGGAGGCTGTTGGTCACGCTGGGGTCTTTCTTGTCGCGCTTGGTCACGATCCGCTCTCCGTCCGGCGGGCGGCCGCGGCGGAGCGGGCCGCCGATCGCAGGGAGGCTGCGCCGATGCCCTGGAAGACGCCGACGACCACGGCCCAGGCGCCGAACAGCCCGATGGCGAGCACGGCATCGGCCGGCACGAAGAGCAGCACCAGAGCAAGGATCGCGGTGAGCGCACCGGTGATGAGCCAGTCGCGCGCGGCCGCGTCGTTCCGGCGCTCGCGGAGGCCGCTGTAGAGCTCGAGGATTCCGGTGAGCGCCGCCCACACGGTCACCACGTAGAGGAAGAGACCGAGACCGCTGGCGTTGAGAGCGATGGCGAGCGCTCCGGCGAGGATGCCGATGCAGCCCTGGACCGCGAAAAGGGTGCGGGTGATGCCCTTCGAGGCGAACAGGAGGCTGAGGACGCTGGTGGCGAGGCCGTCGGCCACCGCGAAGACACCGAAGACGATGAGGCCGAACTGCGGGGTGTGCGCGTCCCGGGTGAAGGTGACGACTGCGGCCGCGGCGAGCGCGACGATCGCGCGCACGGCGGGGACGACCCAATAACGGCTCGAGTTCGGATCGCCCTGATTCTGGGGAACGGCGGGTGCCACTCGGCGACCTCTCTCAGTCAGGATTCGCTCCCAGTCTAGTCGCGGGCTTCCTGCGCGTTTGCCGCGGGGCAGCCTCCCACGGCGCCTACGATCGCGCCGCGCGGATCGGGTTCGGCACGCTCAGCACCGCCGCGATCCCTTCCTTGATCCTCAGACAGCACCGGAGTGCTGAAGCTTCCGCACCGGCCGCCGTCACACCGCAGCCGTCAGCTCGTCCCCGTCGGGCCGCGCCCAGGCGACGATCGCGGCGATGCCACCGACCACGAGCACGAACGCGCCCGTCGGCAGGACGGTGGCGCTGATCGGATGGTGCCAGCTCAGCGCGACGAGGACGCCGGCCGCGGCGCCGAAGACTGTCGCGATCGAGAACGTCGCCGAGACCACGCGCGCGAAACCGGTCTGGAAGAGCGAACGCAGCCCGAGCGCCGCGGCCAGGATGATCCAGGTGACGGCGAGCGGCGCGACGACGACCGCACCGTAGTCGTCCCTCAGCAGGACGCCGGGTACGACGTAGACGATGCTCGCCGCGAGCAGCAGCAGGGCTCCGACCGCGGCGAAACCGGCCAGCCGCCCGCGCTCGGACCGCACCCGCAGGGCGGGCTCGACCAGCGACGGCCAGGTGAACGCGAGCGCGAAGGACACCACCGCAAGAGCGACAGGACCTGCGCCCTGCAGCAACGGGATGAGGATGGTGTTCACCGTTCCATTCGACTCCGCCTGGCGAGCGCCCGCGTCCTCCCGGAGGATGATCCGCGCTCGGAGAACCTTATGCGCCCGCTTTCGGGTGGCCCAGCGTCGGCGAGCCGGTCACGCCTGCTCGGCCAGCGTGGCCTTCGTGTACCCGACGAGGGCGTTGGCGTGCCCGTGCCCCATCCCGTACTCGGACGTCAGCCACCCGACGACCTCCATGTGCGTGGCCCCGGTGTCCAGCCGCCCGACCACGAGGTCCAGCCACTCCTGGACCGGCCGCCCGTAGTTCTTCTCGATGCTCGGGAAGTACGACGGCGGTCCCATGACCTTCTCGCCGGGTGCGATCACGGGAGCGACGACGCGGTGCTGGGCCATGCGGGGAGTCTAGCGGCGGCGTGGGAGGGGCTGCGTAGCCGCCTGTGTCGGATTCGATCCCCTAAGTTCGCATCATGGCATCACCTGGAGCGCCCCTCTGATCGCCTTCTCGATCGTCGTGGGGCTGGGTGGGATGGTCGTCGGCGCGTGGGTGCTTCTGACCCTGCCCTCGGATGGTCCCGTCCCGCATGGTCCTGTCCCGGGCGCCGACGCAACACTCTCCTCCACAGCGCACACCTACATGGAGGCTGCGAAGCACAGCGACTGCGGCATGACCCGCGCCCTCACGACCTCCAACACGACGGCGTGGTGCGACGGACCTCGGCTTCTCTCGTACACGCTGCTCGGTCGCACCGGCGATGACGGCGAGTGCATGTCGTATTCGATCACCACCGACACCGGCCTCGACGGCACCGATCAGGGCGGAACGGAAGGGTGGTCGTTCTGCTACCGCCAGACAAAGGCGGGCTGGCGGCTCTGGGATCAGGGACAGGGCTGACCCGCCAGGGCGGCTGCGACTCACCCGCCGGTCGTGACGGCCAGCGGGATCTAGATCGGCGCCATGTCCGCGAAGCGGGAGTACATGCCCTGGAAGGCCACCGTCACGGTCTTGGTGGGGCCGTTGCGGTGCTTCGCGACGATCAGGTCGGCCTCGCCGGCGCGGGGGTTGTCCTTCTCGTAGGCGGACTCGCGATGGAGCAGGATGACGACGTCCGCGTCCTGCTCGATCGAGCCCGACTCGCGGAGGTCGCTCAGGGCGGGGAGTTTGTCGGCTCGCTGCTCAGGGCCACGGTTCAGCTGTGACAGGGCGATCACGGGGACCTGCAGCTCCTTGGCGAGCAGCTTCAGCGCTCGCGAGAACTCGCTGACCTCCTGCTGGCGGCTCTCGACGCGCTTGCCGCTCGTCATGAGCTGGAGGTAGTCGATGATGACCATCTTGAGGCCGACGCGCTGCTTGAGGCGGCGGCACTTGGCGCGGATCTCCACCAGGGTCATGTTCGGGCTGTCGTCGATGTAGAGCGGGGCGTCGTTGATGCGACCGCGCGTGGAGGCGATGGTCGTCCAGTCGCGGTTGTCGACGGTGCCCTTGCGCATGTGCTGCAGCGGGACGGTGGCTTCGGCGGAGAGGAGGCGCATCGCGATCTCGCTGCGCCCCATCTCGAGCGAGAAGAAGATGGTCGGCATGTCGTGCTTGATGGCGGCGGCGCGCGCGAAGTCCAGCGCCAGCGTGGACTTTCCGAGGGCGGGGCGCGCGGCGACGATCACCATCTGGCCGGGGTGGAGGCCGTTGGTCAGCTCGTCGAGCTCGGCGAAGCCGGTCGGCACGCCGGTCATCGAGCCGTCCTTGTGCTTGGCGGCCTCGATTTCGTCGATCGCGACGGTGACGGCCTCGGTCAGGGGGACGTAGTCCTCGACCTCCTGGTGGCCGGTGACCGAGTAGATCTCGGCCTGGGCGTTGTTGACGAGGTCGAGCACCTCGCCTTCCGCCTTATAGCCCATCTGCGTGATGCGGGTGCCGGCCTCCACCAGGCGGCGGAGCAGCGCCTTCTCGGTGACGATGTTGGCGTAGTAGCCGGCGTTGGCGGCCGTGGGGACGAGGCTCGTGAGCGTGTGGAGGTACTCGGCGCCGCCGGCCCGGGACAGCTCGCCCAGCTTGGTCAGCTCGTCGGTGACGGTGATGACATCGGTCGGCTCGCCGTGCGAGTACAGCGAGAGGATCGCGTCGTAGATGATCTCGTGCTTGGGGATGTAGAAGTCCGTGCCGCGGACGACCTCGACGACGTCAGCCACGGCGTCCTTGCTGAGCAGCATGCCGCCGAGGGCGCTCTGCTCGGCGAGGAGGTCGTGAGGAGGGTGCGCTCCGGAGAACGGGCCTCGCCCGGTTCGCGGCTGTCAGCGAGACCGATATGGGCGATCGACACGTGCTCTCCTCACTTCTCCTGTTGCGAGAGCGCACCGGTCGGTGCTCCCCTCTCAAGCGTGCGCCGCCCACGTCCGGTCGGCGCGCGGGCACGCCGAGTAGGCCATCAGCACAGTCGCTGTGACCGTGCCGGAGAGACCGCGCCGAAGCGCGCCCGCTCGAAGAATACGGACGGCCACCGACAACGTCCCGCAACCTTCTGCGAGCCGATCCTCGGCGGTCTTCCGTCGACGTCGCTCAACCCTACGAACCGACGGCCGCGCCCACAACTCCGCCTGTGGATAACTCTGGGGATAATCTGGGCGAAACGCCGACGCGGCTGTGCACAAGGTGTGGGATCCGCTGTGGAAAACCAAAAATCTTCGAACCAAAAAACGCCCTTGACCAGGAATTCCTGTTTCCCCAGGCTGTGTGTAAAAAGTTCCTTCCGACCTGTGGTCGACGCTGTCGGACCGGGCCTGTGCACTGTGGATGGAGCCGGGGAAAACTCCACTTAACGAGGTGTAGCGGCGGGCTCTCGCCCGCCGCTACACTGTGAGATTTCCGACCGCTACTTGGCGGCGACCACCTGCAGGGAGATGACGGCCGAGAGGTCGTCGTGCAGGCGGACCGTGGCCTCGTGGTCACCGGTCACCTTGATGGGGTTGGGGAGCTCGATCTTGCGCTTGTCGAGCTCGCCGATGCCTGCGGCCTTGACCGCGTCGGCGACGTCGCCCGTCTTCACGGAACCGAACAGACGGCCCTCGCGGCCGGCCTTGACGACCAGCTTGACGCGGGTCGCCTCGAGCTTCGCCTTGAGGTCCTGGGCCTGCTCGATCGTGTGCAGCTCGCGAGCGGCACGGGCCGCCTTGATCTGCTCGACCTGCTTCTCGCCTCCACGGCTCCACGCGATGGCGAAGCCCTGGGGGACGAGGTAGTTGCGCGCGTAGCCGTTCTTGACGTCGACGACGTCACCGGCGGAACCGAGGCCGGTGACCTCGTGCGTGAGAATAACCTTCGACATTGTGTCTCTTCTCCTTAACGGCCGGAGCCGGCGTAGGGCAGGAGGGCCATCTCACGCGCGTTCTTGACGGCGCGGGCGATCAGGCGCTGCTCCTGGACGGAGACACCGGTGATGCGGCGGGCGCGGATCTTTCCACGCTCGGAGATGAACTTCCGCAGGGTCGCGACGTCCTTGTAGTCAATGACGCCGACGCGGACGGACTTCGCCGGCGCGGCGTTCTTCCCGTCCTTGCCCTTGCGGATCGGCTTGCGGCGGTCGCCGCTCGACTTTCCAGCCATGATTTCCTTTGCTTTCCGCCTGGCGAGCCCGAGGCCCGCCAGACAAACTCAGTTGTTCGGACCCGTTAGAAGGGGGTCTCGTCGTTGTAGGAGCCCGGAGTGTTCCAGACGTCGGCGCCCGCGGACGGGTCCGCGGGTGCGGAGGCGGCCCACGGCTCCTCGACAGCGGGAGCACCGCCGCCGAAGCCACCGCCACCGCCAGGACCACGCGACGACTGCGCACGGGTCACCTGTGCGGTGGCGTACCGCAGCGACGGCCCGATCTCATCGACCTCGAGCTCCATGGAGGTGCGCTTCTCGCCCTCCTTGGTCTCGTAGGAGCGCTGCTTGAGCCGCCCCTGGGCGATGACGCGGGACCCCTTGGTCAGCGAGCCCGCGACGTGCTCGGCGAACTCGCGCCAGACGCTCGCGCGCAGGAAGAGAGCCTCACCGTCCTTCCACTCGTTCGCCTGACGATCGAACGTGCGGGGAGTGGATGCGATGGTGAAGTTGGCGACAGCCAGCCCGTTCTGCGTGTAACGCAGCTCGGGGTCGGCCGTGAGGTTGCCCACCACGGTGATGACGGTCTCGCCGGCCATGGGACTAGGCGCCGGCCTTCTCGGAGGCGGCAGCGGCCTTGTCGGCGGAGGAGGACGCCTTGCGGGCGGCCTTCTCGTCGGCGCGCTTCTGAGCGGCCGCGACCTGGGCGATGGCCTCTTCGGCACGGAGCACCTTGGTGCGCATGACGGCCTCGCTGAGCTTCAGCTGGCGGTCGAGCTCCTTCGTGGTGTCACCGGTCGCGGTGAGCTGCACGACGGCGTAGATGCCTTCGGACTTCTTGTTGATCTCGTACGCCAGGCGGCGACGACCCCAGATGTCGATGTTGTCGATAGATCCACCGTCGTTGCGAACGACGTTGAGGAACTTGTCGAGGCTGGGAGCTACGGTGCGCTCATCGATCTCGGGATCGAGGATGACCATCAACTCGTACTGATGCATGACTAACCCACCTCCTCTGGTCTCAGCGGCTGCAGACGTTCTGCAGCAGGAGGGTTCTACATCGGTTGCGTAGGCAGGAATCTGCCCGGGCAACTTGTCAAGGGTAGCTGATGCGCTGGTCCCGCGCCAACCGGGGCGCTGGGCGATGGGGTCTGCGACGGTCTCTGCGATGCTCATGGGTCCAGCCTCGCGATGACGGGAGGCCCGCAGTGCGTCGGGCGCGAATCTGTGGACAACTCATCCGAGTGCCGCGACTGTGGAGGAGGGAGCGGCCGACCTCCTATCGCGCCTCCCACCACGCGAGCAGGCGCCGCGTGGCCTCCTCCTCGCCCAGCGGTCCTTCGTCGAGCCGCAGCTCCAGGAGAAAGGAGAGCGCTTGACCGACGTCGCGTCCGGGCCTCAGCCCGAGCAGCCGCATCACCTGCTCCCCGTCGAGGTCGGGACGGACGGCGTCCAGCTCCTCCTGCGCCTTCAGCTCGGCGATGCGCTGCTCCAGGTCGTCGTACGCGAAGCCGAGCCGGTCGGCCTTCCGCCGGTTGCGCGTCGTCACGTCGGCGCGGGTCAGCATGTGGAGGCGCTCCAGCTCGCCTCCGGCGTCGCGCACGTACCGGCGGACGGCCGAGTCGGTCCAGTGCGCGTCGGAGTACCCGAAGAAGCGGAGGTGCAGCTCGATCAGGCGCGCGACCGAGTCGACGGTGGCCTTGTCGAAGCGCAGGGCGGTCAGCCGCTTCTTGGCGAGCTTCGCGCCCACGACGTCGTGGTGATAGAAACTGACGGCGCCGCCGGGCTCGAACCGCCGCGTCGCCGGCTTTCCGATGTCGTGCAGGAGCGCGGCGATCCGAAGCACCAGGTCGGGCGCGGTGCCGGGGTGACGCTCCTTCTCGTAGCCGATCGCCTGGTCGAGCACGGTCAGGCTGTGCTGGTACACATCCTTGTGGTGGTGGTGCTCGTCCACCTCCAGCCGCAGCGCCGGCACCTCCGGCAGCACCTGGTCGGCGAGTCCGGAGCCCACGAAGAGCTCGATGCCGGGGCGCGGGTCGTCGGCCGCCAGCAGCTTGGTGAGCTCGTCGCGCACGCGCTCGGCGCTGACGATCCCGATCCGGTCGGCCATGTCGGCCATCGCCTCGCGGGTCGGATCGTCGACGGTGAACCCGAGCTGCGCGGCGAACCGGGCGGCGCGCATCATCCGCAGCGGGTCGTCGCCGAACGACACCTCGGGGCTCGCGGGCGTCGTGATACGTCGGGCCAGGAGGTCCTCCACGCCGCCGGACGGGTCCACCAGCCGCACCTCCGGGATGCGGAGGGCGAGCGCGTTGACCGTGAAGTCCCGGCGCAGGAGGTCGCCCTCGAGCGTGTCCCCGAACTGCACCTCCGGCTTCCTCGTCGCGCCGTCGTAGCTGTCGCTGCGGTAGGTCGTGATCTCCACCGTGTCGTCGCCGAAGCGGGCGCCGATCGTCCCGAACGCGCGGCCGATGTCCCACACGGCGTCGGCGAGCGGCCGGACGACGCCGAGGATGTCGTCCGGACGCGCGTCGGTGGTGAAGTCCAGATCGTGGACCGCGCGGCCCAGAAGCGCGTCGCGCACGGGACCCCCACGAGCGACAGCTCGAAGCCGGCTGCGGCGAACGCCCGGGCGAGCCGATCGACCGTCGGGGTCTTCGCGAGGGCGCCGAGGCGGTCGAGGGATTCGGCGACGGACTGCATGGTGCCTCAGTTTAATGGGACGCCGGACGCGCCGCTCGCCTCGCCCGGACGCCGCGTGCTCGCCGGGCTCTCACAGGGGGCGGCCCCTAGAATCGACGACATGGAGGCGGAACCGGGATCGTGCGTCGGCGCATGAGCGTACCCCGCTTCACCCTCCGGGGTGCGCGACTGCCTGCTGCCCTCATCGGCGCGGGCATCGCCGTCGTCGCCCTGCTGGGCGGTCCCGCCGGGAGCCAGGCGACCGCGTCCTCCGCGACCGTCGCCGCAGCCTCCGTCCGCACCGCGACGAACGCCTCGATCAGCGCATCCCTGACCGCCGACAACGGCGGAGTGCTGGCGCCCGGACAGGATCTGGTCACGTCCGTCACGGTGACCAACCCCACGGACACCCCCTACACGGCCGGCTCGGTCGGGCTCTGGCTGGACCCGCAGCAGCGGAAGACGCGAGCGGATCTCGCCTCCTGGCTCACCTCCGCGGACGCCGTCTCGGACCGCGTCGACCTCGGCAAGGCGACACTCCCCTCCTCGAGCCGGGTTCGAGTGTCGTGGTGCGCGTGAACGTGCCGGCCGCGGCCGTCCCGTTCGCTGCCAGGACCACTTCGGCCGTCTATGGGCTCGGCGCCACGGTCGACATCGGCCCGGTGGTCGCGAACGCCCGGGGGTCGGTCGTGTGGAGCCCGGGCGCCGCCGCGACGCGCTCCGCCGTCGGCGTCGTGATGCCGATCGTGAGCCCGTCGACCGGTGACGGCCTCATCTCCGCACAGGATCTGGCCACCTACACGGCGCCGAACGGCGTGCTGACCCGCGACCTCGACGGTCTCCAGAACCACGCGACCGTCGCCGTCGGCATCGATCCGATGATCCTCGCCTCCATCCGCGCGCTCGGGAACTCGGCACCCGCAACCGCGACGGCGTGGCTCGACCGGCTGAGTGCCCTCCCGAACGACACCTTCTCACTCGGTTACGGCGACGCGGATGTCGCCGGCCAGATCCAGGCCGGCCTGCCCGCGCCGCTGCAGCCGACCGCGCTGGGGTACGCGCTCGATCCCAAGAACTTCTCGCCGAGCCCGACGGCTATCGGGGAGCCGCAGACTCCGACGGCCCCGCCCGCGACGTCGCCCAGCCCGACCCCCACCCCCGGCACAGGGACGACCCTCCCCACCCTCGACCGGCTGCTGGCCTGGAACTACACCCTCCGCGGAGTCGCGTGGCCCGGCGACGACACCCTCCGCATCGCCGACCTCGCCCCCCTCGCGGCCGCCGGCCTCCGGACAGTCGTCCTCTCGGGCAGCAACACCAACGCCGACAAGCTCGACTCGACCCCGAACGCGCCGCAGCACATCGGATCGTCGGCGCTCGCGGTCACCGACCAGCGGCTCTCCGAGGCGCTCCGTCAGGCCGTCTCCGCGCCGAGCGACCTCGCCTGGAACACCGCCATGTCGAAGCTGAACGCGCAGCTCCAGCTCGTCAGCGCGGAGGGCACGACCCCACGCCACCTGCTCCTCGGGCTCGACCGCTCCTGGCCGTCGAGCGGGACGCAGCTCCAGCGCACGCTGGACGCCCTGTTCACCAGCCCGTTCGCGGCGCCGTCGACCTTCCCCGCCCTGCTGTCCTCCGCACCGTCGCCCGAGCTCGCGATGACCGACGCCCCGGAGTCGCAGGCCCGGATCGACAACATCCACCTGCTGCTGAAGGACGAGAAGTCGATCGACGAGTTCGCCACCATCCTCAGCGACCCGACGACGCTGACGGGGCAGACGCGGGCGCAGCTCCTCACCCTGCTCGCCGTCTCGTGGCAGAACCCGCGCACGTCCTGGACGGCCGCGGTCGGTGCGAGCAGGCAGTCGACGGTCAAGACCCTCCACGCGGTCCACATCCTGCCCACGGAGAGCGTGAACCTGGTGAGCGCGCAGGGGTCGATCCCGTTCACGGTCAGCAACGAGCTGAGCACGGAGGCGGCCACAGTCGTGCTCAGCGCGTCGCCGTCGAACAGCCGGCTGGAGATCGACGCACCGACCACGAAGTCCATCCCGCAGGACTCCCGGGCGACGATGCTCGTGCCGGTGAAGGCCAAGGTCGGCAACGGCCAGGTCATCCTCTCGCTGCAGCTCTACAGCCCGACGGGCGTGCCGATCGGGGACCCCAGCTCGGTCACGGTGGACGTGCACGCCGATTGGGAGGGCATCGGGGCGCTGATCTTCGGCGGCCTGCTCGTGCTGCTGTTCGGCTTCGGGATCGTGCGCAACATCCTGCGACGACGGAGCCAGCGCCGCAAGGACGGGGATGACGATGACGCCACCGAGACCGCCCGACCCCGCGGCGACGGCGACTCCGCCGCCGATGACGCGGACACCCAGCCCGCACCGGGCGGCGCCGATGGCTAGCGTCGGGCGCGCGAGCGCCATCCTCGCCTCGGGCACCCTCGTCTCGAGGCTGCTCGGCTTCGCCAAAGCGTGGCTTTTGGTCCAGGCGATCGGCGCGGTGTCCTTCGCCGCTGGCGCCTACGCCACGGCGACCACCATCCCGAACAGCCTGTACGCGATCATCGCCCAGGGCATCCTGAACGCGGTACTCGTACCGCAGATCATCCGAGCGTCGGTCAATGCTGACGGCGGCCGGGCTTACATCAACAAGCTCGTCACGCTCGGGATGGTCGTCTTCGCAGCGATCGCACTTGTCGCGACCCTCCTGGCTCCCGCGCTGATCGTGCTCTTCGGCGTGCTGCCGGAGCAGCGCCCCTGGCCACCGCGTTCGCCTACTGGTCGCTGCCGCAGATCTTCTTCCTCGGGCTGTACACGCTGCTCGGCGAGGTGCTGAACGCCCGCAAGTCGTTCGGTCCGTTCACCTGGGCGCCGGTCGTCAACAACATCGTCGCCATCGTCCTCCTCGTCGCCTTCATCGTCGCCTTCGGCACGGCGTCGCGCGGCGGGCACGGCACCGAGTGGTCGTTCGGGATGATCGCGCTGCTGGCCGGAGGCGCGACGCTGGGAATCGCCGTCCAGGCGCTCGTCCTGTTCATCTTCTGGCGCCGGATCGGCCTCCGTTTCCGCTTCGACTTCGGCTGGCGCGGGGTCAACCTGGGGACCGCCGGCAAGGCGGCGGGCTGGACGTTCGCGATGCTCATCGCGACGCAGCTCGCCGGCCTGATCGAGATCAACGTCTCGAACTCGGCGGGTCCCCAGTTCGCCGGCCCGTTCGTCATGCAGAACGCGTGGCTCATCTTCATGCTGCCGCACGGCATCATCGCGGTCTCCATCGTGACCGCCTTCTACACGCGGATGGCCGAGCACGCGCACCAGGGCGCGGTGAACTCGTTCCGGCAGGACTTCTCCTCGGCCGCGCGCTCGATCATGCTGTTCATCGTGTTCGCCTCGGCCGCGCTCATCGTCACTGCGTACCCGATCGCGCGCGTGTTCACCGGCGACTACCAGGCGATGGGGCTCGTGCTCATCGCCTACCTGATCGGCTTGGTGCCCTTCTCGCTGGTGTTCATGGCGCAGCGCGCGTTCTACTCGCTCGGGGACACGAGGACTCCGTTCTTCTTCACGCTCGCGCAGGTGGTCGTGATCGTGGTCGGCGTGCTCATCTGCTTCACCGTGCCCCCGTCGGTGCGCGCGGCGTCCGTCGCGTTCGTCGTCTCGCTGGCGAGCCTGCTTCAGGCGGTCCTCGCGTTCTGGCTGCTGCGCCGGCGGACCGGGGGAGTGGACGGGACGCGGATCTTCGCGTCGCTCTGGCGGTTCGTCGTCGCCGGCGTCGCCGCGATGATCGCCGGCGCCGGTTTCCTCGTCATCCTCGGCGGCGTGTCGGCGGGGGCGTTCCCGGTGAGCCATCCCATCGCCGCCATCGTGTCCACCGCGGTCGTCGGCGTCGTCATGCTGGTCGTCTACCTCGGGTTCCTCGCGATCCTGCGCTCGAACGACCTGGAGGCCGGTCTTGCGCCCGTTCTGGACCGCGCCGCGGCCCGTTCCTCCGCTCGCAGGTGACACGGAATAGCATCCGCCTAGGATGTGTTCTACAGGGCGGTGTCTCCGGACGGAGCACCGCAGACCATCAAGGAGTTCCTCCGTGCGGCAGATCATCATCATCGGTTCCGGCCCTGCCGGTTACACGGCGGCCATCTACGCCGCTCGCGCCAACCTCAAGCCGCTGCTGATCGCCTCCTCTGTCGAGGCCGGCGGCGAGCTGATGAACACCACGGAGGTCGAGAACTTCCCCGGCTTCCCCGATGGTGTCATGGGCCCCGACCTCATGTTCAAGATGCAGGCGCAGGCCGAGAAGTTCGGCACCGACATCGTCCTCGACGACGTCGTGTCCGTCGACCTCTCCGGCGACGTCAAGACGGTCACCCTCGGCTCCGGCGCCGTGCACGAGGCGCTGTCGGTGATCTTCGCCACGGGCTCCGCATACCGCAAGCTGGGCCTGGAGGACGAGGAGCGTCTGTCCGGTCACGGCGTCTCCTGGTGCGCCACCTGCGACGGCTTCTTCTTCCGCGAGCGCACGATCGCCGTCGTCGGCGGCGGTGACTCGGCGATGGAGGAAGCGACGTTCCTGACCCGCTTCGCGGACAAGGTCTACGTCATCCATCGCCGCGAGTCGCTGCGTGCCTCAAAGATCATGCAGGAGCGCGCCTTCGCCAACGAGAAGATCGAGTTCATCTGGAACTCGGAGGTCGTCGGCATCAGCGGCGACGAGCAGGTGCGTGCGGTGACGCTGCGCAACCTTGAGACCGGCGAGCAGAGTGAGCTGGAGCTGCAGGGCCTGTTCATCGCGATCGGCAACGACCCGCGGGTGCACCTGGTCCACGGCCAGCTCGACCTCACTCCGGAGGGGACCATTGCGGTCGCCGGCCGGACCTCCAAGACGAAGGTCGCGGGCGTGTTCGCCGCGGGCGACGTGATCGACCCCACCTACCGCCAGGCGGTCACCGCCGCCGCGTCGGGGACGGTCGCCGCGCTCGACGCCGAGCACTACCTCACGACCCTCCCCAAGGACCTGCTGGAGCGCGCGGCGGAAGGCGCGTCCGGCGATCTCGAACTCACCACCACCGCATAAGGAGAATCAGCAACTATGTCAGCAGCACGTTCCGTCACGGACGCCACCTTCGAGCAGGACGTCCTCAGCAGCGGCAAGACCGTTCTTGTCGACTTCTGGGCCGAGTGGTGCGGTCCGTGTCGTGCCGTCGGCCCGATCCTCGACCAGATCGCCGCCGAGCACGCGGACAAGATCGAGATCGTCAAGCTCAATGTGGACGAGAACCCGCAGACCGCGGCGAAGTACCAGATCACCTCCATCCCCGCGATGAAGGTCTATCAGGGCGGAGAGGTCGTCAAGACCGTCATCGGCGCAAAGCCGAAGCCCGCCCTCGAGGCCGACCTGGCCGCCTACCTCGCGTAGCGCGACAGCCAGACAGCTTCCACACACTGTCAGACCCGTCCGGCGCTCACCCGCCGGGCGGGTCTTTCGTATATCCGGGAGACGGCTCGATTTCCAGCGGGACGCGTGCCGCCCCTAGCATGAATGAACGACACGAGAAACGGACGATTCGTGACAGAACAGGGCAGCCCTCGCCAGCAGGGCAACAATCTGGACCCGTGGTATCACCACTACGCACAGCGCACCAGCGGCCTGGCCGCCAGTGAGGTCCGAGCCCTGTTCGCCGTCGCCAGCCGGCCCGAGGTGGTCTCGCTGGCCGGCGGCATGCCGTACGTCGCGGCACTCCCCGACGATCTGGTGGTCGGGGCGATGGACCGGGTGATGCGCGAGCAGGGTCCGGTCGCCCTCCAGTACGGCTCCGGCCAGGGTGTGCCGGCGCTGCGGGAGCAGATCCTGGAGGTCATGGCGCTCGAGGGGATCAGCGGCAGCGCCGACGATGTCATCGTGACGACCGGCTCGCAGCACGCGCTCGAACTGTTCAGCAAACTGTTCATCGACCCGGGCGACGTCGTGCTGGCGGAGGGTCCCAGCTATGTGACGGCGATGGTCATCTTCCGCTCGTACCAGGCAGAGGTCGACCACATCCCGATGGATGAGCACGGCTTGATCCCGGAGGCCCTGCGCGAGCACATCGCCCGGCTGAAGGCAGCGGGCCGGCGGGTGAAGTTCCTTTACACGGTGCCGACCTTCCACAACCCGGCCGGCGTGACCCTGTCGTGGGAGCGACGGCTCGAGGTCCTCGAGATCGCCCGCCAGAACGACATCCTGGTGCTGGAGGACAACCCGTACGGGCTGCTCTACTTCGGTGAGAAGCCCCCTGCGGCGATGCGCTCGGTCGAACGCGACGGCGTCGTCTACCTCGGGACCTTCTCGAAGACCCTGGCGCCCGGATTCCGGGTCGGCTGGGCGCTCGCTCCTCACGCCATCCGGGAGAAGCTGATCCTCGCCAACGAGGCGGCCGTCCTGAGCCCGAGTTCGTTCAGCCAGCTGGTGATCTCGGAGTATCTGCGCGACGCCGACTGGCGGGGCCAGATCGACACCTTCCGCGGCGTGTACCGCGAGCGCAAGGAGGCCATGATCTCCGCCCTTGAGGAGCACCTACCCGAGCTGTCTTGGACCAACCCGAACGGCGGCTTCTACGTGTGGCTCACGCTGCCGCCGCATCTCGACTCCAAGGCGATGCTGCCGCGTGCCGTGACCGAGCTCGTCGCGTACACGCCGGGCACCGCGTTCTACGGGGACGGATCTGGTGCGCAGAACATCCGGCTGTCGTTCTGCTACCCCACACCGGAGAACATCAAGGTCGGCGTCCGGCGGCTCGCCAACGTCATCAACGGTGAGCAGGACCTCCTGGACACCTTCGCCGGGACCGGTCCGCTCACAGCGTCGCGCGCCACTCACACCAGCCCGAACCCGCCGACCGACCTGCGCTGACGGACGCGTCACACAGCGTCCTCTACGCTCCTCCAGTCGATCCATCGCCGAAGAAAGAGCAGATCATGGCCGAAAAAGAAGCACTCGACATCGTCGTTCTCGCCGGCGGCATCTCGCATGAACGCGACATCTCGCTGCGCAGCGGCCGACGTGTCGCCGACGGTCTCCAGTCGCTCGGGCACCACGTCACCGTGCGCGAGCCGGACGGCGCTCTGCTCGGATACCTCAGCGAGAGCCGCCCGGACGTCGTCTGGCCGGCCCTGCACGGATCGAGCGGCGAGGACGGCGCCCTCCGCGCGCTGTTGGAACTCGCCGGCGTTCCGTTCGTCGGGTCGACCACCGACGCCGCCCGCCTCGCCTGGTCGAAACCGGCCGCCAAGACGGTCGTCTCGCGCGCCGGCATCGCCACTCCCGCGTCGATCACGCTTCCCAAGGAGACCTTCCGGGAGCTCGGCGCCAACAGTGTGCTGGCGACGGTGCTCGGCGCGTTCGATGTCCCGCTCGTGGTCAAGCCTGCGCACGGCGGTTCTGCGCAGGGTGTCACCATCGTCACGGCAACGGAGGAGCTCCCGCGGGCGATGGTCGACGCGTACACGTACGCCGATGTCGCGCTGATCGAGCGGAAGATCGCCGGCGTCGAGGTCTCCGTCGCCGTGCTCGACACGGGCGACGGTCCGATCGCCCTCCCACCCGTGGAGATCGAGCCGATCGAGGGCCCCTACACGTTCGATGCGCGGTACAACGCGGGGGAGACCCGGTTCTATGTGCCGGCGCGGCTGGACGAGTCGACGATCAAGGCCGTCTCGGCCGCGGCAACCGCCGCGCACGCGGCGCTCGGTCTCCGTCACCTGTCCCGAGTCGATCTGATCGTCGACGCGGGCGGTGTCCCGTGGTTCCTGGAGGCGAACGTCCTCCCGGGTCTCACCGAGACCTCGATCATGCCCCAGGCGATCGCAGCATCCGGTCGCGACCTCGGGGATGTCTACGCGACGCTTGCGGCAGCGGCGATCGCGGACGCGGGGGAGTGATCGGGGTTTCACGTGAAACGGGGGAGGCTGACTCAGCCTCCCCCGTTTAGCTGTGGCGGGGTTTCACGTGAAACGGACCGGCGAGCTGTACGTCGGCTGGCCGATCTCATCCAGAATCCGGTTCAGGTCCTGAATCGTGGCGAAATCGACCACGATCTGGCCTTTTCGTGCGCCCAAGCTGATCTTCACGCGCGTGTTGAGGCGATCACCGAGCCGCTCGGCCACCTCGTCCAGGTGACCGCGGTGCTTGCCAGGGGAGGCCTTGCTCCGAACCGGCTTCGGCGTCCGGCTGGCGGCGGCCTCCGCAGCGCGGACCGAGAGCTCCTCGTTGACGATCTTGTCCGCCAGCCGCACCATCGCGTCCTCGTCGTCGCCGACCGAAAGGATCGCGCGAGCGTGGCCCGCGCTGAGGACGCCGGCCGCTACCCGCGACTGCACCGGCGCCGGCAGCTTCAGCAGGCGGATCGTGTTGGTGATCTGGGGGCGCGAACGACCGATCCGGGTCGCGAGCTGCTCCTGCGTGATTCCGAAGTCCGCCAGGAGCTGCTGGTACGCCGACGCCTCTTCCAGCGGGTTGAGCTGCGATCGGTGCAAGTTCTCGAGGAGCGCATCCCGCAGCATGTCCTCGTCCGCGGTGTCCTTGATGACCGCAGGGATGCTGTCGAGCCCGAGCTCCTTGGTCGCGCGCAGCCGACGCTCGCCCATGATGAGCTCGTACTTGTCCACCTGACCGGCGAGTGGCCGCACGACCACGGGCTGGAGCACACCGACCTCGCGGATGCTCGCCACCAACTCGTCCAGCGCCTCCCGGTCGAACTCCACGCGCGGCTGCACGGCGTTCGGGACGATGTCAGCGGGGGAGAGGTTCGCAAGCCGCGCTCCGGGCACCGCGACGAGCTCTTCCGTCGCCACTGCGGACGTCTGCGGGAAGAATACGTCCACCGGTCGCGACGACTGATCGCTCGTGGGGATCAGTGCGCCGATACCGCGTCCCAAACCAGTGCGCTTCGCTGCCATTAGCGGGGTACTCCTCTTCGTGCGATTTCAGCGGCCGCCTCGAGGTACGAGAGCGAGCCGGATGAGTTCGCGTCATAGCTGATGACGCTCTGCCCGTAGCTCGGTGCCTCCGAGATCCGCACGGAGCGCGGAATGATCGTGTCGAGCACCTCGTCAGGGAAGTGTTGCCGGACGTCGTCGGCCACCTGATGGGCCAAGTTGGTCCGCGAGTCGTACATGGTCAGCAGAATCGTCGACACCTGCAGCTTTGGATTGAGGTGACGCTCGATGAGCTGGATGTTCTTCAGAAGCTGGCTCAGGCCCTCGAGCGCGTAGTACTCGCACTGAATCGGGATGAGAACCTCGGTAGCAGCGACGAACGCGTTGATGGTGAGCAGCCCGAGCGACGGCGGGCAGTCGATGAGGACGTAGTCGATGTCGTACTCGTCGAGGAAGCGACCGAGCGCACGCGAAAGGCGCTGCTCACGTGCGACCATGGAGACGAGTTCGATTTCCGCACCGGCGAGGTCGATGGTGGCGGGAATCACGAAGAGCCCGTCGAACTCCGGACTCTTCTGGATGACCTCCTCGAGCTCCTTGTCGTTGACGATCACATCGTAGACGCTCGGTGTCCCCTCACGATGCTCCACACTCAACGCTGTGGAGGCGTTCCCCTGGGGATCGAGGTCGATTGCCAGCACCCGCGCGCCAGACTTCGCCAGCGCCGCCGCAAGGTTCACGACCGTGGTCGTCTTGCCGACGCCGCCTTTCTGATTGGAGATCGTGAAGATCCGTGTCTGCGATGGTAACGGCAGCGTCGCTGAAGCGATGACTTGTCTCCTCCTGGCCAGATCCTGAATCTCCCGGGCGAGTGGTGTCGACGCGTCGAAGGTGGCTTCACCCACCTCTACGGGAGCATTCTGATCGGGTTGTTTCACGTGAAACCTCGTCGCTTGGTTCGGTGTACGGCCTCGCCGCGGTGGAGAAACTGGAACGCGGTGCGAACCACTCGTCAACTCTAGCTTGCATGTCCAACCACACCCCTCAGCATCGCTGGGGCTGTGGAGAACCCGATTTTCCTCAGCGCACCCGTGCCCGGATAACGCGCGTGACGTCGTCGAGAACGCCCTCGCCGAGAGTGAGCACCTCGACGTCGCGAACGCGGAACTTCCGTAGTTCCTTCGTCGCAGCCTCGACCTCAGCGGCCGCGCCAGCGCCCTTCATGAGTATCAACTCGCCACCATCACGGAGCAGGGGAGCGGTCAACGGAATCAGCTTGCGGAACGCGCTCACGGCACGTGCGGTCACCTGATCCAGCGGCTGGGTCAGGCGCACGTCCTCTGCGCGATCGCGCACGACAGACACGTTGTCCAGGCCGAGTTCGTCGACCTGCTCGGAGAGCCACGCAACCCGACGCTCCATCGGCTCAATCAGCACGAAGTCGACGTCCGGTCGGGCAATGGCCAGTACGAGACCCGGCAAGCCGGCCCCGCTGCCAACGTCACCGACATGGCCGGGGTTGAGCAACGGCGCCACGATCGCACAGTTCAGGATGTGGCGCGTCCAGATGCGGGGAGTTCGAGCGGGCCGATGAGGCCACGCTCCTCGCCCTGCGCCACCAGGTTGGCTGTGAACGCACGTGCGACACTCAGTCGCTCACCGAAGAGCTCTGCAGCGACCGAAGGTTCGGTCTCGACGGAATCAATCACCGTTTCACGTGAAACTACGCCGCAGTGATAACCGTGTGACGGTCACGACCCTCGCCGCGCGAGTTCGACACGTAACCACGCTCGGACACGATGTCGTGGACCAGTTTCCGCTCGTACGACGACATGGCCGGGAGGGAAGCCTCCGCCGAGCCCTCTTCGAGGCGCGCGATCGCCCGGTCCACCAGCGTCGCGAGCTCCGCCTGGCGCGCATCGCGCGAGCCGGCGATGTCGAGGATCAAGCGAGAGAAGCCGCCGGTCTGGTTCTGAACCGCGAGGCGGGTCAACTCCTGGAGCGCAGCGACCGTGTCCGGCTTGGACAGCAGGCGCAGGTTGGTTCCTTCGTCGGCGTTCACCGAGATGTAGGCTCGGCCGTTCCGAGTGTCGATGTCGATGTCGCCGTCGATGTCGGCAATGTCGAGCAGCTCCTCGATGTAGTCCGCGGCAATGTCGCCCTCGCGGTCGAGGTCGGCAGCGGGCGCCGACTCGGCGTCGCCGTCGACGTCTGCGGTGATGGGGGAGTGGACGGCTTCCTCGTCGGAAGGCGTGAACTCGGTCTGCACGTCGGTCATATCCCTACTTCTTTCCGGCCTGCTTCTTCGCACGGTTCTTATTCACCGGCTGCGCGCGCTGGGTCGTCACCGGCTTCTGCTGCTGCGGCACTTCATCCACTTGGAGGACGACGGCGCCGTCCTGCACGAGCTTGCCCTTACGAGCCAGGCGGGCCTCGCGCGCCTTGGCCGCGTCGGAGCCCGGGGTCGGCATGTTGCGGATCACCAGGAACTGCTGCCCCATCGTCCACAGGTTCGAGGTCAGCCAGTAGAACATGACACCGAGCGGGAAGGCGAAGCCGGAGAACAGGAAGACGAAGGGGAGCAGGTACAGCAGGATGCGCTGCTGCTTGAACTGCGGGCTCGCCTTGGTCTCCGGCGACATGTTCTTGGAGACGATCTGGAGCTGGGTGAGGAACTGCGATCCGGTCATGAGCACGACCATCGTCGCGGCGATGACCATGACGGCGACCTGCTGCGGGTGGGCGTTCAGCGCACCCTGGAAGCTCTGGTGCAGTGGCGCGACGCCGAACAGCGTCGAGCTGCCGAACTGTTCGGCGAGCGTCGCGTTCAGCGGGCCGACGCCGGCCTTGCCGCTCTGCGCGCCGTTGAGGACCTGAAACAGGGCGAAGAACACGGGCATCTGAAGCAGCAGCGGGAGGCAGGAGCTCAGCGGGTTGGTGCCCGTCTTCTTGTAGAGCTCCATCGTCTCGCGCGACATCGCCTCGCGGGAGAACTGGTCCTTCTTGCCCTTGTACTTGTCCTGGATCTTCTTGAGCTGCGGCGCGATCTCCAGCATGCGTCGCTGGTTCTTGATCTGCCGGACGAAGATCGGGATCAGTGCCGCACGGACGACGACGGTCAGACCGACGATGGACAGCACCCAGGTGATACCCGCCGCCGGGTCCATCCCCATGGTGCTGAACAGCCAGTGCCAGGCGACGAGGATGAGTTCCACGACCCATTTGATGGGCCAGAGGATGGTACCGATGATGTCCATGTCTGGGTGCTAGGCCTTTCCCTGGCTGGTGGCGACGACGAATCCGAACGGAGTGACCCGGTAGCGGCGCTTCTTCTTGAGGGGGACGTCATCGACCCCTCCGGCTGCCCACGGGTGGCAGCGGGCGATCCGGCGAATTCCGAGCGCGCTTCCAACGATCACCCCGTGCTCCTGAATCGCCTGCAGCGTATAGGCGGAGCACGAGGGGTAGTACCGGCAGACGTCGCCGTAGAGCGGGGAGATCACCGCGCGGTACGCCCGGAGCACCAACACGGCAGCGTTCCTCGGAGCGAGGAGCACTGCGGCGATCGCGGTGTTCATGGACGGACGTTGCCTTCGCTGGTGTCCCGCGGACGGCTGTCGCGCGGACTGGTGGTGTGGCGGCTGAGGAAACGGTCGGTGGCCCGCGAGACCTCACCGTGCAGATTAGCCCACGTCACTTGGGCGGAGGCTGGCAATGCCCGGATGACGATGTCCAGGCCTGCGCCGCCGGCGGGCGCCGACGAGAGGCGGGGGAGCAGTTCGTAAGCCGCAGCCTTGAGCCGGCGTCGCACACGGTTGCGGACGACCGCGTTACCGACCACCTTGCTCACGATGAAACCGAAACGCACCACGTCGGAGTCGCGATTGAACCGGACGTAGGCGATCATGCTCACTTCGTTGAAGCGCGCACCTCGTCGCACGGTCGCCCGGTACTCCGCGCCCCGCGTGATGCGATGGTTCTTCGCGAGCACGCGTCGCGCCCTGACCCGGAAGCGGCTCTGACCCGGAAAGGGTCAGGCCGAGAGCTTCTCGCGGCCCTTGGAACGACGCGCCGACAGGATGGCGCGACCGGCACGCGTGCGCATGCGGAGGCGGAAGCCGTGGGTCTTGGCGCGCTTGCGGTTGTTCGGCTGGAACGTTCTCTTGCTCATGTCTATCTCCGTGGTGGTCTCTTCACAGGCCGGTGCTGAATGGATTCGGCCAGCACGGGGAGGCCAGGAAAGTTTCTGGGCAGCCGAAACGGCTGAAGTCAACCTATTAAAGCTACGTCCTTAAGGCGACCCGGGTCAAACCGATCGTCCTGAAACCCTTGATTATGCACGGGATTTGCAGGAACCGAGCGAACGACGCGCCGGAGTATTCCTCGAACCGAATTTGATCCACACCTGTGGACAAGTTAGCGTGAACTCCTAAGTTATCCCCAGGCCATCCCAAAAAGGGCCGGAGATCGCTACGGTATTGCACACACAGCGGTGGATAACTCTGTGAATACCCACGGCGGCGTCCTTGCCGCCAGCCCAGCGCGAGTCACACGGGGGACGACTCGTCTCGCGTCGGGCCGACGGCATCCACGAATTTCGAAGACGGGGAACGATGGCAGGCGGCGAAGAGTCCATTTCTGCGGCATGGCAGAACGTGCTCGACAATCTCGAGACGGACGACCGCATCACACCCCAGTTGCACGGCTTCCTCAGCCTGGTCGAGCCCAAAGGCATCATGGCCGGAACCTTCTACCTCGAGGTGCCCAACGAGTTCACGCGCGGGATGATCGAGCAGCGCAGCCGCGTCCCCCTCCTCAACGCGATCGGCAACCTCGACCAGGCGCTCGAGGTCAACACTTTCGCGATCGTGGTGAACCCCGAGATCCAGCAGGAGTCGATGGCCGGCCCCGCCGAGCCGGAGCCCGCCCCCTATCTGGACGCCGTCGCGCCGATGATGGCGCCGCCGACCGAGATCACCGCGCCCCCGCGCAACGGCGACACCCGTCTCAACTCCAAGTACAGCTTCGACAACTTCGTCATCGGCCAGTCGAACCGGTTCGCGCACGCGGCCGCGGTCGCCGTCGCGGAGGCGCCGGCCAAGGCGTACAACCCCTCTTCATCTACGGCGACTCCGGCCTGGGCAAGACCCACCTCCTGCACGCGATCGGCCACTACGCGATGAGCCTCTACCCGGGCATCCGCGTGCGGTACGTCTCGAGCGAGGAGTTCACGAACGACTTCATCAACTCGATCGCCAACAACCGGGGCTCGTCCTTCCAGGCGCGCTACCGGAACATCGACATCCTGCTGATCGACGACATCCAGTTCCTGCAGCGCGCGGTCGAGACGCAGGAGGCGTTCTTCCACACCTTCAACACCCTCCACGACCACAACAAGCAGGTGGTCATCACCAGCGATCTCCCGCCGAAGCACCTGACGGGCTTCGAGGACCGGATGCGCTCGCGCTTCGAGTGGGGCCTGATCACCGACGTCCAGGTCCCCGACCTGGAGACCCGCATCGCGATCCTCCGCAAGAAGGCCCAGAGCGAGAAGATCCTCGTCCCGGACGACATCCTCGAGTTCATGGCGTCGAAGGTGTCGAGCAACATCCGCGAGCTGGAGGGAACGCTGATCCGCGTCACCGCCTTCGCGAGCCTGAATCGCACCCCGGTCGACATGCCGCTGGTTCAGACGGTGCTGAAGGACCTGATCACGCTCGACGACGACAACGTGATCGCGCCGACCGACATCATCACCAACACCGCGGAGTACTTCAAGCTCAGCGTCGACGACCTCTACGGCTCGAGCCGCTCGCAGGCGGTCGCCACGGCACGGCAGATCGCGATGTATCTCTGCCGCGAACTGACGAACCTCTCGCTGCCGAAGATCGGCCAGCTCTTCGGCGGCCGCGACCACACGACCGTGATGTACGCGAACAAGAAGATCAGCGAGCTCATGAAGGAGCGGCGCTCGATCTACAACCAGGTGACCGAGCTCACCAGCCGGATCAAGCAGAACCACCGCTACGGCAAGTAAGCCGGCGCACGGTCTCGACAGCGCGCCACGCCGCGGCGCTCGAGAAAGTTATCCACAGATCGATCCCCAGAGTGGGGAGAGTTCGTTATTAACACCTGGGGATAACTTGTGGAGAAGTTCCGGAAAGTCGCTCGATTAATGGGGACGAACGGTTCCCGGCTGTGAAAAGCCGTCGATCGGGCTGACGCTCGAAATCCTTGTCAACAGAGGGATTCCACCGGTCATCAACAAGTAACGAGGGTGTAGTTCCCGCTGATTGCAAGGTATCCACCGAGTTATCCACAGTTTCCACAGCGGTTAACACCATTAATGATTAATCCTTCTCAGTTAAGGCCGGCCGACAACCTCAAGCGCTTGCTCGAATGACAACTTCTGCGTCGAAGGCCAAGCGCTAGGATCGGTGTCGTTCGTATCCGAGCGCCGACCAAGGGGAGACTTCGTGAAGTTCCAAGCCAATCGGGATGTCTTCAGTGAGGCCGTCTCCTTCGCCGTGAAGCTTCTTCCCCAGCGGACGACCCTCCCCATCCTGAGCGGCGTTCTGATCGAGACCACGGACACCGGACTGCAGCTCTCGTCGTTCGACTACGAGGTCTCGGCGCAGACGGAGATCGCTGCCGAGGTCGAGGAGCCGGGTCGCGTGCTCGTCTCCGGGCGGCTCCTGGCCGAGATCGCCGCCAAGCTCCCGAACGCGCCCGTCCAGTTCTCGACCGAGGAGTCCAAGATCGTGGTCCGCGCCGGATCGGCGAACTTCACGCTGCTCTCCATGCCGGTCGAGGAATACCCGAGCATCCCGCAGGTCGGCGGCGACGCCGGACTCGTGCCCGCCGAGGAATTCGCCGAAGCCGTCGCCCAGGTCGGAGTCGCGGCTTCCCGGGACGATGTCACCCCGGTGATCACCGGCGTGCAGCTCGAGGTCGGGAACAACACGCTCGGCCTGGTCGCGACCGACCGCTACCGCGTCGCCGTACGCGAGATCGACTGGGACAACGGCACCACCTCCGGCGAGCCGCAGACCGCGCTCGTCCCCGCGCGCACCCTGACCGAGATCGGCAAGACCTTCGGCCACTCCGGGACGGTGTCCATCTCGATCACGAACCGCGACGACCGCGAGCTCATCGCGTTCACGGCGGACAAGAAGACCGTGACGTCCCTGCTGATCAAGGGCAACTTCCCGCCGGTGCGCCGGCTCTTCCCCGAGCAGGTCGACAACTACGCGGTCATGAACACCGCCGAGCTCATCGAGGCGACGCGCCGCGTCTCCCTCGTCCTGGAGCGCGAGGCAGCGCTCCGTTACACCTTCACCGCCGACGGACTGACGCTGGAAGCGATCGGCTCGGAGCAGGCGCAAGCATCCGAGAGCATCGACGCTCTCCTCACTGGCCAGGAGACGGTGGTTTCATTGAAGCCGCAGTTCCTGCTCGATGGTCTCGGTGCCGTGCACTCGGAATTCGTGCGCATCTCCTTCACCAAGACCGAGAACCCCAACAAGCCGGGCCCGGTGCTCATCACGAGTCAGACCTCGAAGGATCAGTCCGGTTCGGACTCCTACAAGTACCTGCTGCAGCCCAACCTGCTGCTGCGCTAGGACCCGGTCCCGCTCCACGAGAGAAGAAGGACAATCATGCACATCGGCCTCATCGGTCTCGGACGCATGGGCAACAACATGCGCGCCCGCCTGGAGAAGAACGGCATCGAGGTCACCGGCTACGACACGAATCCCGACGTGTCGGATGTGGCCACCCTCGCCGACCTCGTCGCGACCCTCCCGCTCCGCGGACCGTCTGGGTCATGGTGCCGGCCGGCGAGATCACCGACTCGGTGATCACCGACCTCAAGCCGCTGCTCGAGAAGGGCGACCTCGTCATCGACGGCGGCAACTCGAAGTTCACCGAGGACTTCAAGCACGCCGAGCAGCTCGCCCCGAAGGGCGTCGACTTCATGGACGCCGGCGTCTCCGGCGGCATCTGGGGTCTGGACAACGGCTACGGCCTGATGGTCGGCGGCTCCAAGGAGCAGGTCGAGCGCGTCATGCCCGTGTTCGACGCGCTGCGCCCGGAGGGCCCGCGCGACGAGGGCTTCGTCCATGTCGGAGAGGTGGGCGCCGGCCACTACGCGAAGATGGTGCACAACGGCATCGAGTACGCGCTGATGCAGGCGTACGCCGAGGGCTACGAGCTCCTCGACACGCGCAAGGACATCATCAAGGACGTCACCGGCACGTTCAAGGCGTGGCAGCGCGGCACGGTCGTGCGCTCCTGGCTGCTCGACCTCCTGGTGCGCGCCCTGGAGCAGGACCCGGAGTTCGAGCACATCGAGGGCTTCGTGCAGGACTCGGGCGAGGGCCGCTGGACCGTCGAGGAGGCGCTCAACAACGCCGTCCCCGTTCCGACGATCAGCGCCTCGATCTTCGCGCGCTTCGTCTCCCGCCAGAAGGACTCGCCCGCGATGAAGGCGGTCGCCGCCCTCCGCAACCAGTTCGGCGGCCACGCCGTGAAGGCTGTGGACTAACCCTCCTTGAGAGTTACACATCTTTCCCTGACTGATTTCCGCAACTATCGCACCGCGGATGTCCCGTTCGCGGCCGGCGCCAATCTGTTCGTCGGCCGCAACGGTCAGGGCAAGACCAACCTCGTCGAATCGCTCGGCTACCTGAGCACCCTCGGGTCGCAT
This sequence comes from Streptomyces sp. L7, assembly GCF_050990935.1. Taxonomy (GTDB): domain Bacteria; phylum Actinomycetota; class Actinomycetes; order Actinomycetales; family Microbacteriaceae; genus Leifsonia. Next base: position 3,069,437 of record NZ_CP194644.1, on the reverse strand, counting down.
CGGGTGTCGAGCGATCAGGCGATGATCCGCAAGGACGCCGACGCGGCGATCGTCCGGGCACGCATCGAGCACGACGGCCGGGAGCTCCTGGTGGAGGTGCAGCTCAACCGCTCGTCGGCCAACCGCGCGCAAGTGAATCGCGGCGCGATCAAGCCCCGCGAGTTGCCGCGCTACTTCTCCAGCGTGCTGTTCGCCCCGGAGGATCTCGCGCTGGTCCGGGGGAGCCCGGCATCCGCCGCCGGTTCCTCGATCAGCTCCTGATCCAGCGGAGCCCGCGTTTCTCCGCCGTCATCTCCGACTATGAGCGCGTGCTGAAACAGCGGAACACCCTGCTGAAGTCGGCGCGCGCCTCCCGGGTGAAACCGGACCAGCTCGGGACCCTGGACATCTGGGACGACCGGCTGGTCGCGCTCGGCACCGAGCTCCTGGATGCCCGACTCGACCTGGTCTCCCGGCTGAGCGATCCCCTCGTCGCGGCGTACCGGTCGGTCGCCGGCGACGACCACCATCCCCGGCTCCTTCCGCAGCTCACCATCCGCGGCGCGCACGTCGACGACGAGGACGACGACGCCGAGACAGATGTAACCACCTCATCCGGTGACACCGCCGAGGTCTTCCGCGGCGCGCTCGCGGCCGTCCGACCGAAGGAGCTGGAGCGCGGCCTCACACTGGTCGGCCCGCACCGCGACGACGTGCTGTTCGAGCTCAACGGCCTCCCTGCGAAGGGCTATGCCAGCCACGGGGAGTCCTGGTCGTTCGCGCTCGCACTGAAGCTGGCCTCCGCCGAGCTGCTGCGGCGGGAGTCCTCGACAGGCGATCCCGTCCTGATCCTCGACGACGTGTTCGCCGAGCTGGATCAGGCTCGCAGGCGCATGCTTGCAACCGCCGTAGCCGGTTACGAGCAGGTGCTCATCACGGCGGCTGTCTACGACGACGTCCCGGAGACCCTCACCGCCCACACCGTGCGGATCGAGGCCGGGACTATCGTGGGATCGTGAGCGAGGCGTCGGCCGTCTACCTGCGGATGAAGGAGCTCTTCACGGGCACACCGTCGCGTCGGCGCGCGAAGCGAGCGGCGGACGACCCCTCCGCGTCGAAGCCGTTCGGCGCCGGCCGCGACCCCCGCGGGCTCGGCGATGTGGTCGACGCGCTCGCCCAGCAACTCGGCTGGACGGCGCCGCTGGCGAAATCCGACCTCCTGGAAGGTTGGGAGCAGCTGGCCGGAGAAGAGACGGCGAAGCATGCCGTTCCCGACCAGATCACGGACGGCGTGCTGGTCGTGCGCTGCGAGTCCACGGCCTGGGCGACGCAGCTGCGGATGATGCGCTCGGAGCTGCTCGTGCGCATCGGCGAGCGGTTCCCGGACGCCGACATCCAGTCGATCCGTTTTCAGGGGCCGGACGCCCCCTCCTGGAAACGCGGTCCCAGGTCGATTCCAGGGCGCGGTCCGCGCGATACTTACGGCTGATTGCACAAAAGAGGTCGCCCGTTCGAAGAAAACGCGTCAGATGGGCGATTTCGGGCAATCCGACTCCCTGCCCTTGGTAGAATGGAGAGTCACTGTCGAGTGCGGTCAGGAGCCAAATTTCATATGACGATGGAACCGAACAGGGCCGAGGCGGAACACGACTACGGCGCGAATGAGATCCAGATCCTCGAAGGTCTCGAAGCCGTCCGCAAGCGACCCGGAATGTACATCGGCTCCACCGGCCCCCGCGGCCTCCACCACCTGGTGTACGAGATCGTCGACAACTCCGTCGACGAGGCGCTCGCCGGCCACGCCGACAACATCGAAGTGACCATCCTCCCCGACGGCGCGGTCCGCGTGGACGACAACGGCCGCGGAATCCCCGTCGACGAGCACCCGGTCGAGAAGAAGTCGACGGTGGAGGTCGTGCTCACGATCCTGCACGCCGGCGGCAAATTCGGCGGCGGCGGTTACGCGGTCTCCGGTGGCCTGCACGGTGTCGGCAGCTCGGTCGTCAACGCCCTGTCGTCGCGGCTCGACGTCGAGGTCCACCGCCAGGGCTACGCGTGGCGCCAGAGCTACCGCGACGGTGTGCCGCAGGCGCCGCTCGAGCAGGGCGAGGCGTCCGACCGTACGGGAACGATCATCACGTTCTGGCCGAGCCCGGTGACCTTCGAGACCGTCGTGTTCGACTACGACACCCTCCGCACCCGATTCCAGCAGATGGCCTTCCTCAACAAGGGCCTGCGCATCTCCCTCAGAGACGAGCGCGCCCCCGAGGTGGAGCCGGTGGAGGGCGAGGTCGAGGACGAGGCCGAGGTGTTCGCCCCGCGCTCGGACGTCTTCCTCTACGAGCGCGGTCTGACCGACTACGTGCACTACCTCAACGCCGCGAAGAAGGCGGAGGTCGTGCACGAGGAGATCATCTCGTTCGAGTCAGAGGACAACGACCGCAAGATCGCGCTCGAGGTCGCGATGCAGTGGACGACGAGCTACAACGAGTCCGTCTTCACCTACGCGAACACGATCAACACCCACGAGGGCGGAACGCACGAGGAGGGCTTCCGCGCGGCGCTGACCACTCTGGTCAACCGGTACGCGCGTGAGAAGAACATCCTGAAGGAGAGGGACGACAACCTCTCCGGCGAGGACGTGCGCGAAGGCCTCACCGCCGTCATCTCCGTCAAGCTGTCCGAGCCGCAGTTCGAGGGCCAGACCAAGACCAAGCTCGGCAACACCGAGGCCAAGGCGTTCGTGCAGAAGGTCGTCGGCGACCAGCTCGGCGACTGGTTCGACCGCAACCCGAATCAGGCGAAGGAGATCATCCGCAAGGCCCTCTCCGCCGCCACCGCCCGCCTCGCCGCCCGCAAGGCGCGCGAGACCGCGCGCCGCAAGGGCCTCCTCGAGAGCGGCGGGATGCCGGGCAAGCTCAAGGACTGCGCGTCCAAGGACCCGACCCTGTCCGAGATCTTCATCGTCGAGGGCGACTCGGCCGGCGGCTCCGCCGTACAGGGCCGCAACCCGGAGACCCAGGCGATCCTCCCGCTGCGCGGCAAGATCCTCAACGTCGAGAAGGCGCGGCTCGACCGCGCCCTCGCGAACAACGAGGTGCAGGCCATGATCACGGCGTTCGGCGCCGGCATCGGCGAGGACTTCAACCCGGAGAAGGCGCGGTACCACAAGATCGTGCTGATGGCCGACGCCGACGTCGACGGCCAGCACATCACGACGCTGCTCCTGACGCTGCTGTTCCGCTACATGCGGCCACTCATCGAGCTCGGCTATGTGTACCTCGCGCAGCCGCCGCTCTACCGGCTCAAGTGGTCGAACGCCGAGCACGAGTACGTCTACTCCGACCGCGAGCGCGACGCGTTCCTCGCGGAGGGCGTCGCCGCAGGCAAGCGCATCCCCAAGGACAACGGGGTGCAGCGCTACAAGGGCCTGGGCGAGATGGACTACAAGGAGCTGTGGGAGACCACGATGAACCCGGAGACGCGCACGCTGCTCCAGGTCACGCTCGACGACGCGGCCGCCGCCGACGAGATCTTCGCCACGCTGATGGGCGAGGACGTCGAATCGCGCCGCTCGTTCATCCAGAAGAACGCCAAGGACGTGCGCTTCCTCGACATCTGAGGAAGCGCGACGACGAGACCCCACGGTCTGAGAAGAGAGCACTGTGACGGACGAGACCCCCACCGGCGAAGGCTTCGGCATCCACGGCAGGATCGACCAGGTCGACCTGCAATCGGAGATGCAGCGGTCGTACCTCGACTACGCGATGAGCGTCATCGTCGGGCGCGCGCTGCCCGAGGTGCGCGACGGCCTCAAGCCGGTGCACCGGCGTGTGATCTACGCGATGTTCGACGGCGGCTACCGCCCGGACAAGGCGTTCTCGAAGTGCGCCCGCGTCGTCGGCGATGTGATGGGCCAGTTCCACCCGCACGGCGACTCGGCGATCTACGACGCGCTCGTGCGCCTCGTGCAGCCGTGGAGCCTCCGCTACCCGCTCGCGCTCGGCCAGGGCAACTTCGGCTCGCCGGGCAACGACGGCGCAGCGGCCCCGCGGTATACCGAGACCAAGATGGCCCCGCTGGCGCTGGAGATGGTCCGGGACATCGACGAGGAGACCGTCGACTTCCAGGACAACTACGACGGCCGCACGCAGGAGCCGGCCGTCCTGCCCAGCCGCTTCCCGAACCTGCTGGTGAACGGCTCGGTCGGCATCGCGGTCGGCATGGCCACGAACATCCCGCCGCACAACCTCCGGGAGGTCGCGGACGGCGCCCTCTGGCACCTCGCCCACCCGGAGGCGCCGCGCGAGGAACTGCTCGAAGAGCTGATCAAGCGGATCAAGGGCCCGGACTTCCCGACGGGCGCGCAGATCCTCGGCATCAAGGGCATCCAGGATGCCTATCGGACCGGCCGCGGTTCGATCACGATGCGCGCCGTCGTCAGCATCGAAGAGATCCAGGGCCGCGTGTGCCTGGTGGTCACCGAGCTGCCGTACCAGGTGAACCCGGACAACCTCGCGATCAAGATCGCCGAGCTGGTGAAGGACGGCCGCGTCGGCGGCATCGCGGACATTCGCGACGAGACCTCGGGCCGCACCGGTCAGCGTCTCGTGATCGTTCTCAAGCGCGACGCGGTCGCGAAGGTCGTGCTGAACAACCTCTACAAGCACACCCAGCTGCAGGAGAACTTCGGCGCCAACATGCTGGCGATCGTGGACAACGTCCCGCGCACGCTCGCACTGGACGGCTTCATCACCGCGTGGGTCGACCACCAGATCGAAGTCATCGTGCGCCGCACGCGCTTCCGCCTCCGCAAGAAGGAGGAGCGCGCCCACATCCTGCGCGGCTATCTCAAGGCGCTCGACGCGCTCGACGAGGTCATCGCGCTCATCCGCCGGTCGCCCACCGTCGAGGACGCGCGCGAGGGCCTGAAGGGCCTGCTCGATGTCGACGACGTGCAGGCCGACGCCATCCTCGCGATGCAGCTCCGCCGGCTGGCCGCTCTGGAGCGCCAGAAGATCATCGAGGAGCACGACCAGATCGAGCTGGAGATCGCCGATCTCAAGGCCATCCTCGCGGACCCGGTGCGTCAGCGCACGATCGTCAGCGAGGAGCTCACCGAGATCGTCGACCGTTTCGGCGACGACCGTCGCACCGAGATCATGTTCGGCTTCGACGGCGACATGAGCGTGGAGGACCTCATCCCCGAAGAGGAGATGGTGGTCACGGTCACCCGCGGCGGCTACATCAAGCGCACGCGCAGCGACAACTACCGAAGCCAGCACCGCGGCGGCAAGGGGGTCAAGGGCGCCCAGCTCCGCGGGGAGGACGTGGTCGACCACTTCTTCGTGACGACGACGCACCACTGGCTCCTCTTCTTCACGAACAAGGGCCGCGTCTACCGCGCCAAGGCTTACGAGGTGCAGGAGGCCGGCCGCGACGCCAAGGGCCAGCACGTCGCCAACCTGCTCGCCCTGCAGCCGGACGAGGAGATCGCGGAGATCCTGGACATCCGCGACTACAAGGCGGCGAAGTACCTGGTGCTCGCCACCCGCGACGGCCTCATCAAGAAGACGGCGCTGGAGGAGTACGACACCAACCGGTCCGGCGGCATCATCGCGATCAAGCTCCGCGAGGACGACGAGCTCGTCTCCGCGCTGCTGGTCGAGGAGGACTCCGACCTCCTGCTGGTCTCCCGCAAGGGCATGTCCATCCGCTTCACCGCCAGCGACGAGGCGCTGCGCCCGATGGGCCGCTCCACCTCGGGCGTCATCGGGATGCACTTCCGCGGCGAGGACCGGCTGCTCGACGCGGCCGTCGTCTCCGACGAGGGCTACGTGTTCGTGGTCACGGAGGGCGGCTACGCCAAGCGCACGTCGGCCGACCAGTACCGCCTCCAGGGCCGTGGTGGTCTGGGCATCAAGGTCGCGAAACTGAGCGACGACCGTGGGGATCTGGTGGGTTCTCTCATCGTGGATGAGGACGACGAGGTCCTGGTGGTTCTTGCCAGCGGCAAGGTGGTACGCTCTGCCGTGGCCGAGGTACCCGCCAAGGGCCGTGACACTATGGGTGTCGTTTTTGCACGTTTCGCCGAGACCGACAAGATCATCGCTCTGGCGAAGAACACCGAGCGCAACCTGGATTCCCAGGAAGCCGATGCAGAATCGGTAGCCGACGATGAAACCGGTCGTGCCGGGAAGGATGAAGCCGTAGATGAGCAGTAGCGTCGCCGAGAAACTCGCGAGGAAGTCGACCCGACGACCCACGTCCGCCAAGCAGGTGCGGCTGAAGCTCGTCTACGTCGACTTCTGGTCGACCGTGAAGCTCTCGTTCCTCGCGGGCATCTGCCTGGCGATCATCGCGATCGTCGGCACATTCCTGATCTGGACGGTCCTCGACCGCACCGGCATCTTCGACCAGCTCAACGGTCTGGTGAAGGACGTCTCCGGCGCGAGTGGCGGCGACCTCCGCTCCGTGCTCGGCCTCGGTCAGGTCATGGGCTTCTCGCTGGTGGTGGGCATCCTCGACATCGTCGTGGTGACCGCGCTCGGCGCCGTTTTCGCGCTGCTCTACAACCTGTCGGTCAAGATCACGGGCGGTCTGCTCGTGGGCTTCACCAACAACTGAGCGCGGGCGGCACTCGATTTCGCCATCCGGGCTCAGATCAGGTACCCTCTAATCTGTTGCCCATTCGGGGATATAGCTCAGGCGGTTAGAGCGCTTCGCTGATAACGAAGAGGTCCGAGGTTCAAGTCCTCGTATCCCCACCATGTGTCGTGACGGACACCATCTCCCGGGGCCTTAGCTCAGTTGGTAGAGCGCCTGCTTTGCAAGCAGGATGTCAGGAGTTCGAATCTCCTAGGCTCCACAGTCTTATTTCGTCGCGAAGCCCTCGGGCCGAGCGTGCGCGGGCTCAGCTGCCCACCGCGCCTGGCGGTTCGATCGGCCGCGTAGCCACCGTGCTCGAGTAGGCGATGCTCGTCGTCACACTGCCGAGGGACCCGATCGTTCCGGAGACCTGCTCGAGGTGGCGCATCGATGTCGCGACGACCTTCAGGATGAAGCAGTCGTCGCCCGTGACGTGGTGCGCCTCCACGACCTCCGGAGTCGCGGCCAGCAGTTCGTGGAGCGGCTGGTACTGGCTGCTCGGATAGCGCAGCCGCAGGAACGCGAGGATGCCGTAGCCCAGCCGCTCGGGGTCGACGATCGCGCGGTAGGCCGAGATGACCCCGGCCTCCTCCAACCTCCGAATGCGTTCTGCGACCGCACTGTTCGACATGTGGACGGTACGGGCGAGTTCGGCGACCGACTGCCGGCCGTCGCGCTGCAGCTCGCCGAGCAGGGCGCGATCGACTCCGTCGGCGGCGAATGGAGGATTCACGGTCATGGCGCGATTCTGGCACGGAATTCCCGGTCGGACGGCCCGAACGCCGAGTATCGTCTGTTCAGATCGCGTTTGTGCCGCCCTACTGTTGTGTGCATGACGATGACGACCACGACCAGCGAGGCCGCGCAGCATTTCGCCGCGAAGCTCCGGTACGAGACCGACCCCTCCGATGTGCGCGCCGCGCAGATGGCGGGGGACCGCTTCGCACTGATCGACAGCCGCGGCGAGGCGGCCTGGCGCCAGGGCCGCATCGCCGGCGCGATCCACCTCCCGACCGCGGAGATCGGCAGGCGAGCGACGGAGGTCCTGCCGCTGGACATGCCGGTGGTGGTGTACTGCTGGGGCCCGGGATGCAACGGCTCGACCCGTGCCGCGCTGGCATTCAGCCTGGCGGGCTACGAGGCGCGCGAGCTGATCGGCGGCTTCGAGTACTGGGCGCGCGAAGGCCTCCCGGTCGAGGACGACCACGGGCCGGTCGTCCGCGGCGCCGACCCGCTGACAGCGCCGGTCGACGGGGTGAGCTGCGCCTGCTGACGGGGGTTACTTGAGCAGTCGTGACAGCACACGGTCGGCGAGCGGCTTCCCACCCGTCTGGCACGTGGGGCAGTACTGCAGCGTGGAGTCCGCGAAGATCACCTGGCGGATGGTGTCCCCGCACACCGGGCACGGCTGGCCTGTGCGGCCGTGGACGCGCATCCCCGACTTCTTCTCGCTCTTCAGCTCCGACGCGGCCAGGCCTTCCGAGCGTGCGAGAGCCTCGTGCAACGTCTCCTCGAGCGCGGCGTAGAGGCGGTCGGCCTCCTGTCCGCTCATCGATGCGGGCTTGAAGGGGGACATCTTCGCGACGTGCAGGATCTCGTCGGAGTAGGCGTTGCCGATCCCGGCGATCAGTGCCTGGTTGCGCAGCACGCCCTTGACCTGCGCGCGGCCTTGGGCGGCGAGGATGGCCGCGAACACATCCCGTGTGAACGCTGCGTCGAGCGGATCGGGGCCGAGGCGGGCGACGCCGGGGACCTCCGCCGGGTCGCGGACGATGGAGACGGCGAGGCTCTTCTTCGTGCCGGCCTCGGTGATGTCGAGGCCGGAGCCGTCGTCCAGCACCAGGCGTGCCGCGAGCGGTCCCTTGCTCGGGCGGCCGGTCGGCGGGGGCGGCGGAGTCTCACGCCAGCGGATCCAGCCGGCCCGCGCGAGGTGGATGACGACGTGGAGGTCGCCGGCCGCGATGTCGAGGAACTTGCCATGCCGGCCGACCCCGGTGATCGTCAGCCCCTTGAGCGCCTCGGGCGGGGGATCGAACGTCTTCAGCGCGGAGAACGCGACGATGCTGAGCCGATCGATGATGCGACCGGTCAGCCGCTCGCCCAGGTCGGCGGCGAGGGCGGTGACTTCCGGCAGTTCGGGCACCATCCCATACTGCCGCTCTCCACCGACGAGCGGCAGTAGGGTGTCGGAATGGACATCAGGGTCGCCGCCTACGGCGTCATCGTGGATGGGCCGCGCATCCTGCTCGCGCACTGGAACGAGAGCGGCCGCTCCGGGTGGACGCTGCCCGGTGGCGGGATCGAGCCCGGGGAGGATCCGCTCGACGCCGTCGTGCGCGAGATCGCGGAGGAGACCGGGTTCGAGGCCCGGGCGGAGGCGCTGCTCGGCATCGACTCGAAGATCGTCCCTGCCGAGGCGCGCTTCGTCCCGGACGCCGGCCCGCTGCACGCGCTCCGGATCGTCTACCGTGCGACCGTCACCGGGGGAGCCTGAAGAACGAGCTCGACGGGACGACCGACGAGGCCGCCTGGTTCGCGCTGACGAGCATCCCGAACCGGCGGGTCGACCTGGTCGACGTCGCGCTGCGCATGGCCGGTCTCGGCGACCTGGCCCGACCGCTGCGCTGAGCCGCGATCAGGCCGTCCGCGTGACCGGGTGCGGCTCGGAGGGGATGATGATCCACATCGCGATGTAGGCGATGAACTGCGGTCCCGGCAGCAGCAGGGACAGCAGGAACAGGATGCGCACGGTCAGCGGCTTGAGCCCGAAACGGTTCGCGAGTCCGGCGCAGACGCCGCCGAGGATGCGGCCGTCGAGGGGTCGTTGCAGAGTGTTCATGACTCCAGCATCGCCATCACGAGACCGGAGTACTATCCGGGAAACCCCCGATTCGACCCTGGGGTCGGCTCCACCGGCGAGGGGTCTACTCCGCGGCGGGAGTCGTGGGCTCCTCGTCGGCGACCCACAGCTCGTCGTCGGCGCGGAAGGTCTGCCAGACGGCGTAGAGCAGTCCCGCCGCCGCGACGACGCCGAGGCCGACCGCGATGATCGTGCCGGCGCCGGGCCCCGAGTTGCGGCTCGCGGCGGACGCCTTCTTGGTGATCTCCTTGCGCGCCTTGGTGAAATCACCGGCGAAGGCGGCGCTGCGTGCGGCCCGCGCGTGGTCGACGACCGAGAGCGCGGTTCCGACGGCGGTACCGACGGCCGGAATCACGTCACCGACGAGACGGTCGCGCGCGACGCCCGCGTAGTGCCCCGCCGAATCCTTGGCCGACTGGGCCACCGGACGGACGTAGGACTCGTAGCCCTCGCGCACCCGCGGCGCGAGCTCTTCACGGGAGTAGTGGGCGGCCTGTCTGCGTGCCGCGGCTGCCAGAGCGTTGGCGCTCGCAAGCACGTCCTGCTGCTGCTCCCACAGCTCCTGCGCGTCACTCCGCAGACGGTCGAGCTCCTTCTGGCGCTTCCGTGTCAGGCTCATTCTGGACCTCCATTGCGTCGGCTGGGCGAACTCACTCCATCTTGCCACCGAAAGCCCTGAGGATGGCCCGAGAGCCGAAGAGGCTTCCCGAAACCCAACAGGGCCCTGTGCAAGAATTGGTGCCATGTCTAAGCACACCGCTGTCGCCACGCTCCACACTAACTACGGAGACATCAAGGTCAACCTCTTCGGCAACCACGCTCCGAAGACGGTCCGTAACTTCGTGGGCCTCGCGACCGGTGAGATCGAGTGGACGCACCCCGCCACGGGCGAGAAGACGAACAAGCCGCTGTACGACGGCGTGGTCTTCCACCGCATCATCCCGGGCTTCATGATCCAGGGCGGCGACCCGCTCGGCCAGGGCATCGGCGGCCCGGGCTACCAGTTCGACGACGAGATCAACCCTGAACTCGACTTCACCCAGCCGTACATCCTCGCGATGGCCAACGCCGGCATCCAGGGCGGGCGCGGCACGAACGGCTCGCAGTTCTTCATCACCGTGGCGCCCACCACGTGGCTTCAGGGCAAGCACACCATCTTCGGCGAGGTCGCGGACGACGCGTCCCGCAAGATCGTCGACAAGCTCGCCGAGCTGCCCACCGACGCCCGCGACCGTCCCCTCGACGACGTCGTGATCGAGTCGGTCGAGATCGACCAGGCCTGAGGCCTGCCGGGGAGCGGGCGGAGAAGAAACCATGTCTCAGCCCGTCGACGCTCCGGCGAGCGTCTGCTACCGTCACCCCGATCGCGTCAGCCATGTGCGCTGCCAGCGCTGCGGGCGGGCGATCTGCGGTGAGTGTCAGACTCCTGCCGCAGTCGGAGTGATCTGCCCGGAGTGCATGGCGCAGCAGCGCGCCACGGCGCCGCGCACCCGCTCGCCCTGGGTGTCGCGGCTCACGGGCCCGGGCGCCCCGGTCGTCACGTACGCGATCATCGGCGTCTGCATCGTGGTGTTCATCCTGCAGAACCTTCCGATCATCGGCTCGCAGGTGACCAACTCGCTGCTGTACGCGGGCGCCTACTCGTACCCGAGTCAATCGCTGTCGCCGGCGCTCGCCTTCGAGCCGTGGCGGATGCTGACGTCGGTCTTCCTGCATGCGAACATCATCCACATCGCGCTCAACATGTACACGCTGTGGATCTTCGGGATGGCGCTGGAGCCCGTGCTCGGGCGTGCGCGCTTCCTCACACTGTTCCTGATCAGCGGCTTCGCCGGGTCGCTCGGCGTGCTGCTGATCGCGCCGGCCAACCAGCCCGTGATCGGCGCGTCCGGCGCCATTTTCGGAATGCTCGGCGCCTTCTTCGTGATCCAGCGGCGGCTCGGCGGCAACGGGATGCAGATCCTGGTGCTGGTCGGCCTCAACCTAGCGATCGGGTTCCTGCCGGGCATGAACATCGCGTGGCAAGCGCATGTCGGCGGTCTCGTCGGCGGAGCACTGGCGGGGCTGATCTACGTCGAGACGCGCATGCCGTCGCGGCGTCGCTGGCAGACGCCGCTCATCGTGGCGCTCTGCGCCGTGCTCGTCGGTGCGAGCCTGCTGCACTTCGTGTGACGCATACTGTCGGCGCCCGCACTTCCCCACAACGCGTGGATAAGTTATCCACAGCCTTATTAACAGTGGGGATAATTACACCGGTGTAACTCTCCACAGGCTTATTAACACTGGGGAGAAGCCGACTGCGGGGTGGTGGACCGTGGGGAGAACTGCTGTGGATAAGTGGAGAACAGTAGGGACTCAGCGCCAGCGGGTGGTCATCAGGAAGCCGATGAAGGCGATCCCGAATCCGACCAGGATGTTCCACGCGCCGAGAGCGGGGATCGGGTACTGGTTCTGGCTGACGTAGAAGACGATGATCCAGATGAGCCCGAGCAGCATGAAGCCGAACATGACGGGCTTGAACCAGACGGGGTTGGGGGCGTCCTCGCCGGTTGCGGCCGAGCTGCGCTCGGGACGGGCGGAGCGCTCGAGCTTGGTCTTGGACTTGGTGCGTGCCATAGCACACAAGTGTAGCGGGAGTGGTCTGAACGTTCGTGGCGACGAAGGCGGGCAGTTCCCGGGAAACACCCGGTTTGGCCGGGCTCCCTCCCGATTAGAATGTGTCATATGACCGAGCCTGCCGAGTCCGCTGAGCCCGAGCGCCATCGCGCCGGCCCGCGCCGCGCGGCCCGGACTCCCCGCCGCAAGCGAAGCGCCGGCGAGGTCGTTCTTACGGTGATCGGCGAGCTGCTCATCACGGCCGGAGTGCTGGTCGGCCTGTTCCTCGGCTGGCAGGTCTGGTGGAACAACCTCGTCCTGTCGGGCCAGCAGACCTCGGCGGCGGCGACGCAGAGCAAGAAGTGGATCGACGACGCGATCAAGGCACCGCGGCCGACGCCGACGGACCCGTCGTCTCCCGAGGCGGTCGACCCTCCCGTGATGGCGCAGCCCGCCGACTACGAGCCGTTCGCTGTGATCTACATCCCGCGCCTCGGGCCGGACTGGAAGCGCACGATCCGCGAGACGGTCGACGTCGAGAAGGTCCTCAACAGCTACACCGCCGGGGTCGGCCACTACGCCGGCACGGCGATGCCCGGCGCGGTCGGCAACTTCGCCGTCGCCGGCCACGACTCGGGCTGGGGCAACACCTTCATCGACCTGTCCAAGCTGGAGCTCGGCGACCGCATCTACGTGCAGACCAAGGACGGCTGGTACACCTACGTCTTCCGGAACTTCGAGTTCGTGCAGCCCACGCAGGTGCAGGTGATCGCGTCCGTGCCCCGTCATCCCGACGTCCAGCCCATCGACAGGCTCATGACGATCACGACCTGCAACCCGCCGTTCCACGCAGGCGAGCGGCTGATCGCCTACAACGTCTACGCGGGCTTCCAGCCCACGCAGGATGTTCCGAACGAGATCCGCGCCGCGGTGACGGGAGGCTGAACCATGTACGGAGCCCTGTGGCGCATCCTGCCCGGACCGGTCTGGCTGCGCATCGTCATCCTGGTGATCCTGTTCGCGGTCGTGCTGTTGGGACTGGTGACCTGGGTCTTCCCGTGGGTGGATTCGCTCCTCGGTCCTCAGGAAGGTACCGTTGGGCCGTGACCCGCGTACTCGTCATCGACAACTACGACAGCTTCGTCTACACGCTCAACGGCTATCTCCGTGAACTCGGCGCCGAGACCGAGGTCGTGCGCAACGATGACATCGCGATCGAGGACCTGCCGGCGCGTGTGGCGGAGTTCGACGCGGTGCTGGTGTCGCCCGGGCCGGGCAAGCCGGTCGACGCCGGGGTGTCCATCCCGGTCGTCGAGCTCGCGCTGCAGGCCGGGACGCCGCTGCTCGGGGTCTGCCTCGGGCACCAGGCGATCGCGGAGGCGTTCGGCGGCGTGGTCACCAACGCCGAGGAGCTGATGCACGGCAAGACATCGCAGGTCGAGCACGACGACAGCCTGCTGTTCGACGGCGTGCCGCAGCCGTTCACCGCGACGCGCTATCACTCGCTGGCGGTCGTGGACGGCACCCTCCCCGACGACCTCATCGTCACCGCTCGCACGGCCGGCGGCGTCATCATGGGGCTGCAGCACCGGGTCGCGCCCATTTACGGCGTCCAGTTCCACCCCGAGTCGGTGCTCACCGAGGGCGGCTACCGGATGCTCGGCAACTGGCTCGAGAGGGCCGGCCTCGCGGGCGCTGCGCAGGCGTCCCGTGCGCTCCACCCGCTTGTGAAGCTGGGCTGAGCAGAAGCACCTCCCGCTCGGTCAGCCCGAGCAGTAGGTGAGCCCGACCGTGCTCCCCTGGGGCACATCGCCCGGCGCGACCGTCTGCGTGTGGACCAGCGGCGCGCCGCTGTTCTGCTTGCAGGTGGCGTCGGCTTTCGGGTCGGCCGTCAGTCCGAGCTGCTGCAGCAGCGAAGTCGCCGCGGGCAGGGACTGTCCGGTGAGGTCGGTCAGGGTGACCTTGCCGCTCGAGACCGTGAGGCCGATCGCGTCGCCTTCGTGCGCGTTGCTGCCGGCGGCGGGAGAGGTCTGGATGACGACGTTGGCCGGCACCGTCGCCGAGTTCTGCGTCGTGACCGGGCCGAGGGCCAGCCCCGCGGTCGTCAGCGCCTGTTTCGCGGCGTCCTGCGTCATGTTGGTGAGGTCGGGCACGGACACCGCCTTCTTGCCCGTCGAGACGAAGACGTTGATGGTGTCGCCAGTGGCCACGACGATCCCGGCGGCCGGGTCGGTGCGGATGACCTGGCCCTGCTCGTAGGTGGAGCTGGCCTCCGTCGACTGCGTCCACTTGAGCTTGAGGTCTTCGAGCTGCTTCGTCGCCTTGTCGAGCGTCTGCCCGGAGAGGTTGGGGACTTGGCGGGAGCTGTCCGGCATGGTCGTGCTCGGGCCGATCCGCAGCACCCAGGCGAGGACGGCGACGATCACGACCGCCATCACAGCGATGCCCGCCCAGATCCAGATGACCGGTGGGCGGCGCTGGGTGCGGACCATCGTCTGGTCCTCCGCGAGCTGGCGGAAGGCCGCCTCCGGGCCGGAGACCGAGCTCGGCGGCGCTCCGAAGAGCGTCTCGGAGAACTCGTCGGGCTGCTTGTGGACGGGGACTCGCCCGGCGGCGGCCTCCTCCAGGTCGTGACGGAAGTCCGCGACCGTCTGGTAGCGCTCGAAGCGGTCCTTGGTGAGGGCGCGGGCGACCACGGTGTCCATCGCCGGAGACACCTTGGGATTCACGGTGCTCGGCGCGACGGCCGTCTCGCTGACGTGCTGGTAGGCGACGGCGACCGGGGTGTCGCCGCGGAACGGCGCCCGGCCGGTCAGCATCTCGAACAGGACGACGCCGGTCGAGTACAGGTCGGTGCGGGCGTCGACGGTCTCGCCTTTGGCCTGCTCGGGCGAGAAGTAGCTGGCGGTGCCGAGGACCGCGGTGGTCTGGGCGACCGTTGCGGAGGAGTCGCTGATGGCGCGGGCGATGCCGAAGTCCATGACCTTGACCTGGCCGGTCGTCGTGATCATGACGTTGCCGGGCTTGATGTCGCGGTGCACCACCCCTGCGCGGTGCGAGTACTCGAGAGCAGTCAGGATGCCCTCGGTGATGCGGACCGCCTCGGCGACCTGCAGCGGGCCACGCTTGATGAGATCTTTCAGAAGAACGCCGTCGACGTACTCCATCACGATGAAGGGGAGCTGGGCCTCGTGGCCGTTCGGCTCGCGGACCGTCTCCTCGCCGGCGTCGAACACCCGCACGATGGTCGGGTGCGTCATCCGCGCCGCGGCCTGGGCCTCCTGCCGGAAGCGCGTGCGGAACGCCGGATCCGTCGCCAGGGACGGCTTGAGCAGCTTGATGGCGACGGTACGGCCCAGCCGCGTGTCCGTCCCGCGATGCACATCGGACATGCCGCCGCGCCCGACGAGGTCGCCCACCTGATATCGGCCTGCGAGCAGGCGGCTATCTGGGCTCAAGACGGGCTCCTTTTCGGGTGGTGGCTGGTGGCTCCGGATAGTGTAGCGGGCCGACTCTGGATGTCTCCCCCGGGTGGGGGAGACCGGTCGCGTCAGCGCGGTGCGGCTCCCATCACGGCGACGGGAGCGATGTCGATCCGCCGGCCGGGACGACCGTGTAGGGCGTCGTGGGCGACTGGGCGGATTCCACGGACTCGCCCTGGTTGCAGAAGATCGAGTAGCTGAGCGTGTAATTGCCCGCGGCGGTCGGCGACCAGGTGAACTTGGAGTCGTTGACGGGAGCCTGCGGCTGCCCGTTGACGAACAGCCGGCGACCGGTGAGATTCTGGCCGGCCGGGCAGGTCGCCGAGCCGAATGACACGGTGATCTGCGAGTTGGCCGCTCCCTGACCGGACGGCGGGTTGGCGGTGACCGTGTCGCTCGGAGTCGGGATCGGCGTCACAGGCCCGTACACCTTGACCGTGATCGTCGTGCCCTTCTGCACCGGGCCGGTCGGGTTGACCGAGTACACCGTGTTGACCTGGCCGGCGGAGGACGCGGCGGAGCCGGTCTGCACGTCGGCGACCATCCCGACGCCCTGGAGCTTCTGCCGCGCCTGGTCTCCGGTCAGGCCGAGGTAGTCGCCTTCGTTGATCTGGACGGTGGTGCTCGTCTCGGTCGGCGTGGGGGTCGGGGACGGCGGTGGCGCGGTCGTGTGGACGACGGGCGGCGTCGTGGCCGTCGGGGCCGGAGTTCTTCGGCTGCGCGAGCAGCGCGATGATCGTCCCGATGAGGACCAGTGCCAGGAGCGCGATCAGCGCGATGAGCGGCCAGGTCCACGGGCTGCGCTTCTTCTCCTCGACCGGCTCGTCGGTCTCCTCCTCTTCGACCACCGCTCCGGCAGCGGCGGCGGGCAGGACCGTGGTCGCCTGCGTCGGGGCGAGGTTGGGGGAGGTCATCAGCACGGTGGCGGCGTCGGCTGCGATCGCGGCGCCGAGCACGGCGGGCACAGACGCGGCCGCGGCGCGGACGTCGCCGCGGCGCAGGGCCTGCGCCGCACGCGCCAAGTGCGCCGCCGAGGCGGGACGGTCGGCGGGGTTCTTCGCGATGCAGGCGAAGACGAGGTTGCGGACCGGTTCGGCGACCGTGGGCGGCAGCTCCGGCGGCGCCTCGTTGATCTGCGCCATGGCGATGGCGACCTGCGACTCGCCGGTGAACGGGCGGCGGCCCGCGAGGCACTCGTAGGCGACGATGCCGAGGGAGTAGATGTCGGTGGTCGGGGATGCCGGGTGGCCCGACGCCTGCTCGGGCGACAGGTACTGCACCGTTCCCATGACCTGGCCCGTGGCCGTGAGCGGGACCTGGTCGGCGATGCGGGCGATGCCGAAGTCGGTGATCTTGACCCGGCCGTCCGGCGTGATCAGGAGGTTGCCCGGCTTGATGTCGCGGTGGACGAGCCCGGCGGCGTGCGCGGCGTGCAGGGCGGCGGCGGTCTGCGCGACGATGTCGAGGGTGCGGTCGGTGCTGAGGACGTGCTCGCGCTCGAGGATGGTGGAGAGCGCCTCACCGGGCACCAGCTCCATCACGAGGAAGGCGCTGCCCTCCTCCTCGCCGTAGTCGTAGACGTTCGCGATGCCTTCGTGGTTGACCAGCGCGGCGTGGCGGGCCTCCGCGCGGAAGCGCTCGAGGAAGCCGGGGTCGCCGAGGTACTCGTCTTTGAGGATCTTGATCGCGACGGTGCGGCCGATGACCAGATCGGTCGCCTGCCAGACCTCGCCCATGCCGCCGATCGCGATCCGCGACTGCAGCTCGTAACGTCCTCCGAAGGTGAGCCCTGCTGTGGGTCTCATTTATTCAGCACCGCCTCTAGTACTTTTTTCGCGATCGGCGCGGCGATGGAGTTACCCGTGCCGCTCTGACCCCGTCCACCGCCATTTTCAACGACTACCGCAACGGCGAACTGAGGGTCGTTCGCCGGCGCGAATCCTGTGAACCACAGGGTGTACGGGTCGGTCGCCCCGTTCTGCGCCGTCCCCGTCTTACCGCCGACCTCGACCCCGTCTATTCTTGCATTGCTCGCAACGCCGTGATCGACGCCGTCGACCATCATCTGCTTGATGGTGTCGGCGTTCTGCTGGCTCATCGGCTGCGAGAACTGCTGGGGCTGGAACGTCTCGATCGGCTGCAGGTCCGACGAGCGGATCGAGTCGACGAGGTTCGGCGTCATCAGCTTCCCGCCGTTCGCGACCGCGGCCGACACCATCGCCATCTGCAGCGGGGTGGCCCGGTCGTCCTTCTGCCCGAACGAGCCGAGCGCCCGCTCCGCGGGGTCGGTGTAGAGCGGGTAGACGCTCTTCTCGACCGGGATCGGGATGCTCAGGGGCTGGTTGAAGCCGAACTTGTCGGCCTGGTCCTTGATCACCTGCGGCTGAAGCTGCATGCCGAGCTCGGCGAACGGGATGTTGCAGGAGAGGATCTGCGCGGTCGCGATCGACACCGTCGCGCCGGGGCCGCAGGTGGTCAGCGAGTCGTTCTTGACGACGGTCGGGGAGCCCGGGAGGGGGAGTGAGGCCACGTTCGGGAGCTGGCTGTCCTTGGTGAACTGGCCCGTCCCGAACGCGGCGGCGCTCATGACCGGTTTGAACGTGGAGCCGGGCGGGTTCAGGTTGCCGCCGATGGTGCGGTTGGTGAGCGGGCTGCCCGGGGCGGCGAGGAGCTGCTGGTAGGCCGTGTTGACGGCCGCGGTGTCGTGGGAGGCCAGCACGTTGGGGTCGTAGGTGGGCTTCGACACCATCGCGAGGATCTTGCCGGTCTTCGGCTCCAGCAGCACCACGGCGCCCTGGTAATCCCCGAGCGCGTCCCAGGCCGCCTGCTGCGCCTTCGCGACGATCGTCGTCTCGACCGTCGCGCCCTGCGGGTTCTTGCCGGTCAGGATCGAGTTGATCCGCTCGAAGAACTGCGCGTTGGAGGTGCCGGACAGCCGATCGTCGAGGGCGCCCTCCAGCCCGGTCGCCTCGCCGTTGACCGGATAGAAGCCGGTCACGGCCGAGTACAGCGGTCCGTTGCTGTACTCGCGCTGCCACTTGTACACGTCGCTCGACGGCACGGACTGCGCGATCGGCTGGCCGCCGACCAGGATCGCGCCGCGCTGGGCCGCATAGCTGTCGTTGCGCGCGCGGGTGTTCCGCGCGTCGGCGGCCAGGCTGTCCGCCTGGAAAGCCTGGAGGATCGACGTGGACACCAGGAGCGCCAGGAACATCACCAGCACGATCGTGCTGACCCGCTTGATCTCACGATTCATCGTTCAGCTCACCACCAGACGGGGTTGGTTGCGGACGGTGTCGGACAGCCGCAGCAGCAGTGCCACGATGATCCAGTTGGCCACGAGGGAGGAGCCTCCCGCCGCGAGCAACGGCGTCGTCAGACCGGTGAGCGGGATCACCCGCGTCACTCCGCCGATGACGATGAAGCACTGCAGGCCGACGGTGAACGACAGCCCCACCGCGAGCAGTTTGCCGAAGTCGTCCTGTCCGGCGAAGCCGATCCGGAGGCCGCGCGCCACGAAGATGAGGTAGAGCGCGAAGATCGCGAACAGGCCGGCCAGGCCGAGCTCCTCGCCGAGGCTCGCGATGATGTAGTCGCTCTGCGACACGGGCGTGACCCACGGCTGGCCCTGCCCGAGGCCGGTCCCGACGAGGCCGCCGTGCGCCAGGCCGAAGAGGCCTTGAACGAGCTGGAAACTGCCGCCCTGCGCGTCGTAGACCTTCTGCGAGAACGGGTCGAGCCAGTTCGCGAAGCGGTCGTG